>NZ_QOAZ01000001.1 GCF_003574675.1 Azohydromonas sediminis
CGCCGCACCCTCGTCCCAGCGCACGTGCATGCGCCCGCCCAGCGTGTCCACCACCTGCGGCGCGCCGGCCGCCACTTCGGCCGCCAGGGCCACCTCGCGCATGCGTTGTTTGCTCTCACCCATCGGGTGAGTGTGCCAAGACCCGTCAAAGCCGCGCCAGTGCTCGCTTAGCGCGCGATGACGGACGGTGAACTGCTGGATTCAGGCTGACAGCATCCGCGAGAAGCCGCCGACCGTCACCAAAGCAAAGGCCGCGATGGGCTGACACGTTTCCTCGATCCAACCCGGCACATCGCTCCAGCTTCACGCCGGCCGCCCGTGGCGCCCGGCCCCGCCGGCGAAGCGCGCCGCCCCCTCGCGGCTCTCGCCCGACGCGAGCGTCGCCATCCCGAGCGCGAACTCGTGCGCGAGCGCGTCGCGCAGCGGCAGGCCGGCCTGCGCCTTGACGCTCGCGAGATCCGAGCGCAGGCAGGTCTGCGGCAGGGCGGCGAGTTCGCGCGCGAGCGCGAGCGCGGCGTCGAGCGCCGTCTGGCCCGGCGCGGCGCGGCGCGTGGCCAGCCCGATCGCCATCGCCTCGTCGGCGTCGACGGCGCGGCCGGTGAGGATCAGGTCGAGCGCCCGGCTCTCGCCGATCAGCCGCGGCAGGCGCACCGTGCCGCCGTCGATCAGCGGCACGCCCCAGCGGCGGCAGAACACACCGAACACGGCGCTGTCGTCGACGACGCGCAGGTCGCACCACAGCGCGAGCTCGAAGCCCCCGGCCACCGCGTGGCCGCTGACGGCGGCGATCACGGGTTTGGTCAGCACGAGCCGCGTCGGCCCCATCGGGCCGTCGGCGTCGAGGTCGTCCTCCAGCGGGTTCATGCGCTCGCCGCCTTCGGCGACCGCCTTCAGGTCGGCCCCGGCGCAGAAGTGCCCGCCGGCGCCGGCGAGCACCGCGACGCGCGCGTCGGCGTCGGCGTCGAACGCGCGCAACGCCGCCGCGAGCGCGCGCGCCGTCGGGCCATCGACGGCATTGCGCGCCGCGGGCCGCTGCAGCGTGACGGTCCACACGGGGCCGTCGCGGGTGATGCCCACTGTCTCCATCGTGACACCTCCTCGGGCGTTCTTGCGGGTTTCCTCGCGCACGACAGGCGCGGGGCTTTCGCTACAAATGCGCGGTCTCGTTCAGGTCATTGTCGATCGGTCTCCCGGGGTTCGTCTTGCAGGTCCTGCAGGTTCTGGTCAGCGGCATCGCGCAAGGCTGCATCTACGGTCTGATCGCGCTGGGCTTCGTGCTCATCTACAAGGCCACCGAAGCGGTGAGCTTCGCGCAGGGCGACCTGATGATGCTCGGTGCCTTCGTCGGGCTGGCGGCGCTGACGGTGCTGGGCTTCCCGTTCTGGATCACGGTGCCGGCCGTGATCGCTGCGATGGGGCTGTTCGGCCTCGCGATCGAGCGCGTCGTGATCCGGCCCATCCTCGGCCAGCCGACGTTCTCGATCGTGATGCTGACGATCGGCGTGGGCTACGTCGCGCGTGGCGCGATCACGATGATCCCGGGCATCGGCACCGACACGCACACGCTGCCGGTGCCGTACAAGGACGCCGTCGTGCCGGTCGGCGGCGTCGTGCTGGCGGTCGAGCAACTCGTCGTGATCGCCGTCACCGCGGTGCTGTGCCTCGTGCTGTACCTGATGTTCAGCCGCAGCAAGGTCGGCATCGCGATGCAGGCCGCGTCGCAGAACCAGCTCGCCGCCTACTACATGGGCATCCCGGTCAAGAAGCTCAACGGCGTCGTCTGGGCGCTGGCGGCGATGGTCGCGGCGGTGGCCGGGCTGCTGCTGGCGCCGATCACGTTCGTGCACGCCAACATGGGTTTCATCGGCCTGAAGGCGTTCCCGGCGGCGGTCGTCGGTGGCTTCGGCAGCCTGCCCGGTGCGATCGTCGGCGGGCTGATCATCGGCGTCGTCGAGTCGCTGGCCGGCTTCTACCTGCCCGAGGGCTTCAAGGACGTCGCGGCCTATGCCGTCGTGCTCTTGATGCTGATGATCAAGCCCAACGGCCTGTTCGGCGAGAACCTCAGAAAGAAGGTGTAGCGGGCGATGCGCTTCATCTTCAAGACCAGTTACGACCAGGACATCCGCCTGGCCAAGCACGGCGGGCACCGGTTCTGGTACGGCCTGCTGCTCGCCGCGCTGGTGACTGCGCCGTGGTGGCTCGAGTCGTACGGCCTCGCGCAGCTGACCTTCATCCTGATCTACGGCATCGTCGGCCTCGGGCTGATGCTGCTCGCCGGCTTCACCGGGCTGTTCTCGATCGGGCACGCGGCGTTCCTCGGCGTCGGCGCGTACACGCAGGCGGTGCTCGCCGCGCAGGGCTGGCCGTTCCCGCTGTCGCTCGCGGCCGCCGCCGGCCTGTCGGCCGCGGTCGGTGCCGTCGTCGGGCTGCCGGCGCTGCGCGTCAAAGGGATCTACCTCGGCATCGCGACGCTGGCCTTCGGTTTCATCGTCGAGGAGGTGCTCGCGCGCTGGGAGAGCGTCACCGGCGGCAACGCCGGGCTGATGGTCGGCCAGCCGCAGATGTTCGGCTGGGTCGCCGACAGCGGCGAGACGTTCTATTTCCTCTGCCTCGTGATCACGGTGGCCTGCACGCTGGCGGTGCTCAACCTGCTGCGCAGCCCCACCGGCCGCGCGTTCGTCGCGATCCGCGACAGCGAGATCTCGGCGCAGAGCATGGGCATCCACCTCGCGTACTACAAGACGCTGAGCTTCGCGATCAGCGCCGCGCTGGCCGGCATCGGCGGCGCGCTGTACGCGCACGCGATCCGCTTCCTGAGCCCGGACCAGTTCAACATCATCGCGTCGATCGACCTGCTGCTGATGGTCGTCATCGGCGGGCTCGGCAGCGTGCACGGTGCCTTCCTCGGCGCGATCTTCCTGATCGGCATGCCGCAGGCGATCAGCGCGCTGAAGGACGTGCTGCCCGACACGATCGCGCAGGCACCGGGCCTCAAGGCCGTGATCTACGGTGCCGTGCTGATCGCGTTCGTGCTGTTCGAACCGATGGGTCTTTACGGCCGCTGGCTGAAGATCCGCACGTGGTTCCAGCTCTTCCCCTTCTACCGCAAGGGCCTGTTCAAGCGGCAGAAGGCGTTCCAGAAGTCCGACCGGCTGCGCTAGCGATGCAGGACGTGCTGCTCTCGGCGAAGAACCTGCAAGTGCGCTTCGGCGGCGTGCTGGCGGTCAACGACGTCAGCTTCGACGTGCGCCGCGGCGAGGTGTTCACGCTGATCGGCCCCAACGGCGCCGGCAAGACGACGGTGTTCAACCTGATCAGCCGCATCTACACGCCCACCGCCGGCTCGATCACGTTCGAGGGGCAGGACCTGCTCGCGGTGCCGCCGCACAAGATCGCGCCGCTGGGCATCGCGCGCACGTTCCAGAACATCGAGCTGTTCGAGCACGCCACCGTGCTGCAGAACTTGCTGATCGGCCGCCACGTGCACCGCACGAGCGGGCTGTGGAGCGAGATGCTGTTCCTGCCGAAGGTGCGTGCCGCCGAGCGCGCAACGCGCGAGAAGGTCGAGGAGGTGATCGACTTCCTCGACCTGCAGCACTACCGCGACACGATGGTCGCCGGGCTGCCCTACGGTGTGCGCAAGGTCGTCGAGCTCGCGCGCGCACTGGCCACCGGGCCAAAGCTGCTGCTGCTCGACGAGCCGTCGTCGGGGCTGAACGTCGAGGAAACCGGCGACATGGCGTTCTGGATTCAGGACATCGTCGACGACCTCGGCATCACGGTGCTGATGGTCGAACACGACATGGGGCTGGTCTCGCGCGTGTCGGACCGCGTGCTCGCGATGAACCAGGGCGAGGTGCTCGCGCTCGGCACGCCGGCCGAGGTGCAATCGCACCCGGGCGTCGTCGAGGCCTATCTCGGCACCGCCGACGACGCGTCGTCGCTGCGCAGGGGACCCTGATGGCCGAGGTCATCCTCAAGCTCAGCAACGTCGAGAGCGCCTACGGCCCGATCAAGGCGATCCGCGGCGTGAGCCTGCAGGTCGAGCGCGGCCAGATCGCGACCGTGCTCGGCAGCAACGGCGCGGGCAAGACGACGATCCTGAAGACGATCAGCGGCATCATCGACCCGCGCAAGGGCACGGTCGAGTTCAAGGGCATGAACATCACCGCGCAGGACCCCGCATTCATCGTCCAGCAGGGCCTCGTGCACGTGCCCGAGGGGCGCGAGGTGTTTCCGCTGCTGTCGGTGCACGACAACCTGCTGATGGGCGCCTACACGCGCACCGACCGCGACGCGGTCGCGCGCGACATGGAGGCGGTGTACCGCTACTTCCCGATCCTCAAGGAGCGCGAGAAGCAAGACGCGGGGCTGCTGTCGGGCGGGCAGCAGCAGATGCTCGCGATCAGCCGCGCGCTGATGGCCGCGCCCGAGCTGATGCTGCTCGACGAGCCGAGCCTGGGGCTGAGTCCGAAGCTGACGAAGGAGATCTTCGAGATCATCGTGCGCATCAACCGCGAGCGCGGCACGACGATGCTGCTCGTCGAGCAGAACGCGAACATGGCGCTCAACGCCGCCGACTACGGCTACGTGCTCGAGAACGGCCGTATCGTGATGGAAGACACCTGCGAGCGCCTGCGCGAGAAGGAGGACATCAAGGAGTTCTACCTGGGCATGAAGGAGGCCGGCGCGCGCGGCGAGCGGCGCTGGAAGAAGAAGAAGACGTGGCGGTGAGCGCATGAGCAACCTGTGGGACCTGAGCCACATCCAGCCGCGCACCGACATCGTCGTGCCCGGCGAGACGATCCCCGAGGTGTTCTGGAACGCCGTGCGGATGCGCGGCGACGCGGTGTGGCTGCGCGAGAAGCACCTCGGGTTGTGGCGTGCGTGGACGTGGAACGACACCGGCCGCGCGGTGCGCGAGGTCGCGATGGGGCTGGCCGCGCTCGGCTTCGAGCCCGGCGACACGGCGTCGATCCTGTCGAACACCCTCGTCGAGTGGGTGCTGGCCGACCTCGGCATCCTCAGCGCCGGCGGCGTCTCGAACGGCATCTACCCGACCGACTCGCCGAGCCAGGTGCAGTACCTGTGCGAGGACTCGGCGACGTCGATCCTCTTCGTCGAAGACGAGGAGCAGCTCGACAAGGCGCTCGAGGTGCGCGAGCGGCTGCCGCGGCTGAAGAAGATCGTCGTCTTCGACATGGAGGGGCTGCACCGCTTCGAGGATCCGATGGTCGTCAGCTTCGACGTGCTGCGCAGCATGGGCCGCGAGCACGACCGCGCGCACCCGGGGCTGTTCGACGCGCGCGTCAGCAGCCGCCGTCCCGAGGACCTCGCGATCCTGATCTACACCTCGGGCACCACCGGCAAGCCCAAGGGCGCGATGCATGCGCACAGGAGCCTGGTCTACACGATGCGCGGCTACAACACGCTGATCGCGCAGGACGAGCGCGACGAGCGCATGTGCTTCCTGCCGCTGTGCCACGTCGCCGAGCGTCTGGGCGGCGAGTACTTCTCGATGTACACCGGCTCGAAACTGAACTTCGTCGAGAACCCCGACACGGTGCCCGAGAACGTGCGCGAGATCGCGCCCACCGTGTTCGTCGCCGTGCCGCGCGTGTGGGAGAAGTTCTACTCGGCGGTGACGATCGCGCTGTCGGAGTCGACGAAGCTGCAGCAGGCCGCCTACGCCTGGGCCATCGGCGTCGGGCGGCGCATCGCCGACCTCGTGCTCGCCGGCCGGCCGGTGCCGGCGACGCTGAAGCTGCAGTTCCGGCTCGCGCGGCTGCTCGTGCTCGACAACGTGCGCAAGCTGATCGGCATCCACCGCTCGCGCTTCCTCGTCACCGGCGCGGCGCCGATCTCGCCCGAGCTGGTGCGCTGGTACCTCTCGCTCGGCGTGCCGATGCTCGAAGTGTGGGGACAGACCGAGTCGGGCGGCGCCTCGACCGGGATGCCCGCGTGGAAGATCAAGCCCGGCTCGATCGGGCCGGCGTGCAGCTACAACGAGGTGCGGATCGACCCGACCACCGGCGAGCTGCTGATCCGCGGCCCCAACGTCTTCATGGGCTACCTGAACCAGCCCGAGAAGACGGCCGAGACGATCGACGCCGACGGCTGGCTGCACACCGGTGACGTCGGCACCGTCGACGACGAAGGGTTCTTCCGCATCACGGACCGGATGAAGGACATCATCATCACGGCCGGGGGCAAGAACATCACGCCCAGCGAGATCGAGAACGAGCTGAAGTTCTCGCCGTACATCACCGACGCGGTGGTGATCGGCGACCGGCGCCCGTACTTGACGGTGCTGATCATGATCGACCAGGAGAACGTCGAGAAGTACGCGCAGGACCACGACGTGCCGTTCTCGAACTACGCGAGCCTGACGCGCGCGCGCGAGGTGCAGGAGCTGATCCAGCGCGAGATCGACAAGGTCAACGCCAAGTTCGCGCGTGTCGAGCAGATCAAGGCGTTCCGCCTGATCGAGACGCAACTCACCGCCGAGGACGAGGAACTGACCCCGACGATGAAGCTCAAACGGCGGTTCGTGCAGCAGAAGTACGCCCCGCTGATCGAGTCGATGTACGGCAACGGCCGCAGCTAGCGGCACTCAAGGAGACGACGCATGAAACACACCCTCACCGCCTTGGCGCTGGCCGTTGCGGCGCCGCTGGCTATGGCGCAGGCGACGCAGGGCGTCAGCAAGAACGAGATCGTGATCGGCTCGATCCAGGACCTGTCGGGGCCGATCGCCGGCTTCGGCAAGCAGGTGCGCCTGGGCATGATGCTGCGCGTCGACGAGGCCAACGAGCAAGGCGGCGTCAACGGCCGCAAGCTGCGCCTGGTCGTCGAGGACTCGGCCTACGACCCGCGCAAGGCCGTGCTCGCGGCGCAGAAGCTCGTCAACCAGGACAAGGTGTTCGCCGTCGTCGGCCACATCGGCACGGCGCAGAACATGGCGGCGATGCCGGTGCAGTTCGAGAAGAACGTCCTCAACTTCTTCCCCGTGACCGCGGCGCGGCAGATGTACGAGCCGTTTCACCGGCTGAAGTATTCGTTCGCGGCGCCGTACTACGACCAGATGCTGATCGCCGCGCCGATGCTGTACAAGCAGAAGAACGCGACCAAGGCCTGCACGATGTACCAGGACGACGAGTTCGGCCTGGAAGTGATGCGCGGTGCCGAGGACGGCCTGAAGACGATCGGCGTCACGCTCGCCGAGAAGACGACCTACAAGCGCGGCGCGACCGACTTCTCGAGCCAGGTCGCGCGCATGAAGGCCGCCGGCTGCGACTTCGTCGTGCTCGGCACCATCATCCGCGAGACGATCGGCGCGATCGCCGAGGCGCGCAAGACCGGCTTCAGCCCGACCTTCCTCGGCTCGAGCGCCGCCTACACCGACCTGATCCACAAGCTCGGCGGCAAGGCGATGGACGGGCTGTACGCGACGATGACGGTGCAGCACCCGTACCTCGACGACACCTCGCGCGAGATCAGCTTCTGGGCCAACAAGTACAAGACCAAGTTCAACGAGGACCCAACGGTGTTCTCGGTGTACGGCTACAACGCGGTCGACGCCTTCATCCGCGCCGCGACCAAGGCCGGCCCGAACCTGACGACCGACAGCTTCATCAAGGCGATGGATTCGATGACGATCCCGCCCGACATCTTCGGCAGTGCCGAGATGACGTTCAGCCCGACGAAGCGCCTGGGCAGCAACGCGACGCGGCTGTCGCAGCTGCAGGACGCGCGCTGGAAGGTCGTCAGCGACTACATGACGCCGAAGAAGTGACGCCGTGACGCGCGCGGGCGCCGCGCTGCGTCGACGTTCTCAAGCCGCCTGCGGGCGGCTTTTTCGTGCCCGCGCCCCGCCGCGGTGGCTCGACGGTGGATCGGCATCCGCAGGATCGAGTATGTATACTGAATACATACTTCGCCGCACATGCCGTCATGGAAGCCACCGTCGCCGAACGCGGCCAGATCACGCTGCCCAAGGCCGTGCGCGACGCGCTCGGCCTGACCAAGGGCACCAAGCTCAAGGTCGAGCTCGACGGCAGCCGCATCATCCTGCGCAAGGAGGTCGATGACGCGCTGTCGCGCCTGCGCGGACGCTTCCGGCTGCCACCAGGCGTGACCACCGACGACGTGATGCGCGAGCTGCGCGGCCGCGCCCCCGGCGACCCGGCCGACACCTGATGATCGCCGTCGACTCCCCGGTGCTGATCGACCTGCTCGGCGGCGACGCACGCGCCGAAGCGGCCGAGGAGAGCCTGCGCGACGCGCTCGCGCGCGGCCCCGTCGTCGTGTGCGACGTCGTCGTCAGCGAGGTCGTCAGCGGCCTCGGTTACGGCGCCGAGCTGCTCGACACGCTCGAGCAGGCCGGCATCACGTTCTCGCCGATCGAGGCACGTGCGGCCGTGCGCGCCGGCGAGATGCAGCGCCGCTACAAGGAGCGCCGTAAGGCCGCCGGACTGCCTGCCGCCGGCCCGCGCACCGTGCCCGATTTCCTGATCGGCGCGCACGCGCTGCTGCAGTGCAACGGCCTGATCACGCGCGACGCCAGTTTCTTCCGCGACTACTTCAAGGGCCTCAAAGTCATCGTGCCGCAAGGCGCATGACCGACGATGCCGCCGCCCCATCCCTTTCCCGCACCGCAACCCCTCCGACGCCAACAGGACCGCCCCATGCTCGCCCCTGCCCACGCCTTCTCCAAGACCCTGAAGTCCTTCAAGACCGCCTCCGGCAAGGAGGGGCTGCTGTACTCGCTGCCCGCGCTCGCGAAGATCTACCCGAACGTCAACCGGCTGCCGGTGTCGATCCGCATCGTGCTCGAGAGCGTGCTGCGCAACTGCGACGGCAAGAAGGTCACGAAGGAACACGTCGAGCAGCTCGCCAACTGGCAGCCCAACGCGCCGCGCACCGACGAGATCCCGTTCGTCGTCTCGCGCGTCGTGCTGCAGGACTTCACCGGCGTGCCGCTGCTGGCTGACCTGGCCGCGATGCGCAACGTCGCCGACCGCATGGGCAAGAACCCGAAGACGATCGAGCCGCTGGTGCCGGTCGACCTCGTCGTCGACCACTCGGTGATGATCGACCACTACGGCAACAAGAAGGCGCTGGACCTCAACATGAAGCTCGAGTTCGAGCGCAACCGCGAGCGCTACGAGTTCATGAAGTGGGGCATGCAGGCGTTCGACACCTTCGGCGTCGTGCCGCCGGGCTTCGGCATCGTGCACCAGGTCAACCTCGAGTACCTCGCGCGCGGCGTGCACAAGCGCAAGGACAAGGTGTATTACCCCGACACGCTGGTCGGCACCGACAGCCACACGACGATGATCAACGGCATCGGGGTGGTCGGCTGGGGTGTCGGCGGCATCGAGGCCGAGGCCGGGATGCTCGGCCAGCCGGTGTACTTCCTGACGCCCGACGTCGTCGGCTTCGAGCTCACCGGCCAGCTGCGCGAAGGCGTCACCGCCACCGACCTCGTGCTCACCGTCACCGAGATCCTGCGCAAGCACAAGGTGGTCGGCAAGTTCGTCGAGTTCTTCGGCCCCGGCACCGAGAGCCTGTCGGTGCCCGACCGCGCGACGATCGCCAACATGGCGCCCGAGTACGGCGCGACGATGGGCTTCTTCCCGGTCGACGGCAAGACGATCGAATACTTCAAGGGCACCGGCCGCACGAAGGCCGAGATCGAAGCCTTCGAAGGCTACTTCAAGGCGCAGAAGCTGTTCGGTATCCCGAAGGCCGGCGAGATCGACTACACGAGCGTCGTCACGCTCGACCTGTCCACCGTCGCGCCGAGCCTCGCGGGCCCGAAGCGCCCGCAGGACCGCATCGAGATCACGCACCTCGCGTCGAAGTTCACCGAGCTGTTCAGCAAGCCCGTGGCCGAGAACGGCTTCAACCAGCCAGCCGACAAGCTCGGCCAGGTGTTCAAGACCGCCGACGGCATCGACATCCGCAACGGCGACGTGCTGATCGCCGCGATCACGAGCTGCACCAACACGAGCAACCCCGGCGTGCTGCTCGCGGCCGGCCTGCTCGCGAAGAAGGCCGTCGAGGCGGGGCTGAAGGTCCAGCCGCACATCAAGACCTCGCTCGCCCCGGGTTCGCGCATCGTCACCGAGTACCTCACGCGGGCGGGCCTGCTGCCCTACCTCGAGAAGCTCGGCTTCGCGGTGGCGGCCTATGGCTGCACGACCTGCATCGGCAACGCCGGCGACCTGACGCCCGAGATCAACGACGTCATCACGAAGAACGACCTCGTCTGCGCCGCGGTGCTGTCGGGCAACCGCAACTTCGAGGCGCGCATCCACCCGAACCTGAAAGCCAACTTCCTCGCCAGCCCGCCGCTGGTGGTCGCCTACGCGATCGCCGGCAACGTCACAAAGGACCTGATGACCGAGCCGGTGGGCTTCGGCAAGAAGGGCAAGCCGGTGTACCTCGGCGACATCTGGCCCAGCAGCGACGAGGTCTACAAGCTGATGAAGTACGCGATGGACGCGAAGGCGTTCAAGGAGAACTACGGCAAGGTGCACGCCAAGCCCGGCAAGCTGTGGGAGCAGATCAAGGGCGTCAAGGGCCAGGTTTACACGTGGCCGAAGAGCACCTACATCGCGCAGCCGCCGTTCTTCGAGGGCTTCGAGATGACGCCGAAGGCGCTCGAGTCGGGCGTCCAGGGCGCGCGCATCATGGCGCTGTTCGGCGACTCGATCACGACCGACCACATCTCGCCCGCGGGCTCGATCAAGGAGAACTCGCCGGCCGGCCAGTACCTGATCGCCAACGGCGTCGCCAAGGCCGACTTCAACAGCTACGGCTCGCGCCGCGGCAACCACGAGGTGATGATGCGCGGCACCTTCGCCAACGTGCGCATCAAGAACCTGATGATCCCGCCGCGCGAGGACGGCTCGCGCGAGGAAGGCGGCGTGACGCTCTATCAGCCCTCCGCGGCCGAACGGGCCGCGGGCCAGGGCCCCGAGAAGATGTTCATCTACGACGCCGCGATGAAGTACATGGCCGCGGGCGTGCCCACCGTGATCTTCGCCGGCGAGGAATACGGCACCGGCTCGAGCCGCGACTGGGCGGCCAAGGGCACGCAGCTGCTGGGCATCAAGGCGGTCATCGCGAAGAGCTTCGAGCGCATCCACCGCAGCAACCTGATCGGCATGGGCGTGCTGCCGCTACAGTTCAAGCCCGGCGACTCGTGGGAGAGCCTGGGCATCCACGGCGACGAAGTCGTCGACGTCGTGCTCGGCGACGAGATCAAGCCGCAGAGCGACGCCAAGCTCGTCATCACGAAGCCCGACGGCTCGGTGCGCGAGGTCACGGTGACGCTGCGCATCGACACCGCGATCGAAGTGGACTACTACAAGCACGGCGGCATCCTGCCGTTCGTGCTGCGGCAACTCCTCGCGGCATGAAATGAACCACCCCCGAAGCGCCTTCGGCGCTCCCCCTCGAGGGGGCGCCGCCAGCGGACCGGCAAAGCCGGATCCGCGGCGGCCGCTTGAAACCTCGACGTTCATCGGTCGTGGGGGCTGTCGGCGCGGAAGGGGCAACTGACTGGAACCCGCGCCTCGGGGGCGTGGTGCGCGAGCGCCACGCCCCTCTTCGCTGGTCGCGCGGCCGCCCGGGCAAGCCCGCTGGCGAATCCAGCCTCGGCGGCCGACACTGCCGTGATGGATCCCGATACCGCCCGCACGCTGGCCACGCGCTTCACGCTGACGGACCCACCGCCCGGCTTCGCCGACGACCCCTACCCCGTCTACGCCGCGCTGCGCGCGCACGACCCGGTGCACGAGCTGGCGCCGGGCTCGTTCCTGCTGACGCGCTACGACGACGTCGCCGCCGTCTACCGCCATCCGGCGGCGAGCTCCGACAAACGGCGCGAGTTCGCGCCGAAGTTCGGCGCCGGCACGCCGCTGTTCGAGCACCACACGACGAGCCTCGTCTTCAACGACCCGCCGCTGCACACGCGCGTGCGCCGGCCGATCGTCACCGCGCTGAACCCGCGCGCGCTCGCGCGCATGGAGCCCGGCCTCGTCGCGCTCGTCGACACCCTCCTCGACCGCCTGGACGACGCGCCAGCGCCCGACCTGATCGACGACTTCGCCGCGCGCATCCCGGTCGACGTGATCGGCAACCTGCTCGACGTGCCGGCCGACGAGCGCGGCCCGCTGCGCGACTGGTCGCTCGCGATCCTCTCGGCACTCGAGCCGGCGCCGTCGGCCGAGGTGCTCGCGCGCGGGAACGCGGCGGTCGAGGCATTCAAGGATTACCTGCGCACGCTGGTGGCCGAACGGCGCCGCCGCCCGGGCGACCCCGACGTCGACGTGCTGACGCGGCTGATCGTCGGCGACGGCGAGCCCCTCAGCGACACCGAGCTGCTGCACCAGTGCATCTTCCTGCTCAACGCCGGCCACGAGACGACGACGAACCTGATCGGCAACGGCGTGCACGCACTGCTCGCGCACCGCGGCGAATGGGAGCGGCTCGTCGCCGACCCGGCGCTCATCGGCACCGCGGTCGAGGAGCTGCTGCGTTACGAGAGCCCGCTGCAGCTCAACAACCGGCTCGCGACCGCGCCGATCGAACTCACCGGCCGCACCGTGCCCGCGGGCTCGTTCCTGACGCTGGCGATCGGCGCGGCCAACCGCGACCCGGCCGTGTTCGCCGACCCGGACCGCCTCGACGTCGCGCGCAAGCCGAACCCGCACCTCGCGTTCGGCCACGGCGCGCACGCGTGCGCCGGGATGAACGTCGCGCGGCTCGAAGCGCGGATCGCGATCGGGCGCCTGGTGGCGCGCTTCCCGCGCCTCGATCTGGCGGCCGCCCCCGAGCGCGACGCGCGCGTGCGCTTCCGCGGTTTCAGGCGGCTGCCGGTGCGGCTTCGCTGAGCGGCGCGGCTACAGGCGGCGCAACCAGTCGTCGGCGTCGAAGCCGACCGTCAGCGATCCATCGCGCCAGCGCACCACGGGCCGGCGGATCACGCTCGGCTGCGCGAGCATCAGCGCGCGGGCCGACGCGGCATCGGTCACCGCGGCCTTCGCCGCGTCGTCGAGCTTGCGCCACGTCGTGCCCTGGCGGTTGAGCAGCCGCTCCCAGCCGAGCGTCGCGATCCAGGCATCCAGGGCCTCGGCGGGCACGCCGGACTTCTTGAAGTCGTGGAACGTCGCCTCGACGCCGTGCTCGGCGAGCCACGCGCGCGCTCGCTTGACGGTGTCGCAGTGGGCAATGCCGTAGATGGTCAGGGTCATCGTGAAGGTCGGTCAGAACGGCTCGAACGGTGGCTCGCACAGCGGGTCGGGCAGATAGCCTCCACCGCCGATCGTGCGGCCGTCGGGGCCGAACGTGACGCGAAACCACAGACACAGGTTGTTTTCGTAGCGCCACGACCAGACGACGCGCCCGACGAAGCCCACCGGCTGACGCTCGGCCGGACGTCCGATGCGGCGCAGCACCTGCGCCTCGGTCATGCCGTCGACGATTTCGGCGAAGTGCCGCTCGTCGAGCACCTGCTCGCCGCGCAGCACGCGCCCGGCGGCATCGACGTCGATCATGTAGGTCTGGCGTCCGAGAGGGCCGCGCGCGATCTCGACGCGCGTCGTGCCGTCGGGCATCGCGTAGCGGGCCGTCACCGGCCCCAGCGCGCGCACGACGTCGGCCTCGGCCTGGCCCGGCACGATCGTCACCGGCGCGAAGGCCGCACAGGCCGCCAGGCACAGCGACGCCAGTGCGCCGGCGACGACGCCGCGTCCCGGCGCTCGAGCCACCCTGTGCGGCGAATCCGACGACGTGCTCACGCCACGAAGCATCGCGTGAATACGGCGTGCGGGCAAGCGCCGGAGGCGATCGGCCATCGGGGCGGCGGAAACGGAAACGGCCCACGCATCGCTGCGTGAGCCGTGGGGTGTGCTGGTGGGCCCTGTAGGATTCGAACCTACGACCAACGGATTAAGAGTCCGCTGCTCTACCAGCTGAGCTAAGAGCCCGTGTTCTTGCCGGACCTTTGATCCGGTGGTGGGTCGTGCAGGATTCGAACCTGCGACCAACGGATTAAAAGTCCGCTGCTCTACCGGCTGAGCTAACGACCCTCGACGGCAGAGCCGCATATTATAGCCATCTTTGGCGAAGCGCCGGCACCGCGGCGAGCAGCTGGCGCATCGCCTCGCCGGCGGCGACGAAACCGAACGTCGCCGTGACCGTCACCGTCGAGCCGTAGCCGGCGCAGTTGAGGCTGCCGTCGACGTCGCACGCGCCTTCAGGGCGGTGCACCGTCTCCTTCGAATACACGCAGCGCACGCCGAGCGGCACGCCACCGCGCGGCGCGCCGGCACGCCGCAGCTTCTGGCGCAGCGATGCGAGCAGCGGGTCGTGCGTCGCATGCGCGAGGTCGTCGACCGCAACGGCCTGCCCCAGCGTCTTGCCGCCAGCCGCACCGACGGTGACGAAGGGCACGCCGCTGTGCCGCGCCCACGTCGCGAGCGCGAGCTTGGCCCCGATCTGATCGCACGCATCGACGACGGCGTCGACGGGCCGCGGCAGCAACTGCGGCCAGTTCGTCGCGTCGATGAACTCCTCGACGGCGTGGACCGCGCAGCCGGGATGGACGTCGGCCAGCCGGGCCTGCAACGCGAGCACCTTGGCCTGCCCGACGGTGGCACCGACGGCCTGGACCTGGCGGTGGATGTTGGACTCCGAGACGTGGTCGAGGTCGATCAGCGTCAGCTCGGCGACGCCGCTGCGCGCCAGTGCCTCCGCGGCCCACGAGCCGACGCCGCCGACACCGACCACCGCCACACGCGCCGCACGCAGCACGCGGTAACCCTCGTCGCCGTACAGGCGCCGCAGGCCGCCGAAGCGGCGCTCGAGGTCGGCCTCGTCGGCAGCGGCATCGCCGACGGCGGTGGTGGGCAGCGGGCGCGCCGTCACACCCGCCGCTCGAGGCGCCACGCCTGGTAGCGCAGCCCCAGCACGGCGCCGGCGAGGATGCCGCCCAGCGCGAGGAAGCTGCCCACCGCCAGCGTCGACACACCGGTCAGGCCCTGCCCGACGGTGCAGCCGAAGGCCGTCACGCCGCCGACCCCCATCAGCGCCGCGCCGACGAGGTGGTTGGCGAGGTCCTCGACGTCGCCGAAGCCCTCCCAGCGGAAGTTGCCGCTGGCCAGCGCCCACGCGGCCGAGCCCGCGATGACGCCGAACACCGAGACGATGCCCAGCGTCAGACGCTTGTTCGCGTCGCTGTAGAGGATCAGCCAGTCGAGCGCGTAGCCCACCGGAGCGACGAAGGTCAGCGACTCCATGCTGCGCGTGTTCGTCGCCAGGTACGTCGGCTCGAGCGTATCGGGGTGCTCGGGGACGAAGCCCAGCCGCCCCGACACCCACCACACCGCGACGATCACGGCGCCGATGCCCACGCCGCCGAGCAGCGTCTCGGTCGAGCGCCCCTCGACGCGCGACAGCGCCCACGCGATGAGCGCGCCGCCGATCAGCAGCCCCAGCACACCGGCCAGCAGCGGCACCGGCGCGCCGCTCGCGTACGCCACGAGCGACGGCAGATCCTGCCCCACCGGCAACGTCACCGCGACGCGGTCGACGGTCTCGACGCGCCACACCGCCGTGACGCCGCGCAGCGTCATGTACGACGTCACCGCGAGCACGAGCAGCACGACGAGCGCCTTCAGGTTGCCGCCGCCCACGCGCACCAGCGTCTTGCTGCCGCAGCCCGACGCCAGCACCATGCCGACGCCGAACACGACGCCGCCGCCCAGGTTCGACAGCCAGATCAGGCGTTCGCTGGCGTACACGCTGCGACCCGCCTCGACCCAGCCGAGCGCGACCATCGCGTTGAAGCCGATCATCGCCGTGCCGATGGCCAGCGCCCACATGCGCATGCGCGACCAGTCGCCCATGTGAACGATGTCGGCCACGGCACCCATCGTGCAGAAGTGGGTGCGCTGCGCGATGGCGCCAAACGCCGCCGACAGCGCGAACGTGGCCCACAGCACGTACTGCGTCAGCGCGCCGATGTCCGCGGTTGCCATGGCGGCGGATTCTAGGTTCGCACCGTCGCGCGAACCGGCCTCGGGGCCGGCGGTGAAGCCCGCCGGCGCCGCACCGAGCGGCGCGCGGTCGACCGTGTCGGGCGCGCACTCCGCCGGGCGTCAGCGCAGCGCGGCCAGGCGGTCCTTCGCGGCAGCCGCCGCCTCCGACTTCGGATACGCCTTCTGCAGGTCGGTCAGCGTCGTGCGCGCCGCGCGCGTGTCCTTGGTCTCGATCTGCGCATTGGCGATCGCGAGCATCGCCTCGGGTGCACGCGGGTGGTCGGGCGCCTTCGTGACGAACTCGCGCAGCACGGCGATCGCGCCGGCGTGGTCGCGCTTGCCGTACAGCGCGTTGCCGAGCCAGAAGCGCGCGCTGTCGGCATAGCCGCTGGACGGATGGCGCTGCAGGAAGCCGCCGAACGCCGCCGCCGCCGCGGCGAAGTCGCCGCCGCGCAGCGTGGCCATCGCCTGCTCGTACTCGCGCTGTTCGGCTGGCGCGGCGAGGAACTCGCGGCCGTCGAGCGAGACCTTCTGCGGCTCGAAGCGGCGCAGCCGCTCGTCGGTGGCCTGCACGAGGTCCTGCTGGCGGCGCTGCAGCTCGGCGACTTCCCGCGCCAGCTGCTCGTCCTGGCCGCGCAGCCGGGCCATCTCGCTGCGCATCTGCTCGATCTGCGCGTTCAGATCGACGAGCCCCAGGCGCAGCTGCCGCAACTGCTCGAGCAATTCGGCGTTGGCCTTGCTCAGCTGCGTCACCTGCGCCTGCAGGCGCTCGTGGTCCTCGCTGACCTTGGTGCGCAGATCGAGGATGGCCTTGCGGGCCTCGTTGTCCGGGAACAGCTGGGCCTGCGCGGGCAGCGCCAGGCCCAGCGCGACGAGGGCGGCGGCCGCCGCCCCCGCCACGCGACGCAGCGTCGTGCGCACGTCAGCGGTCCTTCAGCTCGGCGCGCCGGTTCTTGGCCCAAGCCTCTTCGTTGCTGCCCGTCACCGCCGGGCGTTCCTCGCCGAAGCTGACGGCCTCGAGCTGGCCCTCGTTGACGCCGAGCAGCGTCAGCGACCGCACCACCGCCTCGGCACGACGCTGGCCGAGCGCGAGGTTGTACTCGCGCCCACCGCGCTCGTCGGTGTGGCCCTCGACGACGACGCGCAGGTTGCGGTTGGCCACCAAGCGCTTCGCGTGCGCCTCGATCAGCGGACGGAACTCGGGCTTGACGATGTAGCTGTCGAAGTCGAAGTAGACGATGCGGTCGATCGCCGTGGCGGCTGCGTCGTTCTTGCCCAGGTCGACACTGGCCACCTGCGACTGGCCGGCCGCAGCGGTACCGGCACCGCCCGCGCCCGCGCCCGCACCGGCAGCACCGACCGGCTGCGGGGTGCGGGACTCGACCGGGGCACCCGCACTGTCGTCGAGCTTGACCGGCGACGAGCAGCCCGCCAACACGAGCGCCGCGAGCGACAACGCCAGGACACCATGCACACGCTTCATCGATTGTTCTCCCGAACGAGTTGAGACCATGCAGTGATCGTTGATGCGGCCCGGTGGTTCAACGCCCGTACGGGCCCCACACCGGTTCGCGCACGTCGAGCCCCGACGACAGCAGCCGCGTCTTGATACGACCGTCGAGCGTGGTCGTCATCAGCACGTCGCGCCCGCCAGCGCGCGTGGCGTAGATGATCAGACGGCTGTTGGGCGCGAAGCTCGGACTCTCGTCGTCGCTGGTGTCGGTCAGCGCCTGCACGCGGCGGCTGGCCAGGTCCATCAGCATCAGCTTGAACGCACCGCCGTTGCGCGTGATGTAGGCCAGCGAGCGCCCGTCGGGACTGACCGCCGGGCTGATGTTGTAGCTGCCATCGAAGGTCACACGCTCGACGCTGCCGCCGGCCACCGGCATGCGGTAGATCTGTGGGCCGCCGCCACGGTCGCTGACGAAGTACAGCGTGCGCCCGTCGGCGGTGAACGCCGGCTCGGTGTCGATCGCGCCGCCGCTGCCGGTGGCCAGCCGCCGCGGCTCACCACCGGCCACCGGCTGCAGGTACAGCTGCGAGCCGCCATCGCGCGACAGCGTCAGCGCGAGCTGGCTGCCGTCGGGCGACCACGCCGGGGCACTGTTGCTGCCACGGAAGTTCGCAAGGACGCGCCGGCGGCCGCTGGCCACCTCCTGCACCCACACGACGGCTTTCTGCGTCTCGAACGACACGTAGGCCAGCTGCTTGCCGTCGGGCGACCACGCCGGCGAGATGATCGGCTCGGGGCTGGCCAGCGCGGTCTGCGCAGCCTCGCCGTCGGCATCGGCAACGTTCAGCGTGAAACGCCCGTTGCCTTTGGTCACGTAGGCGATGCGCGTGGCGAACACGCCGGGCTCGCCGGTGAGCTGGCGATAGACCGCGTCGGAGATGCGGTGCGCCGCCAGCCGCAAGTCGCCGGCGACGACGGCCTGGCTCTGGCCGCCGAGGTCCTCGCCCTTGACGACGTCCCACAGCTTGTAGCGCACGTCGAAGCGTCCGTCGGCCAGCCGCGTGACGGAGCCGAGCACCAGCGCGTCGACGGCACGGCCGCGCCATTCGGCCATCACCGGACGCGAGGTCTCGTCGAGCACGCCCGGCGCGTCGACGCCACGGAACAGGCCGCTGCGCTCGAGGTTCGCGCGCACGATCGCGGCGATCGGCTGGCCACCTGCGGCCTCGTCGCGGAAGCGCGCAACCGCGATCGGGATCTGCGTCGCACCGACACCACTGATCTCGACGCGGAACTGCGCCAGCGCCGGCATCGCCGCACTGGCTCCCAAGGCTCCCAGCAGTCGTCGTCTCTGCCACATGGTGTTCACTGATCCGCCCGCAGGTTACAGGTTCACTCGATCGCCCGCGCTGCCGGATTCGAAACGCAATGCAAGCCGCACCCGGCATCGCGTGCCGTCGCCGGGCCTTGGCGAAGCAACGCATTGTAGGAAGGCGCCGTCGCGATAATCTCGGGCCACGCAGGCACTGCCCCGAGGAGACCCGCATGACGCCACCGATCAGCCGCTACCCGGTCCCCGAGCTCAAGGACCTGCCCGAGGATATCCGCGCGCGCATCCTCGAGGTGCAGGACAAGGCCGGCTTCGTGCCCAACGTGTTCCTCGCGCTCGCGCATCGCCCGGCCGAGTGGCGCGCGTTCTTCGCCTACCACGACGCGCTGATGCTCAAGGACAGCGGCTCGCTGACCAAGGGTGACCGCGAGATGATCGTCACCGCCACCAGCGCGGCCAACCACTGCCTGTACTGCGTCGTCGCACACGGCGCGATCCTGCGCATCTACGAGAAGAAGCCGCTGGTGGCCGACCAGGTCGCGGTCAACCACCGCAAGGCCGACATCACGCCGCGCCAGCGCGCGATGCTCGACTTCGCGCTGAAGGTGTGCCTGCGCTCGCACGAGGTCGACGACGCCGACTTCGCCGCGCTGCACGCGCACGGCTTCAGCGACGAGGACATCTGGGACATCGCTGCGATCACGGCCTTCTTCGGCCTGTCGAACCGGATGGCCAACGTCACCGGGATGCGGCCGAACGACGAGTTCTACCTGATGGGGCGCGTGCCCAAGCCGCCAAAGGACGCGCCCGCGCGGCAGGCGTGACGGCCCCGCGCCGATGACGTGCGGCCGCTGAGGGCCTCCGCGCCGCTTCGAGCGGCGCGACGCCCGAACAAAAAGCCCGGAGCCTTTCGACTCCGGGCTTCGGTTGTCGATGGTCGGGGTGGCGGGATTCGAACTCGCGACCCCTTGCACCCCATCATTTTCGGGGCCCATATTTGGTGCGACTCTCAGCGACCCCCGCCTAATGCAATCAATGGGTTACGTTACACTAGGGACCGGAAGAAATCGGCAAGATGCAGTAGCACCGGCCGGTTTTTCCGAACGTGTTTCCGAACGTGAAACGGCTCAAAGGTCGATTGCAAGGGGTCGCGCATGGCTGAGAATCTGCTCACTGACGCGCGGGTGCGCACGGCGACTCGTGAGAAGGACGGCGCCTATCTGAGCGACGGCGGCGGTCTTCGAATCCGGCTGCTCGCGCCGAGTACGCGCAACCCGAAAGGCGCTCGGCTCGCCGAGTACCACTTCAAGGTCAAGGCCGCCGGCAAGTGGATCCATGGCGCGATCCACGTCGGCACGATCGGCGACCCGTTCACCGACGCCGCCGGGAAGACCCGGCCCTTCACGCTGAGGGACGCGCGCGAGGCTCGCGACGCCGCCCGCGAGCTCGTCAGCAAGGGGATCGACCCTCGCGAGGCTCGTCGGCTCGCTGAGGCCGAAGCGGCCGAAGAGCAGCGTCGCCGGCTGCTCGCGCTCGAAGGCCGGCGCACGGTCCGGCAAGCGTTCGAGAAGTGGAAAGAGCTCTACCTCGCCGGCAACCGCAAGGACAAAGGCGAGTTCGTGGAATCGCTCTTCGAGCGGCACGTCTTGCCGCGGCTCGGCGACACGCCGCTCGAAGAGCTCACGCGGCAAGCCGTCACCGACACGCTCGACAAGATCACCGCGCAAGGTCTGGCGAGAACGGCGAACATGACGCTCTCGCTGCTGAGGCAGTTCGTTCGCTGGTGCGTGGCGCGCGACTGGCTTGACCGTGACCCGACGATGACGCTGTCGAAGCGGCTCGTCGGCGGCAAGGAAGCGCCGCGGCAACGCGTGCTGTCGGCGGTCGAAATCGTCAAGCTGCGCGACATGCTGCCGGCGTCGGGTCTGACGAAGCGGCTACAGCACGCGGTGTGGTTGCTGCTGGCGAGCGGGGTTCGCGTCGGCGAGCTCTCTCGCGCGAAGGCGAGCGAC
Source organism: Azohydromonas sediminis (assembly GCF_003574675.1). Classification (GTDB taxonomy): domain Bacteria; phylum Pseudomonadota; class Gammaproteobacteria; order Burkholderiales; family Burkholderiaceae_C; genus Calidifontimicrobium; species Calidifontimicrobium sediminis. Next base: position 20,848 of record NZ_QOAZ01000001.1, read on the forward strand.
TTCTCGCTCAAGGCGAAGACGTGGCACATACCCGCCGAGACGACGAAGACCGGCAGGCCGCACAGCGTGTTCCTGAGCGACTTCGCTTTGAAGCACGTCGAGGCTCTTCTTGCGCTGCGCGGCACCTCGGCGTATCTGCTGCCGGGACGCAGCGACGACCCGAAGGACGATCGCCACGTAGACGAGAAGTTCATCTCGAAGTCGATCCACGACCGGCAGCGCGACAAGCCGCTCAAGGGTCGAGCGAAGGCGTCGAGCGCGCTCGTGCTGCCTCGCGGCCGGTGGACCCCGCACGACCTGCGCCGGACCATGGCAACGCGCATGCGCGAACTCGACGTGCCGAGCGACGTTGTAGAGCTTTGCCTCAACCACGTTCGACAAGGGATCGAAGGCGTCTACCAGACAAGCAAGCTCGTCGCGATGCAGCGCGACGCGTGGCAGCGTTGGGGCGCCGAGCTCGAACGGCTGATGACGCTCGACGCGACGAACGTCGTGGAACTGCACGCCGCCGAACGGGTGGCGGCATGAGCGAGCTCACGTTCGAGCAGCTGCACGAGCGCATGGTCGCCGAGTGTGAGCGCCTCCGCGACGCGCAGGCGCAGCAAGCGCGGCACCATCGCGCTTTGCAGGCCAAGGCGAAAGCGCACGGCGAGCACGACATAGCGCTTAAGCTCGGCATGCTGGCGGCGAACCTTGAGCAGAGTGCAGCGCTGGCCGAGGCCGAGCGCCGCGACCGTATAGCTAGCTTCGAGCGCTGGCAGCGCGCCGAGAAGAACCGCGAGCGCGCCCGCAAGCCGCGGCCGGGACGGCGCACGCTGGCCGACAAGATCAGGACGATGTTCGCGCCGCTCAAGCGTGAAGGCGAGGCGTTCAAGCTCGTCTTGCGCGCGTGGGAGAGTGACCGCATAGGCTCGCTGCGGCTGAGCAAGCTCGACGGCGGCCGCTACCTCGTCACCGACGAAGACGGCGACGACGGCGACCGCGGCGAGTACAAGCTCGGCACGCTTGAGAAGCTCTACAGCAAGGCTCGCTAAGAGTTTTTTACCGCTAGCGGTGGCTAGCGGTAACCGTGCTTCGACAGTGCTTCCCGTGCCGACGACACGCGTCGGCATGCTTAGCGGGACGCGGCGAGGCGTCCCACTTGCGAAGGGACGCAGCAATGCCGAAACGCACCGCACCGACGCCGCTGCCGGCGCCGGAACTCTTGACCGATCCCGAAGGCGCCGCACTTATCAACGTCGGCACGACTCGGTTTCAGCAGCTTCAGAAAGAAGACCCGACGTTTCCCAAGCCGATCTGGCTCGGGCCGCGTGGGAAGCGGCACGTCAAGAGCGAGCTCGTCGCGTGGGCGCTCTCGAAAAGGAGGGCGCAATGAAGCACGACGACGACCTCGTGAGGCGCCGCGAGGAGGCGCAGCGCAAGCGCGGCCGGATCGAGCCGCGCCAGGCTCGTCAGCTCGTCGTCTCGGAGGCCTGCGAGGCACAAGCGCGTCGCGTGGCTAGTGCACCTACCCTTTACAGGAAGATGCTCGAAAAGTCCTTCACCGGAGGACTTTCGCCGCGCCAGACGATCAAGGCGAAGTGCCTCGATTGCTCCAACTTTCAGCGCGACGAGGTCGCCAGCTGCCGCGCCGTCGCATGTCCGCTGTGGGCGCTTCGGCCTTACCAGGCGCAGACGGGAGGCCGGAAATGACACGCAAGGACTGCGCTGCCCTACACCGGAAAAAACGAACCCCAACCGTGGCGGCGGTCGGGGTCAGGAGCGAAGGGCAAAGTGGATTTTGGGGCGATTGTACAGCGGGCGAACTTGCGCTGCGCCTGCGCGCGCTGCTCGACGCCGCGAGGAGCGCGCGATGAACGCCGCGGCAACGCTGCCCAGCACGGAGGTCGACCTGGCCTCGGCGCGGCGCTTCCTCGACCTTCTTGCCGGGAGTGAGGCCGTCACGTTCCAGTGCTTTGACGACCGCGGCGAGGACCGCACGCTGGCGCGCATCCTCCACGGCCACATCGAGGAGCACGCCGCCGCGCTGCGGCGCCTCAACGAGGCCGGCGCCGGCATTTTTTGGGTGCCGAACAGACTCGATGGCAGGGGGCGCAGGGCGCAAAACGTCGTCGGCATTCGCGCGGTGTTCTTGGACCTTGACGGCGCGCCGCTCGCGCCGGTCGCCGAGGCCCCTGCCCCGCCGCACGCGATCATCGAGTCGAGCCCCGGCCGATACCATGCCTATTGGCTCGTGGCCGACTGCAAACTGGAGCAGTTCGCCGGGTTGCAGAAGGCGCTGGCGATGAAGTTCGGGGGCGACCCCAGCGTGCACGACCTGCCGCGCTGCATGCGCTTGCCCGGGTTCGTGCATCGCAAAGCCGCGCCGTTTGTTTCGCGACTGCTGCAAGCAAACCCCGCCCCACCTTTTGCGGCTGTCGATTTGGTGCGGCGCCTGGGCCTGCCGGAGTGTCGCGCCGAGCCGCAGGGGGCGCGCGCAGCAAGCGCCGGCGGGCTCGTGCCTGCCGGGGGGCGCAATCGCGCGCTGGCAAGTCTCGGCGGCGGGCTGCGGCGGCTGGGGCTGTCGGCGCACGCCATCGACGCCGCTCTGCAACGAGTCAACAACGAATGCTGCACGCCGCCGCTCGCGCCCGAAGAGGTTTCGCGCGTGGCCTGCAGCGTCGCCAGGTATCCGGCGGGCGAGCCCCCGGCCGCGCCGGCGGACGAGGCGCAGCCGGTCGATATTTTCCGCACGGTCACTGCGCCAGCCCTCGACCCCGGCGACTTCCCGGCGCTGCTGCAAGACCTGGCGGTTCCGCTCGCGAAGGCCGCGGGTCACGACGTTGGCGCGTATCTCATGGCATCGCTCGTCGCCGGCGCTGCGGCGACGAGCGACGCGCTGCGGCTGATGATCGACCCGGACACGTCGTGGTTCGAGTCGGCGCGCTTGTGGGTGCTGCTGCTCGGCGCACCCGGCACCGCGAAGACGCCGGCTATCCGCGCCGGCATGGCGCCGCTGTTCGAGCTGCACCGCCAGCTAGTCGAGCGTCACGAGGCCACGCTCGCTGCGCTGGGCGAAGACGAGCCGAAGCCGCCGCGACCGGCAATCTTCACGACCGACCCGACCGTCGAAGCGCTGAGCGACGTTCTCGTCGCGAACCCGCGCGGCGTCATTGCGGTCTTCGAAGAGCTCGACTCGTGGCTCGGCTCGCACGATGCGTATCGCAACGGCGGCGGCTCGAAGGACCGCGGGGAGTGGCTGAGGCTCTTCGACGGCGGTCCTCACCAAGTGGACCGTGTGAAGCGTGGCAGCGTCTTCGTTCAAAACTGGGGCGTTTCGATCGTCGGGGCGACGACGCCGGCGGGGCTGAAGCGGCACGCGAAAGCTCTACCCCCGGACGGTCTGATTCAGCGCTTCCTGCCGGTGCTGGTGCGTCCCATGGGCACGCCTACAGCGACCCCCGGCGAGCGCGAGTGCATCGAGCCGTGCCGGCGCCGGCTCGCCGAGCGCATGGTCGAGCTCTTTCACGCGCCGACCGGCGTCGTCCGGCTCGCACCCGACGCGGCACGCATGTTCGCCGAGCGCCGGAATCAGCTGCGCGCCGAGGTCGAGGCGGCCGCAGCGTTCTCGGAACCCTTCGCCGGTCACGTCGCGAAGCACGCCGGTCTGATCGCGCGCGTCGCGCTCACCATGCACGCGATCACGCACGGCGCCGCGGCGCACGAGACGTTGCTCGACGCCGAGACCATGCGCGGCGCGATAGCTCTCGTGCGCAAGCTGACGCGGCACGCGCTCGCGATGTTCGACTTGCTCGGCGGCGGCGACGACGGCGCTCTCGCCGTGGCTCGTGCCGCGGCACGGTCGATCGTCGCCGGTGCGTTGACCGAGATCAAGAGGAGCGACCTGATCCGCACGTGCAGCCAGTTCCGCGGCGCGCCCGACGCGGTGAAGGAAGCGGCGTTGCGCTTCCTCGTTGACGCCGCATGGCTCACGCCGCTCGACGGCTCGCGCCAGTACGCCGGCCGCGCGACCGGCTACGTCGTGCATCCGGCCGTCCACGTCAAGTTCGCAGCCGAAGGCGAGGAGCTCAAGGCTAGGCGCGCGGTAGTTCGCGAACTGCTCGCCGGGTGATTGGTGCAAATTGTTACCTTGCGCGCGCGTACATAGAGGGGCATCTGACCCTTTTCTTTCTCATGACATGTTCTCTACCCGCCTTGATCTACGCACGCGCAAGGTACCGATTTGCACCAATTCGCCGTCAGCGCGTCGTGCTCGCCTCCGAGCCCGTCGAGTCGGCGGGGAGGGGTCGTGATAGCCGGAGTGACGGGCGGCGGGATAGCCGGCGCGATGGCCGGCGTGATGGGCGGTGTGGAATGGAGGAATCGATGAAGTACAGCGGTCTGTGGTCCGAAGCCGAGCTTGCGTGTTTGAGCTACCTGGGCTGGCTCGGCGCGTTGGACGCGAGGGCGCTTGCGTTGGCGGCCAAGATGCCGCTCGGCGAGACGCTGGCCGCGCTGCGCAGGCTGCAGGTGGGCGGGTTCGTTTCCAGCCTCGGCGGTGCTTGGTGCGTCACCGGCCGTGCGCTTCGTGCCGTCGAGGATGCCGCTGCAAGCCCTCAAAACGGGCTCACAGGCGACGATCACGAAGTGGTGGCTACCAGCGTAGCTACCTGCCCTCAAAGCGCGCCTGAGGGCGGTCTTGGTGGTCTGCGAGTTGCGGGTCCTTCTGCGCCTTTGGAAATGCGGGTAGTTGCGGCCCCCGACCCTCGCTAGTGGGTCACCGTACCGCAACGGATACCCGCCACCGTACCGGCAAAGGAAAGCAAAGATGACGCAGCAAGAGCTGGCCAAGGCCCTGGGGATTTCGCAGTCGTCGGTCGCGCGGCTGGTGGCGGCGGGCATGCCGGCCGACGACGTTTTTGCTGCTGCCGCGTGGCGCGCGGCGCACACGCAACGTCTGCGCCCGATCACCGTTGCTGCTGCGCCCGCGCCCGCTGCGCCCGCGGCAGCGCAAGGGGAGACCGCGTCGGACCTGACGCGCGCCCTGCTCGAGGCGCGGCTGCAGCGCGAACGCGCCGAGGCGGCGAAGGCCGAGTTGGCGGCCTCGAGGCTCTCGGGCGAGTTGGTGCGCGTCGAAGACATGCGCCGCGCGATCGGCCGCAGGCTGGTGGCCGCGCGCGAGGTGCTGCGCAGCGTCGGATCGCGCGTCGGCCCGCTGCTGGCGGGACTCGACCCGGCCAGCGCCGCCGCCGCGCTCGACGCCGAGATGGCCCGCGTCGAGGGCGAGCTGCGCGCCCTCGCGGACGACCTCCAGCACCACGACCACCACCACGAAGGGGTGCGATGAGCACCGACGCCCCCGACGCCCCCGACGCCGCCGCCATCGTCGCCGCAGCGTGGTGGTCTGAGCTGCACCCCGACGAGTGCGTGCGCGACGCCCGTCGGGCCGTGCTCGACGCGCGCGAGGCACACCGCCGCGCGCAGGCCGCGCTCGCGGTGGCAGAGGCGGCGCTGCGCGCTGCCGAGGCCGCCTTCAAAGCCCAACAGCGCCTCGAGGCCGCGCGGGCGCAGAGCAACCGGCAGGACCGCTGATGTACAGCCTCGCCGAACTCGAGCCGCTGCTGCGACGCGTCGTGCGCGAAGAACTGCAACGCGCGATGTGCCGCGGCTCGCTTACGCCTGCGCAGCGCATGGTGTTCGACGCCGTGGCGCAGATGTTCGCCCCCGGCGAGACCTTCACCGCTGGCGACGCAATAAGCGCGGCCCGCTTCGACCCCGATGCGCGCCAGAGCCTCCAGCAGGCCGTCGACTGCGACGCTCAGCGGCTGGGCATCGTACTCGGCCAACTTGCCGATGCGGGCGCGCAGATCTCGGACATGCGCCTGGTGCGCTTGCCGAAGGAAGCCGGCGCGCGCCGGTGGATGTTCGAGGCGCTCGAGGGGGCTGAGTCCCTTTGAGTGCCGTGCGCGCCTACGCCACCATGCAGGGCATGAACACCACTGCACATGTCGGCCTCACGGCCCGCCAACTCGACAGATATTCGCTCGCCGAACTCATCGCCGCTACGGCGCGCGACGACGCAAAGGCGCTTGGCTTTTACCGAGAAGTAAGTGACGCCGTTGCGGCTCGCACAGGGCAGCAGCCCAGCGCGTTTCACAGCTTTTTCCTGCCGGCCGAGTACACGGAGCGGTACACGCGCGACATGACCGCTGCCGGCGTCAGCGGGTCCAACTTCCTCGTCGGCCAGGCGACCGGCTTTGCCGGCGCGCTGCGCGCCGCGAGCATCACCGCACGCTTGCCGCTGCGCCGCGCAACGCTTGCCGCCAATGCTTCGGTGGTGGTCGCCGCTACGCAGCCGACATCGACGTGGCTTAGCGAAGAGACCGCGAGCATCGGCGACGCCGCGATGGCGTTCAGCAGCCGCGCTGCCACGCCCAAGGTCGTTGCAACGACGGCGTTTCTCTCGAAGCAGCTCGACCTGCAGGCACCGGGCGCGGCCGCGTTCATCGAGGCGCAGGCTGCTGCCGCGCTGGCGCAGGCTATTGACAAGGCGTTCGTAAGCGGCACCGGGTCCAACGGCGAGCCTACGGGCCTGTTGGCCTTGAGCGGCACGACGTCGCAGTCGGGCGCGAGCATCGACTACAGCGGCGTGGCAACCCTGATCGGGGCCGCAGAAGGCTATGCAGGCACGCCGCATGTGCTCCTGGGCAAAGACACCGCAAAGCTGCTGCGCCAGCGGCCCAAGACCACCGGCGGCACGCCCATCTTCGACGGCGGCACGGTGGACGGCTTGCCGACGATCGTCAGCCGCGCTGTGCCCGACAACGCGATGGTCGTCCTCGACCCGACGCTGGTCACCGAAGTGCAGTTCGGCGCGCTCGAGGTCGTCGTCGCGCCGCTTGCATCGCCGTCCGCGTTTCGCACGGGCGCTATCGGCATCAGGCTGATCGCGATGGTTGACTTCCTCGTCGATCACGCGGCGGCAGTGGCGGTGGCGGCGAATATCACTTAAAGCACAACATGGTCGACCACAACACCGTCCTGCTGCGCGTCACCCGGCCGACGGTTGTCGGCGGCGCCCGCCTCGAGGTGGGCGCGCAAGTCACGCTGTCCCTGCATGCAGCGCTCGATGCCGTCGAAACCCAGCGCCTGGCCTTCGTCGACCCGGCCGACCGCGAGCGCTGTATGCAGGCGCGGCGGCAACAGATCGCGCGGCAACTGCGCAGCTCGGTGTCGGACTTGCCGCCCGGGCCGTGGCTGCGGGTCGCATGAGAGGTCAATCGCTGATCAACGACGGTTACGCCGTCGTGCGGCTGCGCGAGAGCGTCAAGACGCGACGCCGGTTTATGAGCACACACGGCCAGTTCGGCGCGCTCGTCGTGCTGCCGATCGCGTTCGCGCTCGAGCTGGTCGAGGGCGGCCGAGCAAAGATGCCGGGGGCGACGAGCCGCGGCACACTGCGCGCGGCGGCATGCGCGCTCGCCGAGGCCGCACGACGCACCGACTGACGACGACGCGCACCCTGCGCGTCGAGACCGAGCTCGGTCCGGTCGGGTTACCCGAAGGCGCGAAGCTCTCAGCGACGACGAGGGTCGCCGACGAGCTCGTGCTCGCCGATCTGGCTCGGCCGCTCGACGCCGACGAAACCGACCGGCTCTGTCGCGCAATCGACGCGCTCGACCGCGCGAACGTCTAGGCGCCGCTCGGCGCCGTTTCCGAACACGTCGCCGGCACCCTGCCGGTTTTCCGAACGTGTTTCCGAACGTGGCGGCTCTAGAAAGGAAAACGGGCTAGCGCCTGTGACGCTAACCCGTTGATTTTATTGGTCGGGGTGGCGGGATTCGAACTCGCGACCCCTTGCACCCCATGCAAGTGCGCTACCAGGCTGCGCTACACCCCGACGAAGATTTAAAGTATACTTGTCTCTGCGATCTCAGACGGTCAGCAGCTCGCGGATCGACAGCAGCTCGGCGCGCAGCTGGGCCGGCGTCAGCGACGCCGCCGCGGCGTCGCCGGCCCCGGCCACCGGCACGGAATCGACGTCGGGCGGCGCCGCGTCGAACGCACCGGCAGGCACGGTGCCCGCGTGGCGCGGTGCGGCCCGCCCGGCGCTCTCGGCGAGCCGGTTGCGCGCGCCGCTGATCGTGAAGCCCTGCTCGTAGAGCAGCTCGCGAATGCGGCGCACGAGCAGCACCTCGTGGTGCTGGTAGTAGCGGCGGTTGCCGCGACGCTTCATCGGCCGCAGCTGCGTGAACTCCTGCTCCCAGTAGCGCAGCACGTACGGCTTGACGCCGCACAAATCGCTGACTTCACCGATCGTGAAGTAGCGCTTGGCGGGAATCGGCGGCAGCCCGGAGTCCATGCGTGGCAACACGGCAGATGGGGGTCAGCACTCTACTCGAACTCCCCCGCCGTCGGGATCTCGCCTTGCACGATGCCCTTGAGCTTGTGGCTGGCGTGGAACGTGACGACGTGGCGCGCCTTGATCGGGATCGACTCGCCGGTGCGCGGGTTGCGCCCCGGGCGCGGCGCCTTGCGGCGGATGTTGAAGTTGCCGAACCCCGACAGCTTGACGTCCTTGCCGCTGACCAGCGCCTCGTGCAGGATGTCGAAGAAGGCCTCGACCATGTCCTTGGCCTCGCGCTTGTTGAGCCCCAGGCGCTCGAACAGCAGCTCGGCCAGCTCGGCCTTGGTCAGCGTCGGCGTCTCCAGCGACGGCAGGATCACGCTCTCGTGCGCGGCGTCGGGTCGCTCCTCGGTCATCGGTCGTTCTCCCTCGTCGTGCGTTCACGCGCGCAGCCGCGCGCCGACCCGCTGGGCGAGGCGCTGCAGCACGCGCGCGAGCTCGGCGTCGATGCGCTCGTCGGTCAGCGTGGCGGCCTCGTCGAGCAGCTCCAGCCGCACCGCGAGGCTGCGCTCGTGCGCGCCGATGCCCGCCACCGGCTGCGCCGGCTTGTAGATGTCGAACAGGCGCGCCGAGCGCACCAGGCCCTCGCCCGGGCCGATCGCGTCGATCAGCGCCTCGTGGCTGACGCCGTCGGCCACCACCAGCGCGAGGTCGCGCGTCACCGGCTGCTGGCGCGGCAGCGGCTGGAACTGCGGCACGTCGCGCACCAGCAGCGCCTCGAGCTCGAGCTCGAACAGCACCGGCGCGTGCGGCAGCTCGTAGGCCTGGCGCCACTTCGGGTGCAACTCGCCGATCCAGCCCACCGCGACGCCGTCGACCTCGATGCGCGCGCAGCGCCCGGGGTGCAGCGCGGGGTGCGTGCCGGCGACGAAGCGCGGTCGGCGCGGCGCGAACAGCGCCTCGACGTCGCCCTTGACGTCGAAGAAGTCGACGCCGCGCTCCTTCGTGCCCCACTGCAGCTCGTCAGCGGCGCCGTAGGCCAGTGCTGCGATGCGCATCGGCTGGTGCACGCCGGCCACCGTCGTGTCGCTGTCGCGCACCGACGCGTCCTTCATGAACACGCGGCCGATCTCGAAGACGCGCACGCGCGGCTGCTTGCGCGCGAGGTTGTGGCGCAGCACCTGCACGAGCGAGCCCAGCAGGCTCGAGCGCATCACCGCGAGCGGCGCGGCGATCGGGTTCAGCAGCCGGATCGGGTCGGCATTGCCGGCGAGCTCGCGCTCCCAGCGCTCCTCGACGAACGAGAAACCGATCGTCTCCTGATAGTCCAACGCGGCCAGCAGGTGGCGCACGCGGTGCGCGCTGCGGTGGTGCTCGGGCTTGACGTGCGCCGTCACCGGCGCGACCGGCGGCGTCGTCGGCAGGCGGTCGTAACCGATGACGCGGATCACTTCCTCGATCAGGTCTTCCTCGATCGCGAGGTCGAAGCGCCAGCTCGGCGGCGTCACGGTCAGCGTGCCTTCGCTCTCGGTGAACGGCAGCGCGAGCCGCCGGAACACGTCGGCACACTGCGCCTGCGTCACCGGCATGCCGATCACCTTCGCCGCGCGCGCGACGCGCAGCGTGACGGGCTTGGGCGCCGGCAGGTTCACGACCTGGTCGTCGATCGGCCCGGGCTCGCCGCCGCAGATCTCGACGATCAGCTGCGTGATCCGCTCGATGTGCTGCACGGTCAGCGCCGGGTCGACGCCGCGCTCGAATCGGTGGCCGGCGTCGGTGGCGAAGTTGAAGCGCCGCGAGCGCCCGGCGACCGCCTTCGGCCACCAGAACGCGGCCTCGACGTAGACGTTCTTCGTCGCATCGCTGACCGCGGTCGCGTCGCCGCCCATGATGCCGGCCAGCGACTCGGGACCCGTCGCGTCGGCGATCACGCCGACCTGCGCGTCGAGCTCGACCGTCTGGCCGTTGAGCAGCTTCAGCGTCTCGCCGGGCCGCGCCCAGCGAACGACGAGCCCCTCGTGGATCTTGTCGAGGTCGAAGATGTGCGACGGCCGGCCGTATTCGAACATCACGTAGTTCGAGATGTCGACCAGCGCCGTGACGCTGCGCTGCCCGCAGCGCGCAAGGCGCTCGACCATCCACGCCGGCGTCTTCGCCGTCGTGTCGACGTGGCGCACGATGCGCCCCGAGAAGCGCCCGCACAGGTCCGGCGCCTCGATGCGCACCGGCAGCTTGGCGTCGTGCACCGGTGCAACCGGGGGAATCGCCGGCGTCTTCAGCGGCGCGCCGGTCAGCGCCGAAACCTCGCGCGCGATGCCGTGGACGCTCAGGCAGTGCGCGAGGTTGGGCGTCAGCTTGAGCGTGAACAGCGTGTCGTCGAGGTTCAGCGCCGCGCGCAGGTCGGCGCCGACCGGTGCATCGGGCGCGAGCTCGAGCAGGCCGCCGTGGTCGTCGCTGAGCTTGAGCTCGCGCGCCGAGCACAGCATGCCGAGGCTCTCGACGCCGCGCAGCTTGCCGACCCTGATCTCGAACGGCGCACCGCCCTCCTCGGCCGGCGGCAGCTGCGCGCCGACGAGCGCGAGCGGCGCCTTGAGGCCCGCGCGCGCGTTCGGTGCGCCGCAGACAACCTGCAGCAGGCCGTCTTTCGTGTGCTCGCCGGCAGCGACCTTGCACACGCGCAGGCGGTCGGCATTGGGGTGCGGCACCGCCTCGACGATCTCGCCGACGACGACGCGCGTGAACGGCGGCGCCACCGGGCGCAGCTCCTCGACCTCGAGGCCGGCCATCGTCAGCAGGTCGGCCAGTTGCTGCGTCGACAGCGGCGGGTTGCAGAACTCGCGCAGCCAGGATTCCGGAAATTGCATGACTCGTCTCGCGCCTTACTGGAACTGGCTCAGGAAGCGCAGGTCGTTGTCGAAGAACAGGCGCAGGTCGCCGACGCCGTAGCGCAGCATCGTCAGGCGGTCGGGGCCCATGCCGAACGCGAAGCCGATGTGGCGCTCGGGGTCGAGGCCGAAGTTGCGCACGACGTTCGGGTGCACCTGGCCGGAGCCGGCCACCTCGAGCCAGCGGCCCTTCAGCGGCCCCAACGTGAACGCGATGTCGACCTCGGCCGACGGCTCGGTGAACGGGAAGAAGCTCGGCCGGAAGCGCAGCGCGAGCGCGTCGGTCTCGAAGAAGCGGCGGAAGAAGTCGGCGAACACCGCCTTCAGGTCCTTGAAGCTGATGTTCTCGCCGATCCACAGCCCCTCGCACTGGTGGAACATCGGCGAGTGGGTCGCGTCGCTGTCGACGCGGTACGTGCGCCCCGGCGCGATGACGCGGATCTCGGGCATCGGGTCGGTGCCGGCGTGGCGCTTGACGTGCTGCACCGCGTGGCGCACCTGCATCGGGCTGGTGTGCGTGCGCAGCAGGTAGCCGCCCTCGACGTAGAACGTGTCGTGCATCGAACGCGCCGGGTGGTCCTCGGGCGTGTTCAGCGCGGTGAAGTTGAACCAGTCGTTCTCGATCTCGGGGCCGTCGGCGACGTCGAAGCCCATCGAGCCGAAGATGGCCTCGATGCGCTCCATCGTGCGGCTCACGGGGTGCAGCCCGCCGCTGCCGCGACGGCGTCCGGGCAGCGTCACGTCGAGCGCCTCGGCGCGCAGCTGGGCCTCGAGCTCGGCGTCGGCCAGCGCCTGGCGGCGCGCCTGCAGCGCGGCCTCGATGCGCTGCTTGGCGGCGTTGATCTCGGCGCCGCGCGTGCGCTTGTCGTCGGCCGGCAGCGCGGCGAGCGACTTCAGCAGCTCGGTGATGCGGCCGGTCTTGCCGAGGAAGCGGGCCTTGGCGTTCTCGAGCTCGGCCGGCGTCGCGGCGGCGGCGAACTCGGACTGCGCCGCCGCCACGAGGGAATCGAGGTCGTTCATGGATGCGTGGAGAACGAAAAAAGGCCGCCACCGAAGGTGACGGCCTCGAGGCTTGCAGCGCCCCGGCCGCACGGCGGCCGGGCGGGCGACATCAAGCGAGCTGGGCCTTCACCTTCTCGACGATGCTGCCGAACGCCGCCGGGTCGTTGACGGCCAGATCGGCGAGCACCTTGCGGTCGATGTCGATCTGCGCCTTCTTCAGGCCGGCCATGAACTTGCTGTACGTCACGCCGAGCTCGCGGCTGGCCGCATTGATGCGGGCGATCCACAGCTGGCGGAACACGCGCTTGCGCGCGCGGCGGTCGCGGTAGGCGTACTGGCCCGCCTTCATCACCGCCTGCTTGGCGATGCGGAAGACGTTCTTGCGGCGGCCGCGGAAGCCCTTGGCCAGCGCGAGCACCTTCTTGTGACGCGCGCGGGCGGTGACACCACGTTTGACGCGAGGCATGGTTCAGCTCCTTTCGTCCGAGGCGGTCACAGACCGGCGAACGGCATCATCGCCGCGATGTGGCCGACGTCGCGCTCGTGCACGTTGGCACTGCCGCGCAGCTGGCGCTTGCGCGTCGTGCTCTTCTTCGTGAGGATGTGGCGCTTGAACGCCTGACCGCGCTTGACGGTGCCGCCGGGACGCACGCGGAACCGCTTGGCCGCGCTCTTCTTGGTCTTCATCTTGGGCATGACTGCTCCTTTTCAGTGACCCCTGCAGGCGGCACCGGCCGGTGCGCTTGACGGCCTGCAGCGGCTTCTTCGTCGCGACCCGCGGCGACCGACCGCGGACGCGAACCCTTCACGGTGCCGGCTACTTGCGCTTGGGCGCCAGCACCATCACCATCTGTCGCCCCTCGAGCTTGGGCATGTGCTCGACCACCGCCACGTCGGCCAGGTCGTCGCGGATGCGCTCGAGCAGCCGCATGCCGATCTCCTGGTGCGTGATCTCGCGACCGCGGAAGCGCAGCGTAACCTTGCCCTTGTCGCCGTCCTCGGCGATGAAGCGGCGCAGGTTGCGCATCTTCACCGCGTAGTCGGCCTCGTCGGTGCCGGGGCGGAACTTGACTTCCTTGACCTCGATGACCTTCTGCTTCGCCTTCGCTTCGGCCGCTTTCTTCTGCTCCTGGTACTTGAACTTGCCGTAGTCCATCAGCCGGCACACCGGCGGATCGGCCTGCGGGGCGATCTCGACCAGATCGACGTCGTATTCACCAGCCAGCCGCAAGGCTTCCTGGATCGGCACGATGCCCAGCGGTTCGTTGTTCGGCCCGTTGAGCCGCACCTGCGGCGCCGTGATCTCCCGGTTCAACCGGTGCTTGCGGATGTCGTTCGGAATACGACGGTCGAAGAAAGTAGCGATGGTTCCAGCCTCGTCAGGGCCACCGGCAAGTTGTGGCCCGCAGTGAAAAACGAAAGGCGCGCCGTGCCGTCAGGCCTTGGCGGCGATGTCGCCGGCGAGCTTCGCGATGAAGTCGTCCAGCGGCATCACGCCGAGATCCCGATTGCCCCGGGCGCGCACCGCGACGGCGCCGCTTGCCTTCTCCTTGTCGCCCACGACGAGGATGTACGGCACCTTCTGCAACGAATGCGCGCGGATTTTATACGTGATCTTGTCGGCACGCAAATCCGCCTCGACTCTAACTCCTTGTTTTTGCAGTGTTTTCGCCACTTCAGCGGCGTAGTCGGCCTGGCCTTCCGAAATCGAGCACACCACGACCTGCACCGGCGCGAGCCAGGCGGGCAGCGCGCCGGCGTGCTGCTCGATCAGGATGCCGATGAAGCGCTCGAGGCTGCCGACGATCGCGCGGTGCAGCATCACCGGGTGCTTGCGGCTGCCGTCCTCGGCGACGTACTCGGCGTCGAGCCGCTGCGCCATCGAGAAGTCGACCTGCATCGTGCCGCACTGCCACTCGCGGCCGAGCGCGTCCTTCAGCGTGTACTCGATCTTCGGGCCGTAGAACGCGCCGTCGCCCGGCGCGACGACGAACTCGCAGCCCGACGCGCGCAGGCTCTCCATCAGCGCGTGCTCGGCCTTGTCCCAGATCTCGTCGCTGCCGATGCGCTGCTCGGGGCGCGTCGCGACCTTGTAGAGGATCTCGGTGAAGCCGAAGTCGGCGTAGACCTTCTGCAGCAGCGCGGTGTAGGCCACGCACTCGGGCAGGATGTGGTCCTCGGTGCAGAAGATGTGGCCGTCGTCCTGCGTGAAGCCGCGCACGCGCATGATGCCGTGCAGGCCGCCGCTGGGCTCGTTGCGGTGGCAGGCGCCGAACTCGCCGTAGCGCAGCGGCAGGTCGCGGTAGCTCTTGACGCCCTGCTTGAAGATCAGGATGTGGCCGGGGCAGTTCATCGGTTTCAGCGCGTAGTCGCGCTTCTCCGATTCCGTCGTGAACATGTTCTCGCGGTACTTGTCCCAGTGCCCCGTCTTCTCCCACAGCGTCCTGTCGAGGATCTGCGGGCCCTTGACCTCGAGGTAGCCGTTGTCGCGGTAGACGCCGCGCATGTACTGCTCGACCTGCTGCCACAGCGCCCAGCCCTTCGGGTGCCAGAACACGAGCCCCGGCGCGTGCTCGTCGAGGTGGAACAGGTCGAGTTCACGGCCGAGCCTGCGGTGGTCGCGCTTCTCGGCCTCCTCGAGCATCGTGAGGTACTTCTGCAGGTCGTCCTTCGTCGCCCACGCGGTGCCGTAGATGCGCTGCAGCATCTCGTTGCGGTGGTCGCCGCGCCAGTAGGCGCCGGCAACCTTCATCAGCTTGAAGTGCTTGAGCTTGCCGGTGCTCGGCACGTGCGGGCCGCGGCACAGGTCCTCGAAGCCGCCTTCGCGGTACAGGCTGACCTCCTCGCCGGGCGGGATGCTCGAGATGATCTCGGCCTTGTAGTGCTCGCCCAGGCTCTTGAAGTACGCCACCGCCTCGTCGCGCGGCAGCACGCGGCGCACGACGGGCTCGTCCTTCGCGGCGAGCTCGCGCATGCGCTGCTCGATCGCCTCGAGGTCCTCGGGCGTGAACGGGCGCTTGTACGAGAAGTCGTAATAGAAGCCGTTGTCGATCACCGGACCGATCGTGACCTGCGCGTCGGGGAACAGCTCCTTGACGGCGTAGGCCAGCAGGTGCGCCGTCGAGTGGCGGATCAGCTCGAGGCCCTCGGGGTCCTTGTCGGTGACGATGGCCAGCTCGGTGTCGGACTCCAGCCGGTAACTCGTGTCGACCAGCTTCGCGTCGGCGCCCCGCCCGACACGGCCGGCCAGGGCCGCCTTGGCCAGCCCCGGGCCGATGGCCGCAGCGACCTCGGCCACCGTCACCGGCGCGGGGAACTGCCGGCTCGAACCATCGGGCAAACGCACGGAAATCATCTGCGGACTCCAGAAACGAAAAAGCGCGGACGGGGCCGCGCTCGATCAGACGACGACAGGACGCGATCGACCGCGGCGGCTCAGCCTCCGGACAGCGGGGTCGACGTTCGCGGTGTCATCACCCGTCGTGCCTTTCTCGCTCTTGCTGAGTGGGTAAATCGAGGCTGCAATTCTACGCGCCGCGTTCACACGAGCGGCTCGGCGTCGATCGTCGACCGCGCGACGAGCGCGGCGAACTCGTCGGCCAGCCGTCGGCTCTCGGCGAGCGCGCGGCGCCACGCCGTCATGCGGCCGGCGAGGTCGTCGCCGTAGGCCTTGAAGTCGCTGCGGTCGGGCAGCTTGCCGCGCGGCAGCGTCGCGACCCACTCGGCGCTGGGCGCGAGCACGACGACGTTGGCCAGCCGCGCCGTCGCGCGGTGGCGATGGCGCAGCGCCTTGTCGAGCCAGCCGGGCACGATCTGGCGCTGGAAGTGCGGGTACAGCACGAGGCCGTCGCGCATCGACGCGTAGTCCAGGTGCAGGTGGTAGTCCGTGAGGCCGCCGTCCCAGTAGGCCCCTTTCGGTGCCCCGGGAATGTCGCGCACTGCCTCGAGCCAGAACGGAATCGAGCAGCTGGCCAGGATGCTCGGCTGCAGGTTGGCCGCCGTCAGCGGCACCACCGTCGTGCGGTAGTCGCGCAGGGGCAGCGGCAGCGCGTCGCGCGGGTCCGAGAACACGACGCGCTCGAGCCAGCCGCCCATCGCGCGGCGGCTCACGGCATTGGCCGCGAACGCGCCGAGGTAGCCGAGCGGCGTCGTCACCTTCGAGCCGAGCCGGCCCTCGCGGCCGAGCAGCGCGCGCCCGCGGCTCGTGAACACGTGCAGCCGCCAGCGCGGGTGGCCGAGCACTTCGGCCTCGCGGCCGCCGAAGCGTTCGGCGAGCTTGGCGGCGAACACCTCGCTGACGTGACGCGGCGCGGGCGGCTTGCCGGGCGCGTGCTCGTAGCGCTGGCCGATGTAGTCGTCGGCCAGCTGCGCCAGCGCCGCGTCGGCGTCGGGCAGGCAGGCGCAGGCCATGCGCCACGCGCCGATCGACGCCCCGGCCAGGTGCACGACCTGCGCACCGCCCTTCAGCCAGTGGCCGAAGACGAAGCGGTCGAGCGGATTCAGCACCAGCCCTTTCGGCCCGCCGGCGGCCGCGGGCACGACGCGCACATCGTCCGGCCGCAGGCCGCGCTCGCGCAGCCGCGCGCGGGCGCGCTCGCCGGCGAAGACCTGCAGCGCGCGCATCGCGACAGGCTCAGCCGCCGCGCAGCTTCGCGAACGCCGCGGCCATCGCGCCCTGCGGGGCGGGTGCCGCCGCGTGGCGCGTGCGCTCGCCGCCGCGCGGGGCGCGGTCGTCGCGCGCACCGCTGCGCGGCGCGGGCGCGGCGTCGAGGCGCATCGTCAGCGAGATGCGCGCACGCGCGAGGTCGACCTCGAGCACCTTGACCTTGACGACGTCGCCAGCCTTGACGACTTCGCGCGCGTCGCGCACGAAGGTGTTGGCGAGCTGGCTGACGTGCACGAGCCCGTCCTGGTGCACGCCGAGGTCGACGAAGGCGCCGAACTGCGCCACGTTGCTGACCGTGCCTTCGAGCACCATGCCGGGCTTGAGGTCCTTGATGTCCTCGACGCCCTCGCTGTAGCGCGCGACCTGGAAGTGCGGCCGCGGGTCGCGCCCCGGCTTCTCGAGTTCGGCGAGGATGTCGCGCACCGTGATCGCACCGAAACGCTCGTCGGCGAAGGCCTCGGGCTTGAGCGTCTTGAGCACGTCGGCGCGGCCCATCAGCTCGCCGATCGGCCGTCCGGTGGCCGCGAGCAGCCGGTCGACGACCGGGTAGCTCTCGGGGTGCACGCCGGTCATGTCGAGCGGGTTGTCGCCGCCGCAGATGCGCAGGAAGCCGGCCGCCTGCTCGAACGTCTTCGGCCCGAGGCCGGTCACCTCGAGCAGCTGCTGGCGGCTGCGGAAGGCGCCGCGCGCGTCGCGCCAGCGCACGATCGCCGCCGCGACCGACGGGCTCAGCCCCGACACGCGCGCGAGCAGCGGGACGGACGCCGTGTTCAGGTCGACGCCGACCTTGTTGACGCAGTCCTCGACGACCGCGTCGAGCGTGCGCGCGAGCTCGCTCTGGTTGACGTCGTGCTGGTACTGGCCGACGCCGATGCTCTTCGGGTCGATCTTGACCAGCTCGGCCAGCGGGTCCTGCACGCGCCGCGCGATGCTGACGGCACCGCGCAGGCTGACGTCGAGGTCGGGCAGCTCGCGGCTGGCGACCTCGCTGGCCGAGTAGACCGAGGCGCCGGCCTCGCTGACGACGACCTTGTCGAGCACGGCCTGCGGCGCGAGCTGGCGCACGCGCTTGACGAGCTCGGCGGCCAGGCGGTCGGTCTCGCGGCTCGCGGTGCCGTTGCCGATCGCGATTAGGCTCACGCCGTGCGCGGCCACGAGCCGCCCGAGCGTGGCCAACGCGCCGTCCCAGTCACGACGCGGCTCGTGCGGGTAGACGGTGGCGGTGTCGAGCACCTTGCCGGTTTCCGAGACGACGGCCACCTTGACGCCGGTGCGGATGCCGGGGTCGAGCCCCATCACGACGCGCAAGCCCGCCGGCGCGGCGAGCAGCAGGTCACGCACGTTCTCGGCGAAGACCTTGATCGCGACCGCTTCGGCGGCCTCGCGCAGCCGCGCGAACAGGTCGCGCTCGAGACTCAGGCTGAGCTTGACCTTCCACGTCCACGCGACCGTCTTGCGCAGCAGCTCGTCGGCCGGCCGGCCGCCGTGGCGCCAGCCGAGGTGGTGCGCGATGCGCCCCTCGGCCAGCGACGGCTGGCCGGGTGCGGGCTCCTCGTCGAGCACTAGCCGCGCGTCGAGGATCTCGAGCGCGCGGCCGCGGAACACGGCCAGCGCGCGGTGCGACGGCACCTTCGCGATCGGCTCGCGGTAGTCGAAATAGTCGCGGAACTTCGCGACCTCGGGGTTCGCCTCGTCCTTGCCGGCGGCCAGCGTCGAGCGCAGGAACCCCTCGGCCCACAGCCACTCGCGCAGTCGGCCGACGAGCGCCGCGTCCTCGGCCCAGCGCTCGGCGAGCAGGTCGCGCACGCCGTCGAGCACGGCGTGAACGTCGCCGAAGCCGGCCTCGGGGTTCAGGAACGCCGCCGCTTCGGCCAGCGGGTCGAGCGTCGGGTCGGCGAAGAGGCGGTCGGCCAGCGGCTCGAGCCCGGCCTCGCGCGCGATCATCCCCTTCGTGCGGCGCCTGGGCTTGTACGGCAGGTACAGGTCCTCGAGGTCCTGCTTCGTCGCGGCGGCCTCGATCGCGGCGCGCAGCTCGGGCGTGAGCTTGCCCTGCTCGTCGATGCTCCTGAGCACCGCGGCGCGGCGGTCCTCGAGCTCGCGCAGGTACGCCAGGCGCGCCTCGAGCTCGCGCAGGTGGGTGTCGTCGAGGCCGCCGGTGGCCTCCTTGCGGTAGCGGGCGATGAACGGCACGGTGGCGCCGCCGTCGAGCAGGTCGACCGCGGCGGCGACCTGCGCCGGGCGCACCTTCAGCTCGGCGGCGAGCTGCAGCAGGATCTTGTCCAAGGCAGGGAACGGGATACGCGAAAGGCGCGCAGTGTGCCATCGCCGCGCGGCGGCGCGGCACGCCGCGTCTCAGCCGGCGGCGCGCTCGGCGTGGCTTGCGATCGCGTCGGCCAGCCGCGGCATCAGCGCCGGCGGCAGGTCGTGGCCCCAGCCGGGAACGACCTCGATCCCGGCGTTCGGGATCTTGCTCACCAGGTCGTGCGCTGCGGCCACGCGCACCAGCGGGTCGTCGCGACCGTGCAGCACCAGCGTCGGCGCCGCGATGCGCCGAAGCAGCGGCGAACGGTCGCCGTCGGCGATCACGGCCAGCAGCTGGCGCGTCGCGCCGGCCGGGTGGTACGCGCGCTCGATCGACGCCGCGATGCGCTGGCGCAGTGCCTGCGGGTCCGGCGGGTACGCCGGGCTCGCGATGAGCGTCAGCAAATGCTGCATCAGCGCGAGCGCGCCGGCCGGGTCGCCGGCGCGCGGGCGCTGCAGCAGCGCGCGGCGCACCGCCGGCGCCGGCGGCGGCAGCGCGCGCGCGCCCGAGGTCGTCATCATCAGCGTCAGGCTCTTGACGCGCCCGGGGTGCGCGGCAGCGACGTGCTGCGCGATCATGCCGCCCATCGATGCGCCGCACAGGTGCACGCGCGTCAGCCCCAGCGCGTCGAGCACGCCGACCGTGTCGGCGGCCATGTCGGCCAGCGAGTACGGCGCGCGCACCGGCAGCCGCAGTCCGTAGCGCAGCCCGGCCCACGCGAGGCTGGGCACGCCGAGCGCGTCGAACCACTGGCTCAGTCCGATGTCGCGGTTGTCGAAGCGGATCGGGCGAAAGCCCCGGCGGCGCAGCGCGTCGAGCAGCTCGTCGGGCCACGCGACGAGCTGCATCGCCAGGCCCATCACGAGCAGCAGCGGCTCGCCGTCGGCCGGGCCCGCGTCGTCGACCTCGATGCCGATGCCGTTGGCGACGACGCGCACGGCTCAGCCCTTGCCCGCCGCGGCGAGCGGCCCCTCGTGCGCGGTGCGGAAGAACCAGCGCCGCGCGCCCTGCGCGTCGAAGCGCCGCCACTGCGCGGGATCCTGCGCCAGCCGGTCGGCGATCGCGTACAGCGCCAGCGGGTTCATGCCCATGCCGATGTGGCTCGCGTGCACCTCGATGTTCTCGGCCAGCGGGTGCTGCGGGTCGTTGAGGCTGCACTGCCACGCGACGACGCCGTCGGTCTTGCTGTAGATCGACGTCGTCGGCACCGGCGGCGGCTGGCGGATCAGCGCGAGCAGTTCGTCGTCGTCGGTGTGCTGGCCGCTGACGAGCTCGTAGAAGCGCCAGGCGTTCGTCGCACGCGGGTGGCCCGAGAACGGCGTGCCCAGCGTGATCACGCAGCGCACCTGCGCGCTCGCCTCCTTGGCGATCTCGCGCGCGTAGATGCCGCCCAGGCTCCAGCCGATCAGGCTGACCTTCTCGCGGTGCCGGTCGGCCAGCTGCGCGACCATCGCGCGCGTGGCCGCGAGCAGGCCTTGGCGCGGGCCGAAGTTGAACCCCTGCCGCCACGGGTACGGCGTGTGGCCGCTGGCGCGCAGGACGTTGCGCAGCGGCAGCGTGCTCGCGTCGGACGCGCCGAGCCCGGGGAACACGAGCACCGGGTGGCCATCGCCCGGCGGCAGCCGGCGCAGCCACGGCATCGCCGCCAGCAGCGCGGCGAGTTCCCACGGCGCGCGACTTTCGAGCAGCATCAGCCACGGACCGGGGGGCTGCAGCGCGACGCGGGCGTCGTCGAGCGGCGGCGGCGGCGCGGGGCGCGCGGGGGACGGGCGGCGGTAGACCGGCATCGGGGCAGGCGGTGCGGGCCTGCGGTGGGGCAGGTGGCGCGATGCTAGCGGCGCCGCCGCGCCTTGGCTGGAGGGCTGGCCCTAGGCGCCTTTGTCGCCTTCGAGACAGAGTCGCGCACCGTGCCGACGACGCGGCCCACCGTCTCGACGGCCATGCCGGGCACGATGCGCCCGAGCAGCCGCATCGCGTCGGTGTTGCCCAGCGTCTTGCCCACCGCGCTGCCGACCGCGACGCCGAACGCGGTGGCGCCGCGCGCGGCATCGACGACCGGCCGCGGCACGGTGCGGTCGACGACGGCGCCGATCTCCCGTCCGGCGCGGCGCGCGACGCCGCGCGCGATCTCGCCGGCCGTCGGCTCGTCGTCGGGCACGGCGATCGCGCGCAGGTCGTCGAACGCGACGCGCAGGTCGTCGGCCAGCGCCGCGACATCGGGCAGGGCCTTCGCGTCGGCGACGAGCCCGAAGTCGAGCGAGCGGTCGTAGCTCTGCACGGTGACGTTCAGCGCCAGGCCGTGGACGACGATCGATGCCGGGTAGCTGGTCAGCATGCGCGCGCCGGCCAGGTACAGCGGCATCGTCGGGCCGGGCACGTTCGAGATCACGAGGTTGGCCACGCCCGGGATGCGGTCGGCGAGCCGGGCCTTGCCGTACAGCGACGCGGCCGCCTCGAGCAGCCACGGCACGCCGATCGACGGGTAGTCGGTGGGCAGCACGCCACGCAGCGCGCCCATCGTGCCCTTCATCGCCGCGCTGGCGGCCTTGACGTGCTCGAGCCGGTTGAGCGGGTCGGCGAGGTGCGTGCCCAGGCTGACGAGACTCATCGAGGCCTGGTTGTCGCTCGAGGCGTCGCCGGCCGCGCGCAGCGACACCGGCACCGCGGCCACCAGCGACTTGCGCGGCAGCGCGCGCCGGCGTGCGAGGTAGCGCCGCAGCGCCGAACTGCACAGCATCAGCACGACGTCGTTGACGCTGGCGCCGTGCAGGCGGCCGAGTGCGCGCACCTCGTCGAGCGGCAGCGTCAGCGTCGCGAACGCGCGCTGCTCGCCGACCGACACGTTCAGCGGCGTGCGCGGCGCCAGCGTCACGTTGCTGAAGCCCTTGACGCGGCCGGCCAGCGCGCGCGCCGCGGCGCTGCGCAGGCTGTCGACGGTGGCCGGCAGCTCGCGCACGAGGCGCGCGACCTGCTGCACCTCCTGCCCGATGGCCTGGCGCAGCATCTCGAGCGGGCCGGGCGCCAGCGCCGCGTCGCCGCCGGCAGGCACGCGACGGCGCGCCTTGACGGTGGCCAGCGCACGTGGCACCGGCGTCGGGTCGAGCAGCGCGTTGGCCAGCGCGACCGCGGCCTGGCCGTCGACGGCCGCGTGGTGCAGCTGCGTGTACAGGCCCACGCGCCGGCAGCCGTCGGCGCCGGGGGCCAGCCCCTCGAGCACGTGCATGCGCCACAGCGGCCGCGAGCGGTCGAGTGGCACGGCGTGCAGCCGCGCGACCTCGGCTTCGAGCTCGCGCAGGCCGCTGCCGTGGCGCGCGCTGGCCGGCAGGCGCACCTCGACGACGTGGTGGCGCAGGTCGGGCTCGGCGTCGATCCACGCCGGATTGGCGAGGTTCAGCGGCATCCACCACAGCCGCCGGCGCAGCACCGGCGCGACCGCCAGGCGCGACTGCAGGTGACGGCGCAAGTCGTTGACGAAGCGGCCGCGGTGCCCGCGCGGCAGCTCGAGCACATGCAGCGCGCCGACGTGCATCGGCATCTGCGGTGTCTCGAGGTGCAGGAACAGCGCGTCGAGCCCCGACAGCGGCTGCAGCGTGCTCACGCCGCGCTCCCGGCCGCCGATGCGGGGTTGCCGATGCGCTCGAGCGTGGCCATCAGTTCGGACATCTCCACCGGCTTGGTCAGGTACTGCCGCAGGCCGCGGGCCAGCCCGCGCTCGACTTCGGCGGGCATCGCGTCGGCCGACAGCGCGATGACCGGAATATCGCACGTCGCCGGGTCGGCCTTCAGCGCGTCGAGCACGGCGTAGCCGTCCATGCCGGGCAGCTGGATGTCGAGCAGGATCAGCTGCGGGCGCTCGGCGCGCGCGCGCTCGAGGCCGCTCGGCCCGTCGGGCGCCGCATCGACGCGCTGCACGCCCAGGTGCGCGAGCATCGCCTCGAGAACCTGCACGTTGACCGGGTTGTCCTCGATGTACAGCACGTGCTGCGGCACCGCTGCAGCGCGCGCGGCGGCACGATCGGCCGGCGCCTGCAACGGCGCGGGTGCCGCCGGCAGGTCGACCCAGAACGTCGAGCCCTCGCCGGGGCGCGACTGCACGCCCAGCCGCCCGCCCATCAGCTCGACGAGCCGGCGCGACAGCGCCAGCCCGACGCCGGTGCCCTCGACGCTGCCGGCCTCGGCGCCGAGGCGCTCGAACGGCGTGAACAGGCGCTCGAGCTTGTCGGCAGCGATGCCGACACCGCTGTCGCTGACGCTCAGCCGCCGCCGACCGTCGTCGAGCGCGACGCTGTCGACGCGCACCCAGCCGCCGGCGCGGTTGTACTTGACGGCGTTGCTCAGCAGGTTGACCAGCACCTGGCGCAGCCGCGTCGGGTCGGCCTGCACCGCAGCGCACGACGCGGCGCCGGCCGTGACCTGCACCGCGTGGGCGTCGGCCAGCGGCTGCACGAGCCGCATCGCCTGCGCGACGGTGGCGTCGACGTCGACCGGGCCGATCGACACCGCGAGGCGGCCCGACTCGATGCGCGACAGGTCGAGCAAGTCGGTGATCAGCGCGAGCAGGTGGTCGCCGGCGCGGCGGATCTCGTCGACGTAGCGCCGCGTCGCGGGCGGCAGCGGCTCGACTTCGAGCAGCTGCGCGAAGCCGAGGATCGCGTTGAGCGGCGTGCGCAGCTCGTGGCTCATGTGCGACAGGAACTCGCTCTTGCCGGCGCTGGCGCGCTGCGCCTCGTCGCGCGCCTGCACGAGCTCGGCGGTGCGCTCGGCGACGCGGCGCTCGAGCTCGACGTTGAGGTCGCGCAGCGCGCGCTCGGCGCGCTTGCGCTCGGTGACGTCGACGGCCACGCCGAGGAAGCCGGCCGGCTCGCCGCGCTCGTCGAGCATGCGCGTGATGGCCAGGCTCACCGTCAGGCGGGTGCCGTCCTTGCGCACGTAGGTCCACTCGCGCGGGCGGAAGTCGCCGCGCAGCGCCGGCGCGCGCATGGCCTGCATCGCGTCGACCGGTTCGCCGTACTCGACGCTGAGCTCGCGCGCGCGCGCCTCGAGTTCCTCGGGCACGTGGAACTCGCGCACCGTCATGCGGCCGACGACCTCGTCGGCGCGCCAGCCGAGCATGCGCTCGGCGCCGGTGTTGAACAGCACGACGCGGCCACTCTCGTCGCCGGCCGTGATCGCGACTTCGGTCGCGGCGTCGATCACGCGCTGCAGCTGCTGGCGCGCGGCCTGCGTGGCCTGCTGCTCGAGCTGCGCGCGCGTGACGTCCTGCAGCGTGCCGCTCGTGCGCAGCGGTTCGCCGAGCGCGTTGTACACCGTCTCGCCGCGGTGTTCGACCCACTTGACGCGCCCGTCGGCCATGCGCAGCCGGTGACGCAGCGACCACGGCTGGCGCGTGCGCAATGCCGCCGCCTGCACGTCGACCAGGCGCTGGCGGTCGTCGGGGTGCACCGCGGCCAGCAGCGCCTGCGACGACGGCTCGACCTGCGTCGCGTCGAGTTCGAGGATGCGGCCGAGCTCGGCCGA
Organism: Azohydromonas sediminis; assembly: GCF_003574675.1. Classification (GTDB taxonomy): domain Bacteria; phylum Pseudomonadota; class Gammaproteobacteria; order Burkholderiales; family Burkholderiaceae_C; genus Calidifontimicrobium; species Calidifontimicrobium sediminis. The sequence continues at coordinate 45,546 of NZ_QOAZ01000001.1, forward strand.
CCACTGCATCCGCGCCAGCAGGTGGTCGAGTTCCCAGCTGCCGACCTGCGCGAGCGCCTGCGCCTGCGCGAGCTGCGCGTCGCGCTGGCGCAGCGCATCGATGTAGCGGATGCGGTCGATCGCCACCGCGGCGTGGCGCGCGAGGTCGACCAGGTGCGCGAGCTGCTCGGGCGTCGGCACGCGCACGCCTTCGTCGCCGAAGGTGCCGGTGGCCAGCAGGCCGGCGCGCCGGCCGGCGACGAACAGCGGCACGTGCACCAGCGTGCGCGGCACCAGCGGCGCGAGCGTCGTGCGCGCGGTGCGGCGGTCGAGCTGCGCGTCGGGCCACACGATCGGCGCGTCGCCTTGCAGCAGGTCGCGCAGCAGCGACGACGCCGCCGGGTTGAGCTGCTGCGACCACGACGGCGCCGCCAGCTGCGAGATCGGCTCGCCGGCGGTGCCCTCGAGGCGGTAGCGCGTGCCCAGCTCGTCGGCGAGCAGGAGCCAGACGTTGCGGTGACCGATGCGCGCTTCGATCTCGTCTTTCAGCGCCGCGGCCACGGCATGCGCATCGCGCGCGAGTTCGAGCCGCTGCGCGAGCTGCAGCAGCGCGTCGCGGCGCTGCGCGTCGTCGCGGCGGCGCTGCTCGGCCGCCAGCCGCTCGGTGACGTCGGTGCCGATCGCCAGCACGGCGTCGACGCCGCCGGCCGCGTCGAACAGGGCCTGGCTGGACCACTCGACCGCGCGCACCGTGCCGTCGCCGAGCTGCATCGCCGCGACGTGCTGGCGCACCACCTCGCCGCGGCACACGGCGTCGAACATCGCGCGCAGGCCCGCCCGGTCGGCCGGCGGAATGAAGATGTCGAACCAGTCGCGGCGGTGCAGGTGGGCCAGCTGCCAGCCGGTGAGCTGCTCGAAGTGCCGGTTGACCAGGCGCACGCCGCCGCGCGCGTCGAGCACCAGCACGAGCACCGGCGCGACGTCGATCAGCCGGCGCGCGAATTCGCGTTCGCGCTGCAGCGCCTCCTGCGCGGTGCGCAGCGCCGTTTCGTCGGCGAACGAGGCCATCATCGCCAGCGGCCGGCCGTCGTCGGCGCGCACCAGGTGCGCCGACGTGCGCATCGGCATCGTGCCGCCGTCGCGGCGCTGCGCGAGCAGCGTGCCCTCCCAGCGGCCGTGCGCCTGCAACGCGTCGACGACGCTGGCGGCCCCCGCCGGGTCCTGCCAGAACGACGTCACGCACCGCCCGACGACGCCGTCGCGCGCGTCGTACCCCCAGGCGCGCACGAACGCATCGTTGACGTAGGTCAAGCGGCCGGCGAGGTCGCTGATCGCCACCGGCATCTGTGCCGCATCGAGCGCGTGGCGCAGCGCCTGCCGCTCGAGGCGATCGTCGTCGGGTGGCACCGCGGCCGACGCGCCGCCGCGACGGCGGTGCAGCCACCAGGACAGCGCCGCGCCCACACCGGCGGCCGCCGTCAGCCACAGCCAATGCGACGGGGACAGCGGCGGCAACTGCATCGGGGCCGGGGTGTCTACGGCACCGAGTCTGCGCCGCGTGCGGCGTCCTCGCCTCGGGGGAAGCCCGTGCGCGCCGCTGCACTGTCGCGCGCCGGCGACGCCGGCCGGCGCAGCGCGAGCAGCTCGTGCACGACCAGCGCCCCCAGCACGAGCGCGCCGCCGGCGAGCACGGTCGACGACGGCGCCTCGCCGGCCCCGAGCCAGGCCCACGCGACGCCGAACACGACTTCGAGCAGCGCGAGCAGCGACACCTCGGGCGCGCTGAGCACGCGCGCGGCCGCCACTGCGAGCAGGCAGGGCACCGCGAGCTGCACGACGCCGAGCAGCGCGAGCCAGCCGACGTCGTGCGCCGTCGCCGCGAATGGCAGCGACAGCGGCAGCGTGGCCGCGGCCGACAGCACCGCACCGACGAGCACGGCCGGCAGCATGTCGGGCGGCGGCGCAGCGTCGCCTTGCGCACGCTGGCGCAAACCCTGCAGCAAGGTCCAGTTGACCGCTGCCGCGACCGGCACCGCCAGCGCGACGACGACGCCGAGCGCGTGCGTGCCGCCGGCGGCGCTGACGTCGCGGCCGTACATCCACGCGATGCCAGCGCCGGCCACCGCGATCGCCGCCCACGTGCGCGCGGCGAGCCGGTGGCCGAGCGCGACGCGTGCCGCCAGCGCCGTGAACAGCGGCGCCACCGCCATCGTCACCAGCACGTTGGCCACCGTCGTCAGCGTCAGCGCGACCATGAAGGCGGTGAACATCACGCTCCAGCACAGTCCCGACAGCCACAGCGCCGGCCCGCCGGTGCGCAGCGTGTGCAGCAGCGCCCGCGGGCCGCGCAGCCACGACAGCAGCACTGCGAGCGCCAGCGCGTTGAACGCGCTGCGCCAGAACGTGACCTCGAACGCGGCGGCCGCGTCGAGCAGGCGCGTGACGACGCCGGCGATGCTCCACAGCAGCGTCACCAGCACCATCAGTGCCACGGCCCGTCGATGTGTCATACGTTCAGCGGGCCGGCTGCGCCTGCCCTCGTTCCTCATGCTGGCGCCCCCGCCTGGCGGGGGGCGGGGGGTGCCCCATGGCGGCGCGCCGCGCGCGGCGCGAAGCCGCTCAAGCGGCTTCGCGCTGCGCGCGCTTGCGCTCGTGCTCCTTCAGGAAGCGCTTGCGCAGCCGGATCGACTTCGGTGTGATCTCGACGAGCTCGTCGTCCTCGATGAACTCGACGGCGTACTCGAGCGTCAGCTCGATCGGCGGCGTCAGGCGGATCGCGTCTTCCTTGCCGCTGACGCGGAAGTTCGTCAGCTGCTTGGTGCGCACCGCATTGACGACGAGGTCGTTGTCGCGGTTGTGCACGCCGACGATCATCCCCTCGTAGACCGGGTCGCCGGGCTTGACGAACATGCGGCCGCGGTCGTCGAGCTTGCCCAGCGCGTAGGTGACGATCTCGCCGTCTTCCTGGCTCACGAGCACGCCGTTCTTGCGACCGGCGATCTCGCCCTTGTACGGCTCCCAGCCGTCGAAGATGTTGCTGATCAGCCCGGTGCCGCGCGTGAGGTTGAGGAACTCGGTCGAGAAGCCGATCAGCCCGCGCGCCGGGATGCGGTACTCGAGCCGCACGCGCCCGGCGCCGTCGGTCTCCATGTTGACGAGCTCGCCGCGGCGCTCGCCGAGCGCCTGCATCACGGCGCCCTGGTGCTGGTCCTCGACGTCGCAGGTCACGAGCTCGATCGGCTCCATGCGCACGCCGTTCTCCTCGTGGAACACGACGCGCGGCTTGCTCACCGCGAGCTCGTAGCCCTCGCGGCGCATGTTCTCGAGCAGGATCGTCAGGTGCAGCTCGCCGCGGCCCGAGACCTCGTAGACGCCGTCCTCCGCGGTGTCCCTGACACGCAGCGCGACGTTGCTCTGCAGCTCGCGCTCGAGGCGGTCGCGGATCTGGCGGCTGGTGACAAACTTGCCCTCGCGGCCCGCGAGCGGGCTCGTGTTGACGCAGAAATTCATCGTCAGCGTCGGCTCGTCGACCTGCAGCATCGGCAGCGGCCGCGGGTCGTCGGGGCTGGTCAGCGTGACGCCGAGGCCGATGTCGTCGATGCCGTTGACGAGCACGATGTCGCCGGGGCCGGCACGGTCGGTCACGCGCCGCTCGAGGCCCTCGAACGTGAGCACCTGGTTGACGCGCCCTTTCCTCGACGGCCCGTCGGTGCCCTCGCAGACGAGCACGTCCATGCCCGGGCGGATCGTGCCGGCGTTGACGCGGCCGATGCCGATGCGCCCGACGTAGCTCGAGTAGTCGAGCGAGCAGATCTGCAGCTGCAGCGGCGCGTCGGGGTCGCCCTCGTGCGGCGGCACGTGCTTGACGATGGCCTCGAACAGCGGCGCGAGGTCGGTGCCGACCGTGCCCGGCTCGAGCGTCGCCCAGCCGTTGAGGCCCGACGCGTAGACGACCGGGAAGTCGAGCTGCTCCTCGGTCGCGCCGAGCTTGTCGAACAGGTCGAAGGTGGCGTTGATCACGTAGTCGATGCGCGAGCCCGGGCGGTCGACCTTGTTGACGACGACGATGGGCTTCAGGCCCAGCGCCAGCGCCTTCTTGGTCACGAAGCGCGTCTGCGGCATCGGGCCCTCGACGGCGTCGACGAGCAGCAGCACGCCGTCGACCATCGACAGCACGCGCTCGACCTCGCCGCCGAAGTCGGCGTGGCCGGGGGTGTCGACGATGTTGATGTGCGTGTCCTTCCAGCGCACCGCGCAGTTCTTGGCCAGGATCGTGATGCCGCGCTCGCGCTCGAGGTCGTTGCTGTCCATCACGCGCTCGGCGACCTGCTGGTTGTCGCGGAAGGTGCCGCTCTGGCGCAGCAGCTGGTCGACGAGCGTCGTCTTGCCGTGGTCGACGTGGGCGATGATCGCGATGTTGCGGATCGGTCGGGTCATGCGGGTTCTCGCGGGTTCAGCAGCCCGGCCACCTCGGCCGGGCTGAGCAGTCGGTCGGCGATCAGCTCGCCGGCGGTGATGTGCGCGCTGCCGAGGAACGCGCGCGGCTGCGGCCCGTAGACGCGCACCGCGGGCGCGTCGGGCAGCCGCACGCGCCGGCGCAGCCCGGTCAGGAAGCGCCCGGCCTCGTCGTCGGGCAGCGCCACGCGCGGCCAGTGCCCGACGAGCACGTCGGGCGGCAGCAGCAGCGCGTCGCGCTGCGCCTCGTCCATCGCCTGCAGCGCGTCGAGCGTGACGGCGCCATCCAGCGTCAGCGTGCCGCTGGCAGTGCGGCGCAGCGCCGCGAGGTGCGCGCCGCAGCCCAGCGCCGCGCCGAGGTCCTCGGCGAGCGTGCGCACGTAGGTGCCCTTGCTGCAGGCGACGTCGAGCACGAGCCGCTCGCCGTCCCACTCGACGACGTCGAGGCGGTGGATCGTCACCTGCCGCGGCGCGCGCTCGATGGTGACGCCGGCGCGCGCGTAGTCGTACAGCGCCCGCCCCTGGTGCTTGAGCGCCGAGTGCATCGGCGGCACCTGCTCGATCGTGCCGGCGAAGCGCGCGCAGGCGGCGTCGATCGCCGTACGGTCGATGGACACGGTGCGGCGCTCGACGACGTCGCCCTCGGCGTCGCCGGTCGTCGTCGTGACGCCGAGCGCGAGTGTGGCGCGATAGGCCTTGTCGGCGTCGAGGCTCGCCTGCGCGAACTTGGTCGCGGCGCCGAAGCACACCGGCAGCAGGCCGCTGGCCAGCGGGTCGAGCGTGCCGGTGTGGCCGGCCTTCTCGGCGCGGTACAGGCGCTTGGCGCGCTGCAACGTGTCGTTGCTCGACAGGCCCGCGGGCTTGTCGAGCAGCAGCACGCCGTGCACGGCACGGCGCGGCAGGCGCGCGCGCGGCTCGCTCACGTCAGTCGTCCTTCGCGCGGGTCTCGTTGGCGCGGCGGATCAGCTCGTTGAGCTCGGCGGCGCGCTCGGTCGTGCGGTCGAAGTGGAAGTGCAGCGTCGGCACCGTGTGGATCTGCAGCCGCTTGAACAGCCCGTTGCGCAGGAAGCCCGCCGCCTCGTTGAGCGCGGTCTCGCACTCGACGGGGTCGCCGACGAGCAGCGAGAAGTAGACCTTGGCGTGCGCGTAGTCGGGCGAGACCTCGACGGCGTTGATCGTCAGCAGGCCCACGCGCGGGTCCTTCAGTTCGCGGATCAGCTCGGCGAGGTCACGCTGGATCTGGTCGGCCACGCGGTAGCTGCGGTTGGGAATGCTCTTCCTGTGACGCATCGGGACTCCTTTCGAAGCGCAAACCCCGCCTTCCTTGCGGTCGGCGGGGTGTGCAGTCGGGGACGACTCCGCCTTACAAGGTGCGGGCGACTTCCTTGATCTCGAAGAACTCGAGCTGGTCGCCTTCCTTGATGTCGTTGTAGTTCTTCAGCTTGATGCCGCACTCGAAGCCTTCCTTGACTTCGCGCACGTCCTCCTTGATGCGGCGCACCGACTCGACCTCGCCGGTGTAGACGACGACGTTGTCGCGCAGCAGGCGGAAGCGTGCACCGCGGCGCACGACGCCCGAGGTGACCATGCAGCCGGCCACCGTGCCGATCTTCGAGGCGACGAAGACCTGGCGGATCTCGGCGCTGCCGATGATCTCCTCGCGCTGTTCGGGCGCGAGCAGCCCGCTCATCGCCGCCTTCACGTCGTCGACCGCGTCGTAGATGATGTTGTAGTAGCGGATGTCGACACCGCTGCTCTCGGCGAGCTTGCGTGCGCCGGCGTCGGCGCGCACGTTGAAGGCGATGATGACGGCCTTCGACGCGAGCGCGAGGTTGACGTCGCTCTCGCTGACCGCACCGACCGCCGCGTGCACGATCTGCACCTTGACCTCGTCGGTCGAGAGCTTGAGCAGCGACGCCGACAGCGCTTCCTGCGAGCCCTGCACGTCGGCCTTGATGATCAGCGGCAGCGTGAGCACCTTGCCCTCGCCCATCTGCTCGAACATGCTCTCGAGCTTGGCGGCCTGGCGCTTGTTGAGCGCGACCTCGCGGTACTTGCCCTGGCGGAAGGTCGCGATCTCGCGCGCGCGGCGCTCGTCGGCGAGCACCATGAACTCGTCGCCGGCGGCCGGCACTTCGGTCAGGCCCTGGATCTCGACCGGGATCGACGGGCCCGCCTCGGTGGTGGGCTTGCCGTCTTCGTCGAGCATCGCACGCACGCGGCCGTACGAGCTGCCCGCGAGCACGACGTCGCCGCGCTTGAGCGTGCCCGACTGCACCAGCACGGTGGCCACCGGGCCCTTGCCCTTGTCGAGCCGCGCCTCGATCACGAGGCCCTTGGCCGGCGCGTCGACCGGCGCCTTCAGCTCGAGCACCTCGGCCTGCAGCAGCACCTGCTCGAGCAGGTTGTCGATGCCCTGCCCGGTCTTGGCCGACACCGGGCAGAACGGCGAGTCGCCGCCGAATTCCTCCGGCACGACCTGCTCGGCGATCAGTTCGCTCCTCACGCGCTCGAGGTTGGCCTCGGGCTTGTCGATCTTGTTGATCGCCACGACGATCGGCACGCCGGCCGCCTTCGCGTGGTGGATCGCCTCCTTGGTCTGCGGCATCACGCCGTCGTCGGCGGCGACGACGAGGATCACGATGTCGGTGGCCTTGGCGCCGCGTGCACGCATCGCGGTGAACGCCTCGTGGCCCGGCGTGTCGAGGAAGGTGATCATCCCGCGCGGCGTCTGCACGTGGTAGGCGCCGATGTGCTGCGTGATGCCGCCGGCCTCGCCCGCGGCCACGCGCGTCGAGCGGATGTAGTCGAGCAGCGAGGTCTTGCCGTGGTCGACGTGGCCCATCACGGTGACGACCGGCGCGCGCGGCTTGGCCTCGGCCTGCGACGCGGCCGCACCCTCCTCGGCGAGGAAGGCCTCGGGGTCGTCGAGCTTGGCCGCGACCGCCTTGTGGCCCATCTCCTCGACGACGATCATCGCCGTCTCCTGGTCGAGCTGCTGGTTGATCGTGACCATCTGCCCGAGCTTCATCAGCTGCTTGATGACCTCGCTGGCCTTGACGCTCATCTTGTGCGCGAGGTCGGCCACCGAGATCGTCTCGGGCACGTGCACCTCGTAGACCTGCGCCTCGACGGGCGGCACGAAGCTCGACTCGCCTTCGCCGCGTTCGCCGCGGCGCGCGCCGCCGCGCGGCGCCTTCCAGCCGCCGCGCGCAGCGCCGGCACCGACGTCGGTGCGGCCCTTGGCCAGCCCCGGGCGCTTGGCGCCGTCGGCCCACGCCGACGACATCTTGTCGGCCTTGACCGACTTCTTGTCGCCGGGCTTGGCCGGCGCCGGCGCGGGCGCGCCGGCACCCGGCTTCGGCCGGTGGATCGTGCCGGCGATGCCCGCCTTGGCCGCCTCGGCCGGCTTGGCCTCCTCGGGCTTCTTGGCCGTGAGCACCTTGCGCGGCTGCGCCATCATCGCGCGGATCGCGGCGGCCTCGGCCTCGGCCGCCTTGCGGCGCTTCTCGAGGTCGGCCAGACGCTGCTTCTCGGCGGCATCGGCGTCGACGGCCTTGACCACGCGCAGCGCCGGCTTCGGCGCCTCGGCCGGCGCCGCCGGCGGCGCCGCTTCGGGAGCCGGCGCCGGGGCCGGCGCGGCCTTCGCCTTGGCGCCCGCCTGCTTCGCGGCGGCTGCAGCCTGCTCGGCCGCGGCGAGCTCGGCGGCCGCCTTTTCGGCGGCCTCGCGCGCACGGGCCTCGGCGGCCTCGCGCTCGCGCCTTTCCTGTTCCTCGCGCTGCCGGCGGCGCTCGGCCAGCTCCTCTTCCTGGCGCTTGAGCAGCTCGGCCTGGCGCTGCGCCTCTTCCTCGCGGCGCTGCAGCTCGGCCTCGTCGATCACCGGCGCGGCCGGGGCGGCTTCCTCGGCGGGCGCGGCCTCCTCGCGCTTGACGAACACGCGCTTCTTGCGCACCTCGACCTGGATCGTGCGCGCCTTGCCGCTGGCGTCGGCCTGCTTGATCTCGCTCGTGCTCTTCTTGACGAGCGTGATCTTCTTGCGCTCGCCGCCGGCGGTGCCGTGCACGCTGCGCAGGTACTCGAGCAGGCGCTCTTTGTCGTGCTCGGTCAGCGTGTCTTCGATCGAGCCCTTGCGCACGCCCGCCGACTGCAGCTGCTCGAGCAGCGTCGCCGCCGGGCGGTTCAGCTCGGCGGCCAACTGGGCGACGGTAGTGACTGCCATGGGGTGATTTTCCTTGCTGGGTGGGGCCGGGCCGGGTGTCGTGTCGCGCTCAGGCGGTGAACCAGTGTTCGCGCGCCTTCATGATCAGCGCCTTGGCCGCGTCGTCGTCGAGGCCGGTGATCTCGGTCAGCTCGTCGACGGCGAGGTCGGCCAGGTCGTCGCGCGTGTGGATGCCGGCGTCGGCGAGCTTGGCGATCAGGTCCGGCGTCAGGCCCTCGAGGTCGCGCAGGTCCTGAGACACCTCCTCGACCTTCTCCTCGCGCGCGATCTCCATCGTCAGCAGCGCGTCCTTCGCGCGGGTGCGCAGCTCGTTGACGGTGTCCTCGTCGAAGGCCTCGATCTCGAGCATCTCGGAGATCGGCACGTAGGCCACCTCCTCGAGGCTCGTGAAGCCCTCGGCGATCAGGATGTCGGCGACCTCCTCGTCGACATCGAGCTTGTCGACGAACAGGCGCCGGATCGCCTCGGTCTCCTGCGCCTGCTTGGCGGCCGACTCCTCGGCCGTCATGATGTTGATGCGCCAGCCGGTGAGCTCGCTGGCCAGGCGCACGTTCTGTCCGCCGCGGCCGATCGCGATCGCGAGGTTCTCCTCGTCGACGACGACGTCCATCGCATGGCGCTCCTCGTCGACGACGATCGACTGCACGTTGGCCGGCGCGAGCGCCCCGATGACGAACTGCGCCGGATCCTCGGACCACAGCACGATGTCGACGCGCTCGCCGGCGAGCTCGTTGGTCACCGCGTTGACGCGCGAGCCGCGCACGCCGACGCAGGTGCCGATCGGGTCGACGCGGCGGTCGTGGCTGACGACGGCGATCTTCGCGCGGCTGCCCGGGTCGCGCGCGCAGCTCTTGATCTCGAGCAGGCCCTGCTCGATCTCGGGCACCTCCTGGCGGAACAGCTCGATCATGAAGCCCGGCGCCGCGCGCGACAGCATGATCTGCGGCCCGCGCACCGTCGGGTCGACGCCGAGGATGAACGCGCGCACGCGGTCGCCGCTGCGCAGGTTCTCCTTCGGGATCATCTCGCTGCGCTTGAGGCGCCCCTCGACGCGGCCGCTCTCGATGATCAGGTCGCCCTTGTCGAGCCGCTTGACGGTGCCGACGAAAATCTTCTCGCCGCGCGCGAGGAAATCGTTGAGCAGCTGCTCGCGCTCGGCGTCGCGGATCTTCTGCAGGATGACCTGCTTGGCCGCCATCGCGCCGATGCGCCCGATCGGCACCGACTCGATCGGCTCCTCGATGTAATCGTCGACCTCGATGTCGGGGATCTGCTCCTGCGCCTCGAACAGCAGCACCTCGGCATCGGGGTTCTGCAGACCGGCCTCGTTGGGCACGACGTGCCAGCGGCGGAAGGTCTCGTACTCGCCGGTCTCGCGGTCGATCGCCACGCGGATGTCGACGTCGCCGCCCTGCAGCTTCTTCGTCGCCTGCGCGAGCGCCGACTCGACGGCGCCGAACACGACGTCGCGATCGACGTTCTTCTCGCGCGAGATGGCGTCGACCAGCATCAGCATTTCGCGGTTCATTCCCTTCGACCTCCGTCAACCTCGTCGCCGCCCGGCGCCGTCGCCTGCGCGCCCCCGCCCTTGCGACCCTTGAAATCCACCACCGGCACCAGCCGCGCCTCGCGCACTTCGTCGAGCGCGAAATCGAGCGCCTGCTCGCCGCCGGCCAGCACCAGCCGCCAGTGGCCGCCGTCGCCCGCGAGCAGCGTGCCGCGGTACTTGCGCCGGCCCTCGAGGGGCTCGCGCAGCGTCACGTCGACCTCGGCGCCGGCAAAACGTTCGTAGTCGGCGGCCCGCTTCAGCGGCCGGTCGAGCCCCGGCGACGACACCTCGAGGCGCGCGTAGTCGCAGCCTTCGACCTCGAGCACGTACTGCAGCTGCCGCGTGACCGCCTCGCAGTCGTCGACCGTCACGAACTCGCCGCCGGCGGGATAGACGCGCCCCGGCACGCGGTCGATCGTCACGCGCAGCAGCCCGCGGCCCTCGCGCTCGATGTCGACGAGGTCGTAGCCGAGCCCCTCGACGGTGCGCGCGACCGCCCCCATCCAGGCCCCTGCGGACGGCCCCCAGACCACCTCGGCGCCGCGCGCGCCGCCCCGCTCACGCGGGCCGGCAGACCCGCCGCGCCCGCCCGGCGCGGCACGCGCGGGCGCGCCCCCGCGCGTCCGCGGCCCGCCGACGGGGCGGGGCGGCGTCTTCGAAGCGGGGCGCGTAACGCGGGAAGCCAAGGCAGTGCGGGTCGTGGCGTGATTCGCGATCAAGCAAAAAAAATGGGCCGGATGACACCGCCCATTTGCAATCAGGAATTCAGTGAAGCGCGCATTATAAGGTCGCGCGAAAAGCCGTTCAAGGCGCGCTGCCGGCCGTGCCAGAATCCGGCGCTGCTCGAAGACGCCCACGGAGACACAATGGCCTTTCTCGCCGGCAAGCGCCTGCTGATCACCGGTCTGCTGTCCAACCGCTCGATCGCCTACGGCATCGCGCGCGCCTGCCGGCGCGAGGGCGCCGAGCTGGCGTTCAGCTACGTCGGCGAGCGCTTCAGGGACCGCATCACCGAATTCGCCGCCGAGTTCGGCTCGACGCTGGTGTTCGAATGCGACGTCGCCGACGACGCGCAGATCGAGCGCCTGTTCGCCCAGCTCGGCGAGTCCTGGCCGACTTTCGACGGCTTCGTCCACTCGATCGGCTTCGCGCCGCGCGAGGCGATCGCCGGCGACTTCCTCGACGGGCTGAGCCGCGAGGCGTTTCGTATCGCGCACGACATCTCGGCCTACAGCTTCCCGGCGATGGCCAAGGCCGCCGCCTCGCGCCTGAACCCGGGCGCTGCGCTGCTGACGCTGACCTACCTCGGCGCCGACCGTGTCGTGCCGAACTACAACACGATGGGGCTGGCCAAGGCCTCGCTCGAGGCCAGCGTGCGCTACCTCGCGGCCAGCCTCGGGCCGCGCGGCGTGCGCGTCAACGGCATCTCGGCCGGCCCGATCAAGACGCTCGCGGCCAGCGGCATCAAGGGCTTCGGCAAGATCCTCGATCTGGTCGAGCGCAACGCGCCGCTGCGGCGCAACGTGACGATCGACGACGTCGGCAACGTCGCCGCGTTCCTGCTGTCGGATCTGGCCGCCGGCGTCACCGCCGAGATCACTTACGTCGACGCGGGCTTCAGCCAGGTGATGGGCGGCATCGCCGACGCCAGCGAGTCCTGAGCGTCACCGGCGCTTCAGGGCCGGTGCCCCTGCGCCGGGTGCTCCGGCAGCGCCAGGTGCACCAGCGGCGCGCGCCCGCTGGCGGCGGTGATCGCACCGAGCTGCCGCCCCGGTTCGGGGCCGACCATCGCCCAGTCGAAGCGCCAGCGCCAGTTGCCCTCGACGGTGCCCGGCAGGTTCATCCGGTGGCGCCCGTCGAGGCCGAGCACGTCCTGCAGCGGGAACACGACCCAGTTCGCGACCGACGTGCTCGCGGCGCGGATCATCGCCCAGTGCACGTCGGCACCGTCGCCGCAGCCGAGGTAGGCGGCGGCGAACGCGCGCTCGCGCGGCGAGCAGCGCTGCCACCAGCCGACGGCGGTGTCGTTGTCGTGCGTGCCGGTGTAGACGAAGGTGGACGGCTCGTAGTGGTGCGGCAGGAAGCGGTTGCCGGCGTCGTCGCTGAACGCGAACTGCAGGACGCGCATGCCCGGCAGGCCGAAGCGCTCGCGCAGCGCCACGACGTCGGGGGTGATGACGCCGAGGTCCTCGGCGACGATCGGCAGCCGCCCGAGCGCGGCTTCGATCGCCTCGAACAGCGCCGCGCCGGGGCCGGGCACCCAGCGGCCGTCGACCGCGGTCGGGCAGCCGGCCGGGATCTCCCAGTAGCCGGCGAAGCCGCGGAAGTGGTCGATGCGGAACACGTCGGCCAGCGCCAGCGCGCGGCGCACGCGCGCCGTCCACCACGCGAAGCCGTCGGCGGCCATGCGCTCCCAGCGGTACAGCGGGTTGCCCCAGCGCTGGCCGGTGGCGCTGAAGTAGTCGGGCGGCACGCCGGCGACGACGGTGGGCTGGTGATGCTCGTCGAGAAAGTACAGGTCGGGCTGCGCCCAGCAGTCGGCACTGTGGTGCGCGACGAAGATCGGCAGGTCACCCATCACGGCGACGCCGCGCTCGCGCGCGTAGGCGTGCAACGCGGCCCACTGCGTGTCGAAGCACCACTGCGCGAAGCGCCAGAACGCGGCCTCGTCGGCGAGCTCGCGCGCCACGGCGGCCAGCGCCGCCGGCTCGCGCGCGGCCAGCGGCGCGTCCCAGGCCCACCAGCCCCCCTTGCCGCCGCGCGCGCGGTGCGCGCGGTCGATCGCCATGAACAGCGCGTAGTCGTCGAGCCAGCCGGCCTCGCGGGCGCACCACGCGTCGAACGCGTCGCGCTCGCCCGGCGTCGCGCGCGCGAAGAAGCCCGCGGCGGCCTCGCGCAGACGCTGCATGCGCCATGGCACGACCTGCGGCCAGTCGGCCTCGTGCGCCGGGAATGCCGGCGCGGCGGCCGGCGGCAGCCAGCCGCGCTCGACGAGCGGCTCGAGCGCCACCATCAGCTCGCTGCCGGCGAATGCCGACACGCTCTGGTACGGCGAGTTCCCGGGACCGACCGGGTTCGTCGGCAGCAGCTGCCATAGCCGCTGGCCGGCGCCGGCCAGCCAGTCGACGAAGTGGTACGCCGCCGGCCCGAGGTCGCCGCAGCCGTGCGGGCCGGGCAGCGAGGTCGGGTGCAGCAGCACGCCGCTGGCGCGTTGGTTCAGGTCCATCGGGTCAGGCGGGCGGCGCCGCGTCGGGGGTCTCGTGGGCGAAAACGAGCAGCGCCGACGCCGGCGCCGCGAGCCGCGCGTGGCGGCCGAGCCCCACCCCGGGCGCGAGCTCGCCGCTGGTGTCCAGCCGCAGACGCCAGGGGCCGTCGGGCAGCACGAACGGCACCGCCACCGGCTCGGGGTTGAACAGCACGGCCAGCGGCACCGAGCGTTCGGCCTCCACCTGGCCCTCGGGCGTCGGGTCGCCGCGCAGGTTGATCACGCACGCGAACGCGTGCTGACCGCCGTCGTGCCAGTCGTCGACCTGCATCTCGCGCCCGTCGGGGCGGTACCACACGACGCCGCGCTCGCCGTTGCGCGCCGCGTCGGCGCGGAACCACACGTCGTGGTGCAGCGCCGGCTCGCTGCGGCGCAGCGCGAGCACCGTGGCGGTGAAGTCGACGAGCGCCGCGTCGGCGCGGCCCCAGTCGAGCCAGCCGATCGCGTTGTCCTGACAGTAGGCGTTGTTGTTGCCGTGCTGCGTGTGGCCGAGCTCGTCGCCGCCGTGCAGCATCGGCGTGCCCTGCGCGAGCAGCGTCGTGGCCAGCAGCGCGCGCTGCACGCGCGCGCGCCGCTGCCGTATCACCGGGTCGTCGCTCGGTCCTTCGTGGCCGAAGTTGCACGCCGGCTCACCGTCGCGGCCGTCGCGATTGCCCTCGCCGTTGGCCTCGTTGTGCTTGTGCGCGTAGCTGACGACGTCGGCGAGCGTGAAGCCGTCGTGCGAGGTGACGTAGTTGACCGACGCGCTCGGCCGCCGGTGGCCGTGCTGGAACAGGTCGCTGCTGGCCGTGAAGCGCCGCGCGAGCTCGCCGCGGCCCACGCCGCGGTGCAGCCAGAAGCGGCGCACGCTGTCGCGGAACTTGTCGTTCCACTCGAGGAAGCGGCCCGGGAAGCGCCCGAGCTGGTAGCCGTCGTAGCCCAGGTCCCACGGCTCGGCGATCAGGTGCGCGCGCGCCAGCGTCGGGTCTTGCCGCAGCGCGACGAAGAAGGCGCTGTCGGGGTCGAAGCCGTGGTGACGCGTGCGCCCGAGCACCGGCGCGAGGTCGAAGCGGAAGCCGTCGACACCCATCTCGTGCACCCAGTAGCGCAGCACGTCGAGGACGAACTGCGTCACGCGCGGGTGCGCGACATTGACGGTGTTGCCGCAGCCGCTGAGGTTCTCGATGCGGCTCGGGTCGTCGGCGCGCGCGCGGTACCAGCTCGCGTTGTCGAGCCCGCGCCACGACAGCGTCGGGCCGTTCTCGTCGCCCTCGGGCGTGTGGTTGAAGACGACATCGATCACGACTTCGAGGCCGGCGTCGTGCAGCGCGGCGACCATCGTGCGGAACTCGGCGGCCACCGCGTGCGGGTCGCCGCGCACGGCCGCGGTCGCGAAGCGCGGGTCGGGACAGAAGAAGCCCAGCGTGTTGTAGCCCCAGTGGTTGACGGCGCCGCGCTCGACGAGGCCCATCTCGTCGAGGTGCCACTGCACCGGCAGCAGCGACAGCGTCGTCACGCCGAGCCGCCGCAGATGCGCCACCGCGGCCGGATGCGCCAGCGCGGCGTAGGTGCCGCGCAGCTCGGGCGGCACCGCGTCGAGGCGCTGCGTGAAATTCTTGACGTGCGTCTCGTACAGCACGAGGTCGGCGGTGCGGTGGCGCGGCGCGTTGGCGACGCCGGGCGCGACCGCCGGCGGCGGCGCGACGCGCGCCTTGAGCGCGTGCACCGCGTTGTCGCGCCGGTCGGGGGCGCGGTTGCCGTCGGGGTGGCCGACCTCGTAGCCGAAGTGCTCGGGCCGCCAGCGAAAGTGGCCGACGATCTCGCGCGCCCACGGGTCGAGCAGCAGCTTGTGCGGGTTGAAGCGGTGCCCGCGCTCGGGCTGCCACGGCCCGTGCGCGCGCAGCCCGTAGACCAGCCCCGGCCCGGCGCCGTCGAGGAAGCCGTGGAACACGCCGTCGCGCGGGCCGTACATCTCGTAGCGGCGCACCTCGCGTGCGCCGGTGGTGTCGAAGACGCACAGCTCGATGCGCTGCGCGTGGTCGGACCACACGGCGACGTTGACGCCGCCGTCACGCGCGAGCGTGCCCAGCGGCTCGGTGCGGCCGGGCTGCAGGCGCGCGGGCAGGCGGAATCCGGGCATCGCGTCAGGCCGGGCCGAGGAACAGCGTGGCCAGCGGCGGCAGGTCGAGCACGATCGAGCGCGCGCGGCCGTGCGCCGGCACCTCGTGCACCGCGAGCTCGCGCCCGCCGTTGCCCAAGTTCGAGCCGCCGTAGTAGGCCGAATCGGTGTTGAGCCACTCGCGCCACGCGACGGGCCCGTCGGGCACGCCGAGCCGGTAGCCGTGGCGCGGCACCGGCGTGAAGTTGCACACCACGACGACGGCGCCGCCGGCGTCGTCGCGCCGCACCCACGCGTACACCGAGTCGGCCGCCTCGTGCACCGCGATCCACTCGAAGCCGGCCGCCTCACTGTCGAGGCGGTGCAGCGCGCCCTCGCGCCGGTACAGCGCGTTGAGGTCGCGCACGAGCCGCTGCACGCCGGCGTGACGCTCGTGCTGCAGCAGGTGCCACGGCAGCTCGACGTCGTGGTTCCACTCGCCGGGCTGTGCGAACTCCTGCCCCATGAACAGCAGCTTCTTGCCCGGGTGGCCCCACATGAAGCCGTAGTACGCGCGCAGGCTCGCGAAACGCTGCCAGTCGTCGCCGGGCATGCGCCCGAGGATCGAGCCCTTGCCGTGCACGACCTCGTCGTGCGACAGCGGCAGCACGAAGTTCTCGCTGAACGCGTAGATCAGCCCGAACGTCATCTTGTCGTGGTGCCAGCGGCGGTGCACCGGATCCTCGCGCATGTAGGCCAGCGTGTCGTGCATCCAGCCCATGTTCCACTTGTAGTGGAAGCCCAGACCGCCGGCGTAGGTCGGTGCCGTGACGCCGGCAAACGCGGTCGACTCCTCGGCCACCGTGATCGCGCCGGGGCACTGCGTGCCGATCACCTCGTTGACGCGCTTGAGGAACGCGATCGCCTCGAGGTTTTCGCGCCCGCCGTGCACGTTGGGCACCCACTGCCCTTCCTCGCGCGAATAGTCGCGGTACAGCATCGACGCCACCGCGTCGACGCGCAGCCCGTCGACGCCCAGGCGCTCGATCCAGTACAGCGCGCTGCCGACGAGGAAGTTGCGCACCTCGTGGCGGCCGAAGTTGTAGATCAGCGTGTTCCAGTCACGGTGGAAGCCTTCGCGCGGGTCGGCGTGCTCGAACAGCGCGGTGCCGTCGAACCGTGCCAGCCCCCACGCGTCGGTCGGGAAGTGCGCCGGCACCCAGTCGACGAGCACGCCGAGCCCGTGCGCGCGGCACGCCTGCACGAAGCGCACGAAGCCGGCCGGGTCGCCGACGCGCGGGCGGCCTTCGACGGGCGCCGAGAAGCGCGCAGTCGGTGCGTACAGCGCCAGCGTCTGGTAGCCCCACGAGCCGTCGAACGGGTGCTCGCTGACCGGCAGCAGCTCGACGTGCGTGAAGCCGAGGTCCGCGGCGTAGGCCGGCAGGTGCGCGGCGAGCAGGTCCCAGTCGTGGAAGCCGCCGTCGGGGTGGCGGCGCCACGAGCCGAGGTGCACCTCGTAGATCGACACCGGCGCGTGGCGCGCGTTGGCCTCGGCGCGGGCCGGCGGCAGCGGCTGCGCGGGCGGCAGCGGCGCGACGACGCTCGCGGTGGCCGGGCGCAGTTCGCACGCGCGTGCGTAGGGGTCGGCCTTCAGCGGCAGCACGGTGCCGTCGCGCGTGCGCAGCTCGTACTTGTAGCGGTCGCCGATGGCGACGTGCGGCACGAAGATCTCCCACAGGCCCGCGCCGTGGTGCAGCCGCATGGGGTGGCGCCGCCCGTCCCAACCGTTGAAGTCGCCGACGACGCTCACGCGCTGCGCGTTCGGCGCCCACAGCGCGAAGCGCACGCCGCCCACGCCGTCGACCTCCATCGCGTGCGCGCCGAGCACCGTGTACGGGCGCAGGTGGCTGCCTTCGCCGAGGTAGTAGATCTCGGTCGGGTCGATCAGCGAGCCGTAGGCGTAGGCGTCGGCGAGCTGCTGCTCGCGCCCGTCGGCCCAGGTCACGAGCAGGCGGTATGCGAAGCGCTCGGCGCGGTCGGGCACCACGCCCTCGAACAGCCCGTCGCCGTGACGCAGCGTCAGGTTGGCGACGCGGCGGCCGCCGTCGCGCTCGAGCACCGCGACCGCGTGCGCGCCGGGCAGCAGCGCGCGCACCCACAGCACGCCGCGCGCGTCGGCGTGCAGTCCGAGCACGGCGAACGGGTCGGGGTGGCGCGCCTCGACGAGCGCCGCGACGTCGGCTTCGCCCAGCATGCCCTCGCTCCCGCCTGTCCCGTGCGGCCTCACGGCACGTGCGACCAGATGCGCTCGACGTAGTCGCGGACCGTGCGGTCGCTCGAGAAGTGGCCCATGCCGGCAATGTTGCGCAGCGCCTTCTCGGCCCAGCGTGCGGGCGCGCGGTACAGCGCGTCGACCTCGCGCTGCGCACGCAGGTAGTCGTCGAAGTCGGCCATCAGCATGTAGCGGTCGTGGTCGAGCAGCGGCTCGACGAGGCTGCGGTAGCGCCCGGGGTCGCCGGCGCTGAAGTCGCCGCGCAGCAGCGCGTCGATCACGCCGCGCAGCCGCGCATCGTGCTCGTAGTGCGCACGCGGCTGGTAGCCCTCGACGCGGCGCTGTGCGATCTGCTCGGCGCGCAGCCCGAACACGAACAGGTGCTCCTCGCCGATGGCCTGCGCCATCTCGATGTTGGCGCCGTCCCAGGTGCCGATCGTCAGCGCGCCGTTGAGCGCGAACTTCATGTTGCCGGTGCCCGACGCCTCGAGCCCGGCGGTCGAGATCTGCTGCGACAGGTCGGCCGCCGGCATGATCACCTCGGCCAGCGAGACGCTGTAGTTCGGCAGGAACACGACCTTGAGCCGGTCGCGCAACCGCGCGTCGGCGTTGACGACCGCGGCGACGTCGTGCGCCAGGCGCACGATGGCCTTCGCGGCGCGGTACGCCGACGCCGCCTTTCCCGCCAGGATCACGGTGCGCGGCACCCAGTCGGCGTCGGGGTCGGCGAGCATCGCGTGGTAGCGCGCGATCACGTGCATCAGGTTCAGCAGCTGGCGCTTGTACTCGTGCACGCGCTTGACCTGCACGTCGAACAGGCTGTCGGGATCGACGCGCACGCCGACCTCGCGCTCGATCAGCGCGGCCAGCCGCAGCTTGTTGGCGCGCTTGACCTTCATCACCGCACGGCCGAGCCGGCGGTCGGTGGCGTGCGCGGCGAGCTTGTGCAGGCGGTCGAGGTCGCGGCGCCAGGTCGCGCCGAGCTGCTCGTCGATCAGCGCGGCCAGCCCCGGGTTGGCCTGCATCAGCCAGCGCCTGGGCGTGACGCCGTTGGTGACGTTGGTGAAACGGTCGGGAAACAGGTGCGCGAAGTCGGCGAAGATCGACTGCACCATCAGCTGCGAGTGCAGCTGCGAGACGCCGTTGACGCGGTGCGCCGCGACGATCGACAGCGCAGCCATGCGCACGCGCCGCTCGCCCGACTCGTCGATCAGCGACACGCGGCGCAGCAGGTCGTGGTCGTGCGGGTGGCGCCGGCGCACGTCGTCGAGGAACAGGTGGTTGATCTCGTAGACGATCTCGAGGTGCCGCGGCAGCAGCGACTCGAACATCCACACCGGCCAGGTCTCGAGCGCCTCGGGCAGCAGCGTGTGGTTGGTGTAGCTGATCGCCTTGTGCGTCTGTGCCCACGCCCTGTCCCAGTCGAGCCCGTGCACGTCGATCAGCAGCCGCATCAGCTCGACGGGCGCCAGCGCCGGGTGCGTGTCGTTGAGGTGGATGACGTTCTTGTCGCCGAAGTTGTCGATGCGGCCCTGCTCGCGCAGGTGCCGCTGCACGATGTCCTGCAGCGACGCGCTGACGAGGAAGTGCTCCTGCTTCAGCCGCAGCTCGCGCCCGGCCGGCGTGCTGTCGTCGGGGTACAGCACCCAGTTGAGGATGTCGGCCTCGATGCGCTCGCGCCCGGCCTCGACGTGCTCGCCGCGGCAGAACAGCTCGAAGTCGATGCTGCCGGTGGCGCGCGCGCGCCACTGGCGCAGCGTCGAGACGCGCTCGCTGCCCGGTGCCGGCACGATGAAGTCGTAGACGTTGGCCAGCACCGTCTTGGCCGGCACCCAGCGGCGCCGTCCGTGGTCGGACTCGACGCGGCCGCCGAAGCCGACCTCGTACTGCAGCTCGGGACGGCGTACCTCCCACGGGCTGCCACCGCCGCGCAGCCAGTCGTCGGGCTCCTCGACCTGGCAGCCGTCGACGATCTTCTGCGCGAACATGCCGTACTCGTAGCGCGGGCCGTAGCCGAACGACGGCAGCCCGAGCATCGCGAACGAGTCGAGGAAGCACGCCGCCAGCCGCCCGAGGCCGCCGTTGCCGAGCGCGGCATCGCGCTCGCGTTCGAGCACGTCGGCCGGCGCGAGCTTGGACGCCGCGAGGTGGCGGCGGAATTCGTCGTCGAGGCCGAGCGCGGCCAGCGCGTTGCCGAGCGCGCGGCCCATCAGGAACTCCATCGACAGGTAGTGCACCCGCCGCGGTGGCGCCTCGCCGCGGGCCGGGGCGCGCTTGCGCGTCAGCAGCGCGAGGTCCTCGGCCTGCGTCGCCGCCCAGCGGCGCTCGAGTTCGCCCATGCACACGGCGGCGGCCGCGCGCAGCCACACGTCGGGCGGCGAGCGGCGCGCATCGGCGATGCCGTCGGCGCGGCGCAGCAGCTGCTGGTCGAGCGCGTCGTGGAACACGCTGCGCACCGACGGCAGCGCCCGCCGGCGCGCCGACGGCGCCGGGCGCGTGGGGACGGAACGGGTCGTCACGGCCTCTCCCTGCGATTTCTTGTGGTTTGGGTCAAGCAAAGTATGCGCCACGCGGTGCGTGCCGACGCCTGACCGTGCGGCCCGAAGTCAGGCGTCGGGCGCCGCGCCGAGCGCCGCCGCGGCGCCGGCCAGCGTCGCGTGCGGGTCGACGATCAGCGGCGTCGGGATCGCGGCCAGGTACGGCGCGAAGCGGCCCTTGGCCTCGAAGCGCGCGCGAAAGCGCGACGCTGCGAAGCGCTCGGCGAAGCGCGGCACGATCCCGCCGCCGACGTACAGCCCGCCGCGCGCACCGAACGTGAGCGCGACGTTGCCGGCGAAGCTGCCGAGCAGCGCGCAGAACGTATCGAGCGTGCGCGCGGCCAGCGCGTCGCCGCCGTCGAGCGCGGCCTGCACGATCGCCGGCGCATCGAGCGCCGGCGCCGCGATACCTTCGACCGCGGCCACGGCGCGGTGCAGCACCGGCAGCCCGATGCCCGACAGCAGCCGCTCGGCCGAGACGTGCTCGAACTCGCGCCGCGCGTGCGCGACGACGGCCTGCTCGTAGTCGTCGCCGGCGGCCAGCGTCGCATGCCCGCCCTCGCCCGCCACGGCGTGCCAGCCGCACGGCGTGCGCACCAGGCCGGCAACGCCGAGCCCGGTGCCCGGACCGACGACGGCGCGCGTGCCGTCCGGCGGCGGCCACGGCCCGAGCACGCGCAGGTGCTCGGGCGGCAGCGCCGGCAGCGACAGCGCGAGCGCCTCGAAGTCGTTGAGCACGCGCAGCCGCTCGACGCCGAGCGCCGCGCGCAGCTGCGCGCGGGTGAACGACCAGCGCGCGTTGGTCAGCGCGATCGGCTCGCGCCCGATGGGCGTCGCGACGGCGAACGCCGCCGCCCGGGGTGCGTGCGCGAGCGCGCCGTCGGCGCGGCGCGCGTCGAGGTAGGCGCGCGCCGCCTCGGCCGGGCCGTCGAAGTCGGCGGTGCGCAGCGCCTGAACGTGGCGCACGCCGCCGCCGGACGCCTCGACGAGGCCGAAGCGCGCGTGCGTGCCGCCGACGTCGGCCACGAGCCACGGCAGCGGCGCCGCCACGCCGGGTTCAGGCATCGCGCACGCAGTCGACGGCGTAGGTCTTGCGGCCGTCGGCGTCGACGTCCTCGATCAGCCCGTGCACGTCGGTCGCGAAGCCGGGGAACGCGGCGTTGAACGAACGCGCGAAGCGCAGGAAGTCGACGATCTTCTTGTTGAAGCGCTCGCCGGGGATCAGCAGCGGGATGCCCGGCGGGTACGGCGTCAGCAGCGAGGTCGTGATGCGCCCCTCGAGGCGGTCGATCGGCACGCGCTCGGTGCGGCGCTTGGCGATGCAGGCGTAGGCGTCGGTGGGCGTCATCGCCGGCTGCAGGTCCGACAGGTACATCTCGGTCGTCAGCCGTGCGACGTCGCCCTCGGCGTAGGCCTCGTGGATCGCCTGGCACAGGTCGCGCAGCCCCATGCGCTCGTAGCGCGGGTGCTTGGCGACGAACTCGGGCAGGATGCGCCACAGCGGCGCGTTCTTGTCGTAGTCGTCCTTGAACTGCTGCAGCGCCGTCAGCAGCGTGTTCCAGCGGCCCTTCGTGATGCCGATCGTGAACATGATGAAGAACGAGTACAGCCCCGTCTTCTCGACGACCACGCCGTGCTCGGCGAGGAACTTGGTGACGATGCCGGCCGGGATGCCGGTCTGGTCGAACTTGCCGTTGACGTCGAGCCCGGGGGTGATGATCGTGCTCTTGATCGGGTCGAGCATGTTGAAGCCCGCCGACACCTCGCCGAAGCCGTGCCACGCATCGCCGGCGGCGAGCACCCAGTCGGCGGCGCGGCCGATGCCCTCGTCGGCAAGCCGGTCGGGGCCCCAGACGGTGAACCACCAGTCGTGGCCGAACTCGCGCTCGACCTTGCGCATCGCGCGGCGGAAGTCGAGCGCCTCCTTGATGCTCTCCTCGACGAGCGCGGTGCCGCCGGGCGGCTCCATCATCGCGGCGGCGACGTCGCAGCTGGCGATGATCGCGTACTGCGGACTCGTGCTGGTGTGCATCAGGTACGCCTCGTTGAACAGGTGGTGGTCGAGGCCGACCTGCTGCGAGTCCTGCACCAGCACCTGCGACGCCTGCGAGAGCCCCGCGAGCAGCTTGTGCGTCGACTGCGTCGAATAGACCACCGTCGACTGCGGGCGCGCGCGCTTCTTGCCCATCGCGTGGTAGCTGCCGTAGAACGGGTGGAACGCGGCGTGCGGCAGCCACGCCTCGTCGAAGTGCAGGTTCTCGACCCAGCCGTCGACCATGCCCTTGATCGTCTCGGTGTTGTAGAGCACGCCGTCGTAGGTGCTCTGCGTGAGCGTCATGATGCGCGGGCGCACCGTCTTCGCGTCGACGCCCTGCAGCAGCGGGTGCGCGGCGATCTTCTTCTCGATCGCCTCGCGCGAGAACTCGTGCTGCGGGATCGGGCCGATGATGCCGTAGTGGTTGCGCGTGGGCGTCATGAACACGGGGATCGCCCCGGTCATGATGATCGAGTGCAGGATGCTCTTGTGGCAGTTGCGGTCGACGACGACGACGTCGCCAGGCGCCACCGTGTGGTGCCAGACGATCTTGTTGCTCGTGCTCGTGCCGTTGGTGACGAAGAAGCAGTGGTCGGCGTTGAAGATGCGCGCCGCGTTCTTCTCGCTGGCCGCCACCGGGCCGGTGTGGTCGAGCAGCTGGCCGAGCTCCTCGACGGCATTGCACACGTCGGCGCGCAGCATGTTCTCGCCGAAGAACTGGTGGAACATCTGCCCCACCGGGCTCTTCAGGAACGCGACACCGCCCGAGTGCCCCGGGCAGTGCCACGAGTACGAGCCGTCCTGCGCGTAGTCCATCAGCGCCTTGAAGAACGGCGGCGCGAGGCCGTCGAGGTAGGCCTTGGCCTCGCGGATGATGTGCCGCGCGACGAAGTCCGGCGTGTCCTCGAACATGTGGATGAAGCCGTGCAGCTCGCGCAGGATGTCGTTCGGGATGTGCTGGCTCGTGCGCGTCTCGCCGGCGAGGTAGATCGGGATGTCGGCGTTGCGGAAGCGGATCTCGCGGATGAACTTGCGCAGCGCCTCGACGGCCGGCCCCTCCTCGCCCCCTTCGGCGGCGATCTCCTCGTCGTCGATCGACAGGATGAACGCGCTGGCGCGGCTTTGCTGCTGCGCGAACTGGCTGAGGTCGCCGTAGCTCGTCGTGCCGAGCACCTCGAAGCCTTCCTTCTCGATCGCCTGCGCGAGCGCGCGGATGCTCAGCCCCGAGGCGTTCTCGGAGCGGAAGTCCTCGTCGATGATGACGATCGGGAAGTGGAAGCGCAGCATGGCGGCGGTCCTCGCAGGCGACGGAAAGCGGCAAAAACGGCGCAGTGTAGGCCCGTTCCCACGACGCGCTCGTGGCATGGCGCACTGGCTAGACTGTCCGCGTTCGCTGCCACGCCTGCCGCCGATGACCCCGAAGCCCGCGAAGAACGTGCTCGGCACCGACCTCGTGCCGTGCTCCTACGATCCCTTGACCGGCTGGTACCGCGACGGCTGCTGCCACACCGACGAGAACGACCATGGCAGCCACGTGATCTGCGCGCGCGTCACGGTCGAGTTCCTGAACTTCCAGTTCGAGCGCGGCAACGACCTGATCACGCCGCGGCCCGAGATGCGCTTCCGCGGCCTGAAGCCGGGCGACCGCTGGTGCGTGTGCGCGCTGCGCTGGGCCGAGGCGCTGCGCGCCGGCTGCGCACCGCCGGTGGTGCTCGAAGCGACGCACGAGCGCGCGCTGCACCACGTGACGCTCGAGCAGCTGCAGCAGCACGCCTGGAGCGCGGTGGGATAATCCGCGCCTCGTCGATCGGCGTGCCGCACGCCGGCCGTCCCTGCGGAGGGATGGATGAGTGGTTTAAGTCGCACGCCTGGAAAGCGTGTGTGGGTCAACAGCCCACCGCGGGTTCGAATCCCGCTCCCTCCGCCATCGCGGCCTCAGCGTGCGCCGGGCTTGCGCGGCGTCTCGCGCCGAGCGCGCAGCGCCTCCTCATACAGCGCCAGGTACTGACGCGCCGCGGCATCCCAGGTGAACTGCTGCGCCATCGCGCGGCGCATGACGCGCTGCCACTGCGCCGGCTCGCGGTACAGCGCGATCGCGCGCGCCAGCGCCGCCTCGAGCGCGCTCGGGTGCGCGGCGTCGAACACGAAGCCGGTGGCGCGGTCCTCGGCCAGCGCGACCGGGTCGGCATCGACGACGGTGTCGGCCAGCCCGCCGACGCGGCGCACGAGCGGCAGCGTGCCGTAGCGCAGGCCGTACATCTGCGTCAGCCCGCAGGGCTCGAAGCGCGACGGCACGACGATCACGTCGGCGCCGGCCACCAGCCGGTGCGCGCGCGGCTCGTCGTAGCCGATGTGCAGCGCGACCTGCCGCGGATGCTGCTCGGCCGCGCGGCGGAAGGCCTGCTCGAGCGCGTCGTCACCGGTGCCCTGCACCGCGAGCTGGCCGCCACGCGCCAGCAGCGCGGGCAGCGCGCCGAGCAGCAGGTCGAGGCCCTTCTGCGACGTCAGCCGGCTGACGACGCCCAGCAGCGGCGCGTCGGCGCGTGCCTCCAGACCGAACTCGCGCTGCAGCGCGGCCTTGCAGTACGCCTTGCCGCCGAGCGACGTCGCGTCGTAGCGCGCCGCGATCCACGGGTCGGTGGCGGGGTTCCAGACCTCACGGTCGACGCCGTTGAGGATGCCGCGCACGTCGTGGCCGCGGTCGCGCAGCACGCCGTCGAGGCCGCAGCCGAACTCGGGGGTGGCGATCTCGCGCGCGTAGGTCGGGCTGACGGTGGTGATGCGGTCGGCGTACAGCAGCCCGGCTTTCATGAACGAGACCTGGCGGTGGAACTCGATGCCGTGCGGCCACAGCAGCCGGTGCGACAGCCCGAGCAGCGCGAAGTCGCCGAGCGGAAACAGCCCCTGGTATGCAAGGTTGTGCACCGTGAACACGCTGCCGGCGGGTGTCGTCGGGTGCATCGCGAGGTAGGCGCAGGCCAGCGCGGCGTGCCAGTCGTGCGCGTGGACGATGTCCGGATGCCAGTCGGGGTCGAGCTCGCCGGCGGCCAGGTGCGCCGCAGCCCAGCCCAGCAAGGCGAAGCGCTGCAGGTTGTCGGGCCAGTCGTGGCCGTCGGGGCCGAGGTAGGGGTTGCCGTCGCGGCGGTACAGGTAAGGCGCATCGATCACGTAGGCCGGCGTGTCCAGGCCCTGCAGGCGGCCGTGCAGCAGGTCGACCCGCGCCGCGCCGAACAGCGGGCCCAGCCGCGCGACGGTGCGTGCGCCGCCGAGCGCGTCGCCGATGGCAGGAAACCCCGGCAGCAGCAGCTGCACGTCGGCGCCGCAGGTGGCGAGTGCCTGCGGCAGCGCGCCGAGCACGTCGGCCAGACCGCCGGTCTTGACCAGCGGAAACACCTCGGCCGCGACCTGCAGGACCCTCATGCCGACGCGAGGCGCGCGAGCATCTCGCGCGTGACGAGCGTGATGCCGTTGTCGGTGCGCAGGAAGCGGCGCGCGTCGTCGGCCGGATCTTCGCCGATGACCATGCCTTCCGGGATCACGCAGCCGCGGTCGACGACGACGCGCGACAGCCGCGCGTGGCGGCCGACCTCGACGTCGGGCAGCAGCACGGACCAGTCGACCTGCGCGTACGAGTGCACGCGCACGTTTGAGAACAGCAGCGTGCGCCACGTGCGCCCGGAGACGATGCAGCCGCCCGAGACCATCGACTCGATCGCCATGCCGCGACGGTGGGCGAGGTTGTGGACGAACTTGGCCGGTGGCAGCTGCGGCTGGTAGGTCCAGATCGGCCAGCGTGTGTCGTACAGGTTGAGCAGCGGGTCGGTGGCCGTGAGGTCGATGTTGGCATCCCAGTACGCGTCGATCGTACCGACGTCGCGCCAGTACGGCTGCTGGCCGGGCCGCGTGCCGACGCAGCTCAGCCCGAACGGGTGCGCCACCGCATTGCGCTGCGCGACGGCACGCGGAACGATGTCCTTGCCGAAGTCGTGGCTCGACGCCGGGTCGGCCATGTCGTGGCGCAGCGCCTCGAACAGGTACTTTGCGTCGAAGATGTAGATGCCCATGCTGGCCAGCGACGTGTCGGGCCGCCCGGGGATCGTCGGCGGGTCGGCCGGCTTCTCGACGAAGTCGGTGATCAGCCGCGAGTCGTCGGTGGCCATCACGCCGAACGCGGTGGCCTCGGCCTTGGGCACCTCGATGCAGCCGACCGTGCACGGCCGCCCGTGCGCGACGTGGTCGGCCAGCATCAGCGCGTAGTTCATCTTGTAGATGTGGTCACCGGCGAGCACGACGACGAAGTCGGCGTCGTAGCCGTCGATGATGTCCAGGTTCTGGAACACGGCGTCGGCGGTGCCGCGGTACCAGCTCTCCTCGTCGACGCGCTGCTGCGCCGGCAGCAGGTCGACGAACTCGTTCATTTCCGACTTCAGGAACGCCCAGCCGCGCTGCAGGTGGCGCAGCAGGCTGTGGCTCTTGTACTGCGTGATGACGCCGATGCGGCGAATGCCGGAGTTCAGGCAGTTCGACAGCGCGAAGTCGATGATGCGGAACTTGCCGCCGAAGTACACCGCCGGCTTCGCGCGCCGGTCCGTGAGGTTCTTCAGCCGGCTGCCGCGCCCCCCGGCCAGCACCAGCGCGACGGCGCGCTTGGGCAGGTCGAAACTCGATGCCAGATCCACCGGGGTCATGCAGGTCTCCTCGCTGCGCGACGACGCCTCAACGGCGCCGGCCTCGGATGATGCAACGAAAAAGGCGCCGGCCTCGCGGCCGGCGCCTTACGCTCGCGTCGATCGGGCGACTCAGCGCACGACGGCGATTTGCTCGCGCTGACCGCCCTTGTAGGTGAACAGCGTCAGCGCACCGTTCTTCAGGTCACCCTTCTCGTCGAAGGCGATCGTGCCGGTCACACCCTTGTAGCCGCTGGTCTTGGCCAGTTCAGGCAGGTACTTCGCCGGGTCGGCGCTGCCGGCCTTGACCATCGCCGCGACCATCACGTTGACGGCGTCGTAGACGTACGGCGCATACAGCTGCACGTCGATGCCGAAGCGCTTCTTGTATTCGGCCTTGAATTTGTCCATGCTGGCCTTGAACTCGCCTTCGACACCGCCGGCCTCGGCGCAGATGACCTGCCCGTCGGCCATCGTGCCGGCGGCGAGCTTCGGCAGCTCGCCCGAGCAGATGCCGTCGCCGCCCATGAACTTGGCGTTGATGCCGAGCTGCTTCATCTGGCGCAGCATCGGGCCGGCGACGGCGTCCATGCCGCCGAAGAAGACGACGTCGGGGTTCTTGCCCTTGATGCTGGTCAGGATCGCGGTGAAGTCGGTCGCCTTGTCGTTCGTGAACTCGCGCGCGACGACGCTGCCGCCCTTGCTCTTGACGCCCTTCTCGAACTCGTCGGCAACGCCCTGGCCGTACGCGGTGCGGTCGTCGATGACGGCGATGCGCTGGCCCTTGAGCGTCTCGACCGCATAGCGGCCCAGCGTGCCACCGAGGTGCACGTCGTCAGCGACGAGCCGGAACGCCGTCTTGTAGCCCTGGCGCGTGTAGCGCGGGTTGGTCGCCGACGGGCTGATCTGCGGGATGCCGGCGTCGAAGTACAGCTTCGACGCGGGAATCGTCGTGCCCGAGTTCAGGTGCCCGACGACGCCGTTGACCTTGCTGTCGATGAGCTTCTGCGCCGCCGCGGTGCCCTGCTTCGGGTCGGCCGCGTCGTCCTCGGCGAGCAGTTCGAACTTGGCCTTGCGCCCGCCGATCGTCACGCCCTTGGCGTTGAGCTCTTCGATCGCCATGCGCGCGCCGTTCTCATTGTCCTTGCCCAGGTGCGCGATCGCGCCGCTGGTCGGGCCGACGTGGCCGATGCGCACGACGAGATCCTGCGCCGAGACGCCGCCGGCCAGGATCAGCGCCGCAGACGCGCCGATCAGTTTCGCTTTCAGTTGCATTTAGTACCTCCGTGGGGATGCGTTGAGCGATGGGAATGTTTCTCAACGCCGACAACGATACTCGAAATCGTCATCGATCTCGTCCGGGGAGCCCGCAACCCCGCCGTGCGACGGGCCAAGCCGCCTCCCCGCTACCCGCCCGCGCGCGGATCGTCGGCCGGCGCCGCGGGGCGGGCCAACGCGTCGCGCACCGCTGCGGCGACGCACGCATGCACGTCGTTGGCGAGCGTGCGTCGCGCGTGCGCGAGCAGCGCTTGCGCGACGGCTGCCGACGCCGCGCGCAGGCGCGCGTCGACGAGCGCCTCGAGCTGCGGTGCGAGCCGGCGCGCCAGCTCGTCGGCGACGGCCTGCGGATCGGCCGCGAGCGCGGGCGCCGCTTGCTGAGCGGCAAACGAAAGCGGCGCCACGGCGGGGCCGTCGCCGGGCGTCTCGACGGGCTCGACGAGCACCGGCAGCGGCTCGGCCGGTGTCGGCGGCGCCAACGGCGTGGCGGCATCCAGCACTTCGGTCAGCGTCGGCACGCGGGCCGGCTGCACGCGCGGATCGAAGGGGCGCAGGTTCATCGCAAGGCACCCTCAGCCGTCGCCATCGCGGGCGTGGTGGGTGACGTTCCAGCCCGCGCTCTTGTACGCCTGCCAGCGCTGGCGGCCGGCCTGCCGGTCGGCGTCGCTGGCGCCGACGAGTTCGATCACGCGCGCGTAGCGGCCGGCGTCGGCGGCCTGCGCGGGCCCCAGATTGACCAGCACGTCGCACTGCGGCGCACGCGCCCCGTCGTCGACGAGCCAGATCGGCGTGCGCGCGAGCCGCGGTGCCGGCGACGCGCCGGCGGCCAGGCGCACGTGCGGCACGAAGCCCTGCGGCTCGAAGGTCCACAGCGCGGCGTCGAGCCGGCCGAGCGTCGCCGCGTCGGCGGTGACGGCCACGCGCTGGCGCTGCCGCCACGCCTTGCGCAGCAGACGGCACGCGTACTCGACCTTGTCGGGCAGTCCGGTGTGGAACGCGACTTCGGGCACCCTGCCGCTCCGCGTCAGGCGGCGCGCGCGAGCACGAAGTGCGTCAGCAGCCCCACGGGCCGGCCGGTCGCTCCCTTGTGCGCGCCGCTCTTCCACGCCGTGCCGGCGATGTCGAGGTGCGCCCACGGCAAGTCTTTCGCGAAGCGCTGCAGGAACTTCGCCGCCGTGATCGCGCCACCGGCACGCGGGCCGACGTTGGCCATGTCGGCGAAGTTGCTCTTCAGCGCCTCGTCGTACTCGGCGTCGAGAGGCATGCGCCACGCCGTGTCGAGCGCCGCGGCACCGGCGGCGAGGAGGTCGGTGGCGAGTGCATCGTCGGCGCTGAACAGGCCGCTGTGCTGGTGGCCGAGCCCGATCACGCAGGCGCCGGTCAGCGTCGCGACGTCGACCACCGCCTGCGGCTTGAAGCGCGCCGCGTAGGTCAGCGCGTCGCACAGGATCAGCCGGCCCTCGGCGTCGGTGTTGAGGATCTCGATCGTCTGCCCCGACATCGAGGTCACGACGTCGCCCGGCTTGACGGCGCGCCCGCCGGGCATGTTCTCGCACGCCGGGATCAGGCCGACGACGTTGACGCGGGGCTTGAGCTCGGCGAGCGCACGCAGCGTGCCGAGCACGCTGGCCGCGCCGCTCATGTCGAACTTCATCTCGTCCATCTCGGCGGCCGGCTTGATCGAGATCCCGCCGGTGTCGAACGTGATGCCCTTGCCGACCAGCACGATGGGCGCGTCGGATTTACCCGCACCCTGGTAGCGCAGCACGATGAAGCGCAGCGGCTCGTGCGAGCCGCGCGCGACGGCGAGGAACGCGCCCATGCCGAGCTTCTCGACGTCCTTGCGGTCGAGCATCTCGGCCTTCAGACCGTGCGACTTCGCCAGCGCCCGCGCCTGCTCGGCGAGGAAGGTCGGCGTGCAGTGGTTGCCCGGCCGGTTGGCGCATTCGCGCGCCAGCGTCACGCCGGCAGCGATCGCCTGTCCACGCACGAGGCCGCGCTGCAGCAGCGCCGCGCGCGGCTTCGCGCACAGCAGCGTCACCGCGGCCAGCGCCGGCGCCGCGGGCGCGCTCGGCTTGGTGTGCCGGTAGACGTAGACCGCCTCGGCCACCGCGACCGCGAGCGCCTCGGCGTGGCGGTCGTCGATCGCGTCGGTGTCGTCGCCGGCCACCGCCACGGCCAGGCGCTTGATGCCCGGCGCCTTCAGCGCGGCGAGCCCCGCCGCGACCGCGGCCTTGAACGCCTTCGGCGTCGGCTCGGTGGCCGCCGCCAGCGCAACCCGCGCCGCCTTGAACCCCGCCGGGCGGTGCAGGTACAGCACGCGCGCGGGCTTGAACTCGAAGTCGCCGTGCTCGAGCGCGTCGGCCAGCAGCGGCGCCAGCGCCGCGTCGAGGCCGCGCGGCGCCGCCGTGCCGACGACGACGACCAGCAGCGCGTCGGCCGTGACGCCGGCCAGGCCGCCGGCCGGAAGGGTCTGGGTGCGCAAGTCCATAATGAAGCGAAGTTCTCAGATCGACTGATGTTATTCGATACCTCGGTGCGCCGAGAGCTCGCGCGCACCTTCGGCGCGACGATGGTCGTCATCGTGACCATCGTGATGACGATGTTCCTCGTGCGCATGCTCGGCCAGGCGGCACGCGGGCAGGTCGCGCCACAGGACGTGATGCTGCTGATGGGCTATGTCGCGCTGGCCGAACTGCCGACGGTGCTCGCGCTGTCGCTGTTCGCCGCCGTCGTCGTGACGATCGGGCGCATGTACCGCGACAGCGAGATGGCGATCTGGTTCGCCGCCGGCATCGGGCTGTCACGCTTCGTGCGCCCGGTGCTGCGCACCGCGTGGCCGGTGCTGGTCGTCATCGCGCTGCTGGTGGTCTTCGCGCGTCCGTGGAGCCAGCGCGCGAGCGCCGACCTGCGCGAGCAGTTCGAACAGCGCAGCGACCTGTCGCGCGTCGCGCCCGGCGTGTTCCAGTCGTCGCGCGACGGCAGCCGCGTGTTCTTCATCGAGAGTCACTCCGAGCGCGACGCCGACGCACGCAACGTGTTCGTGCTCAATTCGCGCGGAGACCGCGAATCGGTGACGACGGCGCTGTCCGGGCGGCTCGAGTCCGACGGCGAGCGCCGCTACCTCGTGCTCGACCACGGCCAGCAGAACGACACGCGGCTCGACTCGGGCGTGATGACGATGGCCAGCTTCGAGCGCTACCGCATGCTCGTCAGCGAGCGCGCGGTACAGCGCGCGCAGGAGCGCCCGCCGCGTGAGCAGTGGACGCACGAGCTGCTGCGTGACCCGCAGCCGCGCCAGCAGGGCGAGCTGGCGTGGCGTCTCGGCCTGCTGTTCGGCGCTGGCAACCTGCTGCTGCTGGCCGTCGGGCTGTCGGCCAGCGACCCGCGGCGCCCGGGCAACTGGAACCTCGTGTTCGCGCTGCTGGGTTTCGTCGTCTACTACAACCTGATCTCGCTGATGCAGGCCTGGGTCGCGGGCGGCCGCCTCGGGCTCGGCGTCGCGGTGTTCGCGCTGCACGGCACCGTGTTCGCGCTCGCGCTGGGGCTGATCTGGTGGCGCGAGAACGCCGCCGTCGCGACGCTGCGGCTGTGGCGCCGGGGAGGTTGAGCGCGTGCGCACCGTACGTCGACTGCTGTACCGTGACATCGTCGGCGCGGTCGTCTTCGTCGCGCTGGCGTTCCTCGCGCTGTTCTTCTTCGTCGACTTCGTCGACCAGCTCGGCACCGCGATGCGGCGCGGCTACCCGACGTGGACCGCCGTGGCCGTCAGCCTGCTCGAGGCACCCGGCAACCTGTACGAACTGCTGCCGATCGCGGTGCTGATCGGCACCATCTTCTCGCTCGCGCGTCTGGCGCAGTCGACGCAGTTCACGATCCTGCGCACCAGCGGACTCGGCCCCGGGCGCGCGCTGGCCCTGCTGGCCACGCTCGGCGCGGTCTTCGCGGTGGCGACGCTGCTCGTCGGCGACTACGTGGCGCCGTGGGCCGACCAGCGGGCCCAGCGCCTGCTGCTCGACACCGGCGGCGCGCGCGCCGGCACGCGCGGCGGTGCCTGGCTGAAGGACCGGTACATCCAGGACGGGCAGCCGCGCTCGGTGTCGGTGCACGTGCAGCGCCTGCGTGCCGACGGCGAGCTGCGCGGCGTGCGCCTGTTCGTGTTCGACGACCGCCAGCGGCTCGTCGAGCAGATCGTGGCCGAGTCGGCGCGCATCGACGACGACGCCGTGTGGCACCTGAAGGACGTCGAGCTGCGGCAGTGGCCCGTGGGCAGCGACGGCGCGACGCCGGCGGTGACGACGCGCAGGCTCGACGCGTGGCAGTGGCCGGGCACGCTGCGCGCCGACGTCGTCAAGGCCGCCGTGCTGCCGCCGAACACGATGTCGACCGTCGAGCTGTGGGCCTACGTGCGGCATCTGCGTGCGCAGGCGCAGGACGTGCAGCGCTACGAGATCCAGTTCTGGAAGAAGGCGCTGTACCCGCTGGCGTGCCTCGTGATGGTCGCGCTCGCGCTGCCGTTCGCGTACCTGCACGCGCGCAGCGGCGGCATCAGTGTCAAGGTCTTCGGCGGCGTGATGCTGGGCACCAGCTTCATGCTGCTCAACAGCCTGGCGGGCCACCTCGGCACGCTGCGCGACTGGACTCCGTGGCTGGCCGCGGGCCTGCCTGGCATCGTCTACCTCAGCCTGTCGCTGGCCGCGTTCGCGTGGCTGGTGCGCTACCGATGAACGCGACGACGAAGACCGGCTATCTGCTGTTCGCCCACGGCGCGCGCGACCCGAACTGGGCGCTGCCGTTCGAGGCCGTCGCTGCCCGGCTGCGCGCGCAGCGCCCGGGCGCCGGCGTGCGCGTGGCCTTCCTCGAATTCATGGCGCCCGACCTCGGCAGCGCCGCCGACGCGCTGGTCGCCGAGGGCTGCACGCACCTCGAGGTCGTGCCGCTGTTCCTCGGCGCCGGCGGCCACGTGCGCAAGGACGTGCCGCCACTGCTCGACGCGGTGCGCGCACGCCACCCGGGCGTCACGGTGCGGCTGCACCGCGCGGTGGGCGAGCGCGACGAACTCGTCGCCGCGATGGCGCAGGCCGCCATCGCGCTGGCCGAGGCACCATGAACCTGCACCAGTTCCGCTTCGTGCAGGAGGCCGTGCGCCGCGGCCTGAACCTGACCGAGACCGCCAAGGCGCTGCACACGTCGCAGCCGGGCATCAGCAAGGCGATCCTCGAGCTCGAGGAGGAGCTCGGCGTCGAGATCTTCGCGCGCCACGGCAAGCGCCTGCGCCGCGTGACCGAGCCGGGCCAGCAGGTGCTGCGCTCGATCGAGATCATCATGCGCGAGATCGCCAACCTCAGGCGCATCGGCGAGGAGTACAGCCTGCAGGACGCCGGCACGCTGTCGATCGCGACGACGCACACGCAGGCGCGCTACGTGCTGCCCGAGCCGGTGGCGCAGCTGCGGCGGCGCTACCCGAAGGTGCACGTGACGCTGCACCAGGGCGCGCCCGAGCAGGTCGCGCGCATGCTGCTCGACGACGCCGCCGACATCGGGCTGGCCACCGAGTCGCTGGCCGAAGTCGACGGGCTCGTCTCGCTGCCGTGCTACGAGTGGCAGCACGTGCTCGTCGTGCCGGCGTCGCACCCGCTGGCCGCCGTCGAGCGGCCGACGCTCGAGCAGATCGCCGCCGAGCCGCTGGTCAGCTACCAGAGCGCCTTCGCCGGGCGCCGGCGCATCGACGCCGCGTTCGCGCAGCGCGGCCTCGCGCCGCGCGTCGTGCTCGAAGCGATCGACTCCGACGTCATCAAGACCTACGTGCGGCTGGGCCTGGGCGTCGGTCTCGTCGCCGAGATGGCGATGGCCGGCGAGACGGCCGGCGACCTCGTCGCGCACCCGGTGGGCCACCTGTTCGGCAGCAACGTCGCGCGGGTGGCGTTCAAGCGCGGCGCCTACCTGCGCCACTTCGTCTACGCCTTCGCCGAGCTGCTGTCCGAGCGGCTGCCGCGCGCGCTGATCGAGCGCGCGCTGGCCGGCGGCGGCGAACACTTCGACCTGTGACCCCCTACCGAAGCGCACTGCACGCTCGCCGGCCGGCGGGACGCCGCCCGCGAGCCGCTCAAGCCGGCTGGGCCGCGGGCGCTCGGCACCGCCTCTGACCCGACACCATGGCCATTCCCCGCACCCCCCCGCTGCCCAGCCGCCTGCCGCACGTCGGCACGACGATCTTCACCGTGATGTCGGCGCTCGCGCAGGAGCACGGCGCCGTCAACCTCGGACAGGGCTTCCCCGACTTCGACTGCGATCCGCGCCTCATCGACGCCGTCGCCGACGCGATGCGCGCGGGGCTCAACCAATACCCGCCGATGGCCGGCGTGCCGGCGCTGCGCGAGGCGGTGGCGGCCAAGATCGAGGCGCTGTACGGCCACCGCTACGACCCCGGGCGCGAGATCACGATCACCGCCGGCGCGACGCAGGCGATCCTGACCGCGATCCTCGCCTGCGTGCACCCGGGCGATGAAGTGATCGTGCTCGAGCCGTGCTACGACAGCTACGGCCCGAACATCGAGCTGGCCGGCGGCACCATCGTGCGCGTGCCGCTGACACCGGGCACGTTCCGCCCGGACTTCGAGCGCATCGCGGCGGCGATCGGGCCGCGCACGCGCGCGATCATCGTCAACTCGCCGCACAACCCGAGCGCGACGACCTGGAGCCGCGACGACCTCGAGCGGCTGGCGTCGATCCTGCGCCCGACCGACGTGCTGCTGATCAGCGACGAGGTCTACGAGCACATGGTCTACGACGGCCGCGCGCATGCCAGCGCCGCGTCGCACCCCGAGCTCGCCGCGCGCGCCTTCGTCGTCTCGAGCTTCGGCAAGACGTACCACGTGACCGGCTGGAAGGTCGGCTACGTCGCCGCGCCGGGGCCGCTGGCCGACGAGTTCCGCAAGGTGCACCAGTTCAACGTGTTCACCGTCAACACGCCGGTGCAGCACGGGCTCGCGCGCTTCATGGCCGACCCGGCGCCGTACCTGGAGCTCAGTGCGTTCTACCAGCGCAAGCGCGACCTGTTCCGCGCCGGGCTGGCCGCGACGCGCTTCCGGCTGCTGCCCAGCGAGGGCAGCTACTTCCAGTGCGTCGACTACTCGGCGATCAGCGACCTCACCGAAGCCGCGTTCTGCCGCTGGCTGACGACCGAGGTCGGCGTCGCGGCGATCCCGCTGTCGGCGTTCTATGCCGGCGGCTTCGAGCAGCGCATCGTGCGCTTCTGCTTCGCGAAGAAGGACGCGACGCTGGGCCTCGCGCTCGAGCGCCTGGCGCGGCTGTAGCGCGCAGGCGGCGGGGCTCAGTCGCTCGCCGCCGTCGCGACGTCGCTGAAGTCGGGCGCGACGTCGCGGTCGCGTCGCGGCTCGCGGCCCCCGGCGTCGGCAGTGGCCTTGCGGCGCGGGCGCCGCACTTTCGGCGCCGGCCGCGCGGCGGGCGGCGCATCGTCGTCGACGAGCGACAGCTCGAGCGGCGCCGAGATCGCGACGTCGGCGGCTCCCGTGTCGAGCGCGCGCTCGCGCGCGACCTGGTACAGCAGCAGCAGGTCGTCGAACGCCGGCAGGTCGAACGGCGGCGCGTCGCTCGCGCCCGGCAGCAGCAGCGACTCGATCGTGCGCTGCACCGCCACCGCATCGGGCCACTGCGCCTCGATCGTCGCCAGGCACGCGCAGGCGTCGAGACTGCGCTGCGTCGCCACGGCGTCTTCCCACGCCGGCGCGCGGGCGTTGAAGCGCTCGGCGAAACGTGCCGCCAGCCGCTCGTACGACTCGCGCTCGCCCAGGCGCCGGTACAGGTCGAACAGGCGCAGATACGGCATCGGGGCGCGGCCGGCCGAGCGGCGCAGGCGGTCGCGCAGCAGCTCGACCGCGGCCTCGTCCTGGCCGAGCACGGCGAGGAATTCGACCTGCTGGTCGAGGTCGATCTGCTCGTCGACGCTCATGCCCAGCACGTCGAGCCCGCGCAGGGCCATCGGCTGCAGCGTGTTGGCATCGGCATGCGCCGCGACAGGCGCCGCGGGCGCGACGTCGGCGCCGGTCGGCCGGGCCGCCGCCACGGGCGCAGCCAGCCATGCGCGCGCGCCTTCGGCCGAGGCAGCCGCGTGCGGCGCGGGCTCGACGCCCAGCGTTTGCGTCGCCACCGTCGGCACCGGTACAGACGACGCGGTCTTCGTCGTGGCCTCGTCCCCGCCGGCCTCACCGTACCACCACGCGCGCTGCGCCTGCCGCCGCGTGCGCCATGCGAGCCCGGCCGACAGCAGCGTCGACGCGGCGAGGACGCCTGCGACCAGCGGCCACCACGCCGCCTGCGAGCGCACCTCGGCGAGGTCGCGCTGCAGCGCCTGGATCGCTGCACGGTCGGCCTTCGCGTCGGCCTCGCGGCGCGCGAGCGCGGCTTCGAGCTCGGCGACGCGCTGCTGCGCCTGCGCCGCGGCGGCCTGCGCGGCGTGCAGGGCCTGCTCGGCCGCTTCGGCACGTGCCTGCGCGGCCTGGAGGTCGGCCGCCGGCTCGAGCAGCTCGAGCTGCAGCCGCGGCTGCACGGGCCGCGCCGCCCTGCGGGTGGCGGGGGTCCGCGGCTGCGCCTTCGCGCCGGCGCGCGGGCGCTCGGCGCGCTTCGAGTGGCGCTCGGCGCGTGCCGCCGTGGCGGCCGCGGTGCGCGCCTCGCGCACGGCGGGCGACCGGTGCGCAGCGGCCGGCTCGGCGGCCACCGACGCGGCGGCCTGGGCCGGTGCGGACGGTGACGTGACGGCCGGCGGGACGGGCACCGGCGCTTCGGCGGCCGCCGGCACCGCCGCCTCGCTGGCCGCCGCCACCGCCGGCAACTCGGGAAACAGCACGAAGCTGCGCACCAGCCGCGCCGGGCAGCCGGCCGCGACGGTCAGCGAAACGATCGGTTCCTCGACGGCGACGCCGCTGCGCACGCGCAGCATCACCCGCGCGGGATCGGCCGCCGGCTCGAGACCCACGGCCAGCAGCTCGCGGGCGAGCCGCGATTCGCCGAGCATGACGTCGACCTTCACGCAGTCGCGCTCGAGCACCTCGCCGGCGGCCAGCTGGATCGGCAGCGCGAGGTTCAGCGGCTGCCCGATCACGATCGGCGTGCGCGCGCTGCCGATCGACAGCGCCGCCGCCGGCACGCAGGCCAGCGCCGCGGCGAGCGCGAGGGCGCTGGGCGCCAGGGCGCTCGGCGCGACGGCGTGCAGCAGGCGGGGCAGGACGGGCGACACGATCGGTTGCAGTTGGTTGGGTGACTCTATCGGCGCGGCCGCCGCGCAATTGAGTGAACAGGCCGGTGCCTGCGTGCCAGAATCGCGCGCCGCCGCCGATCCGTTTCCCGCCCGACGCCGCGATGCCGTCCGAACTGCTGACCGCCCGCCACGGCACGACGCTCGTGCTCACGCTCAGCGACCCGGCCACGCGCAACACGCTGTCGCCGCAGGCCTACGCGGCCGGCATCGAGGCGCTGCAGACGGCCGAGTCGAGCGACGACATTCGCTGCGTCGTGCTGCGCGGCGACGGCGCGCACTTCTGCGCCGGCGGCGACATCCAGCGCCTGCGCGCGACGCGGCTGCGCGACGACGGCGGCGGCCCCGCCGCGCAGCGCGCCTCGATCGACCAGTTCCACGGCCTCGTCGAAGCGCTGCGCGCGTGCCCGAAGCCGGTGATCGCCGCCGTCGAGGGTTGGGCCGCCGGCGGCGGCTTCTCGCTCGCGCTGGCGTGCGACCTGATCGTCGCCGCCGACGACGCGCGCTTCGTGATGAGCTACGGCCGCATCGGCCTGTCGCCCGACGGCGGCGGCAGCTGGCACCTCGCGCAGCGGCTGCCGCGCGCGCTCGCGCTGCAGCTGCTGTGGCTGGCCGAGCCGGTCGACGCGGCGCAGATGCAGCGCTGGGGCCTGGTCAATCAGGTCGTGCCGGCCGGCGAGGCGCTGCCCGAGGCGCTGCGGCTGGCCGAGCGGCTCGCGGCGATGGCGCCGAACGCGCTGGCCAGCGCGAAGGAACTCGTCGACGCCGCGCCGGCACGGCCGCTGCGCGCCCAGCTCGACGCCGAGCGCGAGCACTTCGTCGCCAACCTGTTCTCGCCCAACGGGCTCGAGGGCCTGCAGGCCTTTCTCGACAAGCGCGCCGCGCGCTTTCGCTGACGCCGCGCAAAGGGTGCCCGCGCCGGCCCGGCGCGACTCAATCGCCCCACAAGTGTTGCGAGAAAACAACATTTTGTCGCGGCGACGTGCCTCGATCGCGCGACGCGCAGCCCCAGCGCCGTTGCGCGTCAACCGGAACCGGGGGCGCCGCGTTGGACGTGCCACGGGCGCCGAAGGCACCCGTCAGTCCAATCACGAGAGGGGCGCATGGAGGAAAGCAAGAAGATCGTCGTCACCGGCGGCGCCGGGTTCATCGGTTCGCACCTTTGCGAGCGGCTGCTCGCCGCCGGTCACGAAGTGATCTGCGTCGACAACTTCTACACCGGGCGCAAGGCCAACATCGCGCACCTGCTCGACCACCCGCGCTTCGACGTCGTGCGGCACGACATCACCGAGCCGCTCGTGCTGCAGGCCGACGAGGTCTACAACCTCGCCTGCCCCGCCTCGCCCGGCCACTACCAGGCCGACCCGATCCACACGATGAAGACGAGCGTGCTCGGGTCGATCAACCTGCTCGGCCTGGCGCGCCGCACCGGCGCCAAGAGCCTGCTCGCCTCGACCAGCGAGGTCTACGGCGACCCGCTCGTGCACCCGCAGCCCGAGAGCTACTGGGGCCACGTGAACCCGTGCGGCGTGCGCTCGTGCTACGACGAGGGCAAGCGCAGCGCCGAGGCGCTGTACTTCGACTACCACCGCCAGCACGGCATCCCCATCAAGGTGGTGCGCATCTTCAACACCTACGGCCCGCGCATGCGCCCCGACGACGGGCGCGTCGTCTCCAACTTCATCGTGCAGGCGCTGATGGACGAACCGCTGACGATCTACGGCGACGGCCAGCAGACGCGCTCGTTCTGCTACGTCGACGACCTCGTCGACGGCCTGATGAAGATGATGGCCTCGCCCGACGAGGTGCTCGGCCCGATCAACCTCGGCAACCCCGGCGAGTTCACGATGCTCGAACTCGCCGAGGCCGTCAAGCGCCTGACCAACAGCCGCTCGAGCATCGTGCACGAGCCACTGCCGCAGGACGACCCGAAGCGCCGCCAGCCCGACATCACGCGCGCACGCGCCGTGCTCGGCTGGCAGCCGGTCGTGCAGCTCGAGCAGGGGCTGCTGCGCACGATCGCCTACTTCGAGGCGCAGCTGTCGCGCGGCGCGGTGCAGCTCGTCGCCGCCTGATTCCGGAGTCTCCATGACGCAACGCCGCGTCCTTGTGACCGGTGGGGCGGGCTACATCGGCAGCCACACCTGCAAGGCGCTGGCGGCCGCTGGCCACGTCCCGGTCACGTTCGACAACCTGAGCACCGGCCACCGCGACGCGGTGCGCTGGGGCCCCTTCGTCGAGGGCGAACTCGCCGACCGCGCGCTCGTCGAGCGCACGCTGGGCGAGCAGCGCATCGACGCCGTGATCCACTTCGCCGCCAGCGCCTACGTCGGCGAGTCGATGAGCGACCCGGCGAAGTACTTCCGCAACAACGTCGTGCACACGCTGGTGCTGCTCGAAGCGATGCACGCTGCCGGCGTCGCGCACATCGTGTTCTCGTCGACCTGCGCGACCTACGGCGTGCCGCGCGTCGTGCCGATCCCCGAGGACCATCCGCAGCAGCCGGTCAACCCGTACGGCGAGAGCAAGCTGTTCATCGAGCGCGCGCTGCACTGGCACGGCGTCGCGCACGGGCTGCACTGGCTCGCGCTGCGCTACTTCAACGCCGCCGGCGCCGACCCCGACGGCGAGATCGGCGAGGTGCACGACCCCGAGACGCACCTGATCCCGCTGGCGATCCAGGCCGCGCTCGGCCAGCGCGGGCCGCTGCAGGTGATGGGCA
Source organism: Azohydromonas sediminis (assembly GCF_003574675.1). Classification (GTDB taxonomy): domain Bacteria; phylum Pseudomonadota; class Gammaproteobacteria; order Burkholderiales; family Burkholderiaceae_C; genus Calidifontimicrobium; species Calidifontimicrobium sediminis. The sequence goes on from NZ_QOAZ01000001.1 coordinate 85,875, forward strand.
CCGACTACGACACGCCCGACGGCACCGCGGTGCGCGACTACATCCACGTGACCGACCTCGCCGACGCGCACGTGCGCGCGCTGTCCTACCTGCTCGGCGGCGGCACCAGCGGCGCGCTGAACCTCGGCACCGGCCGCGGCCATTCGGTGCGCGACGTCATCGCGGCCGTCGCGCGCGAGGCCGGCCGGCCGGTGCCGGCACACGACGCGCCGCGCCGCGCCGGCGACCCGCCGGCGCTCGTGGCCGCCCCCGGCCGCGCCGCCGAGGTGCTGGGCTGGCGCCCGGAGTACTCCTCGCTCGACACGATCGTGCGCACGGCGCTGCGCTGGCACGCCGCGCATCCGCCCCAGGCATGAACGCGCTGCATCCCGACCTGACGCCGGCGGCGGCGTCGACGCTGCTGCGCGCCGACGTCGAGCCCGGCTTCGACGCGCGGCCGCGCGTCAACGGCAAGTTCCTCGCCGTCGGCCCCGCCAAGCTGTGGGTGCGCGGCGTGACCTACGGCACCTTCGGTCCGCAGCCCGACGGCACCGACTGCCCGCCCGACGCCGTGCTCGAGCGCGACTTCGCCGCGATGCGCGCCGCCGGCGTCAACGCCGTGCGCGTCTACACGGTGCCGCCTCGGCGGCTGCTCGACGCCGCGCAGCGCCACGGCCTGCGCGTGATGGCGGGGCTGCCGTGGGAGCAGCACGTCGCGTTCCTCGACGAGCGCGGCCGCGCCGACGACATCGTGCGGCGCGTGTGTGAGGGCGCGCGCGGCATCGCCGGCCACCCGGCGCTGCTCGCGTTCGCGATCGGCAACGAGATCCCGGCGTCCATCGTGCGCTGGCACGGCGCCCGGCGCGTCGAGCGCTTCCTCGAGCGGCTGTACGACGCCGTCAAGGCCGAGGATCCGGACGCGCTCGTCACCTACGTCAACTTCCCGACCACCGAGTACCTGCGGCTGCCGTTCGTCGACTTTCACTGCTTCAACGTCTACCTCGAGCAGCCCGAGCGCTTCGACGCCTACCTCGCACGGCTGCAGAACCTCGCCGGCGAGAAGCCGCTCGTGATGGCCGAAATCGGGCTCGACAGCCGCCGCAACGGCCCCGACAAGCAGGCCGAGAGCCTCGCGTGGCAGGTGCGCGGCGCGTTCGCCGCCGGCTGTGCCGGCGCCTTCGTGTTCGCGTGGACCGATGAGTGGCACCGCGGCGGGCACGAGATCCTCGACTGGGACTTCGGCCTGGTCACGCGCGCGCGCGAGCCCAAGCCGGCACTCGCCGCGGTCAGCGCGGCGTTCGCGGAAGTGCCGTTCCCGGCCGAGCTGCGCGTGCCCGGCCAGGCGCCGCGGCCGTGGCCCAAGGTCAGCATCGTGTGCTGCAGCTACAACGGCAGCCGCACGATCCGCGACACGCTCGAGGGCTGCCGCACGCTCGCCTACCCCGACTACGAAGTCATCGTCGTCAACGACGGCTCGACCGACGCGACGCCGGCCATCGCCGCCGAGTACCCCGAGGTGCGGCTGATCAGCACCGAGAACCGCGGCCTGTCGGCCGCGCGCAACACCGGCTGGCAGCAGGCGCGCGGCGAGATCGTCGCCTACATCGACGACGACGCGTACCCCGACCCACACTGGCTGCACTACCTCGTCTGGCGCTTCGCGACCGGCGACTGGGTCGGCGTCGGCGGCCCCAACATCGCGCCGCCGCACGACGGGCCGATCGCCGACGGTGTGGCCAACGCGCCCGGCGGCCCGGTGCAGGTGCTCGTGACCGACGTCGAGGCCGAGCACGTGCCCGGCTGCAACATGGCGTTCCGGCGCGACGCGCTGGCGGCGATCGACGGCTTCGACGTGCGCTACCGCGCCGCCGGCGACGACGTCGACCTGTGCTGGCGGCTGCAGCAGCGCGGCGGCCGGATCGGCTTCCACGCCGGCGCGATGGACTGGCACCACCGCCGCAACAGCCTCACGATGTACTGGCGCCAGCAGAAGGGCTACGGCAAGGCCGAGGCGCTGCTCGAAGAGAAGTGGCCCGAGCGCTACAACGCGCTGGGGCACCTGTCGTGGGGCGGCCAGCTGTACGGACGCGGCTTCACGCTGCCGATCCCGTCCAGGCGCTCGCGCATCTACGGCGGCGTGTGGGGCTCGGCGGCGTACCAGTCGCTGTACGCGCCGGGGCCGACGACGCTGCTCGCGCTGCCGCTGATGCCCGAGTGGTGGTACCTCGTCGCGGCGCTGACGGTGGCGGTGCTGCTCGGCTTCTCGTGGCCGCCGCTGTTCGCGCTGCTGCCGCTGTGGGCGCTGGCGCTGGCCGCGCCGCTCGTGCAGGCCGCGATGGCGGCCGCCCGCGCGACGTTCCCGCGCCCGGCCGCGAGCGCCGCCGAGGCCTGGCAGCGCCGCGCGCTGGTGTTCTTCATGCACCTGCAGCAGCCGATCGCGCGGCTGATCGGGCGGCGCCAGCACGGGCTGACGCCGTGGCGCCGGCGCGGCCGCGTCAGCGGCGGCGGCACGGCACCGGCGCAGATCTGGAGCGAGACCTGGCGCGCGCCCGAGGCCTGGATCGAGACGTTCGAGTCGGCGCTGCGCACCGCCGGGCTCGTCGTGCGCCGCGGCGGCGCGACCGACTCGTGGGACCTCGAGATCCGCGGCGGCCTGCAAGGCGCGCTGCGTGCGCGCTTCGCCGTCGAGGAGCACGGTGCCGGCCGGCAGCTCGTGCGGCTGCGCGCCGACGCGCACGCGCCGTGGGTGGTGCGCGCCACCACCTGGGGTTGCGCAGGCCTCGCACTGGCCGCGGCGCTGACCGGCGGCCCGGTGGCCGCCGCCGTGCTCGCCGCCGCCGCCGCGGCGCTGGCCTGGCGCACGCAGCGCGACCAGGCGCACGCGCGCGACGCGTGGACCGTCGCCTGCCACGACGTCGCCGCGCAGGCCGGCCCGCAGGGCGCGCCGACGCGGCTCGCCGGGGCCTCGGTGCAGGAGCGCGGCGCGTGAGCGACAAACCCGCCGACGCGCGCGGCATGGTGCGGCGCCTGGCGCGCCACCTGCGCCCGTACTGGGGGCTGCTCGCGCTGATCATCGCCGTCGACCTCGTCGCGGTGCCGCTGGCGCTGCTGACGCCGCTGCCGCTGAAGGTCGCCGTCGACAACGCGATCGGCGGCCAGCCCCTGCCGGCGTGGGCGGCGGCCTGGCTGCCCGAGGGCGGTGCCGGCGTCGCGCTCGCGCTGGCCGTCGTGCTCGTCGTCGCGCTGGCGCTGCTGACGCAGCTCCAGCGCAACGGCTCGTGGCTGCTGCAGGCGTGGACCGGCGAGCGCATCGTGCTCGCGTTCCGCGCCGACCTGTTCCGCCAGGTGCAGCGCCTGTCGATGACGTACCACGACCAGCGCGGCACCGCCGACTCGCTGTACCGCATCCAGTACGACGCTGCGTCGGTGCAGTGGTTCGCGATCCACGGCCTGACGCCGCTGCTGACCGCGGCCGGCACGCTGGCGGGCATCACTGCGGTGATGTGGGCGATGGATGCCGAGCTCGCGCTGGTCGCGCTCGCGGTGATGCCGGCCCTGGTCGCGCTGACGCACGTCTTCGGCCGCGCGGTGCGCGCGCGCTGGCACCGCCAGAAGGAGCTCGAGAGCTCGGTGCAGTCGGTGCTGATGGAGTCGCTGGGCGCCCTGCGTGTCGTCAAGGCCTTCGGGCAGGAGCAGCGCGAGGAGACGCGCTTCGTCGAGCGCTCGACCCGCGAGGTGCGCGCGAACCTGGCGGTCGTGCGCGCGCAGATCGTGTTCTACACGCTGACCGCGCTCGTGCTGGCCACCGGCACCGCGGCGGCGCTGTGGATCGGCGTGCGCAGCGTGCAGGCCGGCACGCTGACGCTGGGCCAGCTGACGATGGTGATGGCCTACCTCGCGCAGCTGTACGCGCCGCTGGAGATGCTGACCTCGAAGGTCTCCGAGATGCAGAGCGCACTGGCGAGCTGCGAGCGCGCGTTCGCACTGCTCGACGAGCAGGTCGACGTGGCCGACCGTCCCGACGCGAAGCCGCTCGCGCGCGCGCGCGGCGAGATCGAGCTGCGTGACGTGCACTTCGCCTACCCGGGCGGTGCCGAAGTGATCAAGGGCGCGTCGGTGCACGTGCCGGCGGGCGCGCGCGTGGGCATCGTCGGGCGCACCGGTGCCGGCAAGACGACGCTGATGAACCTGCTCACGCGCTTCCAGGACCCGACGGCCGGCTCGGTGCGCCTCGACGGCGTCGACCTGCGCGACTGGCGGCTCGCCGACCTGCGGCGCCAGTTCGCGATCGTGCTGCAGGAGCCGGTACTGTTCTCGACGACGATCGCCGAGAACATCGCCTACGGCCGCCCCGACGCGACGCCCGCCGAGATCGAGGCCGCCGCGCGCGCGGCCAACGCGCACGACTTCATCGCCGCGCTGCCCGACGGCTACGCGACGCAGGTCGGCGAACGCGGGATGATGCTCTCGGGCGGGCAGCGCCAGCGCATCGCGCTCGCGCGCGCGTTCCTGAAGGACGCGCCGATCCTGATCCTCGACGAGCCGACGAGCTCGGTCGACGTGCACACCGAGGCGGCGATCATCGACGCGATGGAGCGCCTGATGGCCGGGCGCACGACCTTCATCGTCGCGCACCGGCTCGCGACGCTGGCGCACTGCGACGCCGTCTACGCCGTCGAGGACGGGCGGCTGGTGCCGGCCAGCGTCGAGGCGTCGCAGCCGCTGCTGGCCAACCGCGGCCTCGCGCACGAGATGCCCGCGGTGCACACCGCGCGCGACGCCCAGCCCGCGGAGGCGGCATGACGCGGACCTCGTCGCTGCGCATCGCCGTGCTCGGCACGATGGGCGCCGACCCGTTCGCCGGCATGGCGTGGATGCACCTGCAGATCGCTGCCGGCCTGCTGCGCCTGGGACACGACGTGCGCTACGTCGAGACGACGTCGGCGTGGCCGTACGACGTCGAGCGCGGCGCGCGCGTCGACGACGCGTCGTACACGCTGGCGTACCTGGCGCGCGTGATGCCGCGCTTCGGCATGGGCGAGCGCTGGGCGTACCGCCGCAGCTGGGGCGACGGCGCGTGGCTGGGCCCCGCGGCGGCCGACGCCGACGCGTGGCTCGCCGGCACCGACTTCGTGTTCAACGTCGCCGGCGCGACGCAGGTGACCAAGGACGGCTTCGCGTGCGGGCGCCTCGTGCACTTCGGCACCGACCCGGTCGCCGAGGAACTGAAGTACGCGGCCGGCGACGCGCGCACCGTCGCGCACATCGACGCGCACGACGACACCGTGACCTACGGCGAGAACATCGGCACGCCGCGCTCCCCGCTGCCGCCGCTGCCGAAGCTGCGCGCGCGGCTGCGCCAGCCGGTGCTGATGGACCTGTGGGACGCCGGACCGCCGACGCGCGACGTGTTCACGACGGTGGGCAACTGGCGCCAGGACGGCAAGGACGTCGTGTTCCAGGGCCGTCCGCTGCGCTGGAGCAAGCACCACGAGTTCCTCAAGTTCATCGACGTGCCGCGGCTCGCGGGTCAGACCGTCGAGCTCGCGACCAACCTCGACGACCCCGACCGCAAGGCCGGCGCCGAGGTCTCGGACGCGATCGACCCGCACCAGATCCGCGGCGCCGCGAGCCTCGACCGCGAGCACTGGCAGCGGCTGCAGCAAGGCGGCTGGCGCGTCGCCGACGGCCCGGCGCTGTCGGTCGACCCGTTCACGTACCGCGACTACGTCGTCGCGTCGCGCGCCGAGTTCACCGTCGCGCGCGAGTTCAACGTGCTGCCTCGCAGCGCGTGGTTCAGCGAGCGCAGCGCGTGCTACCTCGCCGCCGGGCGGCCCGTCGTGACGCAGGACACCGGCTTTTCCGACGTGCTGCCCACCGGCGAGGGGCTGTTCGGCTTCACGACGGTCGACGAGGCCGTCGAGGCGATCCGCGCGATCAATGCCGACTACGAGCGCCACGCGAAAGCCGCGAAGGCCATCGCGCACGACTGGTTCCGCGCCGAGGTCGTGCTGCCGAAGCTGCTCGCCGACCTGGGAGCCTGAGGTCGTGGTCGCGCGCTGGCTCATCGTCAACGCCGACGACTTCGGGCTCACGCCGGGCATCAACGCCGGCATCGTCGAGGCGTTCGAGCGCGGTGTCGTCACCAGCGCGAGCCTGATGGTGCGCCAGCCGGCCGCCGAAGCCGCCGCGGCGTACGCGCGTGCACACCCGGCGCTCGGCCTCGGGCTGCACATCGACCTGTGGGAGTCGATCCCGAAGGACGGCGACTGGGTGCGGCTGTACCAGCACGTGCCGGATGACGCCGCGTCGGTGGCCGCCGAGATCGTGGCGCAGATCGAGCGCTTCCGCGCCCTCGTCGGCCGCGACCCCGACCACCTCGACACGCACCAGCACGTGCACCGGCTCGAGCCGGTCGGCAGCGCCGTGCGCGCCGCCGCACGTGCGCTCGGTGTGCCGGTGCGCGGCGAGCCGCCGCTGCGCTACCTCGGCGGCTTCTACGGCCAGACCGGCGTCGGCGCGCCGTACCCCGAGGGCATCACGCCCGAGCGCCTGCTCGAGCTGATCGACGCGCTCGAGCCCGGCGTCACCGAGTTCGGCTGCCACCCCGGCTTCGTCGACGCCGACGACCCGCTCGGCGGCACGATGTACCGCGTCGAGCGCAACGTCGAGGTGCGCACGCTGTGCGACGCGCGCGTGCGTGCGCGGCTGGCGCGCGGCGACGTCGTGCCCTGCACCTACGCCGACGCGGCACGCGCCGGCCTCACCGCGTGATGGACGCGAACTCGCGCCTGCGCATCGTCGTGCTCGGCTATGTCGTGCGCGGGCCGCTGGCCGGCCCGACGTGGCACCACCTGCAGCACGTGCTCGGGCTGAAGGATCTCGGCCACGACGTGTGGTACCTCGAGGATAGCACCGACGAGCCGTTCTGCTACGACCCGCAGCGCCAGGTCGTCGACACCGACGCGAGCTACGGGCTGGCCTACACGCAGCGCGTGTTCGGGCGCGCCGGCGTCGGCGATCGCTGGGCCTACCACGACGCGCACACCGGCACCTGGCACGGCGCGGCGGCGCAGCGGATGCCCGAGGTGTGCCGCACCGCCGACGTGATGATCAACGTCTCGGGCATCAACCCGCTGCGCCCGTGGCTCGAGGGCATCCCGTGCCGCGTGCTCGTCGACACCGACCCGGTGTTCACGCAGGTCGACCACCTGCAGGACCCCGAGCGCATGCGCTTCGCGCGCGCGCACACCGCGTTCTTCAGCTTCGGCGAGTCGATCGGCCACAGCGGCTGCACGGTCCCCGACGACGGGCTGCCGTGGCAGCCGACGCGCCAGCCGCTGGTGCTGCGCTGCTGGCAGCCCGCGCCGCCGCGGCCCGACGGGGCCTTCAGCACCGTGATGCTGTGGGACAGCTACGACCGTCGCCATTGGGGCGGGCGCACCTTCGGCATGAAGGCCGAGGAGATGGAGCACGTGCTGGCGATGCCGCAGCGCTGCGCCGGCGCGCGCTTCGAGGTCGCGCTGGGCAGCCCGACCGCGCCGCACGACCGCCTGCGCGCGCTCGGCTGGCGCGTGCTCGACCCGATCGCGCTGACCAGCGACCCCTGGGTCTACCAGGACTACCTGCGCGCGTCGAAGGCCGAGTTCAGCGTCGCCAAGCACGGCTACGTCAGCACCGCCAGCGGCTGGTTCAGCGAGCGCAGCGTCAGCTACATGGCGTGCGGGCGGCCCGTCGTCGTGCAGGACACCGGCTTCTCGCGCCACCTGCCGGTCGGCGACGGGCTTCTCGCGTTCCGCGACCTCGACGAGGCGGTCGCGGCGTTGGCCGAGGTCGATGCGCGCTACGCGCACCACTGCGACGCCGCGCGCGCGCTCGTCGAGACACACTTCGACGCGCGCCGCGTGCTCGCGCGGCTGCTCGAGCGCGCGCTGGACGCACAGCCGCCTGCCGAATCCCCGGGAGCCGAGCCATGACCGACCGCCAGACGACCGACGCGCAGGCGCGCACGTACTTCGAGCAGCTGTGGCGCGACGGCGACCACTGGGACCTCGACGCCGATCCGTACGAGCACGCCAAGTACGACGCGCAGCTCGCGCTGCTCGACGCCGACCGCGGTCCGGGGCGGCGCTACGGCCGCGCGCTCGAGATCGGCTGCGCGGCCGGCGCGTTCACGCGGCGCCTGGCGCCGCGCTGCGAGCGCGTCGTCGGCGTCGACATCGCGCAGCCGGCGATCGCGCGGGCGCGCGAGCGCACGACGGCCGCCAACGTCGAGTACGAGGTCGCCAACGTGATGAACTGGCAGCAGGGGCTGGCCGGCGGCTGGGACCTCGTCGTCTTCGCCGAGACGATCTGCTACCTCGGCTGGCTGTACCCGTTCTTCGACGTCGCGTGGCTCGCGCACTGCATCTACGAGGGCACGCGACCGGGCGGGCGACTGCTGCTGGCCAACACTTGCGGCGGCACCGACGACTACCTGCTCAAGCCGTGGGTCATCCGCACCTACCACGACCTGTTCCGCAACACCGGTTTCGTGACGCTGCACGAGACGATGTTCCGCGGCGTCAAGAACGGCGTCGAGATCGAGGCGCTGCTGACGCTGGCCGAGCGCCCCGCCTGATGCCGCCCTGACCGCCCCGGCGGCGCCATGCCGCCACGGCGCGGCGTCGCACAATGTCGCTTCAGGGACAAGCCATGAACGACACGGTGCTTACACTCGCCGAACGCCAGAACATCGAATCGGGGCCGTGGTTTTCCAAGCTCTCGCCGGCACTGCAGCAGGCCATCTTCGCGCGTGCGGTCGTGCGCCGGCTGCGCGACGGCGTGCAGCTCGGCTCGCGCGGCCAGCCGGCCGAGATGTGGTGCGGCGTGGCCAGCGGCGCGGTGCGCATCAGCTCGGTGTCGCTGTCGGGCAAGCAGATCACGATGTCATACATGGAGCCGGGCACCTGGTTCGGCGACATCTCGCTGTTCGACGGGCTGCCGCACACGCACGACGCCAATGCGCACGGCGACACGACGCTGCTGTGCGTGCGCAAGCCCGACTTCAAGGAGCTGCTCGACCAGTTCCCCGAGCTGCCGCTCGCGCTGCTGCGCCTGAACTGTCGGCGGCTGCGGCTGATGTTCGACCTCATCGAGGACCTGAACACCAAGCCGCTGGCCGCGCGGCTGGCCAAGCAGGTGCTGCTGCTGGCCAAGAGCTACGGCATCGCGCAGGGCGAGGAGATCCGCATCGGCCTGCAGCTCGCGCAGGAGGACCTCGCGCAGCTGCTCGGCGCGTCACGCCAGCGTGTGAACCAGGAGCTCAAGGGCTTCGAGCGCGAGGGCGCGGTGCGCATCGAGCCGACGCGGCTGGTCGTGCTGTCACGCGAGAAGCTGATGGCCATCGCCGAGCGCTGAAATGAACCACCCCCGAAGCGCCTTCGGCGCACCCCCTCAAGGGGGCGCCACCAGCGCAGCGGCGAAGCCGGATCCGCGGCGGCCGCTCGAAGCCTTGCGGTTCGTTGGTCGCGTGCGCGTCAGGCAGGGTCATGACCGCTGAAACGGGTTCCCCCGCCGACGCGTACACCGGCACGCGCCCGGTGGCCGAGCAGCACCGCATCGACGTCGCGGCGCTCGAAGCCTACCTCGCGGCGCACCTCGACGGCTTCGCCGGCCCGCTGTCGGTCGAGCAGTTCAAGGGCGGGCAGTCGAACCCGACGTACAAGCTGACGACGCCGCGCGCGGCCTACGTGATGCGCGCCAAGCCGGGGCCGGCCGCCAAGCTGCTGCCGTCGGCGCACGCGATCGAGCGCGAGTTCCGCGTGATGCGCGCGCTGGCCGCCACCGACGTGCCGGTCGCGCGCATGCACCTGCTGTGCGAGGACGAGTCGGTCATCGGCCGCGCGTTCTACGTGATGGAGTTCGTCGACGGGCGCGTGCTGTGGGACCCGCTGCTGCCGGGCATGACGCCGGCCGAGCGCGGCGCCATCTACGCCGAGATGAACCGTGTCATCGCGGCGCTGCACGGCGTCGACCCGGCCGCCGTCGGGCTGGCCGACTACGGCAAGCCGGGCAACTACTTCGAGCGCCAGATCGGCCGCTGGAGCAGGCAGTACCAGGCCTCGGTCACCGAGCCGATCGCCGCGATGGACCGGCTGATCGAATGGCTGCCGGCGCACATCCCCGCGGGGGCACGCGACGAGACGCAGGTCGCGATCGTGCACGGCGACTACCGGCTCGACAACCTGATCTTCCATCCGCGCGAGCCGCGCGTCGTCGCGGTGCTCGACTGGGAACTGTCGACGCTGGGCCACCCGCTGGCGGACTTCAGCTACCACTGCATGGCGTGGCACATCGCGCCGGGCGTGTTCCGCGGCATCGGCGGCCACGACCTCGCGGCGCTGGGCATCCCCGACGAGGACGCGTACCTCGCGCGCTACTGCGAGCGCACCGGCCGCGGCGACCCGCGCGCGCTGAAGGCCGACTGGGACTTCTACCTCGCGTACAACCTGTTCCGCATCGCGGCGATCCTGCAGGGCATCGCCAAGCGCGTCGTCGACGGCACCGCGTCGAGCACGCAGGCGAGGCAGGCCGCGGCCGGCGCACGGCCGCTGGCCGAACTGGGCTGGGCCTTCGCGCAGCGCGCGGCCTGACGACGACGACACCGGAGACGACGATGGACTTCGACTATTCCCCGCGCACGAAGCAGCTGCAGGCCCAGGTGCGCGAGTTCATGGACGCCTACGTCTACCCGGCCGAGCAGCGCTACTGGGACGAGATCGACGCGAACACCCGCGCCGGGCGACGCTGGACGCCGGTGCCGGTGATCGAGGAGCTCAAGCCGAAGGCGCGCGCGGCCGGGCTGTGGAACCTCTTCCTGCCCGACAGCGAATACGGCGCGGGCCTGATGAACCAGGAGTACGCGCCGCTCGCGGAGATCATGGGCCGCGTGCCGTGGGCCAGCGAGGTGTTCAACTGCTCGGCACCCGACACCGGCAACATGGAAGTGCTGGTGCGCTATGGCACGCCCGAGCAGAAGAAGCGCTGGCTCGAGCCGCTGCTGGCCGGCGAGATCCGCAGCGCCTTCGCGATGACCGAGCCCGCAGTGGCGTCGTCGGACGCGACCAACATCGAGGCGCGCATCGAGCGCGACGGCGACGACTACGTGATCAACGGCCGCAAGTGGTGGACCAGCGGCGCCGGCGACCCGCGCTGCAAGATCTACATCTTCATGGGCAAGACGGACCCGGCCGCACCGCGCCACAGCCAGCAGTCGATGGTCCTGGTGCCCGCCGACACGCCGGGGGTCAGGGTGTTGCGGCCGCTGTCGGTGTTCGGCTACGACGACGCGCCGCACGGGCACATGGAGGTCGACTTCACGAACGTGCGCGTGCCGGCATCGAACATCCTGCTCGGCGAGGGACGCGGCTTCGAGATCGCGCAGGGGCGGCTCGGCCCGGGGCGCATCCACCACTGCATGCGCACGATCGGGCTGGCGGAACGCGCGCTCGAGATGATGTGCCAGCGCGCGTCGCGCCGCGTCGCGTTCGGCAAGCCGATCGCGCAGCAGACGGTGACGCAGGAGCGCATCGCCGAGGCGCGCTGCATGATCGAGCAGGCGCGGCTGCTGACGCTCAAAGCCGCGTGGATGATGGACACCGCCGGCAACAAGGCGGCCAAGGGCGAGATCGCGATGATCAAGGTCGTCGCGCCGACGATGGCGTGCCAGGTGCTCGACTGGGCGATCCAGGTGCACGGCGGCGGCGGGCTGAGTCAGGACTTCCCGCTCGCGCAGTACTACGCGCACGTGCGCACGCTGCGCTTCGCCGACGGCCCCGACGAGGTGCACCGCAACGCGATCGCGAAGATGGAACTCGGCCGCCACGTGGCCTGACGCCGCGAACGATCGCCGTGCCTCCCCGGCACGGCACACCTACGCGCCGCTCGCGTTGGACGAACCCGTCGCGGCCCAGCGGGCATGGACGGCGCGGGCCTCGCGCAGCGCGACGCGAAACAGCGCGAGCGCGTCGTCGCAGGCCGCGGCCTGCGGCTGCGGCATCGGCGTGCGCAGCGTCAGCCGCCCGCGCTGCACGACGAGCACCAGCGGCGTGTCGGCGCGCAGCCAGCCGGTGGCGGCCATCGCCAGGGCGTCGCTCAGCTCGCCGGCGAGCCAGTCCATCAGCGCCGCTTTCGGGTGCCCGGCGGCGCCGAAATGGTCCCGCAGCACGCCGAGCTCCGTCGACGTCAACTTCGGGTACAGCACCAGCCAGCGCATCTCGTCGGGCGTGGCGGTGTCGGCGCGGGTGCGCAGGTCCTCGGTGTACTGCTCGAAGATCTCGGTCTCGAGCGCCTGCATCAGCGGCCGCGTCAGGACGACGAACTGCAGCGTCTCGTCGGCGCCGAGCGCCGCGCGCAGCCGCAGCTCGGACCCGCCGATGTAGGACCGCTGGCTCGGGCCCCATTCGAGGCGCCACGCATCGTCGGGTGCCGTGCTCTCGATCAGCACGCCGGCGCCGCCGGGCCGGACCTTGCAGCTGCAGTGCCGTACGGCGGCCCATTGCGTCAGCTCGACCGGAGCGTCCGCGCCCCGGCGTGGCAGCCAGCGCCTGATCGTTTCGAGCAATCTCGGCGTCATTCCACTAGAGTCGTGCCCCAGCCCGAAGCCAACGGGCGACGAGAGGACACCGATGATCGAAGTGTATTCGTGGGCCACGCCCAACGGCCACAAGGTTCACATCATGCTCGAGGAGTGCGGGCTGCCGTACCGCGTGCACGCCGTCGACATCGGCGCGGGCGACCAGTTCGCACCGGAGTTCCTCGCGATCAGCCCGAACAACAAGATCCCGGCCATCGTCGACCCCGACGGGCCGGACGGCCGGCCGATCTCGATGTTCGAGTCGGGCGCGATCCTGCTGTACCTCGCCGCGAAGACCAGCAAGTTCCTGCCGGCCGACGTGCGCGGCAAGTACGAGGTGCTGCAGTGGCTGATGTTCCAGATGGGCAGCGTCGGGCCGATGCTCGGGCAGGCACACCACTTCCGCCTGTACGCGCCCGAGAAGATCCCGTACGCGATCGAGCGCTACACCAACGAGGCCAAGCGCCTGTACGGCGTGATGAACCGCCAGATCGCCAAGCACCGCTACATCGCCGGCGACGAGTACACGATTGCCGACATCGCGATCTTCCCTTGGCTGCGCTCGTGGAAGAACCAGGGCATCGACTGGAACGACTATCCGCACCTGAAGGGCTGGTTCGACGAGATCGCCGCACGCCCGGCGGTGCAGCGCGGCGTCGAGGTGCTCGCCGACCGCCGCAAGCCGCTCGTCGACGACAAGGCACGCGAGACGCTGTTCGGCACGACGCAGTACCGCGCGCGCTGATCCTGCGCGGCACCACGCATTCCCGGACAATCACCGCGTCGTCTGCCCGTAGCTCAACTGGATAGAGCAGCTGCCTTCTAAGCAGCAGGTCGGGGGTTCGAGTCCCTCCGGGCAGGCCAGCGTCGGCGCGCATCGGCGCGAGCGCGCCCTTCGGCACGCGGCGACGTCCGCGGCACCGCACGCGCCCTCCCCCCGCAGTCGCCACTGCCGTCACCGTGTGACACCCGGCGCCCAGCCGCGTGCACCCTCGCGCCGTGCCGCGCCCCGTCACCGCTGCGCCACACCGGACCCCAGCGAGCGACGCGCGGCTTGCGGCGCGTCAAGCGCGCCACGCGCGTGTGTCACTTCTCCTTGACATGCTGTGCTGTAATATGGACATTACATCCAGTGGTACCCCAACGGTGCCATTGGCTGCGGAGCAGTACCCGCGTGTGGGTTGCGCACGCACATTCGATCTTCCTGACAGGAGGGCACATGGCACTGAAATCGGATCCGACGCGGGTTTGGCCCACGGGGCTGACCGAAGAGGAATCGGAAGAGCTGCACAGCAAGGTCATCCAGGGCACGCAGATCTTCGGTCTGTTCGCCGCACTGGCACACCTGCTGGCGTTCATCTACAGCCCGTGGCTGAAGTAGGCGCGGAGGACTGACATGATCTACGGAAAAATCTGGTGCGTCGTCAAGCCGACGGTGGGGCTGCCGCTGTTCCTGGGCAGCGTGGCCGTGATCGCGCTGCTGGTGCACGCGTCGATCCTCATGAACACGACCTGGATGAAGGCGTACTGGGAAGGCAAGCCGGCCAAGACCGCCGCCCAGGTCGAGTCCCCACCGACACCCTTGGCGTCGGTGACGGCCGAGAAGCCGTAAGAGCCGTCCGACGCGCAGCCACCCCGCTGCACGCCTGTCCCGCCGGCCGCGGCGGGGGTCGTGGGCGGGTGGCTGCATCGCGACTGCCATGATCTGCGCGCTGCCGAGCGCGACGCCTGTATCAGCCATGCCGTCCGACCGCGTCCAGGTGTCGACCGTTCATCGCGTCGAGGGCCGTCCGTGAACCGCTACAGCCGCGCTCTGATGTCCCGCTGGGCCCGTCTCGGGCCCGCGTTCCTCCCCTTCGCCGACGCCGCGACGCCCGAGCTGCCGCTGTCGCGGCTGCTGCGCCTGTCGCTGTTCCAGGTGTCGGTCGGCATGGCGCTCGTGCTGCTCGTGGGCACGCTCAACCGCGTGATGATCGTCGAGCTCGGCGTCAGCGCCTCGCTCGTCGCGCTGATGGTCGCGCTGCCGGTGCTGTACGCGCCGTTGCGCGCCCTCGTCGGCTTCCGCTCCGACCACCACCGCTCGGCGCTCGGCTGGCGACGCGTGCCGTTCATCTGGATGGGCACGCTGATCCAGTTCGGCGGCCTCGCGGTGATGCCGTTCGCGCTGCTCGTGCTCTCCGGCGCCGGCAACGCGAGCCAGTGGCCGGCGTGGATCGGCCAGATGGGCGCCGCCCTCGCCTTCCTCGCGGTCGGCGCCGGGCTGCACACGACGCAGACCGCCGGGCTGGCGCTGGCCACCGACCTCGCGCCGAAGGCGTCGCAGCCGCGCGTCGTCGGCCTGATGTACGTGGTGCTGCTGCTGGGCACCATCGTCAGCGCGTTCCTGTTCGGCGCCTACCTGCGCGACTTCACGCCCGGGCGGCTCGTGCAGGTCATCCAGGCCGCGGCACTGGCGACGATGGTGCTCAACGGCATCGCGCTGTGGAAGCAGGAGCCGCGCGTGCGCGGCCGCTTCGCCGAGCGCACGCAGGAGCCGTCGTTCCGCGAGGCATGGAGCACCTACATCGAAGGCGACGGTGCCCGTCGCCGGCTGGTGGCGATCGCACTGGGCACGATGGCCTTCGCGATGCAGGACGTGCTGCTCGAGCCCTACGGCGGTCAGGTGCTCGGCATGAGCGTCGGCCAGACGACGTGGCTGACGGCCACGCTGGCGCTCGGCGGGCTGATCGGGTTCGGCTGGGCGTCGCACGTGCTCGGGCGCGGCGCCGACCCGGCGCGCATGTCGGCGCTCGGCGCGTGGCTCGGCATCCCGGCGTTCGCCGCCGTGATCGTGGCCGCAACGGTGTCGTCGGTGGTGCTGTTCGCCGCCGGCGTCGGGCTGATCGGTTTCGCCGGCGGCATCTTCAGCCACGGCACGCTGACCCTCACGATGAACCGCGCTCCCTCGGAACACGTCGGGCTCGCGCTCGGCGCCTGGGGCGCGGTGCAGGCGACGTCGGCCGGGGTCGCCGTCGCGCTGGGCGGCATTCTGCGCGATGCCGTCGGCGCGGTCGCGATGCGCGGCGGCTTCGGGGCCGCGCTGGCACACGAGGCGACCGGCTACACGTTCGTCTACGCGATCGAGATCGCGTTGCTGCTGGCGACGATCGCCGCGATGACGGCGCTCGTCGGTGACCGCCGTCGCAGCGTGGCGGCCGCCGGCACGATGCCCGCCCCATCCGCGGCCTCGGGCAACGCCGCGCCGGGTGTCGCGTCGGCGGGCATGACGAAGCCATAGCGCGCACCGGGGTCTCGACGACGATGGGCGCCGCCGTGCCACGTGGGCAGCGCCGGGGCCGCGAAGTCGTCGTTGGCCGCCGGTGACGCGCGTCGAGCCGCTCAGCGCGGCGCGCTGCCGCGGCGGTCGGCGGCGCGCGTCAGCACATCGATGGCCGAGTCGGCCAGCAGCACGCCGAACAGCCCGCTGCCGAGCGCCGTGGCGACGCCGAGCCACGGGCCGCTGAGTTGCGCACCGAACTGGTAGCCCCACGCGAGGCCGGCCACACCGACCAGCGCGACGACGGCCTTCGCGAGTGGGCTACCCGGCAGCGCCGGGGTGGACCGGATGTCGACGCCGTCGCCGCCGCTGGCGCCCGGCGCGTCGGCGTTGCAGCGGGGGTCGCCAGGGGTGCTCGCGCGCATCGTCCAGCCCGCCTCACTGCACGCGCACCTCGACGCGCCGCGCCTGCGGGTCTTCGCCGGCGACGTTGGCCTGCGTGCGCTGCGGTCGCAGCAGTTCGACGCGCGCCTGCGGCACGCCGGCCGCCACCAGCGCGTCGCGCACCGCGAACGCCCGCTGCTTGGCCAGTTCCTGGTTGTGCTCGAGCGTGCCGGTGGCTGAGTGGTAGCCCGAGATCACGAGCCGCTTGCCGGCAGCCGTCTTCACCAAGTCGCGCACGATGGCCTGGTCGGTGTCGGTCAGCGCGGTGGAGTTGACGCCGAAGTACAGCGTGGCCAGCCCGGGGGCCAGCACCGACGGCGGCGTCGCGACGCGCGCCACCGCCTTGCCGATCAGCTCCGGGTGATCCTTGAGCATGCTGATGCCGCCCAGCGGCTTGTTCTGGCCGTTGTGACAGGTCGCGCAATTGATCTTCGCGACGTCGCCCAGCTCGCCGCGGCGGTGGGCGGGGAACACGTCGGTCAGCGGTACCAGGTACTCGTTGTTGACTTCGCGCGCCATGCGGATGCCGTGCCACGCCGTCAGGCGCGGCGGCGGGCTCGCCGACCACTCGGCGAACGAGCGCGAGTTGTGGCAGTGGGTGCAGTTGACGCCCAGCGACTCGGACATGTGGATCATCAGTCCGTACGTGCGCTCGGTGTGCTGGATGCTGTAGTCGTTGCCGGTGGGCAACGCCGTCTTGCCGATGATGCGGATCGCCTCGGCGTCGAGCAGGTACGGCGTGAACGGGTCGGCCGGCAGCGACGTCGCGCCCACCGCCGCGAAGGCCTTGTTCTGCACGTACTCGCCGCTGCCGCCGGTCATGCGCGCGTGCTGCGGCGGCGGCGCGAGCGTGAACCACACGTTGGCAGGCACCGGCTCGCCGCGGTGGCAGGTGTAGCACGTGACGCCGGTGTTGGCGACGTGCTGCGTCCAGTTCGCATTGATGTGCCGCGTCATCTGCAGCATCTTGCGCGAGACGATCTTCGTGTAGAGGTCGTCGGCGGCGAAGTTGTCGCCCTTGTGGCAGTACGCGCACTGCTGCTGCGGCGCGACCCAGTTGCTGATCGCGACCATCAGGCGCGTGAACTCGCCGACGCTCAGGTCGCCGAGCACCTGGACGTTCTGGTAGACGTCCTTGGCCTTCGGTCCGTCGCTGGGCACCGGCGGGATCGCGGCCGGGACCTCGTTGGCGGCGGCCTTCGCCGCGGCGATGCGCGGGTTGACGACGTCCTCCATCGCGACGCCGCGATAGCCGATCTGCCGGGTCTCGATCGGCGGGCGTTCGCAGCCGGCGAGCAGCAGCGCGCCAGCGGCGACGAACAGCCACGGTGTCGTGCGCAGGAAGAACTCGGTGGCGCGTTCGTTCATGGCGTGACTCCCAGGGCAGGGTCGGACACGGGCGGCCACACGGCCGGGTACATCGGTGCGACGCCGTGCTTGACGGCCCACAGGTACCAGTTGTCGACGACAGTGCCGGTCAGCAGGATGCCGATGCCGCCGGTCAGCGGGCACAGCACCGCGAACCACAGCGCCCAGCGGTGGATCGACTCGGCCGTCGCGTTGAAGCCCATCGTCCAGCGCCAGAACAGCGCCGCGCGCTCGTGCGCCGTGCCGCGGTCGACGACGTGCTCGATCTCGCGCTCGCCGCCGAAGCGGCTGACGGCCAAGATCGTCGCGCCGTGCATCGCGAACAGCAGCGTCGAGCCGTAGAGGAACGCGATCGACAGCGCGTGGAACGGGTTGTAGAACAGGTTGCCGTAGCGGATGCTGAACGCGGCGGTCCAGTCCAGGTGCGGGAAGATGCCGAACGGCACCGCCTCGGACCAGCTGCCCATCAGCAGCGGACGGATGAAGCCGAGCACCAGGTACAGCCAGATCGCCGCGGCGAAGGCCCACGCGATGTGCGTGCCCAGCCCGAGCGCACGTGCGCGCCGGTACATGCGCACCCACCACAGCAGGATCGACGCGGTCAGGAAAAAGCCCGCCATCAGCCACCAGCCACCCTCGTTGAGCGGCGGCAGGCTCAGCCCGTACTGGGGCGGCGGCGGCTCGAGCGCGAGCCACGGCAGCTGGCGCAGGAACTCGCGCGGATCCCAGTTGACCGAGGCCAGCATGTTCAGGCCGATGATCTCGATCGCGATGAAGCCGCAGATGATCGACGCCAGCCCGTAGAAGCCAAGGTAGAACGGGCCGATCTGCGCGTCGCCGAAGAAGCCCAGCAGCTTCGCGTGGAACGGCTTGCCGAGGCGGTCGGCCTGGCCGCGGTCGTGCGGCACGCCCATGTACGACGGGGCGTGCGCCTGCACCCGCGTGAAGAGGTTCTGGTACTCGAAGGCCATGGTCCTTGCTCCTCAGGGTGTGGGCGGCGTCATTGCCAGATGGGCAGGTTCAGCCACCAGTTCCACCACTCGGGCCAGCCGCGGGTCCAGAACGGTCCGCTGATGATGATGCACACCGCGCTCCAGAACCCGGCCGACAGCGCCAGGAACAGCCCGAGGCGGTGGATGCCCAGCGCACCGATCGAGTAGCCGATCGCGTCGCGGAAGAAGGTGTTCTCGTGCTCGGCGTTCTTCAGCGGCTCGCCCTTCTTCGGATTCGTCACCGACAGGATCAGGCCGCCGTGCAGCGACAGCGCGAACGTCGTCGTGAAGAAGAACGTGATCGCGAGCATGTGCGCCGGGTTGTAGTGGAAGTGCAGGTATTGGTAGCCGACGTTCGACACCCAGTCGAGGTGGCTGAAGATGCCGTACGGGAAGCCGTGCCCCCAGGCACCCAGCAGCAGCGGCCGGAACACGACCAGCGTCACGTACGCGAAGATCGCGACGCCGAACGCAAACGGCACGTGGTAGCCGATGCCGAGCTTGCGGCAGATCTCGACCTCGCGCAGCATCCACGAGACGAAGGCGCCGATTGCGCACACCGTGATCAGCTGCCACAGGCCGCCTTCCATCAGCGGCGCGAAGCCGAGCCCGTATTTCAGGTCGGGCGGGGCGATGCTGATCTGCCACAGGTTCCACGTCGGCCCCTGCGAGGCGCCCCAGACGATGAGCAGCGTCCCCACCAGCGAGAAGAAGATCGTGGTGACGCCGAAGAAGCCCACGTAGAACGGCCCGACCCAGAAGTCGAACAGGTCGCCCCCGATCAGGGTGCCGCCGCGCACGCGGTACTTTCGTTCAAAGCTGAGCATGGCCATGATCACATCCCCGTTTCATGAGGCCGCGCCGCGGCGGCCTGCGCCGGTTCGCTGGCGTCGGCGTGCGGGGCCGGACGTCCGGTCCGGGCCCCGCCGCCACTCGTGCCGCCGACGGCCTAGGGCTTGCTGCTCGGCAGCACGGCCACCTGCGTGGTGCCCGTCTGCACCTCCGCCGTCTTCTTCGCCGGTGCCCCCTCCAGCCAGTTGAAGCGGGTCGTGCTCAGCAGGATGAAGTGGATGACCAGCGCCAGCACGAACAGGAACGTGAACAAGGCGATCAACGTCCTGCGCGGATCGAAGAGAGTCCAAATGCGCCACATGTCGGTGCCTCCTTAAGCGGTGAACGCCACCGCCAGGTACGCGGTGACGACGTCCTTGGCGTCGTGGATGATCGACGCGTAACCGCCGGGGCCGGGCAGCCAGGGCCGCCACTGCCACGCGAGGAAGTGCGCGATCACCGCGATCACCGTGAAGATGATGAAGCTCGTCATGAAGATGCCGTGGAACTCCTTGGCTTCGGCATCTGTCAGCCCGGACAGCGAGCCTTCTCGAGAGTCAGCCATTTCCTTTACCTCCGTTCGGGCCTGCCGGCCCTGTCCCAGTCGGGCCTTGCGGCCCTCCTCTTTCGCGCGCAACCCCCGCGCCGGGGTTTTGCCGCGGCCGAAACCGCGTCAATCGTGGTGTGCTGTTCGCCCGGCTCACGCGGGCTCTCCCTGCAGCGCGCGCTGCGCGCGCGCCACGCGTTCGGCAGTGACGGTGTCCTCGCCGGCCTGCTGCGCGTCGCGCTCGGCGCGGTCGCGCAGCCGCTTGGCCGCCGAGATCTGCACCAGCACCGGCTCGCGCTGCACGAGGTCGGCCAGCAGCCGCTGCGCCTCGGCGTTCCACGGCTTGCTGTGGCCCTCGCCGAGGCGCGCCGGCGTCGCATCGACGCGGTCGAGGTCGGTGCCCAGCGGCAAGATGTGGAACAGCGCATCGAACAGCGCGTTGCAGAACTCCTGCACGACGTAGGTCGCGCCGGCGTACCCCATGAACGGCGTGCCGGTGGCGCGGCGGATGATCGCGCCCGGGAACGACGCCGGGATGTAGGCGCCGCTCATGCCGGGGCGGCCACCCGTGCCGCGCTCGGCCAGGTACATGCGCTCGTTGTAGCTGCCGAACATCACGAGCGGCGCCTTCTCGTGCACGAGCTTGCGCACCTCGGCGTTGTTCGTCTTCTCGCCCGGCCGGCGCGCGACCGCGAAGTGGCATGGCAGGCCGAGCTCGTCTTCGAGGAAGTGGCGCAGCCCGCGCGTGTACGTCTCGTTGGCGACCACCGCGAAGCTCGCGGTGCCGAAAAAGTCCTGCGTCACGGAGCGCCACAGGTCCCAGATCGGCTTGACCGTGGTGTGCTTCTCGCGCTCGATGAAGGGGTCGGGGTCGACACCGGTGAGCCTGCCGAGTTCGCGCAGGAACGCCGTCGTGCTGTGCAGCCCGATCGGCGCCTGCAGGTAAGGGCGCTCGAGCGCCTCGCACAGCAGGCGGCCGAACTCGCGGTACATGCAGACGTTGACGTCGGCGTTGGCGAGCCTGGCCACGTCGGCCAGGTGGCTGCCGAGCGGGAACACCATGTTCACCTCGCAGCCGATGCCCTCGACGAGGCGGCGGATCTCGGCCAGGTCGCTCGGCATGTTGAACGTGCCGTAGCAGGGGCCGATGATGTTCACGCGCGGCTTCTCGCCGTCCTGGCGCTCACGCGGCGGCACCTTGCGGCCCGGGCCGTACTCGGTCCACAGCCACATCATGGCGCGGTTGGCGGCCTGCCACTGGTCCTCGTCGATCGTGCGCGGCAGGAAGCGCAGCAGGTTGGTGCCCTCGGGCGTCACGCCGCCGCCGATCATCTCGGCGATCGAGCCGGTGACGACGACGGCCGGCAGGTCGGGGTCGAGCACCGAGTGCGCGCGCTTCATCGCGCCTTCGGTGCCGTCGCGGCCGAGCTCCTCTTCGGCGAGCCCCGTGACGACGATCGGCAGCTCGTGCGGCGGCAGCGCGTCGGTGTAGTGCAGCACCGACGTCACCGGCAGGTTCTCGCAGCCCACCGGGCCGTCGATGACCACCTGCAGGCCCTTGATGGCCGTGAAGACGTAGACGGCGCCCCAGTAGCCGCCGGCACGATCGTGGTCGAGGACGTACATCTCAGCACTCGCCCCGCCCGAAGGGCGATGAGCGCCCCCTCGGGGGGCAGCGAACGAAGTGAGCGTGGGGGCTCATGTCGTCGTCTCCTAGATCATCTGTTCGGCCTGGCGGCGCTTCGCGGCCTTCTCGGTCTGCCGCCGCACCTCGGCGCGGAACTCGGGGCGCAGCGCCGGCGTGTGGTCCCACACGCCGGCGCGGTCGCCGATGCCGGTGTCGCCGAAGAACTCGCTCATCTGGTCGAAGCGCGCCTTGTTGGCGATCGCCGCGTTGATCACCTGCGCCAGCGAGCCGGCGCCGGCCACGCCCATCAGCGGGCGCGCCGAGATCAGGTTCGTGAAGTACAGCGACGGGATGCGGTGCTGCTTGGCCTCCTGAACGACCGGCGTCGTGCCGATCGCGAGGTCGGGCTCGAACTCGTGCATCGCCGCAAGGTCCTGCTCGAGCGAGGCGCGGTACTGCACGCGCACGCCATGCGCCTCGAGCCACTGGCGGTCGGCGTCGCTGAACGGCGTGCGCGGGCACGCGGTGCCGACGTAGCGCAGGTCGGCGCCGCTCTCGACCAGCAGGCGGCCCACCAGCAGTTCCGAGCCTTCGTAGCCCGACAGCGTGATGCGCCCCTTGATCGGCGTCTTCGCCAGCGCGCCGCGGATCGCCGGCAGCCACTGGTTCTTCGCCGCGTCGATCTGCGCCTGCGGCACGTTCATCGCGTCGCCGACGGCCTGCAGCCACGCCTCGGTGCCGTCGTGGCCGACGGGCGCCGAGCCGACGACCGGCCGGCCGGCGGCCTCGAACTCGCGGATGCTCGCGGTGTAGAACGGGTGCAGCGCGGCGACCAGCGAGCCGTCGAGCGCGGCATACAGCTCGCGCCACTCGCGCGTGGGCACCACCGGACCGGCGGCCAGGCCGAGCGGCGCCAGCAGCATGCCGATGCCCACCGGGTCGGCCGGGAACATCTCGCCGAGCAGCGTCACTGTGGGCTTGCCCGAGGCGCGCGCGTTCGCCGGCGCCTGCACGGGGCCCGCCATCACCTCGGCGCGCGCGTACTTGAGCATCGCGCCGGCGAGCACGTCCTTCGCCTCGGCGTGCGTCGGCACGCCGAAGCCCGGCACGTCGATGCCGATGATGCGCACGCCGTCGATCTCTTTCGGCAGCAGCTGCAGCGGCACGCCGCTGGCGGTCGGCACGCACAGGTTGATGATCACGATCGCGTCGAGCTGCGCCGGGTCGGCCTGCGCGTAGACGGCCTCGCGGATGTCCTCGAACAACTTGCCGGTGACGAGCGTCTCGCTGTTGAACGGCACGTAGCCGACCGGGCGGCGCGCGCCGTAGAAGTGGCTCGTGAACGTGAGGCCGTAGACGCAGCACGCCGACCCCGACAGGATCGTCTGCGTGCGGCGCATGCGCAGCCCCACGCGCAGCGCGCCGAACGCCGGGCACATGCTCTGCGGCTGGTCGTGCGGGCCTTTCGGGTAGTCCGCCGCGTAGCGCTCCAGCGTCTCGCTCTTGCCGGCAGCCTCGGCGGCCGCGACGAGCTGCTCGCGGCCCGAGTGGCAGCCTAGGCCGTCGGCGATCAGCCCCGCGGGGTTGGCGACGATCGGGATGGTCTTGTCCACGGCCACGGCCTCAGGCAGCGTCGTAGATCACTTCGAGCGAGGGCTTCGTGACCTCGGTCGAGCCCATCATGTCGAACACCGTCGCCGGCTCGAGCACGACGTCGCGGCCGACCGCATCGCTCGAGAACAGCGCCAGCAGCTCGTCCTGCGACTGCGGCACCGGTCGCACCGGCGGCGCCTCGGCGACGTGGGTCGCGAGCTGCACGAACAGCGGTCCCCACGGACCATCGGGCTTGCCGATGATTTCGTACGCCGCGCTCTTGCGGCGTATGTCCTCGTGCGCCGGGATCGACGCGAGCACCGGGATGCCGGCGTTCCTCGCGAAGGCCTGCGCCTCGCCCGTGCCATCGTCCTTGTTGATCACCATGCCGGCGACGCCGACGTTGCCGCCGAGCTTGCGGAAGTACTCGACCGCGCGGCAGACGTTGTTGGCCACGTACAGCGACTGCAGGTCGTTGCTGCCGACGACGATGACCTTCTGGCACATGTCGCGCGCGATCGGCAGGCCGAAGCCGCCGCAGACCACGTCGCCGAGGAAGTCGAGCAGCACGTAGTCGAAGCCCCACTCGTGGAAGCCGAGCTTCTCGAGCGTCTCGAAGCCGTGGATGATCCCGCGCCCGCCGCAGCCACGGCCGACCTCGGGGCCGCCGAGCTCCATCGCGAACACGCCGTCGCGCTTGAAGCACACGTCGCCGATCGCGACCGGCTCGCCGGCGAGCTTCTTCTTCGCGCTCGTCTCGATGATCGTCGGCGTGGCCTTGCCGCCGAAGAGCAGCGACGTGGTGTCGCTCTTCGGGTCGCAGCCGATCAGCAGCACCTTCTTGCCCTGCTGCGCCATCATGTAGCTCAGGTTGGCCAGCGTGAAGCTCTTGCCGATGCCACCCTTGCCGTAGATCGCGATGATCTGCGTGGCCTTGGTCACCGGGCCCGCGGCCGGCGCGTCCGGCTCGACGGCCGCTTCGGCGCGCAGGCGCTCGCGCTGCCTGAACTGGACGGTGGCCGTGGCCGGTGTCGGAGCACTCATGGGCAGGACCTCCAGTCGAGAACCATCTTGAGACACGAGGGGTCGCCGAACGCGGTGCGGTAGGCGGCATCGGCCTGGCGTGCGTCGACGCGGTGCGTGATCAGGCCGTCGAGCGACAGCGCGCCCGACTCGGCCAGCTGCTTGACCGCCGCGAGGTCCCCCGGCTGCCACTGCGCCGCGATGCGCAGGCTCGCCTCGCGCATGAACGCCGGCGGGAACGCGAACGACAGCGGCTCGTCGTAGAAGCCGGCGAGCACGACCTCGCCGCCGGGCGCCAGGCGTGCAATCAGCGTGTCGAGCAGGCCTTTGGCGCCGCTCGCGTCGCAGATCGAGCGGTAGTCGCGGCGCGCGTCGTCGCTCGGGTCGATCACGTCGTAGCCGAGCGCACCGCCGCGACGGTCGGGGTGGGTCTCCCACACCACCGGCTTCGCGCCGCAGGCCACCGCAATGCGCGCGAGCAACCTGCCGAGCACGCCGTGGCCGACGATCAGGTCGGGGTGCCGGCCGCCCGCCTGGGCACTGACGTGGTACGCGGTGGCGGCGAGTGCGAGCAGCACGCCGCGCTCGGCGAGCCGGTCATCGAGCGGCACGACGCGCGCCGCCGGCACGACGACGCGTGACGCGGCGCCGCCGAACAGGCCGCGCACCGCGCCGTAGCACCTTGCGCCGGGCACGAAGACGCGCTGGCCCGGGCGAACCGCGGTGGCGCTGCCCGCCTGGCGCACGCGCCCGACCGATTCGTAGCCGGGCACCAGCGGGTACCCCAAGCCGGGGAACGGGGGCATGCGCCCGCTCCACAGCAGGCGTTCGGTGCCGGTGCTGATGCCGCTCCACTCGATGTCGACGACGAGGTCGTCCTCCCCCGGCGCATCCAGTGGCAGACGGGCCAGCGACAGCGCCTGCGGACGCTCGAGCACGACCGCCGTGGCCGTCATCGCGGGCGCTCCCGCGGCGGCGGGATCGATACGCGTGGGCAACTCGGCGTTCGTCGGGGTGGAGGTCATCGCAGCGGGAGCCGGTGGACGTTGTCATCTTAGGCTTACTTCTTGTGGTGTCAAGTCATCTTTACACCCCGCGGCGCCCGACGCTCCAGACCGCCGAAGGACGTTCCTTGAGGCGGGCACTGCGGCGACAGACCCGGCTGCCAGCGCACGGCCTACATCGGGACACGCGCCGGCCGCTCGGCCAACGCCGCCGAGACCGCCTTCCGGGCCGGGCGGCGCGGGATTCGGACCTACACTGCGCGCGCCCGATGGACGCCCCAACCGCAAGCCGGCCTGCGCGGTGCCGTGAATCGACGCCGGTTGCATCGCCCCGCCGTCGGCAAGTGCTGCGCGGCGTGCTCGGCCTCGCGCTCGCCGCCACGCGGCCGACGTGGGCCGCGCGTGCGCGGCCATCGGCGCCGCTGTTCGATGGCCTCGCGGGCCCCCACCACGCGATCGAGTCGCACGATCCGCTCGTGCGCCGCTACTTCGACCAGGGCATGCTGCTGGCCTATGGCTTCAACCCGCAGGAGGCGGCCCGCTCGTTCGAGGCCGCCGCCGCGCTCGACGCGCGCTGCGCGAGCTGCTGGTGGGCGCTGGCGTGGGCGCTCGGGCCGACGATCAACGCCGACCTGCGCGCCGACGACGAGCCGCGCGTGCTGCACGCGCTCGCGCAGGCGCGGCGGCACGCGCACCGCGCGTCGGCCGAGCGGCGCAGCCTGATCGACGCGCTGTCGCGGCGCCACCCGCGCGCCGGGCGCGTCGACGAGCCGGCGTATGCCGAGGCGATGCGCGCGCTCGCCGCGCGCCACCCGCGCAGTGCCGACGTCGCGCTGCTCGCCGCCGAGGCGCTGATGAACCTGCACCCCTACGACTGGTGGGACGCGCAGGGCCGGCCGCTGCCGTGGACGCCCCAGATCGAAGCCTGGCTGCAGCAGGCGCTGCGGCTGCAGCCCGACCACGCCGGCGCGCACCACTACTGGATCCACCTGCAGGAGTCGTCGGCGCAGCCGCAGCGCGCCCTTGCCAGCGCCGATGCGCTGCGCAACGCCTACCCCGGCTCGGGGCACCTGCTGCACATGCCGTCGCACATCGACATGCGCGTGGGCCGCTACGACGACGCGATCGCCGCCAACCTGCGCTCGATCGAGGCCGACCGGCGCTACCTCGCGCAGGTCGACGCGCAGGGCGCCTACCGCGTCGGCTACGTGGCGCACAACCACCACTTCCTGTGGGCCGCCGCCGCGATGGCCGGCCGCAGCGCGCTGGCGTTCGAGGCCGCCGAGGCCGCATGGCCCGCCGCGTGCGGCCCGCTCGGGCGCGACCCGGGGGTGGCGATCGCGCACCACTACGCCGTGCTGCCGTACTTCACCGCGGTGCGCTTCGGCACCTGGGGCCGGCTGCTGCGCGGCATGGCCCCTCCCGATGCGCCGGGGCCGTACCCGCTGGCGATCTGGCACTACGCGCGCGGCACCGCGCACGCGCGGCAGGGCCGGCCCGACGCCGCCGCGCGCGAGCTCGACGCGCTGCAGCGCGCCGCCGCCGACCCGGCGCTGGCGGCCGTGCGGCTGAAGAACATCAACGCGGCGGCGCTGCTCGTGCGCATTGCCGAGCTCACGCTGCGTGCCGACCTGGCGCGCGCGCACGGCCAGCACGCGCAGGCCGTCGCGCTGCTGCGCGAGGCCACCGCCGTCGAGGACGCGCTGCAGTACGACGAACCGCACCTGTGGCTCGCGCCGACGCGCCACGCGCTGGGCGCCGCGCTGCTCGACGCCCACCGCCCCGACGAGGCCGAGCGCGTCTTCGCCGAGGACCTGCGCCATTACCCCGACAACGGCTGGTCGCTGACCGGCATGGCGCGCGCGCAGCGGCAGCAGGACCGTCTCGACGCGGCGCGCGAGACCGAGGCGCGCGCTCAGCAGGCGTGGTCCACCGCCGACGTGCCGCCGCGCGTGCGCAGCTGAGCCGCAACGCCCGCGGCGGTGGCGCGGCACCCCGATCGGATCAAAAGCAGGCCAGATCGCGGCGGCAGGTGCGCGCCGACGCCGCGGCGATTTGATCTTCGACAAGTCGTCGGCCCGGCGTCGCGATAGCGTGTGCCCCGTTGCCCGCCGCGCGAGCGGCCGATGCGAAGCACCGCCATCGAGTCCCGACCATGACTTCGTCCCTCACCCGACGCCGATTCCTCGCCATCTCGGCCGGCACCGCCGGTGCGGCCGCCGTCGGCGGTGCCGCGCCGCTGTGGATGCGCGACGCCGCCGCGCTGGGCCACGCGCCGCCCAAGGGCGTCGTGACCACCGTGCCGACGTTCTGCGAGATGTGCTTCTGGCGCTGCGGCGGCATCGCGCACCTGCGCGACGGCAAGTTGTGGAAGTTCGAGGGCAACCCGCTCGACCCGCAGAGTATGGGCCGCCTGTGCCCGCGCGGCACCGCGGCAGTCGGCGCGCACTACGACCCCGATCGCCTGCGCCAGCCGCTGATGCGCGTCGGCGACCGCGGCGGCGAGCAGTGGAAGGCGGTGAGCTGGAACGAGGCACTTGACCACGTCGCCGAGCGCATGAACAGTATCAAGGCCGAGCACGGCCCCGAGTCGGTCGCGCTGTTCAACCATGGCTTCGGACAGCGCTTCGTGCAGCACGTGCTGCGCAGCTGGGGCGTCATCAATTACGCGGCGCCGTCGTACGCGCAGTGCCGCGGGCCGCGCGACGTCGGCTTCACACTGACCTTCGGTGCCGGCGTCGGGTCGCCCGAGCCCACCGACATCAAGCACACCGACTGCCTCGTGCTGATCGGCTCGCACCTCGGCGAGAACATGCACAACTCGCAGGTGCAGGAGTTCGCGCAGGCGGTCGAGCGCCGCATCCCGGTGATCGTCGTCGACCCGCGCTTCTCGGTCGCGGCGAGCAAGGCCAAGTACTGGCTGCCGGTCAGGCCCGGCACCGACCTCGCGCTGCTGCTCGCGTGGTGCGGCCTGCTCGTGCGCGAAGGCCGCTACGACCGCGCGTTCGTGCAGCAGCACGGCCACGGCTTCGACAAGTTCGCAGCCGAGGTCCAGGACTACACCCCCGAGTGGGCGTCCAAGGAGTGCGACGTGCCGCCCGAGCTGATCGTCGCCGCCGCGCGCGAGTTCGCGAGCCGGCGCCCGGCCTGCATCGTGCACCCGGGCCGGCGCGTGAACTGGTACGGCGACGACACGCAGCGCAGCCGCGCGATCGCGCTGCTCAACGCGCTGCTGGGCAACTACGGGCGCCGCGGCGGGCTGTACGTGTCGCAGGGCATCAAGATGGAGCGCTACCCGCTGCCGCCGTACCCGAAGAGCGACAAGCCGCGCGCCGACGGCGGCGACGCCGATCGCTATCCGTTCGCCGACGAGGGCATCACGACGAGCATCCGCGACGCGACGATCAGCGGCAAGCCGTACCCGATCAAGGGCTGGTTCGTCTATTCGACGAACCTGATGGAGGCGCTGCCGAACCCGGCCGAGACGGTCGAGGCGATGCAGAAGCTCGACCTGCTCGTCGTGTGCGACACGGTGCCGAGCGACATCGCCGGCTGGGCCGACGTGATCCTGCCCGACACCACGTTCCTCGAGCGCTACGACGAGCTGCTGACCGGGTACGGGCGCAACGGCTGGGCCGCGCTGCGCCAGCCGGTGGTGGCCCCGCCGCACGACCAGAAGCCGGCGTGGTGGATCGCCAAGCAGCTCGCGGTGCGGCTGGGCATTGGCGAGTGCATGCCGTTCGACGACATCGAGGAGTACCTGAGGGCGAGGGTCGAGAAGTCGGGCCACTTCTGGGACCAGTTCAAGAAGGAAGGCGTGATCGTGGCGCCACACCAGCCCACCACCGTCGAGGAAGGGCTGCAGCTTCAGTTCGACACGCCCAGTGGCAAGGTCGAGTTCTGGTCCGACCAGCTCGCCGCCGCCGGATTCGACCCGGTGCCGAAGTACACCGCGCCCGAGCCGCCACCCGAGGGCCACCTGCGGCTGATCACCGGTCGCGCGCCAGGCCACACGTTCACGCGCACGCAGAGCAACCCGCTGCTGCACGACCTGATGCCCGAGAACGAGGTCTGGGTCCACCCGGCGACCGCGGCGAAGCTGGGCGTCAAGAACCACGAGTACGTGCGGATCAAGAACCAGGACGGCATCGTCAGCAACCGCATCCGCGCGCGCGTGACGCAGCGCATCCGCGAGGACTGCGTCTACACCGTCTACGGGTTCGGCGCCAAGAACAAGATGCTCAAGTCGGCGGTGGGGCGGGGGGCGAGCGCCGGCGCGCTCAACACCCGCTACAAGACCGACCCGCTGATGGGTGCGACGAGCATCCACGGCAACTTCGTCACGCTCGTGAAGGAGGCCTGAGATGCCCCGCTTCGGAATGGTCATCGACACCCGCAAGTGCGTCGGGTGCCAGGACTGCGTCGTCGCCTGCCAGACCGAGAACGACGTGCCGCAGGGCTACTGCCGCGACTGGATCAAGACGGAGGTGCGCGGCACGTTCCCGAACCTGTCGATGGAGATCCGCAGCGAGCGCTGCAACCACTGCGACCACCCGCCCTGCGTGACGTGCTGCCCCACTGGCGCGAGCCACGTCGAGGACTTCGGCAAGACGGTGCAGGTCACGGCCCACAAGTGCATCGGCTGCAAGGCGTGCATCGCCGCGTGCCCGTACGACGCGCGCTTCGTGCACCCGCAGGGCTACGTCGACAAGTGCACGTTCTGCCTGCACCGTGTCAAGGAGGGCAAGGACCCCGCGTGCGTGTCGGTGTGCCCGACGCACTGCATGCACTTCGGCGACCTCGACGACCCGAAGAGCGCGGTAAACATGCTGCTGCGCACGCGCACGCACCACACGCTGCTGCCCGAGGCCGGCACGCGGCCGCGCGTCTATTACCTGACCTGAGGAGCCGTCATGCTCGAAGTCACCTCGACCCGGCACAACCCGCTGGTCGACCCGCACCTGGCGGTGTGGAGCTGGGAGATTCCGCTGTATCTGTTCGTCGGCGGCATGGTCGCCGGCATGATGGTGCTCGCCGGGCTGGCGATGCTGCGCGTGGCCAGGGGCGACGACGGCCGCGGCTTCTTCTCGATGCAGACGCCGCTGCTGGGCTTCATGCTGCTCAACGTCGGCATGCTCGCGCTGTTCCTGGACCTGACGCACCGCTGGTACGCGTGGCGCATCTTCGTGACGTTCCAGTACACGTCGCCGATGGCGTGGGGGTCGTGGATCCTGATCGTCGTCTACGCGGTGTTGCTCGTCTCGGCGCTGGTGCGCCTGCCCGACGCGTGGCCGTGGCTCGGACGCAGGCTGCCGGTGCTGCACCGGGTGTCCGACGCGATCGCGAACCGCCCGGCACGCCTGCGTGCGCTGGGGGCGGCGAACATCGTGCTCGGCGTCGGGCTGGGCATCTATACCGGCATCCTGCTGAACACGATGGTCGCGCGCCCGCTGTGGAACAGCGCCGTCCTCGGCCCGCTGTTCCTGCTGTCGGGGCTGTCGGCCGGTACCGCGATGGTGCACCTGGCCAGCGCCGTGCTGCCGGGCCGGCCGGCGCCGAGCGGACCCGTCGGCGGCGCGTTCGCGTCGCTGATCCAGGCGGTCGGCCCGAACCCGCCGCCGAAGCACACCGTCGACGGGCTGATCCGCTACGACGTCGTCTTCCTCGTCGTCGAGCTGATCCTGATCGCGCTGCTCGTCATCAACCTGCACACGTCGAGCGCGTCGCACGCCCACGCCGCGCAGCTGATCATGACCGGGCCGTACGCGCTGCCGTTCTGGGGCATCGTCGTCGGCCTCGGCCTGCTGGTGCCGATCGCGTGGCAGGCGCTCGAGCTGTCGCACCGCATCCCGCACACGATCGTGCCGGCCGCGCTCGTGCTCGTCGGCGGCTTCACGCTGCGCTGGGTGATGGTCAATGCCGGGCAGGCGAGCGCGATGGTACCGGTATCGCAGCTCGTGCCGTGAGCGCCCGGGTAGCCGCTTGCAGCCAACGGCGCTAACATACGGGCCCCTGTATTTACCCTGTTGTCACCATGGACGCCCTGATGACCCGTGCACCCGCGACGGCCGCCCCTGCCGGGCCGGCCGTGCGCGCCCGCCCCTACTGGAACCCCTACGTGGCCGGGGTCTTTCTCGGTCTGGTGCTGCTCGCGACCTACGCCGTCACCGGCCGCGGCCTCGGTGCGACGGCCGGCTTTGCCGCCGTCGCGACCTGGCTCACCGGCCTCGTCTCGCCGGCGCTCGTCGAGCAAAGCAGCGTGCACCTGAAGTACTGGAACGACGGCGCGCCGCTGCTGAACTGGACGCTGTTCCTGCTCGCGGGCGCACTCGCCGGCGCGGCGCTGTCGGGCTGGCTCGGCGGCCGCTTCCGGCTCACGATCGAGCGTGGCCCGCGCATCAGCGACGGTCAGCGCCTCGCGCTCGCCTTCGTCGGGGGCTTCATCGCCGCGTGGGGCGCGAAGATCGCCAAGGGCTGCACCAGCGGTCAGGCGCTGACCGGCAGCGCGGTGCTCAACGCCGGCAGCCTCGTGTTCCTGCTGGCCGTGTTCGCCGGCGCGTTCGCGCTGGCGTGGTTCGTGCGCAAGGAGTGGCTGTGATGTTCCCGCTCGAGTCGTTCCACGAGTTCTCGCTCGCCGCCGATCTCGGCATCGCGCTCGTGCTCGGCCTGGGCTTCGGCTTCGCGCTCGAGCGCGCCGGCTTCGGCAGCGCGCGCAAGCTCACCGCCGTGTTCTACCTGTACGACATGGCCGTCGTGAAGGTGATGTTCACCGCCGTCGTCACCGCGATGGTCGGGCTGGCCGTGCTGTCGGGCGCCGGCGCGCTCGACCTGTCGGAGCTGTACATCGAGAAGACGCAGTGGACGGCGCAGATCGTCGGCGGGCTGCTGTTCGGTGCCGGCTTCGTGATCGGCGGCTACTGCCCCGGCACGTCGATGGCCGCGATCGCCACCGGCCGCAAGGACGGGCTGCTGTTCGCGCTGGGCATGCTCGCCGGCGTGTGGGCCTACGCGCAGTTCACGCCGCAGATCGACGACTGGTACAAGGCCACCGCGATCGAAGAGCTGACGCTGCCGGCGCTGACCGGCATCGGCATGGGCTGGTGGGCGCTGGGCTTCGTCGTGCTCCTGCTCGCCGCCGCGCGCGGCATGGCGTGGCTGGAGCGCCGTTTCGAGGGGCTGCGACCGCAGTCGTGACCCCCGTGGCCGCAGGCGCGTTCCGCGGGGCTCGTGTTCATTCAACTTCAGAGGAGACCATCGATGAGACGCTTCCTTCGTTTCCTGGCGGCCTGCGCCGTCGCCGCCGTGGCGTGGCCCGCCGCGTGGGCGCAGTCGCTGATCGTCGACACCGCGGCGGTCGAGAAAGCACTGCAAAGCGGCGCGATCGTCTGGGACGCGCGCGACGCCGACGACTACGCCGAGGGCCACATTCCGGGCGCGGTCAATATCGGCTGGGTCGGCGAACTGTTCCGCGACGCCAACCGCGAGGACCCGCCGTCGTCGGCGGTGGCGTCCAAGCTCTTCGGCGACGCCGGCATGGACGTGCTCAACCGCGAGGTCATCGTCTACAGCACGAAGGGCGACTCGTTCGCATACTTCGCCGCGCGCATGCTCGAGTACTACGGCGCGCGCCACGGCAAGGTCTACCACGGCGGTATTGACGACTGGAAGGCCGCCGGCAAGCCCCTGGCCACCGAACCGACGAAGCTGCCGCCGGTGGCGCTGAAGCTGCCCGCCGAGCGCGTCGGCACGCTGTGGACGAACGACGTCGTCGAGCGCGTGCGCGCCGGCGGCGCGCAGATCGTCGACGTGCGCACGCCGAAGGAGTTCGCCGGCGACGACATCCGTGCGATCCGCGGCGGCCACGTGCAAGGCGCCCTCAACATACCGTACGAGCAAAACTGGGTCGACCCCGCGACGGCTTCGAAGCTCGCCGCCAAGCAGGTCAAGACGCGCGACGGCATGGCACTCAAGAGCCCCGACGAGCTCAAGGCACTGTACGCGAAGCTCGACCCGGCGAAGGAAACCGTCGTCTACTGCCAAAGCGGCGTGCGCGCCTCGGAGACGGCGGTCGTGCTGCGCGACCTCGGCTTTCGCAACGTGAAGGTCTACGAGCCGTCGTGGCTCGGCTACGCGGGCGTGCTCAGCGCGCCGGCCGAGAACGAGGTGTTCGTCAACGTCGGCGCGCTCAACGGGCGTATCGCGTCGCTGCAGAACCGGGTGCGTTCGCTCGAGGCCGACCTCGAGAAGCTGCAGAAGGCCGGCGCGAAGTGATCCTGCTCTGAGTCGCGCGAAACCCGCAGCCGACAGCGCCCACGCTGCCGGCCGCGCGCAAAAAGGAAAAGGGGACGGCGACGCCGTCCCCTTTTCCGCTCCAGCGCGAGGAAGACCGGCTCAGCAGCCGCCCTTCTTCTCCTTCTTCGGCGCGGCCGCCGGCTTGGCTTCGTCCTTCTTGGCCGCGGCGTCGGAGGCGGCCTTGTCGGCGGCCTTGGCGGCTTCGGCCTTCGGCGCGTCCTTCGTGGCCGTCTGGGCGTGGGCCGGCAGGCCGTACAGGGCCACAAGCGCCACCAGGGCGGCGGCGGTAAGCTGTTTCATCGAGGTTCTCCCGATCAAGGTGGATGGATGGTCTGAGCCGAGGCGTCGGCACGACGGCACCGACACCTGGCGTATTCTGAACGCACGCGCCGGGGGGCGGTTGACCACCATCAACAAGTGCCGTGCATCGGGAATGCAGGACGAAATCGCAGCCCCCGCCCGCGCGACCGCTGCCGACCGTGACGCGTCAGCGGTTCTCGGCGTGGGACCAGACGAAGTCGGCGACCGCGCGCGTGTCGCCGAGGTCGAGCCGCGCGACACCGGCACACGGCAGCGCCGCATCGCTGGCGATCGCGAGAATGCCTGGCCACTCGGGCCACAGCGTCGGCTTGCCGAGTTCGGCGCGCCAGACTTCGAGCTTCGGGAAATCGCCGTGCTTGAAGCCCTCGACGAGCACGAGGTCACAGCGCTGCAGGCGTTCCAGCAGGTACTCGAGCGACGGCTCGGCAGCGCCGCGCAACTCGTGCATCAGCGCCCAGCGTTCATGACCGAGCAGCAGCACCTCGCGGCAGCCCGCCTCGCGCAGGCGGTACGAGTCCTTGCCGGGGCGGTCGACCTCGATCGACTTGTGGCTGTGCTTGATGATCGAGACGACGAGGCCGCGCGACGAGAACTCGGGCACGAGACGCTCGAGCAGCGTCGTCTTGCCCATGCCCGAGTGGCCGGCGATGCCGAATGCCTTCACCGGGGCACTCCCGTGTCGCAGTCGTACGCCGCGTCGAGGCGCGGCGAGAACGCCGACACGACATCGGCCAGCGCGGCGTACGGGGCGGCGCGCGGCGACCCGTCGCGCATCAGCGCCGCCAGCCGCGGCAGCCAACGCCCGAGGTGCTCGCGCCAGAAACGCGCCTGGCGCTCGAACCAGATCGCGTCGCCGGTCTCGGCTTCGCGAAATGCGAGGTAGTACATGAACTCCAGCTCGAACGCGACGTGGTCGGGAGCTTCGGTGCGCGTCGTCGTGTCGAGTCCGGCCCGGGCGTAGGCCGTGCGCGCATAAGCGCTCGCCGTGCCCATCAGCTGGCCGTCGGGCTCGAGGTAGGCCGACGCCCACGGCGGTGCGTCGACCCGGAACGGGCCGACGAACAGCCGCGCGTGCGCCGCCGCCAGCGCGTCGAGGCTCCCGCGGCGCTCGATCTCGTCGGCGAGCCGCGACGCCGGCGTGCCGAGCGGTCCCAACGCATCACGCACGAGGGTGCCGAGGTCGGCGGGCCAGCGTGTCGGCAGGTCGAAACATCGCGACAGCGCGAAGAAGGCGTTGGCGCGCGCCACGCCGGCGGCCAAAGGGTCTTGGGGCGCGGACGTCATCGGGCGTGGATTCTGCCTCGCCCGCCAACGGCGCGCCGAGGGCATGGCCGCGAGCGGCCGCCCGCCGCGCCGCCGGCGCTCAACCCTCGAAGTCGCGGATGTAGAACACGTGCGGGCGCGTCCCCTGCTCGCGCTGCAGCACCTTCGGCTTGTGCCTGGCCAGCGCGCGGCTCGGCGGGCTCGCCGGGTCGTTGAGGTCGCCGAAGATGCGCGCATCGGCCGGGCAGGCGACGACGCACGCCGGCTGCTCGCCGACTGCGAGACGGTGATCGCAGAACGTGCACTTCTCGACCGTGCCGCGCTTGCGAACGCCGGCGTAGGTCGTCGCGCGCGCCGGGTTGTAGTACGGGATCGGCGCGCCCGACTTCTGCGCCACCTCCTGCCCCTGGAACGTGCCGCCCTTGATCGCCGGTGGCTCGTCGTCGGTGTAGGTGCGGTGCGGCGCATCCTTGTTGAACCAGATCACACCGTACGGGCACGACAGCTGGCACAGCCGGCAGCCGATGCACTTGTCGGGGTTGTGCAGCGTCAGCCCCTCGTCGTTCTTGTACATCGCCGTCGTCGGGCAGTTCTGCACGCAGGGCGCGTTGTCGCAGTGGTTGCACAGCGTCGGGATGTAGCGGTACTTGACGTTCGGGAACGTGCCGCTGGTCTGCGTGATGTGGTTCGACCAGTGGAACTCCACCGGCACGTTGTTCTCGGACTTGCAGGCGATGTCACACGCCGCGCAACCGACGCAGCGGTGCAGGTCGATCACCATTGCATAACGCTTTTTGGCCATCTTGCTCACTCCTCGGTTCGCCTGCGCCGTCAGGCCTTCGTGATCTTCACGCGCGTCGCGCCGCCGTGGCGGGCCGTCGACCCGCTCAGGCGTTCGAACTCAGCGACGTGCAGCTCGTTGTTGTTCGCGCCGCGCGGGATGCGCTTGGCGAAGTCCTTCGTCGCGACGCGACCGTAGGCCCAGTGACCCTGGCCGTAGCACTTGGCCACGGTGCCGGGTCGCACGCCCTCCCACAGCTTCAGCTCGACGGTGATCGAGCCGTTGACCGACGTGAGCTTGACCGTGTCCCCGGTCTTCAGGCCGAGGCGGGCGCCGTCGGCCGGGTTCATTTTGAGCACGTCGTTCCAGTTCTCGTCGCCGGGGTCGGCGTTCTTGTGCGCCTGGTACCACGTCGTGTTGGCCGAGCGGCCTTCGCGGTTCAGCCGCGAGCGGTGCTCGAAGAAGATGAAGGGGTACTCGGCCTCGGCACCGTGACGCAGCGCCGGCTCGAAGTGCGGTACGAAGGCGAGTTCGCCGCGCGCGACGTGGTTCGTCGCCTCCATCACCTTGTCGACGTTGACGCCGTGCTTCTCGGCGTGGGCGGTCAGCGCCTTCTTCAGTGTCTCGCTGTAGAACTCGAACTTCTTCGTCACGGTCGGGAAGTTGTCGACCTTCTTGCCGTAGGCGAAGCGCTTCGAGTTCCACACCCCCTTGTCCAGGAACGCCTGCCAGCCGTCGATCGCGTCGCCGTGCTTGCCCCAGTTGGGGTCGTTCTTGTCCCAGCAGCCGCGCGTGAGCGTCTTCAGCGCTGCCATCGTGAACTCCATGCCGTTCGTCGGCGCGGCACCGGTCTCCGGGTCCTTGAACTGCTCCTTGAAGTAGCGCAGCAGGTTGTCGAAGCCGCGCTCGGCGAGTTTCTCGGCGAGCAGCCAGGGCACCTCGGTCTCTTCCTGCCGCAGGTCGGCCACCGGCTGGATCACCGGCTGGTTCAGCGTGATGTACGAGTGCAGGTTCTGCTTGTTCTTCAGGAACCCCCACTTCTCGAACATCTGGTGCGGCGCCGGCAGCACGATGTCGGCGTACATCGTCATCTCCGACGCGTTCGTCGTCATGTGCACGAAGAACGGCAGCTGCTCCATCGCCTTCTCCCAGCGCTGCACGCCGGTGCACGAGAAGGTGAAATTGCACCAGTACCCCATCGCGACCTTGATCTCGTTGGGCGACTTGGCGAGCATGCCGTCGGCCGCGGCGTTGGTCACGACGCCGCCACCGCTCTTGCCGTCGGTCAGCGCGGGGAATGCGAGCGTGCCGCGCTGGTCGATCTTCTTGAATTTGCTGTGCTTGGCGGCGAGCTCGTCGAGATAGTCGTCAACCGGCGGGATGTGAACGGCCGGGTCTTTCATCTTGCCCATCACGCCGCCGATGCCGTCGGTCGAGCCGACGAGACCATTGAGGGCGTGTGCAGCCATCGCGGCGTAGCCGCCGCGCGCCTGCATCGCAGTGCCTGGAGAGACCCAGCTGATCGCGCGCGGCGCGGCCTGCGCGAAGCCGCGCGCGACGCGGCGGATCTGCTCGGCCGGGATGCCGCAGTGCTTTTCGGCCCACTCGGGCGTGCGGTCCTTCAGCTCGAGGTTCCACCACTGGACGACACCGTAGGTGTGCACCTCGTCGAAGGTCGGCACCTTCTGCGGCGCGCGCTTCGCCTGCTTCGCGTCTTCGGGCAGTGCGACTTCGGTCTCGAGCGCGACCTCCTGCCCCGGCACGAAGCGGTTCGTGCCGTCGAAGAAGTCGCCGACGAACGTCTTGTTCCACAGCCCCTCGGCGAGGATCACGTGCGCGATCGCGACCGCGAGCGCGGCGTCCTCGCCGGGGATCACGGGCAACCACTCGTGCGCCTTCGCCGCCGTGGCCGACAGCCGCGGGTCGATGACCGCGACGGTGGCGCGGTCGAGCATGTCGCCCCAGAAGTTGATCGCGTGAGGCACCTGGCGGTTCGAGCTGACCGGGTCGGCGCCCCAGCACAGGATGTAGTTCGTGTGACCGATGTCGTAGTCGCGGTAGTCCCACATCCCCTCGGTGTAGTAGGCGCCGAACTTCTCGGCCTCGGCGCAGATCGCCGAGTGGCTGATGTTGTTCGGGCTGCCGATGATCTTCGGCATCGCCGAGTAGATGACGTCGCGCATGTAGGTGTAGCGGCCGCGGAACAGCGCGAACTTCTCGGGCTCGCCGGCGTTGCGCAGCTCCATGATCTTGTCGGCGATGATGTTCATCGCCTCGTCCCACGAGATCGGCACGAAGCCCGGGTCCTCGTGGCGGCCCTTCTTCGGGTTCGTGCGCTTGAGCGGCTGGCGCACGCGGTCGGGGTCGTAGACCTGCTGCAGCGCGAGATGCGGGCGCGGGCAGATCTTGCCGTGGTTGCCCTTGGCGTTGGGATTGCCGCGCAGGTGGACGGCGCGCCCGTCGACGACCTTGACCTGCACCGAGCACCAGCTCGTGCAGCCCTGGCACGTCGTCGACACCCAGCGCGCCTTCGGCGCCTCGCCCGCGGCCTTGGCCGGCGCCTGCGCCACGGCCGGCGACGCCGGCGCGAGGAAGCTCAGTGCGGGAGCCCCGCCGGCGGCGGTGAGGGCGCCGGAGATCTGCAGGAAACCACGGCGCGACAGCTGTGTCGTGACGCCCTGCGGTGGTTCGTTGGTGTGGATTTTCATGGCGAGACTTCCTCGTGCTACGACAGATTGCCGAACGTGGCGGCCGGCGGCGGGACCTGCCCACCGAGCACCGCGGCATAACGGATCGCGTACCCGCCGATCAGGATCAGCAGGCACGCCAGCGCGATCAGGGCAGGCGACGGCGCCGCGGCCGTCCCCGACCTGCCCAGCGTCGCCGAAGCCAACAGCGCGAACGGCACGACCGCACCGAGCCCGATGCCGACGATGCCGACGAGCCAGCCGTAGTGGCTCAGCAGCGACGCCAGTGCCGTGCGACCGGCGGCCGTGCCGAAGCGCAGGTCGGCCCACCACGCGACCATCGTCAGCAACAACAGCAGCGTGCCCCCGATCAATGCCAGGCCCAGCGGCCTGAGCGCACCCCCATAGGCCACGGCGTCGGGCTCGTCGGAGGCCGTCATGCCCATCCCGCGCCGCAATGTGTGCAGCACCACCGCCGCCGACGGGCCGGTGACGCTGAACAGCACCACCGAGGCCATCACCATCGCGCCCGTGGCCCAGACGGGGTGCGACGTGATGGTCGCCAGCAGGAAACCGTGGTACACGCCGATGACGATCGCGAGCACCGCGCCAACCGCGCCGACGAGCGGCGTCGACAGGAACGCGAGCGGCGTCGAGCGCGGCGCCAGCAGCCGCCACGCATACAGCGCCGACAGCGCGACGAACGCACCCTGGATCATCGCGCCCCACCACATCGTCGAGGTCGGCGCGATGTTCAGGCCCATCTGGTACGCGTGCAGCTTGTAGCCCAGTTTCCAGAACAGCAGCATCAGGCCGACGGAGACCGCGACCGGCGCGATCACCGCCGCCGTCTGCGCGAGGCCGCGATACGCCGGTCCTGCGAAGCGGTTGAGCACGTAGGCGAGCAGGAACGATCCGACACCGACGCCGCCCAGAAACAGGTCGGTTGCGACGCGCCAGTCCCAAATGACGCCGGGCTGAATGTTGTAGACGACCGAGGGTTCCACCGTGACCTCCAGAGTTGCCCGCCGGCCATGCGACATACCGCACTGCCGGCGCTGAAAACGCCTCGCATTGCGCCACCCGGTCCGGCCTGACCGCAACTCCGGGGTGCGCCGACGCGATGGATCACAGTGTCGATCGCCGCGCCTGTACGAGGTTGACGATCGTCAACAAATCGTCGAGGGAATCCCCCTATGGCCGGCCAAGATACCCCGCCTGGCATCACGTCGCGCCATCGAGTCGACGCGACGTTCCATCACCGGTAGATGGCTGCAAATCAGCGAGCCGTCACAGCACCGACCCGAAGGCGCAGGCTGCGCGACATGCCGCGACTCGGCCTGTCGGCTGTCGTCAGCAGCGCACGTTCGCGCTCGCGTGGCGGCAGCTCGGGCAGCGGCGCATCTGCTCGCGCATCGCGTCACTGACGCCGGCAGCAGCGGCCTTGCGCAGCATCGAGTCGAGCAGCGCCTGCGCGATGAAGCGCGCGCCGCAGCCGGGACACGCCGCCAGCGGCGACGCCGAGAGCGTGCGCCACGCCTGGCGTTCGCGTGCACTCGCCAGACGTGGCTGCAGCGTGATTGCATGCTCCGGGCACAGCCGCGCGCACAGCCCGCACTGCACACAGTGGCCTTCGACGAAGTCGAGCGTGGCCCGCGCGTCCCCCTCGAAGAAGCGGATCGACGCCGTCGGGCAGGCTTGCGCGCACACGCCGCACATCACGCACGCCGATGCATCGACGACGATCGTGCCGAGCGGCGCGCCCGCGGGCAGCGGCATCGCGCCGATGCCGCCGTCGGGCTCGAGCCGCGCGAGCGCCTGGTTCAGGAAGTCGCGCTTGCGCTCGTTGGCGGGAAGGGGCACGGCCGCTGCCGGGACGAGGTCGCGTCGTGGTGCCGGCGTGACGTCCACACCCGCCGCGTCGGCCCAGACGACGGCCTCGGGGCCGAAGCCGAGCGCGAGCGCGACGCCGTTGGCAACCTCCCGCTGCTGCTCGAGCAGCTCCCGGGTCTCGGGCGCCAGAGGGTCGCGCGCATGCAGCACGACGCGCTGCGCCCCGAGCGCGAGACTGGCCAGCCAGAGCTCCTCACCGAACGTCGCGATCGCCGGCGTATGCACGACCGTCGCGTCGGCGGGCGCCGAGGCGCCCGCCTCGACGACGTGCAGCGTCGCCCTCCCGCCCGCCGCGTCGATCGCGGCCTGCGCGTCGGCCAGCAGCTCGGTGCGCGTGGGCGCCGCGACGCTGAGCGCGCCGGTCGGACACGCGAGCGCGCAAGCCGCACAGCCCTGGCACAGGTGCGGCTCGACCTCGACCACGGTCCCCTTCGAGCGGATCGCCCGGGCACCGCAGACGTCGAGGCAGCGCGTGCAGCCCGTGAGCCCATGGCTCTCGTGCGCACAGATCGACGGCGTGTAGCTGAAGTACTTCGGCTTGTGGAACACCCCGGTCCACTGCAGCGCGACATCGACGGCGGCCTCGAGCGCGATGGCGTGGCCGCGCGTCGCGACGTAGCCGAACGGCAGCACCGAGCGCTCGAGCAGTGCCCGCCGCCGCAGGTCGAGCACGACGTCGGCTTCGACCGGCGAAGTGCCGCCCTCGAGGGCGACACGAAACGCGCCGAGCCAGCCGTCGACGCGTTCGGCAGCCGCGTCGACGACCTCGAGCGTGTCAGGCGCGGACCGCGGTCGCGCCAGCCCGGGGGCGACGGCCACCACGGCGCGTCCGGCTGCCAGTGCCATCGCCACGCCGGCCGCAGCCGCGTCGTCGCCGATCACCGCGACGCGTCCGCGCGAGCGGTACGTCACGCCGCCCGGCGGCGGCAGCTCGCCTTCGGGCACACG
The DNA here is from genome assembly GCF_003574675.1 of Azohydromonas sediminis. Classification (GTDB taxonomy): domain Bacteria; phylum Pseudomonadota; class Gammaproteobacteria; order Burkholderiales; family Burkholderiaceae_C; genus Calidifontimicrobium; species Calidifontimicrobium sediminis. The sequence goes on from NZ_QOAZ01000001.1 coordinate 127,340, forward strand.
CAGCAGGTCAGCACGGCAGGCAGGAACTTCGGGGCGCATTTGAACCTCGGGCGACGACAGCGAAGGCGCCGCGCATTGTGGGCCTGCACGCTGCCAAGCCGGGCGCGACGTTGCAAGCCCCCGCTCAGTCGCGGGGCGCGTGCGGTGCGGCGAGCGCCTCGGCCACGAGTTCGGCGATGTCGCGCGACACGACGTCGCCGTCGGGCCGCACGGCGCCGAGGCCATCGGCGATCATGACGGCGCAGTAGGGGCACGCGGTCGCGATCGTGCGCGGTTGGGCCTCGAGCGCCTGGCGCACGCGCAGCTCATTGATGCGCTCGCCGAGCGTCTCGTCGAGCCACATGCGCCCGCCGCCAGCACCGCAGCACATCGCCTTGTGGCGCGACAGTGCCAGCTCCAGCGGCGCGTCGGCGCACAGGTGCCCGAGCACCGCGCGCGGGGCGTCGAACTCGCCGTTGTGGCGACCGAGGTAGCACGGGTCGTGGAACACGACGCGCCGCAGCTTCGCGTCGACGCGCACGCGACCCTGGGCAAGCAGCTCGGCGATCAGCTGCGTGTGGTGCACGACCTCCCAGTGGCCACCGAAGGCGGGGTACTCGTTGCGCAGCGTGTTGAAGGCGTGCGGGTCGCAGGTGACGATGCGTCGGGGTGCCACACCATTCAGCGTCTCGACGAGCGTGCCGGCGAGCTGCTGGAACAGCATCTCGTTGCCGAGGCGGCGCACTCCCCGGTCGAGCCTTCAGCGTCGCCGAGGATGCCGAAGCGCACCCCCGCCGCCTGCAGCACCCTCACGAAGGCGCGCGCGATCTTCTGCCCGCGCGGGTCGTACGACATCGCCGAGCCGACGTAGAACAGGACGTCGAGTGCGGCGGCATCGTCGGCGCTGCGCACCACCGGCACGTCCAGACCACTCGCCCAGTCGCCGCGCTCGCGGGCCGGCAAGCCCCACGCGTTGCCCTGCGACTCGTAGGCCTCGAAGACCTTCTTCAGTTCGTGCGGGAACGCGCCTTCGATCATCACGCGCTGCTGGCGCAGGCGGTAGAACTCGTCGAGATGCTCGAGCTCGATGGGGCACGCGGTCTCGCAGAAACCGCAGGTCGTGCATGCCCACAGCGTGTCCTCGCCGATCACGGGGCCGACCAGTGGCGGCATGTCGCCCAGCGGGTCACCCGCGACGATGGCCTCGCGCTGCTCGACGAGGTGGTGCTTGAGGCGGTCGTGCACACCCTTGAGCGACAAGGGCTTGCCCGTCAGGTGCGTCGGGCACGCGGTCTTGCAGCGACCACACTCGGTGCAGGTGAAGGCGTCGAGCGCATCCTTCCACGTCAGGTCACGCGCGGTACGCACGCCGGCCTTCATGTCGACCTCGTCGCTCGCCTCCATCAGCCGATCGAGGTCGACGCCCGGCACACGGTTTGCAGGCCGGCCGCGGCGGAAATACAGGGTCGGCAGCGCGGTAACGATGTGGAAGTGCTCGCCCCACGGCAACAGCACGAGGAAGCCGAAAACGACCGCCATCTGTACCCAGTAGACGCCGTGGTACGCCGCCGAGGCCGCCGGCGGCGATACGCCCTGCACCGCGGTGGCGAGCGCGCCGCCCACGAACGCGAAGTCGCGCTCGTGCGCCACGCCCGGCACGGCGTCGGCGAGCCGCGCGAAGCGCAAGGCGTCGAACGCGAAGTCGGTCAGAATGATCGCGAGGATCAGCCCGAGCACGAGCAGCGCTTCGCGGTTCGGTTCCAGGCGCGCGGGCTTGACGACGAGGCGCCGCCACAGCGCATAGAGCACGGCGCCGGTCACCGCCAGCTCGACGCCATCCTTGAAGGCGGCGAAGGGCCCGCCGAAGGCGTCGGGGAAGGCGAACGACTCGTCGTAGCCGATCGCGATCAACTGCAGCTTGCGCAGCAGCAGCGACAGGAAGCCGAGGAAGATCACGGCGTGCATCAGCCCGGCGCGCCACTCGCCCCGCACCATGCGCCGCTGCAGCAGCCCGTCGACGAGGACGCTGCGCAGGCGCCGCCACGGTTCGTCGCGGCGCGGCTCGGGCTGCAATGCGACGACGATGCCCAGCTTGCGCCAGGCCAGCACGCCGAAGCCTGCGAAGGCCAGCGCCATCAGCAGCGAAATTCCGACGGGGCTCATGGTGCGCAGCAAACGGGGTCGCGCGCACTCTAGGCGGCCCGTGGCCCGACACGCTTGACGCAGCTCAAGAAACGCCGCCGCACCGGGCGGGCGCCGCCTCAGGTCGCGGGCTTCAGGTGCACGTGCCGCGGCGTCTCGCCGTCGTGGCGATGCGACTCGTGTGCCTCGACGCTGATGAGGTTCAGCTTGGCGTGGTGCACGCCGCGCTGCGCACTCAGCCCGTCGGCAAAACGGCGCACCGCCTTCGTTGGACCACGCAGGATGATCGTCTCCAGACAATGGTCGTGGTCGAGGTGCGCGTGCATCGTCGCGACGGCCAGATCGTGGTGCTCGTGCTGCAACGCCGTCAGCCGCTCCATCAGGTCACGCTCGTGGTGATTGAACACGTACGTCAGGCTCGCGACGCATTGCCGCGACGGGTCGTGCTGCTGACGCGCGCGCTCGAGCTCGTCGCGCAGCAGGTCGCGCACCGCCTCGGAGCGGCTCGCGTACCCGCGCTGCGCGATCCATGCGTCGAACTCGGCCGCGAGCCTGTCGTCCAGCGAGATGGTGAAGCGTTCCATGCCGATGCTCCGCGCCTGGTCGCCGCGACCTTACAACACCCGCAGCGGCCGCCCAGCCGGTATGAAGAGTGTTGCTCTTTTTCCTACTTCTGCCGATACTCCGCCGGCTCCCGCAGCCTCGAGCGTGCGGGCCGAGCCGAAAAGAGGAGTCGACGATGCACATGGCCGATGCCCTGCTCTCGCCCGCCGTCGGCGCTGCGATGTGGCTCGCCTCGGGCACCGCGCTGGCCTTCGCGTCGAGACGCCTGCGCGTGGGGCGCGACGACGTGCTGGTGCCGCTGATGGGGCTGCTCGGTGCTTTCGTGTTCGCCGCGCAGATGATCAATTTCGTTATCCCGGGCACCGGCTCGAGCGGTCACCTGGGCGGTGCGCTGCTGCTGGCGATCCTGCTCGGCCCGCACGCGGCCCTCGTCGTCGTTGCATCGGTGCTGACCGTGCAGGCGCTGTTCTTCGCCGATGGCGGCCTGCTCGCGCTCGGGGCGAACGTGTTCAATCTCGGCGTGCTGCCCTGCTACGTGGCCTATCCGCTGGTCTATCGTCCCTTGGCCGGCGTGTCGCCGACACCGCGGCGGCTGACGCTCGCGGCGCTCGCCGCGGGCATCGTCGGCTTTCAGCTCGGCGCGCTCGGCGTGGTGCTGCAGACGACGGCGTCGGGCATTTCGAGCCTGCCGCTGCGGCCGTTCCTCGCGCTGATGCTGCCCATCCACCTCGCGATAGGCGTCGCCGAGGGACTCGCGACGGCGGCGCTCGTGCGTTTCTTGTGGCGCGAGCGTCCCGCGCTGCTCAGCGGCCGCGCGCGGCACAGCGGCACGGCGCCGGCGCTGCCGACGCGCCGCCTCGCGCTGGCTGCAGTCGTCACGGCCGGCGTGCTGTCGTGGTTCGCATCCACCCAACCCGACGGCCTGGAGTGGTCGATCGCGCACACCGCCGGCGACGCGCTCGCCTCGCCCGGTGATGGGGTGCACGGCGCGCTCGCCGCCGTGCAGGAGCGCACCACCGTGCTGCCCGACTACGCGTTGCAGGCGTCGAAGCCGGATGGTGGGGCCGGCGAGGCGCCGGCGACGTGGCCGGCTGTCGATGCCGGCACGACGCTGGCGGGAATCGTCGGCGGCGTGCTGACGCTGGTGACGGTGACGGCGATCGGCTGGGCGCTGCGCCGCCGGCGGCGTTGACCCACGCCACGCCGCCGCGCCGATGGGCCGCATCGCTGCCGCGCTGGAGGATCTGCGCGCGCTCGACACGCTGGCCGCGCGGTTGACGTCGTTGGCGCGCCGCGATCCGCGCGCGAAGCTGATCGTCACGTTCGCGTTCGTCACGACCGTCGTGTCGTTCGATCGCTACTGCATTGCCGCGATCCTGCCGCTCGCGCTCTATCCCGCGGTGCTCGCCGCGCAGGCCGAGCTGCCGACTCGCACGATCACGCGCGCGATCGCACTCGCGGCGCCCTTCGCCACGGTCATGGCGCTGGCGAACCCGCTGTGGGACCGCGCCCCGATGCTCGTGCTTGGCGGCGCGAACATCAGCGGCGGCTGGGTCTCGTTCACGTCGATCGTGCTGCGCGTCGCGCTGACAGCGAGCGCCGTCGTCGTGCTCGTCGGCAGCACCGGGATGCACGTGCTGTGCGCCGCCCTCGCGCGCCTGGGCGCACCGCGCGTGTTCACGGTGCAGCTGCTGCTGCTGCACCGCTACCTGTTCGTGCTGGGCGACGAAGCGGTGCGGCTGCGCACCGCGTACGGATTGCGCGCGCCGTCGAGGCGTGCCCCGCCGCTGGCGATTTTCGCGTCGCTCGCGGGCAAGTTGCTGCTGCGCGCCTTCGACCGTGCGCACCGCGTGCATCAGGCCATGCTCGCCCGCGGCTTCGACGGCGAACTGCGGCGGCTGTCGCCATGGCGCTGGCGGCACGCCGACACCGCGTTCGTTGCGTGTTGGGGCGCCTACTTCGCCGCCGTGCGCGCGGTCGACGTGCCGCTGCTCGTGGGCACCGCGGCGACCGGTCTCGGGCGATGAGGGCCGGCGCGCACGACAGCGCCCCGGCGGTCGAGCTGCGCGGCGTCGCCTTTCGCTATCCCGACGGAACGCCCGCGCTGCGAGGCGTGGACCTGAGCATCGCGCACGGCGAATCGGTGGCCATCGTCGGTGCCAACGGCGCCGGCAAGTCCACGCTGCTGCAGCACTTCAACGGCCTGCTGCAACCCCACAGCGGGGAAGTGCGCGTCGAGGGGCTGCCCGTCACGGCGGTCACGCTGCCGCAGGTGCGACGCCGTCTCGGCTTCGTGTTCCAGGACCCGGACGACCAGCTGTTCATGCCCACCGTCGCCGACGACGTCGCATTCGGCCCGCTGAACCTCGGGCTCGACGCCGACACCGTGCGCGCACGCGTGCAGGCCGCGCTCGACGCCGTCGACGCCGGCGCGCTCGCCGCGCGTGCCACGCACCGCCTGTCGGGGGGCGAGAAGCGCGCGGTCGCGCTCGCGGGCGTGCTCGCGATGGAGCCGGCGATCGTCGCGCTCGACGAACCGACGGCTGCGCTCGATCCGGCCGGCCGCCGGCGACTGATCGAGCTGCTGCATCGCCTGCCGCTGACGCGCATCGTGGCCACGCACGACCTCGACCTCGTCGTCGAACTTTGTCCCCGCGTCGTCGTCCTGCACGACGGGTGTGTCGTCGCCGACGGTGCGCCTGCGGCGCTGTTCGGCGACGCGGCGCTGCTTCGCCGCTGCCGGCTCGAGCCGCCACTCGGCTGCCCCGAGCGCCCTCGCACGGCGGCCGCACTCGAGCAAGCCTGACGCGCGTCGACCGTTCGCGAGTCGACCGTTCAGTAGCGGCCGTGCTGCTTGACGATGTAGTTCGTCAGCTCGCTGGCCTGCACCGCGAGCCGGGTCTGCACCTGGTGCACGGCACGGACGATGTTGCACATCACCGCGTAGACGATGCGCGGATGGCTCTCGATCAGGCCCTCGAGCGCCTCGCGCTCGAGCACGAGCACGCGCCCGTCACTCGCCGCGACCAGCGACGCGTAGCGCGGCGCACCGTCGAGGAAGCCGAGTTCGTGCACGAAGTCTCCCGCGTGCAGCGTGACGAGCACCTCCTCGCCGGGTGTCGCGTGCCCCTTCACGACGGCGATCGAGCCCTCGACGATCACGTACAGCCGGTTGTCCGCGCTGCCTTCGGGTGCCAGTACCTGACCCTTGCTCAGCGCCTGCAGCGACACGCGCTCGGCGAGCACCGCGACCTGCGCGTCGTCGAGCCCGGTTGCCAGTCTCGAGGCGCGCACGGTGTCGGCGAGGATGGGCGGCGTAGCGTTCATGGCGTTCTGCCTGCAGGGTTCGTCGATGGTATGGCCGGCGCGGCCGCGGCACGGAGAAAACGATAGCCCGGCACGAAGACGGCCGGTTGCGCTGCATCAAGCTTCGTGCATTGCAGGCTCCCGCACCGAGCATCCCGGCGCCGCGGCGATGCAACGCTCGGGAGCTCGCGTGCGATTTGCGAGCCATCTTCAGCGAACTTGATCCATGTCAGAACCGCAGCCTCGTGTAGCGGGAAACTGGTTTTCAGCTGGAGACGCACCGCGGCGGCACTTGGCAGCGGATGCTCCGCCCCGCTGGGCCGATGATTGCGAGGACACCCCCATGGTCGAGACCTTCTACGAGGTGATGCGCCGTCAGGGCATCACGCGCCGCAGCTACCTCAAGTTCTGCAGCCTCACCGCGGCGTCGCTGGGTCTCGGCCCCGCGTTCGCGCCGAAGATCGCGCATGCGCTGGAGACCAAGCCACGCACGCCCGTGCTGTGGCTGCACGGCCTCGAGTGCACCTGCTGCACCGAGGCCTTCATCCGCTCGGCGCACCCGCTGGCCAAGGACGTGATCCTGTCGATGATCTCGCTCGACTACGACGACACGATCATGGCCGCCGCCGGCCACCAGGCCGAGGCCGCGCTCGAGGAGGTGATGAAGGAGTACAAGGGCAACTACATCCTGGCGGTGGAAGGTAACCCGCCGCTCGGCCTCGACGGCATGTACTGCATGCCCGGCGGCCGCCCGTTCGCCGAGAAGCTCAAGCACGTCGCGAAGGACGCGATGGCCGTCATCGCCTGGGGCTCGTGCGCGTCGTGGGGCTGCGTGCAGGCCGCCAAGCCGAACCCGACGACCGCGGTGCCGATCAACAAGGTGATCACCGACAAGCCGATCATCAAGGTGCCGGGCTGCCCGCCGATCCCCGAGGTGATGACGGCCGTCGTCACCTTCCTCGCGACCTTCGGCCGCGTGCCCGAGCTCGACCGCCAGGGCCGCCCGAAGATGTTCTACAGCCAGCGCATCCACGACAAGTGCTACCGCCGGCCGCACTTCGACGCCGGCCAGTTCGTCGAGAAGTGGGACGACGAAGGCGCCAAGGCCGGCTACTGCCTGTACAAGGTCGGCTGCAAAGGCCCGACAACCTACAACGCGTGCTCGACGACACGCTGGAACGAGGGCGTGTCGTTCCCGATCGCCTCGGGCCACGGCTGCATCGGCTGCAGTGAAGACGGTTTCTGGGACAAGGGCTCGTTCTACGACCGCCTGACCCACATCACCGACTTCGGCGTCGAAGCCAACGCCGACAAGGTCGGCTTCGCCGTCGCGGGCGTCACCGGCGCCGCCGTCGCCGCGCACGCCGCCGTCAGCGCGATCCAGCGCGCCGCCAGCCGCAACAAGACCCAGGCCGACGGCGCGGCCAAGGTGGAGAACTGATCATGGCCGTCATCGAAACCCAAGGCTTCAAGCTCGACAACTCGGGCAAGCGCGTCGTCGTCGACCCGATCACGCGCATCGAGGGCCACCTGCGTGTCGAGGTCAATCTCGACGACAAGAACGTGATCCGCAACGCCGTGTCGACCGGCACGATGTGGCGCGGGCTCGAAGTCATCCTCAAGGGCCGCGACCCGCGCGACGCCTGGGCCTTCGTCGAGCGCATCTGCGGCGTGTGCACCGGCGTGCATGCGCTGGCGTCGGTACGCTGTGTCGAGGACGCACTGAAGATCAAGATCCCCGACAACGCGAACATCATCCGCAACCTGATGCACGCGACGCTGTACGCGCAGGACCATCTGGTGCACTTCTACCACCTGCACGCGCTCGACTGGGTCGACGTCGTCAGCGCACTGAGCGCCGATCCGAAGAAGACGAGCGAGTTGGCGCAGTCGATCAGCAGCCATCCGCTGTCGTCGCCGGGCTACTTCCGCGACCTGCAGACCCGGCTGAAGAAGTTCGTCGACAGCGGCCAGCTCGGGCCGTTCCGCAACGGCTACTGGGGCCACCCGGCCTACAAGCTGCCGCCCGAGGCCAACCTGATGGCGGTGGCGCACTACCTCGAGGCACTCGACTTCCAGAAGGAGATCGTCAAGATCCAGACCATCTTCGGCGGCAAGAACCCGCACCCGAACTGGCTGGTCGGCGGCGTGCCGTGCTCGATCAACCTCGAAGCCACGGGCGCGGTCGGCGCGATCAACAAGGAGCGCCTGAACATGGTGTCGAAGATCATCGACGACACCATCGCCTTCATCGACAACGTCTACATCCCCGACCTTCTGGCGATCGCGTCGTTCTACAAGGACTGGGGCGCGATCGGCGGCGGCATCTCGAGCCAGAACCTGCTGTGCTACGGCGAATTCCCCGACATCGCCAACGACGACAGCAACAAGAGCCTGCTGATGCCGCGCGGGGCCATCGTCGGCGGCAACCTGAAGGACATCCAGGAAGTCAGCCTGCACGACCGCCAGCAGATCCAGGAGTTCGTCGACCACAGCTGGTACAAGTACGCCGAGGCGGGCAAGGGCCTGCACCCGTACGACGGCGTGACCGATGCGCACTTCGAACTCGGCGCCGGCACCAAGGGCACGAAGACGGCGATCGACCAGCTCGACGAGAGCGCGAAGTACTCTTGGGTGAAGTCGCCGCGCTGGCGCGGCCACCCGATGGAAGTCGGCCCGCTGGCGCGCTACGTGATGGGCTACGCGATGGGCATTCCCGACTTCAAGGAGCCGGTCGAGATGGTGCTCAAGACGCTCGACGTGCCCGTCACCGCGCTGTTCTCCACGCTCGGACGCACGGCAGCGCGCGGCCTGGAGTGCAGCTGGGCAGCGCACAAGATGCGCTACTTCTTCGACAAGCTGATGGCCAACCTGAAGGCCGGCAACTTCGCCACCGCCAACGTCGACAGCTGGGAGCCGCGCACCTGGCCTGCCACCGCGCAGGGCGCCGGCTACTGCGAGGCACCGCGCGGCGCGCTCGGACACTGGATCAAGATCAAGGACACCAGGATCGACAACTACCAGTGCATCGTGCCGACGACGTGGAACGCCAGCCCGCGCGACGGTAAGAACCAGATCGGCGCGTACGAGGCCTCGCTGCTGAACACGGCGATGGCCAAGCCCGACGAGCCGCTGGAGATCCTGCGCACCATCCACAGCTTCGACCCGTGCCTGGCGTGCGCGACGCACGTCGTTTCGCCAGCCGGTGACGAGATCACGCGCGTGACCGTGCGCTGAAGCCGAGGCACACCATCATGAACACCGCCACCCACGGGCAACTGTTCCCGGTCTACGTCTGGCAGGTCCCGGTGCGCATCTGGCACTGGGGCATGGCCCTCGCGATGGTCGTGCTCGCCGTCACCGGCTACCTGATCGGCTCGCCGCCGCCGTCGGTCGGCGGCGAGGCCAGCGACCATTTCTGGTTCGGCTACATCCGCTTCGCGCACTTCGCCGCCGGCTACGTGTTCGCCATCCTGTTCGCGCTGCGCGTGCTGTGGGTGTTCGTCGGCAACCGCTTCGCGCGCGAGATCTTCCTCGTGTCGCTGCACATGCTCAAGCCGTCCTGGTGGTCGGGGCTGATCGACCAGACCAAGTACTACCTGTTCCTGAAATCGAAGGCCCGAGCCTGGCAGGGCCACAACCCGCTCGCGATGGCGGCGATGTTCTTCATGTACGTGCTCGGCACCGTATTCATGATCGTCACCGGCTTCGCGCTGTACGGCGAGGGCACCGGGATGGACAGCTGGGCCCACCAGTATTTCTCCTCGTGGGTGCTGCCGCTGCTCGGCTACAGCATGAACGTGCACACGCTGCACCACCTGGGCATGTGGTACCTGCTCGTGTTCACGATCGTGCACCTGTACATGGTGGTCCGCGAGGACATCTGCTCGGGCGAGACCGTGATCAGCACGATGGTCAACGGCTGGCGGGTCGAGAAGTGAGCATGGCGGGCACTTGCGATGCCGAGCCGGTGCTGGTGCTGGGCATCGGCAACCTGCTGTGGGCCGACGAAGGCTTCGGCGTGCGCGCCCTCGAGGCCCTGCACCGCGACGTCGAACTGCCCGGGCATGTCCGGCTCGTCGACGGCGGCACGCAGGGCATCTACCTGCTCGACGAGGTCTGCTCGGCGCCGCGGGTGCTGGTGTTCGACGCGATCGACTACGGGCTCGAGCCCGGCGCGCTGCGCGTGCTGCGCGACAACGCCATACCGGTGTGGACCGACCAGGCGATGAGCCTGCACCAGGCCACCTTCCAGGAACTGCTTGCGCTGGCCCGGCTGCGCGACCGCTTTCCGCGCCGCATCACGCTGATCGGCGTGCAGCCGGCGGTGCTCGACGACCTCGGCGGCAGCCTCAGCCCGCTGGTGCGCGAACGCGTCGACGAAGCCGTCGCGCTGGCCGTCGACGAATTGCGCGCCTGGGGCGTCGACGTGCGCGCGCGCGAGACCCCGCCGCCCGAACCGCTGCACGCGCAGTCGCTGGCGATTGGCGCATACGAAGACGGGCGCCCGTCTGCGCTCGACGCCTGCCGCTACGGCGACGCGCGCTTTCTCGGCGCGCGGTCGGAAGGGGCGCGCTGATGTGCATCGGCGCACCGCTGCAGGTCGTCGCCTGCGACGGCACCCGTGCCTGGTGCGAAGCCGACGGGCAGCGCGAACTCATCGACATGCTCCTGGTCGGCGAGCAGCCGCCCGGCACCTGGGTGCTCGCCTTCCACGGCGCCGCGCGCCAGGTGCTCGACGCCGACGAGGCTGCAGCCGTGCGTGCCGGCCGGCGGGCAATGGCCGCGGTGTTCGACGGCGCCGCCGACGTCGACGACTTCTTTGCCGACCTGGTCGGCCGCGTGCCGACGCTGCCGGCGCACCTGCTCGAGGACCAACGATGAGTGCCGCCACCCTGACCACCCCGCCCGCGCTGCATCCGCTGCTCGAGCGGCTGTGCCGCGAAACCCGCGCCGTGCTGCTCGACACGTCCGGCCTCGACGCCTGGGCAGCGCAGCCGGGCGTGTCGATGCTCGTGTTCGCCGAGGAGCCGGCGCGCCTGAAGGAAACCCTCGACATCGCGGTCGTCGTGCCCGAGCTGTACGGCGCTTTCGGCCGCGCATTCCGCGTCGGCCTGCTGCTGGCCGATGACGCGCGCGCCGTCGCGCCGCGCTACGGCTTCGCGCGCTGGCCGGCGTTCGTGATGCTGCGCGATGGCCAGTACCTCGGGGCCGTCGACGGCATCCGCGACTGGGACGTCTACGTCGCCGAGGTCGAGCGCCTGCTGCAGTCCGCACCGACGCGGCCGCCGAGCGTCGGCATCCGTGTCACCGCGGCCGGCGGTTCTGCCGCCGGCTGTCACTGAGCGGCGACCCGCCGCCCACCCCCGACAGGAGCCCCCGATGCGTGCCGTCCCGATTCCGATCCGCAGCGCCGACGCCGAACCCGACGACACGCTCGACTACATGCCGATGCCGCGCGAGATGAACACGTTCGAGATGCCACGCGTGCCCGATCCCGGCCCCGGCACCGACGTCGCGGGCGCGCGCGACGTGCTCGAGGCGTTCGTCGCCCACCTCGACCGCTGGCTCGCCGAGGGCGGCGACGCGCCGGCGGTCGACCTCGCCGGCCTCGCGCCCGACGCGCTGCGCGTGCTCAACGAGACGCTCGGCGAAGGCGAGGTCGCAGCGATCGTCGACGCCGCGCAGTCGATCCGGATCCAGGAGACGGTGTTCTGCGGCGTGTGGCGCGAGCAGCACGTGGTCCAGGGCCGGGTCGTACACGACTACCTGCTCGCCGCGCCGGTGCCGCCGGTCGTCGTGCAGCGCGCCGCCGAGCACGCGTCAGCGCAACTGCGCGAGCTGCCGCTGCCGGCCGGCGCGATGAACGTGCCGGCGCTGCTGCACGAACTGCAGCATGCGGTCGACTGCAGCGCACCCGGCGTGCCGGCGCACGTGATCAACCTGTCGCTGCTGCCGTTGTCCCCCGAGGACAACGCACACCTCGACGCCCTGCTCGACGGTGGCTCGGTCGTGCTGCTGTCACGCGGCTTCGGCAACTGCCGCATCAGCAGTACCGCGGTGCGCAACGTCTGGCGCGTGCAGTACTTCAACAACATGCAGACGCTGATCCTGAACACGGTCGAAGTCGTCGACGTGCCGGCCGTCGCCGTCGCCTCGCGCGAGGACCTCGTCGAGGCGCGTGCACGCCTCGACGAGCTCGTGCAATGGATGAGCGATTCGATCGCCGCCGCCTGAGGCGCCGAGGTTCCGACGATGAGTGACGTTGCACCTACCTCCACGGGCCGCCACGGCGAAATCGGCCCGACGACCCGGCTCGAGTGCAAGGTCTGCTGGACCGTCTACGACCCCGCGGTCGGTGACCCCGTCTGGCAGATCCCTCCCGGCACGCCGTTCACCGAGTTGCCGCCGCACTGGACGTGCCCGAACTGCTCGTGCGAGAAGCAGCACTTCCTCGTGCTCGATGACTGACGCCGACGCGACGGCCGCCGTCTGCCTGCCGTGTCCGGCGACGCGGCTGGAAGCGCGCTTTCGCGCCATCGCGCGCGACGCGATGCGTGACCTGCCGACGGTGAACCCGGCCCTCGACGTCGCCGCGCTCGGATTCCAGCCCTGGCAGGCACACTGGCTGGGTGTGCTCGTCACCCCCTGGTTCATGAACCTGTGGTTGATGCCACGCGACGTCTCGCGGTGGCATCCGATCGGCGAGCGCGAGGTGCGCGAGTACGTGTTTCCCGCCGGCGTGTTCGAGTTCATCGGCGGGCGCGACGCCGAGCTGGGCGACTACCAGGCCTGCTCGCTGTTTTCGCCGATGTTCGAGTTCGCCGATGCCGCCGCTGCGCACGCGACCGCACGCGCCGCGCTCGATGCGCTGTTCGATGCGTCGTTGCGCGCCGTGGACGCGGTGCCGCACGCTCCCGACGCTGCACGCACCACCCGCACGGCCGGCCACGGGCCGACCTCGATGAGCAAGCGCGACTTCCTGTTCGGCCGCCGGTGATCCCCCGATGGCGATCGAAGGTGCGCTGCACGTCAGCCTGCAGGTCGCGCACGCCACGGTGGCGAGCGTTCGCGTGCGCTCGACGCGGCCCGACGTCGCGCGCACGCTGCTCGTCGGGCGCACGCGCGCCCAAGTGGCGGCCGCCGTGCCGCTGCTGTTCTCGATCTGCGGCCGCTCGCAGGCTGCGGCGAGCGCCCTGGCCTGCGCTGCGGCGGTCGACGGTACGGTCGGGCTGGCGGGACTCGCGTCGGCGCGCGCCGCCGTGGCCGCCGAGATGCTGCGCGAAGCCGCCTGGCGCACGCTGCTCGACATGCCGCGCGCGATCGGCGAATCGCCGCACGACGACGCCGTCGCCGCCGCACGCCGCGCGCTCGCGCCGGCCGACGGCGGCGCGCGCCACGCCCTCGCGCGTGCCGCGTTCGGCGTCGATGCGGCCGCATTCCTCGCCCTCGACGACGTCGACGCCTTCGAGCGCTGGTGCGACCGTGGCGCGACGGCCGCGGCACGCTTCGTGCGCGACCTTCGCCGCGACGCCGACGCGCCGCACGCGCGCGCGCCACGTCCCGGCGCCGCGACTGAGGGTGACGCCGTACCATGGCTCGCGGGCTGCGATGTGCCAGCGGCGCTGCCCGCGCTCGTCGCGTCGCTCGAACGCGAGCCCGACTTCGCGCAGTGCCCCCACTGGGACGGCTCGGCCGCAGAGACGGGGGCGCTCGCGCGCCAGCGCGGCGATGCGCTGGTGCAGGCGGTGCTCGCGCGCGACGCCGGCTGCCTTCGCGCGCGCTTCGTGGCGCGCCTGCGCGAGCTCGCCCGGCTGCTCGCCGGCGACTTCGAGCCGGACGTCGGCGTGCGCGCGCTCGGAGACGGCGCCGCGGTGGCGTGGGTCGACAACGCGCGCGGCGTCCTGCTGCATCGCGTGCAAGTCGACGCGGCGCGCGACGATGCGCGCGTCGCGGGCTACACGATCGTCGCGCCCACCGAGTGGAACTTCCACCCCGAAGGCGCCCTCGTGCGCGCCCTCGTCGGAAGCCCTGTCGCCGACCCCGATGTCCTGCGGCGGCGCGCGACGCGTCTGATACATTCCCTCGACCCCTGTGTGGCCTGCGAGGTCACGATCGACGATGCATGAGATGTCCCTGGCCGAGAGCGTGCGCGAGATCGTCGAGGACACCGCCCGCGCCCATGGAGGGTCGCGCGTCGGCCGTGTGCGCCTGGAGATCGGTCGCCTGTCGCAGGTCGAGGTCGAGGCGATGCGCTTCGCCTTCGACGTCGTGATGCGAGGCTCGATGGCCGACGGCGCCGCGCTCGAGATCGTCGAAACGCCCGGCACTGCGTGGTGCATGCGGTGCTCACAGGCGGTCGAGATCGCGCAGCGCGGCGACGCCTGTCCGTCGTGCGGCAGCTGGCAGCTGCAAGTCACCGGCGGCGACCGCATGCGCGTGATCGACCTCGAAATCGCCTAACCTTCGGAGAACCAGCATGTGCGTGACCTGCGGCTGCGGCAGCGACGACGTCCACATCGAGGGGGCGACGCATACCCACGAGCACACGCACGCCGACGGGACGACGCACCGGCACCCACACAGCCACGACCACGGCCACGACCACGATCACGACGGTGCCGCAGCGGCCGCGCACGTGCACGAACACCTGCATACGCATGCCGACGGTACGACGCACCGCCACGCCCACCATCACGACCACGCGCACGTGCACGCGGCCCTCGGCACCGGCGCCGCGTCCGTCGTCACCGCGCCGGCTCCGGCCTCGCGCCTGGTCCAGGTCGAGCGCGACGTGCTGGCGAAGAACGACGCCCACGCACAGCGCAACCGCCGCCTGCTCGCCGAGCGTGGCGTGTTCGCGCTCAACCTCGTCTCGAGTCCCGGCTCGGGCAAGACGACGCTGCTCGTGCGCACGATCGAGCGCCTCGCGGGCCGGCTGCCGGTGGCGGTGATCGAGGGCGACCAGCAGACCTCGCGCGACGCCGACCGCGTCCGCGCCACCGGCGCGCCGGCGCTGCAGATCAACACCGGCAAGGGCTGTCACCTCGACGCGGCGATGGTCGAGACCGCGATCGAGCGCCTCGCGCCGGCGCCCGACTCGGTGCTGATGATCGAGAACGTCGGCAACCTCGTCTGCCCCTCGGCGTTCGACCTCGGGGAGGCGCACAAGGTCGTCGTGCTGTCGGTCACCGAAGGCGAGGACAAGCCGCTGAAGTACCCCGACATGTTCCACGCCGCGTCGCTGATGCTGCTCAACAAGGTCGACCTGCTGCCGCACCTGCACTTCGACGTCGAGGCCTGCGTCACCCACGCTCGGCGCGTGAACCCGGCGATCGAGGTGCTGCCGGTGTCGGCCACCCGCGGCGATGGCCTCGATGCGTGGATCGCCTGGATCGAGCGCGGCGCGGCGGCGGCGCGGCAGCGCCGCCGCGACGAGGTCGCACAGCTGCAGCGTCGCGTCGCCGAGCTCGAGGCGCAGCTGGCGCGACTGGCACCGCGAGCGGCGGGCTGAGCGATGCTCGCCGAGGCCGAGGCCGTCGAACGCCGCGCGATCCGCGTGCGCGGCGCCGTGCAGGGCGTGGGCTTCCGGCCGTTCGTCTACCGGGTGGCCACCGGGCTCGGGCTCAGCGGCAGCGTCCGTAACGACGCCGACGGCGTGCTGATCGAGGTGCAGGGTGCACCGGCGACGCTCGCGCGGTTCGAACGCAGGCTGCGCGACGAGGCGCCTCCGCTCGCGCGCATCGACAGCGTCGAGTCGGCGCCGCGCACCGCACTCGGCCACGAACGCGGCTTCGTGATCGGCGACAGCCGCGCCGGCCGCGTGACGACGGCGATCCCCCCCGACGCGGCGACGTGCGACGAGTGCCTCGCCGAGCTGTTCGACCCCGCCGACCGCCGCCACCGCTATGCCTTCGTCAACTGCACGAACTGCGGGCCGCGTTACACGCTGACGCGCTCGCTGCCGTACGACCGCGCCATGACGAGCATGGCGACGTTCGCGTTGTGTCCCGCGTGCCGGCGCGAGTACCACGACCCCGCCAGCCGGCGCTTCCATGCCGAGCCCAACGCGTGCCCCGTCTGCGGACCGACGCTCGCCCTCGTCGACGCGAGCGGCGCGCCGATCGCCGGCGACGCGATCGCGGCGACGATCGCGCTGCTGCGCGCCGGGCGCATCGTGGCCATCAAGGGTCTGGGCGGCTTCCACCTCGCCTGCGATGCGCGCGACGCCGCCGCGGTCGCCGCGCTGCGCGCACGCAAGCAGCGTGACGAAAAGCCGTTCGCGGTGATGGCGCGCGACGTCGACGCGGCGCGGCAGTGGGTGCACGTCGACGCGGCCGCGCAGGCGCTGCTCGTCTCGCCCGCGCGGCCGATCGTGCTGCTGCCGCTGCGCGCCGACCGCCCCGACGCGCTCGATGGCGTCGCGCCGGGCCTCGACCGCCTCGGCGTGATGCTGCCGTGCACGCCGATCCAGTTCCTGCTCTCGTACGAGGCCCCCGACCTGCTGCTCGTGATGACGAGCGCGAACCCCGGCGGCGAGCCGATCGTCGTCGGGAACGACGAGGCGCGGCAGCGGCTGGGCGGCATCGCCGACGCGCTGCTGATGCACGACCGCGACATCGTCGCGCGCTGTGACGACAGCGTGGTGCGCGTGACGTCGCGCGGCGCGCCGCAGTTCGTGCGCCGCGCGCGCGGCTACACGCCGCTGCCGGTGCGGTTGCCCCACGCAGGCCCCCCGGTGCTCGCGACCGGCGGATGGCTGAAGAACACCGTGTGCCTGACGCGCGGCGACGAAGCGTTCCTGTCGCCGCACGTCGGCGACCTCGACAACGCGGCGACCTGCCGCGCACTCGTCGAGACGGTCGAGCACCTGTGCCGCGTGCTCGACGTGCAGCCGCAGGCGGTCGCGCACGATCTGCACCCCGACTTCTTCAGCACGCGCTTCGCGGCCGAGTTCGCCGCCGCGCGCGGACTGCCGACGTTCGGCGTGCAACACCACCACGCGCACGTCGCCGCGGTCGCGGCCGAGCACCGCCACGCCGGGCCGCTGCTCGGGCTCGCGCTCGACGGCGTCGGCCTCGGCGCCGACGGCCACGCCTGGGGCGGCGAACTGCTGCGCGTCGACGGTGCCGACTTCGAGCGGCTGGGCCACGTCGCGCCGATCGCGCTGCCCGGCGGCGACGTCGCGGCGCGCGAGCCGTGGCGTCTCGCTGCCGCGGTGCTGCACCGGCTGGGCCGCGGCGCGCAGATCGTCACGCGGTTCGGCGCGCAGCCGGCCGCTGCCGCCGTCGCGCAGATGCTCGAGCGCGGCGTGCGCTGCCCGGCGACGACGAGCCTCGGACGCTGGTTCGACGCCGCCGCGGCCCTGCTCGGCGTGCGCGCGACGAGCGCCTTCGAAGGCCAGGCGCCGATGCAGCTCGAAGCGCTGGCCGCCGCGGCGCCCGTGCTGGCCGACGCCGCGCTGTGGGAGCTGGTGACGCTCGGCGCCGACGGCGTGCTCGACCCGACGCCGCTGCTGGCCCGCCTGGCCGACCTGCCGGCCACACCCGAGGCGGCGGCGCACGGTGCGGCGCTGTTCCACCAGGCGCTGGCCGACGGCCTCGCGCGCTGGGCGGCGCAGGCGGCCGCCGCGACCGGGCTGCGCCACGTCGCGCTCGCCGGCGGCTGTTTCCTCAACGCCTTGCTCACGGCGCTGCTCGTGCCCCGGCTCGAGGCCGCGGGCCTCTCGGTGCTCGAAGCCCGGCAGGCGCCGCCCAACGACGGCGGGCTCGCGCTCGGGCAGGCGTGGGTCGCGATCGCCCGTATCACGGCAGGAGGCTGAACGATGTGCCTGGCCCTTCCGGTGCGCGTCGTCGAACGGGTCGACGGCGGCAACGCCATCGTCGATCTCGACGGCATCCGCAAGGAGATCTCGCTCGCGCTCGTCGACGACGTGCAGGTCGGCGACTACGTGATCGTGCACGTGGGCTACGCCCTCGCGAAGCTCGACCCCGACGAGGCCGAGCGCACGCTCGCGCTATTCGCGGCGATGCCCGACGCGAGCGCGGGCACACCCGAGCCTCGCCCCGTGTGATGCGATGAAGTACATCGACGAGTTCCGCGACGGCGACCTCGCCCGCACCCTCGCCACCAAGATCGCCGCCGCCGCCGACGCCGGGCGCACCTACCACCTGATGGAGTTCTGCGGCGGCCACACGCACGCGATCTCGCGCTACGGCGTCGCCGACCTGCTGCCGCCCTCGATCCGCATGATCCACGGCCCCGGCTGCCCGGTGTGCGTGCTGCCGATCGGGCGCATCGACCTCGCGATCGGCCTCGCGCTCGAACAGCGCGCGATCGTCTGCACCTACGGCGACTGCCTGCGCGTGCCTGCCTCCGACGGCCTGTCGCTGCTGAAGGCGAAGTCGCGCGGCGGCGACGTGCGCATGGTCTACTCGCCGGCCGATGCGCTGAAGGTCGCGCAGGCCGAGCCCGGCCGCGAGGTCGTGTTCTTCGCGATCGGCTTCGAGACGACGACGCCACCGACCGCACTCGTGATCCGCGAGGCGGCGCGGCTCGGCCTGAAGAACTTCAGCGTCGTGTGCAACCACGTGCTGACGCCGGCGGCGATCGCGCACATCCTCGAGTCGCCCGAGGTGCGCCAGTACGGCACGCTCGCGCTCGACGGCTTCATCGGGCCAGCGCACGTCTCGACGGTCATCGGCAGCCAGCCGTACGAGTTCTTCGCCGAGGAGTACCGCAAGCCGGTCGTGATCGCCGGCTTCGAGCCGCTCGACGTGATGCAGGCGATCCTGATGCTCGTGCAGCAGATCAACGACGGCCGCGCCGAAGTCGAGAACGAGTTCTCGCGCGCGGTCACGCGCGAGGGCAACGCGAAGGCCCAGGCGCTCGTGGCGGACGTGTTCGAACTGCGCCGCAGCTTCGACTGGCGCGGCCTCGGCGAGGTGCCTTACAGCGCACTGCGCATCCGCGAGGCCTACGCCGCGTTCGATGCCGAGCGGCGCTTCGCGCTGCAGACGCGCACGGTGGCCGACCACAAGGCGTGCGAGTGCGGCGCGATCCTGCGCGGCGTCAAGCATCCGCGCGACTGCAAGGTGTTCGGCACCGTGTGCACGCCGGAGAACCCGATCGGCTCGTGCATGGTGTCGTCCGAGGGCGCGTGCGCGGCGTACTACACGTACGGGCGCTTCCGCGAGATCCCGGTGGTGGCGGCATGAGCGGCACCGTCAAGCGCGGCTACGTGCGCCCGCTCGACCTGCGGCACGGCCGCGTCGACCTGTCGCACGGCGCGGGCGGCCGCGCGATGGCCCAGCTCGTCGATCAGCTGTTCGCCGCCGCGTTCGACAACGAGTGGCTCGCGCGGCGCCACGACGGCGCGCTGCTGCCGCAGCCCGAGGGGCGGCTCGTGATGGCCACCGACTGCCACGTCGTCTCGCCGCTGTTCTTCCCCGGCGGCGACATCGGCTGCCTCGCCGTCCACGGCACGGTCAATGACGTGGCGATGAGCGGGGCGCGGCCGCTGCACCTGGCCGCCGGCTTCATCCTCGAGGAGGGGTTCGCGCTCGCCGACCTCAAGCGTATCGTCGACTCGATGGCCGCTGCCGCGCGCGATGCCGGCGTGCCCATCGTGACCGGCGACACCAAGGTCGTCGAGGCCGGCAAGGGCGACGGCGTGTTCATCACGACGACCGGCGTCGGCGTCGTGCCGCACGGGCTCGAGATCTCGGGCGACCGCGCCCGGGCGGGCGACCGCATCGTCGTGTCGGGCACGATCGGCGACCACGGCATGGCGATCATGTCGCTGCGCGAATCGCTCGCGTTCGGTACCGACCTGCGCTCGGACACCGCCGCGCTGCACGGCCTCGTCGCCGCGATCGTCGACGCAGTGCCTCAGGTGCACGTGCTGCGTGACCCGACGCGCGGCGGGCTGGCGACGACGCTCAACGAGATCGCCGGGCAGTCGCGCGTGGGCATGCTGCTCGACGAGGCCGCGATCCCGGTGCGCCGACAGGTCGAGGCCGCTTGCGAGTTCCTCGGGCTGGACCCGCTGTACGTCGCCAACGAGGGCAAGCTCGTCGCGATCGTGCCGCCCGAGCACGCGCAGCGGCTGCTCGAGACGATGCGCGCGCACCCCCTCGGACGCGACGCCGCGCTGATCGGCGAGGTCGTCGAGGACGCGCACCACTTCGTGCAGATGCGCACGCGCTTCGGCGGCAAACGCATCGTCGACTGGCTCACGGGCGACCAGCTGCCGCGCATCTGCTGACGCCCCCCGCCGATGCGCATCCTGTTCCTCACGCGCAGCTTCAACAGCCTGACGCAGCGTCTGTACCTCGACCTGACGGCTGCTGGCCACGACGTCGCGATAGAGTTCGACATCGCCGATGCCGTCACCCGTGAAGCGCTCGAGCGCTGGCGCCCGTCGCTCGTCGTCGCGACGTTCCTCAAGCGTGCGATCCCCGAGGCCGTGTGGCGCGCGCTGCCGTGCCTCGTCGTCCACCCGGGCGTCGTCGGCGATCGCGGCCCGTCGGCACTCGACCGGGCGGTGGCCGACGGCGAGCCCACCTGGGGCGTGACGGTGCTGCAGGCCACCGCCGAGATGGACGCCGGGCCGGTGTGGGCAAGCGAAACGTTCACGATGCGCGAAGCGACGAAGTCGAGCCTGTATCGGCACGAGGTCACCGAGGCCGCGTCGCGGGCGGTGCTCGCCGCCGTCGCGCACTTCGAGCGCTGCGGCGCCGTCGCGCCGCCGGCGCCGCCACCGGACCCGCGCGGCCGCTGGCGGCCGCTGATGACGCAGGCCGAGCGGCGCATCGACTGGCGCCGCGACGACACGCGCACCGTGCTGCGCAAGATTCGCGCCGCCGACGGCGTGCCCGGCGTGCTCGACGAACTGTTCGGCGCACCCTGTCACCTGTACGACGCGCACGCCGAGCCGGGCGTTCGCGACGCCGCGCCCGGCGAGGTGCTCGCGCGCCGCGGCGACGCGCTGCTGCGCGCCACCGTCGACGGCGCGGTGTGGATCGGGCACGTGCGCCGCACCGACACCGAAACGGACTTCAAGCTGCCCGCGGCGCTCGCCTTCGCGCGCGAGTCGGCGACGCTGCCCGAGCGCCCGCTCGCGCTCGACGCCCCGGCCGACGCCGG
Organism: Azohydromonas sediminis; assembly: GCF_003574675.1. Taxonomy (GTDB): domain Bacteria; phylum Pseudomonadota; class Gammaproteobacteria; order Burkholderiales; family Burkholderiaceae_C; genus Calidifontimicrobium; species Calidifontimicrobium sediminis. The sequence continues at coordinate 148,478 of NZ_QOAZ01000001.1, forward strand.
CTGGCGCGAGATCCGCTACGAGGCGCGCGGCCGGCACGTCGGCGTGCTGCACTTTCCCTTCTACAACGGCGCGATGAGCACCGCGCAGTGCCGCCGCCTGCTCGAGGCGCTGCGCTTCGCGCTCGCCCAGCCCACGCGCGTGCTCGTGCTCGCCGGAGGGCCCGACTTCTGGAGCAACGGCATCCACCTGCACGTCATCGAAGCCGCCGACAGCCCGGCCGACGAGTCGTGGCGCAACATCCACGCGATCGATGACGTCGCGCAGGCGCTGATCGAGACCACCGACCGCCTCGTCGTCGCGGCGCTGCAGGGCAACGCCGGCGCCGGCGGCGCGTTCCTCGCGCTCGCGGCGTCGTGGGTGTGGGCGCGGCCGGGCGTCGTGCTGAACCCGCACTACAAGAACATGGGCAACCTCTACGGGTCGGAGTACTGGACCTACCTGCTGCCACGCCGCCTGAAGTGCGGCACGCCGGCCGACGTGATGGGGCGTCGGCTGCCCCTGTCGGCCGCGCAGGCGCGGCAGCTCGGCCTCGTCGACGACGTGTTCGGCAATCGGCCCGACGACTTCCTCGCGACGGTGGTCGAGCGTGCCGCGGCACTCGCGGTGAGCCCCGAGTGGCCTGCGCTCGTCGAGGCGCGCCGTCGCCAGCGCGCCGATGACGAGGCCGCGCGGCCGCTGGCCGCTTACCGCACCGACGAGCTCGAGCGCATGCGGCGCAATTTCTACGGCTTCGACACCAGCTACCACGTCGCGCGCTCGAACTTCGTGCGCCGCGTCGCGCCGTCGTGGACGCCGCGGCACCTGGCCATCCACCGATGAACGACCTGTCGCGCACCTTCGGCCGCCACGACGTCGACGCCCGCGAGCGCGAGCAGCGCATCCGCCGCGTGTTCGAGGCCGTGGCCAGGCGCTACGACCTGATGAACGACCTGATGAGCCTGGGCATCCACCGGCTGTGGAAGCGCACGCTGGTGCGCATGGCCCGGCCGCAGGCTCGGCAAGTCATCGTCGACCTCGCCGGCGGCACCGGCGACGTCGCCGCGCGGATGGCCGGGCCCGACCGCCTCGTCGCGGTGTGCGACCCGAGCCTGGCGATGATGCAGGTCGGCCGCGACCGCGGTCATCCGCACGTGCTCTGGCTGGCCGGCACCGCCGAGGGCATGCCGCTGCCCGACGCGAGCGTCGACACGCTGACGATCGCATTCGGGATCCGCAACGTCACGCACCTCGACGCGGCGCTGGCCGAGGCACTGCGCGTGCTCAAGCCCGGCGGCCGCTTCCTGTGCCTCGAGTTCTCGACGCCGTGGGCGCCGGTGCGGCCGTTCTACAACCTGTTCTCGTTCGCCGTGATCCCGCGGCTGGGCGCGTGGATCGCACGCTCGCCCGAGGCGTACCGGTACCTGGTCGAGTCGATCCGGCGCTTTCCCGACCAGCGCACGTTCCAGTCGCTGATCGCGCGCGCGGGCTTCACCGACGTGCACTACCGCGACCTGAGCTTCGGCATCGCCTGCATCCATGTCGGCACGCGCGCCGGCGGCGCGGCGACGCGGGCCACGACTTGACGTAGCGCAAGACCGGCAGCGTCGCCGACGCCACAATCGAACCGATGTCGTCGCCTGCCTCCCCGCGGATCGACCCAGCGCGCTCGGCGGTGCGCCAAGGCTCCGTCGCCGCGTGGCTGGTCGCGATCCGGCCGCGCAGCCTGCCGGTGGCCATCAGTCCGGTGCTCGTCGGTGCCGCTTTCGCGTGGAGCCGTGCGGGCCAGATCGATCTGTTCGCCGCCGCGCTGATCCTCGCGGCGTCGCTGTTGGTGCAGATCGTCACCAACATGCAGAACGACGTCGGCTACACGGCGCGGGGTGCCGAGCGCCACGGCAGCCGTACCGGCTTGCCGCGCGCCACGGCCAACGGCTGGCTCGATAGCCGGCAGGTGCGCGGTGCGATCGTCGTCGTCTCGGCCGTCGCGACGGCCATCGGGGTGCTGCTGTTCCTGCAGCGCGGCTGGCCGGTGCTCGCGATCGGATTCGCGTCGCTGGCCGCGGCGCTGGCGTACATGGGCGGCCCGAAGCCGATCGCCTACACGCCGCTGGGCGAGCTGACGGTGTTCATGTTCTTCGGCGTCGTCGCCGTGACGGGCACCGATTGGGCCCTGACCGGCAGCGTCGGCGCGGCCTCGGTGCTCGCGTCGATCGCGCTCGGTTCGCTGGCGGCCGCTGCGCTGGCCATCAACAACCACCGCGACATCGCGCACGACCGGCAGGTCGGCCGGCGCACCTTCGCGGTGTGCTTCGGCGCCGTGGCGTCGCGGCACCTGTTCACGCTGCTGCTGCTCGCGCCGTTCGCGCTGCTGCCGCTGATCGCACTGAGCGTGGGCTCGGTGTGGCCGTTGGCCCCGCTGCTGCTGCTGCCGGTGGCGATCACGTTGCGGCGCGACTTTGCGCGCTGCCCGCCGGGCCTCGCGTACAACGCGCTGCTGTTCCGGTGCTTCAAGCTGCAGCTGACCTTCGCCGCCGCGCTGGCGGCCGCGGCCGTCCTGTCGCGGGTGACGACGTGAGGCCCGACCCGCGCTCGCGCGTGCGCCGCGCGTGGCTGTTGGCCGCCGCGTGGGCGCCGTGGGCACGGCCCCTGCGCGCCGAGGTCGCGTTTCCGAGCCGCCCGGTGCGGCTGGTCGTGCCGTATTCGGTGGGCATCGGCCCCGACGTCGTCGCGCGTGCGCTGGCCGCCGAGCTGCAGCGGCAGTGGGAGCAGCCCGTCGTCGTCGAGAACAAGCCCGGGGCATCGGGCATCGTCGCCTTCGCCGACGTGCGCCAGACCCCGCCCGACGGCCACACGCTGTTCGTCGCCGACACGGCGACGCTGGTGATGAACCCGCTGCTGCACCGCAGCCTGCCCTACGACCCGCAAGCCGACCTCGCACCGCTGACGCTGCTGTTCCGCGCGACCTTCGCGTTGTGGACGGCAGTGCCCGGGCGCCACCCGACGCTGCGTGCGCTGCTCGACGCCGCCCGTGCGGCGCCCGGCTCGGTGAGCTATGCGATGCTCGGCAACGGCCATCCGAGCCACGTCGCCGTCGAGCAGATGGCGATGGCTGCCGACGTGCGTCTGCTCGCGGTGCCTTTCAAGGAAGCCTCGGCGCTGTTCGGCGCCGTCGTCGCGGGCGACGTCGACTTCACGGCCTTCAGCATGCACACGGTGGCCGCGCTGGTGGCCCAGGGGCGGCTCCGGCCGCTGGCGGTGGCGGCCCCGTCGCGCCTGCCGGATCACCCGCAGGTGCCGACGATCCACGAAGCCGGCGGGCCGCCGGTCGAGATGCGGCCGTGGGCCGCGCTCGTCACGGTGGCAGGCACACCGGCGCCGCTGCTCGAGCGCCTGCAGCGCGACCTCGCGCGCGCGCTGGCGTCGCCCGAGGTGCGGCGCATGGCCGACACGACGGGCTTCGAACTGCTGTCGTCGACGCCGCAGCAGTTGCGCGACCGCGTCGCGGCCGACCAGGCGCTGTACGTGCCGCTCGTGCGTGACGGCCGCGTGGCGCGGATCTAGGCCGATCACGGCCAGCGGCGCGCAGGTGCCCCGATGACGACACCGCCGGCATCCCCGCCCGCCGCGACGCGCCGCAGGACCGGCGCGACCGCGACGTCCGCGATGCGGCCAGGCCCGGCAGCCGGCTGCGATCGACGCCGCGCCAAGGCGTCGTCCCGCCGCGGGGACGCGGCATGACGCGGCAGGTACACAAGTCGGCGCTGGTGCTGCGCCCGGCCCCGATGATGTTCGACCTCATCGAAGCGGCCGAGGACTACCCGCGCTTCCTGCCGTGGTGCGCCGGCGCGACGATCCTCGCGCGCGACGACAGTCTCGTCGCCGCCGACCTCGACATCGTGTACCGGGGCTTTCGCTGGCGCGTGGGCACGCGCAATCCCAAGCGAAGGCCCGAACACATGGCGATCCACCTCGTGCGCGGGCCGTTCCGGCACTTCGAGGGCCAGTGGCGGCTGACACCGCTGGCCGACGACGCGTGCAAGGTCGAGTTCGACCTGACCTACGAATTCGACCACTCGATCGCGACGCAGCTCGCCGGCCCGGTGTTCGCGCGCATCGCCGACACGGTCGTCGACGCCTTCGTCAAGCGGGCGCACAGCCTGCCGGCGCCACCGACGACGGTACTGCCCGCCGCGGCGCCGACGAGCCCGGCCGCGGTGGCAGACGCGGGGGTTTCGCCGGCGCCACCGGCGCCGACCGACGTGGCGCCTGTGTCCACGAAGGCCCCGCCGCCCGTGCCGGGGGCCCCACCGCCGGGCTGCGACGCGGCCTAACCGGCACGCGCGACGAGCACCTGCGCCTGCAGCGGGATCGCGGTGCGGCGCAGGCGCACGTCGACGAAGCCCGCCGCGACGAGCAGGCGCTCGAGCTCGGCGACGGTGCGCGGCCGACCGCGCCCCATCGCGAGCAGGTAGAAGCCGAAGTAGGCGTCGCCCATCGGCTCGGCGCCCGGCGTGCCGGCCATCGGCTCGCCGAGCACCAGCGTGCCACCTGGCGGCAGCGCGGCGTGCACATGGCGCAGTAGCGTCATCACGCGCGCGTCGTCGTGGTCGTGCACGACGCGCACGAGGCTGATCACGTCGGCACCGCGCGGCAACGCGTCGGCGAAGAAGTCGCCGCCGTGCACCTCGACGCGCGCGTCGAGGCCGAGCCGCGCGAGGCGCTCTCTCGCGCGCGCGGCGACCGCGGGCAGGTCGAACAGCATCAGCTTCAGGTGCGGCGCGCGCAGCGCGGCCACCGCGAGGAAGCGGCCCTCGCCGCCGCCGACGTCCATCAGCACGCGGTGGCGCTGCAGCGGGTAGGCGTCGAGGATCTCGTCGGCCACCAGCGGCTGCGATGCCGACATCAGCGCCGAGTACGCGGCCACGCGCTCGGCGGCGAGCGCGTCGGGCTGCGGCGTGCCGGCGTAGGGCCAGTACTGCGCGAGCGCCGGGTCGCACCGTTCGCCGCGCAGCAGCGCGAGCGGATCGGCGAGGTCGGCGTACAGCGCCGCGTGGTGCTCGACCATCGCGCAGATGCCCTCGTTGCCGACCAGCGGCGCGCCGAGCACGCCCAGCCCGATGCGCCCGTGCGCACGGCACTCGAGCAGGCGCAGCGACACGGCCGCGGCGAGCAGCCGCTGCATCGCCTCGGGCGACAGGTCGCAGCGCGCCGCCAGCGCGTCGGGATCCTGAGGCCCGTCGGCGAGCTGGTCGAACAGCCGCAGCCGCACGCAGGCCCAAAGCACCTGCGAGTACACGAACCCGGCGACGAGGTCGAAGACGGCGCGCGCGCGTGCCCGCGCGATGGGCCGCGTCAGCGCGAAAGCCGCGGCGCGGCGCTGGAACGCACGGCTGGCGAGCACCCTGTTGCGCCAGTCGAGCCAGCGCTCGCGCTGCCGCGTCAGCCAGCCGGGCGGCGGCGCGGCGTCGGACGTGCTGCCCGGCGCGGCGATCGCGGCGCCGGGGCTCGGTGCGCTCATCGGCGAGCCCGCCGGTCAGGCGATCGCACGCACGACGTCGCCGCTGATCGCCCGCGGCACGAGGCGCTCGGCCTCGGCCCGCACGAGGGCGCGCAGCGTGTCGGCGCCGATGCATTCGGGCACCGACTGGATCGCCGCCGAGATCAGGCGGTCGAAGTGCTGGATCGCGCCTTCGAGGCCGAGCTCGGCTGCCGCGCTCGGCCGCGCGAGCGCGGCGTCGCGCCCGATGGGCTTGCCCAGCGCCTGCGGGTCGGCGGCGACGTCGCGGATGTCGTCGGCGACTTGATACGCCTCGCCGAGCCAGTCGCCGAGGGCGCGCCACGGCTCGCCGTCGGTACCGGCGGCCTGCGCGCCGGCCACCGTCGCGGCGACGAATAGCGCGCCGGTCTTCGCGCGCTGGTAGTCGGCCAGCGACACGCGCGACTCGCATTCCCAAGCCTGCCCGGCGACGATGCCGAACGGCATGCCCACGCCGTGCGCGACCGTCTGCAGCAGCGCCGGCAGGCGCTGCGGCGACGCGCCGGCTGCCCCGGCCAGCGTCTGGAACGCGAGCACGATCAGCGCGTCGCCGGCGAGCACCGCCAGCGGCTCGCCGAACGCGTAGGGCACCGACGCGCGCCCGCGGCGCACCGGCGCGTCGTCGAAGCACGGCAGGTCGTCGTGCACCAGCGACGCGCAGTGCAGCAGCTCGATCGCCACCGCCGCCGCGCTCGACAGCGCCGGATCGTCGTCGCCGCAGGCGTGCGCGACCGCCAGGCACAGCCGCGGACGCACGCGCGCGCCACCGGGGAACACGGCGTGCCGGATCGCGCCGGCCAGCTTCGGCGGCGCGCCGTGCCGCTCGCCGGCGGCCAGCGCGGCGGCGAGGGCGTGTTCGATGCGGTCGTGGGCTTTCATCTGGGGCTCCTCGCGGCGCTTCGTCGCCCGGCGACGACGCTGAAATGTGTCATCTTTTGTAGATTTCCTTGGTGTCAACTAGCATAGACACATGCCTGTCCAACGTCAACCATCGCTGCCGCGCCGCGACCGTGTGGTCGTCGTCGGCGCGGGCATCGGCGGACTCGTCGCGGCGCTCGAACTGGCGCACCGCGGTGCCGACGTCACGCTGCTCGAGCGCGCCGGCGAGCCCGGCGGCAAGATGCGGCGCGTGGCCGTCGCGGGCCGGTGGCTCGACGCCGGCCCGACCGTGTTCACGATGCGCTGGGTGTTCGACGGCCTGTGCGACGACCTCGGGCTGCGGCTGGACGACCACCTGGCGCTGAAGCCGCTGTCCGTGCTCGCGCGGCACGCGTGGGATGGCGACGGCCACTTCGACCTGCACGCCGACGTGGCACGCGCAGCCGACGCGATCGGCGACTTCGCCGGTGCCGACGCGGCGCGCGGCTACCGCGACTTCGTGCGCCGCGGGCGCGACATCTACCGCACGCTCGAAGGCCCGTTCCTGCGCTCGAGCCGGCCGACGCCGGTCAGCCTCGCGTGGCGCTGCGGGCTCGCCGGGCTGCCGGGGCTGCTGCGCATCTCGCCGTTCGCGCGGCTGTGGCACGAGCTCGGCCGGCACTTCGCCGACCCGCGGCTGCGCCAGCTGTTCGGCCGCTACGCAACGTATTGCGGCGCCTCGCCGTTCCACGCGCCGGCCACGCTGATGCTGGTGGCCCACGTCGAACAGGAGGGCGTGTGGACCGTCGGCGGCGGCATGCACGAGCTCGCCCGCACGCTGGCGGCGTTGGCCCAGCGCGCCGGCGCGACGCTGCGCTACGGCTGCGACGTCGCGCGCATCCGCGTCGACGGCGGGCGCGCGCGCGGCGTCGTGCTCGCCGACGGCGAGGCGATCGACGCCGACGCCGTCGTCTTCAACGGCGACGCCGCCGCGCTCGGCGCCGGGCTGCTCGGCGACGACGCGCGGCGTGCAACGGCACCGGTGCCGCGCGCGCAGCGCTCGCTGTCGGCGCTGACGTGGAACCTGGTCGCGCGCACCGCGGGCTTCCCGCTGCTTCGCCACACCGTCTTCTTCTCGCCCGACTACGCGGCCGAGTTCGACGACCTGACGCACCGGCGCCGGCTGCCGCGCGCGCCGACGGTGTACGTCTGCGCGCACGACCGCGGCGACGACGGCGACCCACCCCCGGTGGGTGCCGAGCGGCTGCTGTGCCTGGTCAACGCCCCGGCCGACGGCGACCTGGCCCCCCTCCCCGACGAGGAGCTCGCCTCATGCGAAGCACGAACCTTCCGCCTCCTGGCGCAATGCGGGCTGCAGGTGCAGCGCGAGCCGGCCTCGACGCAGATCACGACGCCGAGCGACTTCCATCGCCTGTTCCCGGGCACGGGGGGCGCGCTGTACGGGCAGGCGTCGCACGGCTGGCGGGCGTCGTTCACGCGCCCGGGCTCGGCGAGCCGCCTGCCGGGCCTGTACCTGGCGGGGGGCAGCACGCACCCGGGACCGGGCGTGCCGATGGCGGCGCTGTCGGGGCGGCTGGCGGCACAGCGGGTGCTGGGCGACCTGAGCCGTTCACGCCCGGCTTCGAGCGCGACGTGGCCCCGGGCGGCTACGCCTGGTGGTATGTCGACGCGCTGAGCGACGACGGCGACAGCGGGCTGACGCTGATCGCCTTCGTCGGCAGCGTGTTCTCGCCGTACTACGCGTGGCAGCGCCGGCGCGCACCCGGCGGTGCCGCCGACGCGACCGACCACTGCGCGATCAACATCGCGCTCTACGGTCGCGGCGGCAAGCGCTGGGCGATGACCGAGCGCGGCCGCGCCGCGCTCGCCCGCGACGCGACGACGCTGCGCGTGGGGCCCAGCGCGCTGCGCTGGCGCAACGGCGCGCTCGAAGCCGAGATCGACGAGGTCACGGTGCCGATCCCGTCGCGCGTGCGCGGGCGCTTGCGCGTCGAGCCGCTGGCCGTGATGACGCAGCCGTACGCGCTCGACGCCGGCGGCGTGCACCACTGGCAGCCGATCGCGCCGTGCGCGCGCATCGACGTCGAGTTCGAGCACCCGCCCCACGTCTGGCGTGGCCACGCCTACGTCGACCACAACCGCGGCGACGCGCCGCTGGAGCGGCACTTCGCGCGCTGGGACTGGTCGCGCGCGACGCTGCCCGGCGGCGACGTCGTGGTGCTGTACGACGTCGAGCGGCGCGACGGCACGCCGCTGTCGCTGGCGCTGCGCTTCGACGCCGCGGGCCGCGTCGCGGGCTTCTCGCCACCGCCACCGGCCGCGCTGCCGACCACCGGCTGGCGCATCGCGCGCGGCACGCGCAGCGACGCCGGCCACCCCGCGCGCGTGCGCGCCACGCTCGAAGACACGCCGTTCTACGCCCGCTCGCTGGTCGAGATGCGCCTGCACGGCGAGCCGGCCACCGCGGTGCACGAGAGCCTGTCGCTCGACCGCTTCACGGCGCCGATCGTGCAGGCGATGCTGCCGTTTCGCATGCCGCGACGCGCGCGCTGAGCAGCGCGGCGGCGCCGTCTGTGTGCGACACAGCGGCGCAAGAAGCCCCTCATCGCGCCGTTGACGATAGCGGCCTCGACGCCATCGCTTCGGCGCGGCGCATCCGCACCCAGTTCTGCCACAGCGCCCAGGCACCTCGAACGTGCGGCGGCTGCGTGCACGAGGGCTTGCGTTGCACACGGCCCTGCACCGTCTGCGGCAACGAAACGGACGCCGCGGCGCAGGTCGTGCCCGACCGGTGCATGGAGGATTACTTGGGACGGAAAACCATCGTGCCGTGCGGTTGGCGTGTGCCGCCCCGCAGGCAGCAGCGCCGGCAACTGTGCGCGGGAAGCGCTACGACGCCTGCCCCCGAACAGGTTCGCCACCAGTGGCAGGCCACGCCTCCGGCGCCTTCGCTGCACCCATAAGCGCAAGCTCGCCCGCCGGCGTCAGCGCGACGATCAGGCGCAGGGCGTCGATCGTCGGCGCGGTGGGTCTGCGAGGACCCTGAAGTGGTGGAGCCGGGGGGAATCGAACCCCCGTCCGCAAGCCATCACCGGACAGTTCTACATGCGTAGCTCTCTGATTTGGGTCTCGTGACGCCGCCGCGCAGGAGCACGCTGCGAGCGCCACCAGTCACTGAGTCTCGCTGCCGGTCGAGTGACCCGGCCGACAGCCAGCCGATGTGGATGACCTCTCAGCGCTTGCGCGCCCGGCCCATCGGCCAACCGTTGAGAGGCTCACCGGTGTTTAAGCGGCGAGAGCGAAACGTTCGTCGTTCGCAGTTACTTGCTTCCAGTGGATTTACGAGCGTACTGGTGCTCGGCATGCCCTGCGCCGGATCCGCACCCACGTCGAAACCAGGTCGGCCCCTTGCGCGGATTGTAGGTGGCGCCGGGTGCGCGGCTTTCAAGGGCACGCGGGCGCCGCCGCTCACGACGCGCCGGCGACGTCCAGCAGCGCCAGCACCGAGCGCGGATGCTCGGCGATCGCGTCGGCGCGCCACTGGCGCACGTCGCCGCCCTCGCCCAGATAGCCCCAGGCGGCAGCCACCGACGCCATGCCGGCCGCACGGGCGGCTTCGATGTCGCGCAGGTCGTCGCCGACGTACAGGCACTGCGCGGGCGCGAGGGCGAGCCGCTCGCACGCCGCCAGCAGCGGCGCCGGGTGCGGCTTGGCGTGCGGTGTCGTGTCACCGGCGACGACGACGGGCGCATCCGCCAGGCCGAGGCCGGCGACGACCGGCGCCGTGAAGCGCATGACTTTGTTGGTGACGATGCCCCATCCCAGGCCCCGTCGCTGAAGATCGTCCAGCAGCTCCGCCACCCCGTCGAACAGGCGCGAGTGGACGTCGAGCGCCGAGGCGTACTCAGCGAGGAATTCCTCGCGCAGCGCGTCGTAGTCGGCGTCGGCTGGCGTCTTGCCAAGGCCGGCCGCGAGCATGCCGCGCGCGCCCGACGACGCCACCGGTCGCAGTTGCTCGATCGGCAGCGGCGCGAAGCCGCGCCGCGCGCGCATGCGGTTGACGGCGCCGCCGAGGTCGGGCGCCGTGTCGGCCAGCGTGCCGTCGAGGTCGAACAGCACCGCGCGCACCGCGAAGCGTCGGCCCATGCGTGTGATCAGGCCCGCTGGCACGCGAACAGGTAGTTCACGCTCGTGTCGCCCGAAAGCCAGTAGCGCTTGGTCAGCGGGTTGTACTCCATGCCGCGTGTGTGCTGCACCTGCAGCCCCGCGTCGCGGCACCAGCGCGCCAGCTCGCTCGGACGGATCAGCTTGGCGTACTCGTGCGTGCCGCGCGGCAGCAGGTTGAGCACGTACTCGGCGCCGACGATGGCGAACAGGAACGACTTCGGGTTGCGGTTGATCGTCGAGAAGAAGACCCAGCCGCCGGGCTTGACGAGCTTCGCACACGCGGCGACAACCGAGGCCGGGTCGGGCACGTGCTCGAGCATCTCCATGCAGGTGACGACGTCGTAGCGAGCGGGCGACTCGGCAGCAAGCGCCTCGGCCGAGGTCTCGCGGTAGTCGACGTTCGCGCAGCCCGACTCCATCGCGTGCAGCATCGCGACCTTCAGCGGCTTGGCGGCCATGTCGATGCCCAGCACGCGCGCGCCGCGCTGCACCATCGCCTCGGCGAGGATGCCGCCGCCGCAACCGACGTCGAGCACGTCCTTGCCCGCCAGCGGTGCGATCGAGTCGATCCAGTCCAGGCGCAGCGGGTTGATCTGGTGCAGCGGGCGAAACTCGCTGTCCGGATCCCACCAGCGATGGGCGAGTTCGCTGAACTTGGCCAGTTCCTGCGGATCGGCGTTGATCATGGCGTCATGTTAGTGCGATCGGCCACACCGACATCGCGCGCGGGAGATCGCCGCCCGCCGCTGCGGGAATCGACTTGAAAAAGACAAACCCCGCCGCAGCGGGGTTTGTCGGAAGTCCGCGCAGCGCGATCAGCGACGGCGGGTGCCGACCACTTCGATCTCGACGCGACGGTTCTTCGCGCGGCCTTCGCGGGTGCGGTTGTCGGCCACCGGCTGCGTCTCACCCTTGCCTTCGGTGTAGATGCGGTTGGCCTCGATGCCCTTGCTCACGAGGTACTGCTTGACGGCCTCGGCACGGCGCACCGACAGCTTCTGGTTGTATTCGTTCGTACCGATCCAGTCGGTATGGCCGACGGCGATGATGACCTCGAGCGAGATGCCCTTCGTCTTCTCGACCAGGTCGTCGAGCTTGGCCTTGCCTTCGGGCTTGAGCACCGCCTTGTCGAAATCGAAGAAGGTGTCGGCCGCGTACGTCACCTTCTCGCTGACCGGGGCCGCGGGCGCGGGGGCCGGACGCGGGGCGGGGGCCGGAGCCGGCGCGGCGGCCGGCGGCGCAGCCGGGGCGGGGGCCGGCGCGGGCGGCGCGGGCGGCGCGGGCGGCGGCTTCAGCGCGCCATCACAGGCCGGATGCGCGGTCGCAGGCGTCCAGTTGGACGCACGCCAGCAGTACTCGTTGGTGCCGTTCTTCCACGGCGTACCGTCGGAGGCGCGCCACTGCTGCGTCGAATCCGACTGCGCCGAGACCGTCAGCGGTGCCACCAGAGCGGCCGACGCGAACAGCATCGCCACCTTGTTCAGTTTCTTCATCGATTCTCCTCTTGAAGGAAGGCCGCAGTGCCACTGCGTGAGTTCAAACCGGAAGCCAGACGACTGGCAAACGACCCCGGCAACGTGTGCTTACCAATGCAAAAAGATTGTGCCATAGCCCCCCGGGCGCACCTGATTTTGGTCGGCCAACGTCAAGTGTCATCGCGGCCTGTTGCGCAAGTGCGACAACCGCGGCGGCCTAGAATGCTCTCCACCACTTACCTTGCACCCGCGACGCGCGCTACCACCACTTGCCGCGTGCGACCGCTTCGCCCCCCTCATGACCTCGTTCGCCAAGGAAACCCTGCCGATCTCGCTCGAGGAGGAGATGCGGCGCTCGTACCTCGACTACGCGATGAGCGTCATCGTCGGGCGTGCGCTGCCCGACGCGCGCGATGGCCTCAAGCCCGTGCACCGGCGCGTGCTGTACGCGATGCACGAGCTCAACAACGACTGGAACCGCCCGTACAAAAAGAGCGCGCGCATCGTCGGCGACGTCATCGGTAAGTACCACCCGCACGGCGACACCGCGGTCTACGACACGATCGTGCGCATGGCGCAGGACTTCAGCCTGCGTCACATGCTCATCGACGGGCAGGGCAACTTCGGCAGCGTCGACGGCGACAACGCCGCGGCGATGCGCTACACCGAGATCCGGCTGGCCAAGATCGCGCACGAGATGCTGGCCGACATCGACAAGGACACGGTCGATTTCGGCCCGAACTACGACGGCTCCGAGAAGGAGCCACTCGTGCTGCCGACCCGGCTGCCCAACCTGCTCGTCAACGGCAGCGCCGGCATCGCGGTGGGCATGGCCACCAACATTCCGCCGCACAACCTCAACGAGGTCGTCGACGCCTGCCTGCACCTGCTGAAGAACCCTTCGGCCGGCGTCGACGAGCTGATGGAAATCATCCCGGCGCCCGACTTCCCCACCGCGGGGATCATCTACGGCCTCGCCGGCGTGCGCGAGGGCTACCGTACCGGGCGCGGCAAGGTCGTGATGCGCGCGAAGTGCCACTTCGAGGACATCGACCGCGGCCAGCGTCAAGCGATCATCGTCGACGAGATCCCCTACCAGGTCAACAAGAAGACGCTTCTCGAGCGCATCGCCGAGCTCGTCAACGACAAGAAGCTCGAAGGCATCAGCCACATCCAGGACGAGAGCGACAAGTCCGGGATGCGCGTCGTCATCGAGCTCAAGCGCGGCGAGGTGCCCGAGGTCGTGCTGAACAACCTGTACAAGCAGACGCAGCTGCAGGACTCGTTCGGCATCAACATGGTCGCGCTGATCGACGGCCAGCCGAAGCTGTGCAACCTGAAGGACCTGGTCGAGATCTTCCTCGAGCACCGGCGCGAGGTCGTCACGCGGCGCACCGTGTTCGAGCTGCGCAAGGCGCGCGAGCGCGGCCACGTGCTCGAGGGCCTGGCGGTCGCGCTGGCCAACATCGACGCCTTCATCGAGATCATCAAGAACTCGCCGACCCCGCCGGTCGCCAAAGCCGAGCTGATGGCGCGCGGCTGGGACTCGTCGCTCGTGCGCGAGATGCTCGCGCGCGCCGAGGCCGACACGCCGGGCGGCCGCGCCGCCTACCGCCCCGAGGGGCTGCCGCCGCAGTACGGCCTGCAGGCCGACGGCCTGTACCGCCTGTCCGACGAGCAGGCCGGCGAGATCCTGCAGATGCGGCTGCAGCGGCTCACGGGCCTCGAGCAGGACAAGATCGTCGGCGAGTACAAGGAGGTCATGGCGCAGATCGCCGACCTGCTCGACATCCTCGCCAAGCCGGCGCGCGTCACGGCGATCATCGCCGACGAACTCACCGCGCTGAAGCAGGAGTTCGGCCAGACCAAGCTCGGCGCGCGGCGCAGCGTGATCGAGCACAACGTGCAGGAGCTCGGCACCGAGGACCTGATCGCGCCGACCGACATGGTCGTCACGTTGAGCCACGCCGGCTATATCAAGAGCCAGCCGCTCGCCGAGTACCGCGCGCAGCGCCGCGGCGGCCGCGGCAAGCAGGCCGCGCAGACGAAGGAAGACGACTGGATCGACCAGCTCTTCATCGCCAACACGCACGACTGGATCCTGTGCTTCAGCGACCGCGGGCGCGTCTACTGGCTCAAGGTGTGGGAAGTGCCGCAGGGCGGGCGCGCGAGCCGCGGCAAGCCGATCGTCAACATGTTCCCGCTGCAGCCGGGCGAGAAGATCACCGTCGTGCTGCCACTGACCGGCGAGTTCCGCAGCTTCCCGGCCGACCACTACGTCTTCATGGCCACCGCGCAGGGCACCGTCAAGAAGACGGCGCTCGACGAGTTCGCCCACCCGCGCAAGGCGGGCATCATCGCGGTGGACCTCGACGAGGGTGACTACCTGATCGGCGCCGCGCTGACCGACGGCCACCACGACGTGATGCTGTTCAGCGACGGCGGCAAGGCGGTGCGCTTCGACGAGGACGACGTGCGCCCGATGGGCCGCGCCGCACGCGGCGTGCGCGGCATGACGCTCGAGCCCGGCCAGAGCGTGATCGCGATGCTGGTGGCCGAGGACGAGACGCAGAGCGTGCTCACCGCGACCGAGAACGGCTACGGCAAGCGCACGCCGATCACCGAGTACACGCGCCACGGCCGCGGCACCAAAGGCATGATCGCGATCCAGCAAAGCGAGCGCAACGGCAAGGTCGTCGCCGCCACGCTGGTGCGCCCCGACGACGAGATCATGCTGATCACCGACCGCGGCGTGCTCGTGCGCACGCGCGTGGCCGAGATCCGCGAGCTCGGCCGCGCGACGCAGGGCGTCACGCTGATCGCGCTCGACGACGGCGCGAAGCTGTCGGGGCTGCAGCGCATCGTCGAGAACGACGCCAACGAACCCGCCGGCGGCGAGTCCGACCCCGACAGTGCCGGCGGTTCCGGCGCGGAGACACGATGATGCGCAAGACCCCCGCCCCTGCCCTGGCCTCCGCGCTGGCCCTCGTCGTCGCGCTCGGCACGACCGGCGGCGCGCAGGCCCAAGGCTCGAATGCCGCGCAGGACAAGAAGGCGCTCGTCGCCAAGGTGCTGCAGCTCCAGCAGCCGGGCATCGAGAACGCGGCGCGCCTGGTCGCCGAGCAGCCGGCGCTGATGCTGCTGCAGCAGGCCGGCCTCGTGCTGCAACGCGTGCCGGCCGAGCGCCGCGAAGCGACGGCGCGCGAGATCCAGGCCGAGGCGAAGAAGTACGCCGACGAGGCGGTGCCGCTGCTGCGGCAGACCGCGGTCAGGGTCGCACCAACGACGATCGGGCCGATCCTCGAAGAGAAGTTCACCGCCGACGAGCTCAAGCAGCTGATCGCGATCCTCGAGTCGCCCGTCAACCGCAAGTTCCAGCAGCTCGGCGGCGACATGCAGCGCGCGCTCAACGAGAAACTCGTCGCCGAGACACGCGCGACGATCGAGCCCAAGATCAACGCGCTGCAGCAGGCCGTCGGCGAGAAGCTGAAGGCGGCCGCCGCGACGGCACCGGCCTCGGCGCCGTCGCGCTGACGCGCGGCGCCGCGCTGCCGCCGTCCAACCGCCCGGCGCGCCCGGCCGGCGTGGAACAATCGACATCGAGATGTCCGACACGCCTTCCACCGCCCCCACGCTGGCCGCGCTGCGCGCCCAGATCGACGCGCTCGACCGGGAGCTGCTCGCGCTGCTGAACCGCCGTGCGCGGCTGGCGCAGGAGGTCGGCGAGATCAAGAAGCGCGAAGGCTCCGTCGTCTTTCGGCCCGAGCGCGAGGCGCAGGTCATCGACGGGCTGAAGGCCGCCAACCCCGGACCGCTGAAGACCGAGAGCATCGCGCCGATCTGGCGCGAGATCATGTCGGCGTGTCGCGCGCTCGAAACACCGACGCGGGTCGCCTACCTGGGCCCCGCCGGCACGTTCAGCGAGCAGGCCGCGCTCGGCTACTTCGGCAGCTCGATCGAGCGCGTGCCGTGCGTGAGCATCGACGAAGTCTTTCGCACGACGACGGCAGGCGCCGCCGACTTCGGTGTCGTGCCGGTCGAGAACTCGACCGAGGGCGTCGTCGCACGCTCTCTCGACCTGTTCCTGACGACACCGCTGTTCATCATCGGCGAGACCAGTCTCAACGTGCGCCACAACCTGCTGCGACGGGTCGAAGGGCTCGACGGCATCGTCGCCGTGTGCGCCCACCCGCAGGCGCTCGCGCAGTGCCACGGCTGGCTGTCGAACCACCTGCCGACCGTCGAGCGGCGCCCGGTGGCCAGCAACGCCGAGGGCGCACGCCTCGCGGCGCAGGACGCGTCGCTCGCTGCGATCGCGAGCGAGCGCGCGGCGAGCGAGTGGGGGCTGCACGTCGTTGCGCCGGCGATCCAGGACGACGCGCACAACCGCACGCGCTTCGCGATCGTGACCCACCCCGACCGTCACCCGGCGCCGCGCGCGTCGGGGCACGACTGCACCAGCCTCGTCGTCTCGGTGGCCAACCGGCCCGGCGCGGTGCACGACATGCTCGTGCCGCTGAAGGCACACGGCGTGTCGATGACGCGCTTCGAGTCGCGTCCGGCGCGCTCGGGGCAGTGGGAGTACTACTTCTACATCGACATCCAGGGTCACCCCGACGAGCCGCACGTCGACGCGGCGCTGAAGGCGCTGCGCGCGGAGTGCGCCTTCTTCAAGCTGCTGGGCACGTACCCGGTCGACGTCCACTGAACGGCGCGCGCGACACCATGTTCCAGCAGCTCGGCGTGATCGGATGCGGCCTGATGGGCGGCTCGTTCGCGCTCGCACTCAAGCGCCAGGGGCTGGTCAAGCGCGTCGTCGGTTACAGCAAGTCGCCGTCGACGACCGAGCGCGCCAAGCGCATGGGCATCATCGACGTCGCCGCCGAGTCGGCGCTGCTCGCGGTGGCCGGCTCCGACCTCGTGCTGATCGCGGTGCCGGTGTCGGCCACCGAGACGACGCTGCGCGCGATCCGCAACCTCGTCGAGCCCGGGATGCTCGTGATGGACGTGGGTTCGACCAAGCGCGACGTCGTCGACGCCGCGCGCCGCGTGCTGAAGGAGCGCGTCGTGCACTTCGTGCCGGCGCACCCGATCGCCGGCAAGGAAGCCTCGGGCATCGACCACGCCGACGCCGGGCTGTACGCGGGCCGCCAGGTGATCCTGACGCCGCTGGCGCAGACGCCGCCCGAGCTGGTGCAGCGCGCCACCGACGTCTGGGCCGCGATCGGCGCGCAGGTGCTGAAGATGTCGCCCGAGAACCACGACGCTGCGTTCGCCGCCGTCAGCCACCTGCCGCACCTGCTGGCGTTCGCTTACTTCAGCGCGGTGGCGCGCCAGCCGGCCGGTCGCGACTTCCTCTCACTCGCCGGGCCGGGCTTTCGCGACTTCACCCGCATCGCCGCGAGCGACCCCGCCGTGTGGCGCGACATCCTGCTCGCCAACCGCGAAGAGGTCATCCGCCAGGCGCAGCGCTTCCGCCACACGCTCGACGCGTTCGAGCATGTGATGCGCTCGGGCAACGCCGAGGCGCTCGAGGACCTGATCCGCAGCGCGTCGGAAGCCCGCGCGCAGTGGCAGATGAACCAGCGCCGCTGACGCCTTGCCAGGCCGCGGCGCACGCGCGGTCACGCCGATGTACTCGATCCCCTTCCTCGACCTGCCCCCGCTGACCGGCGCCGCCGGCACCGTGACGCTGCCCGGCTCGAAGAGCATCTCGAACCGCGTGCTGCTGCTCGCCGGCCTGGCCGACGGCACGACCACCGTGCACGGCCTGCTCGACTCCGACGACACCGCGGTGATGCTCGAGGCGCTGCGGCAGCTGGGCTGCGGCATCGAGCGCGACGGCGGCGTCACGCGCGTCACCGGCCTCGGCGGCCGGCTCGCGGTGCACGAGGCGAAGCTGTTCCTCGGCAACGCCGGCACCGCGATGCGCCCGCTGACCGCGGCGCTGGCCGTGCTCGCCGCGACGCAGGGTGGGCGCTTCGAGCTCGCGGGTGTCGCGCGCATGCACGAGCGGCCGATCGGCGACCTCGTCGACGCGCTGCGACCGCTGGGCTGCACCATCGACGAGCTCGGTGCGCGAGGCTTTCCGCCGCTGGCCGTGCGCGGCGACGCCGGCGGGCGGCTCGCGACCGACGCACCGATCCGCGTGCGCGGCGACGTCTCGAGCCAGTTCCTGACCGCGCTGCTGCTGGCGCTGCCGCTGGCCAGCGACGCCGGCGACGTCGTCGTCGAAGTCGTCGGCGAGTTGATCTCCAAGCCCTATGTCGAGATCACGCTGAACCTGCTGGCGCGCTTCGGCATCGCGGTGCGGCGCGAGGGCTGGCAGCGCTTCACGATCCCGGCCGGCAGCCGCTACCGAACCCCGGGCGAGGTGTGGGTCGAGGGCGATGCGTCGTCGGCGTCGTACTTCGTTGCGCTCGGCGCGATCGCGGCCACCGACGCGCCGGTGGTCATCGAAGGCGTCGGCCGCGACTCGATCCAGGGCGACATGCGCTTCGTCGACGCCGCGCGCGCGATGGGCGCCGACGTCACGGCCGAGGCGTCGCGCGTCGTCGTGCGCCGCGGCCGGTGGCCGCTGACAGCCATCGCGCTGGACTGCAACCACATCCCCGACGCCGCGATGACGCTCGCGGTGATGGCGCTGTACGCCGACGCGCCGACGACGCTCACCAACATCGCCAGCTGGCGCGTCAAGGAAACCGACCGCATCGCCGCGATGGCCACCGAGCTGCACAAGCTCGGTGCCGAGGTCGCCACCGGCGACGACTTCATCCGCGTGACGCCGCCGCGCACGTGGCGCGCTGCGACGATCGACACCTACGACGACCACCGCATGGCGATGTGCCTGTCGCTGGCGGCGTTCAACCCGCTCGCGGGCGCGACGCCGCCGGTGCCGGTGCGCATCCGCGACCCGAAGTGCGTCGGCAAGACCTTCCCCGACTACTTCGAGGCGCTGTTCGCGCTCGCGCGCACCGAACCGCACCACGTGCCGGTGATCACGATCGACGGGCCGACCGCGTCGGGCAAGGGCACGCTGGCCACCGAGGTGGCGCGCGCGCTCGGCTACCACAAGCTCGACTCGGGGTCGCTGTACCGCGCGCTGGCGCTGGCGGCGCTCGACGCGAACGTCGACACCTCGAGCGGCCCCGCGCTGGCCGCCCTCGCGCAGCGGCTGCAGCTGCGCTTCGACGGCGAGGCGCTGTGGCTCGACGGGCGCGACGTGAGCGCCGAGCTGCGCCTCGAGGCGGTGGGCGCGACCGCGTCGCGCATCTCGGCGCTGCCAGAGGTACGGCAGGCGCTGCACGACCTGCAGCTCGCGTTCCGGCGCCCGCCCGGCCTCGTGGCCGACGGGCGCGACATGGGCACCGTCGTCTTTCCCGACGCCAAGCTCAAGGTGTTCCTCACCGCCAACGCGGCGATGCGTGCCGAGCGTAGGTATAAGCAATTGATTTCCAAAGGAATTTCGGCTAACATCACTGATCTTCGTGCGGATTTGGAAGCGCGCGACGCGCGGGACCGCTCGCGCAGCGTGGCGCCCCTGAAGCCGGCCGAAGACGCGCTGTTGCTCGACAACTCGACACTGAGCGTGGACCAGTCGGTCGCGCAGGTGCTGGCTTGGTGGGCGCAGCGCAGCCCGTTCGACTGACGGCTGCGGCCGTCGCGAGCGGCAGGTCCGGCGGCTCCCCCGCCGCGCCCGTGCTCTCCCGGCGCGGGCGCACCGAGTCTCCGGGTGTGTCCAACCCAACCCGCAACCCCCCGGTTGCAAACTACACCGGTGCCCCCACCTGGTGCCGGCTTCAGGAAACCCCTTCATGTCCCAAACCCAAACCGCCACCTCGGGCGGCGAGTCGTTCGCCGCGCTGTTCGAAGAAAGCCTGCGCAAGCGCGACCTGCGCTCCGGCGAGGTCATCTCGGCCGAGGTGGTGCGCATCGAGCACAACTACGTCGTCGTCAACGCCGGCCTGAAGTCCGAGGCCTACGTGCCCATCGACGAGTTCAAGAACGACCAGGGCGAGCTCGAGGTCCAGGTCGGCGACTTCGTCGCCGTCGCGATCGACGCCTTCGAGAATGGCTACGGCGACACGATCCTGTCGCGCGACAAGGCCAAGCGCCTCGCGTCGTGGATGGCGCTCGAGAACGCGCTCGAGTCGGGTGAATTCGTCACCGGCACCGTCAACGGCAAGGTCAAGGGCGGCCTGACGGTGCTCGTCAACGGCATCCGCGCCTTCCTGCCGGGCAGCCTGATCGACACGCGGCCGGTCAAGGATCTGTCGCCGTACGAAGGCAAGACGATGGAGTTCAAGGTCATCAAGCTCGACCGCAAGCGCAACAACGTCGTGCTGAGCCGCCGCGCCGTCGTCGAAGCCTCGATGGGCGAGGAGCGCGCGAAGCTGCTCGAGACGCTGCGTGAAGGCGCGATCGTGCACGGTGTCGTCAAGAACATCACCGAGTACGGCGCATTCGTCGACCTCGGCGGCATCGACGGCCTGCTGCACATCACCGACATGGCCTGGCGCCGCGTGCGCCACCCGACCGAAGTGGTGCAGGTCGGCCAGGAACTCGACGCCAAGGTACTCAAGTTCGACGCCGAAAAGAACCGCGTCAGCCTGGGCCTGAAGCAGCTCGGCGACGACCCGTGGCTCGGCGTCGCGCGCCGCTACCCGGCGGGCACGCGCCTGTTCGGCAAGGTCACCAACATCGCCGACTACGGCGCGTTCGTCGAGATCGAACCCGGCATCGAGGGGCTGGTGCACGTCTCTGAGATGGACTGGACGAACAAGAACGTCGCGCCGAGCAAGGTCGTCAGCCTCGGCGACGAGGTCGAGGTGATGGTGCTCGAGATCGACGAGGACAAGCGCCGCATCAGCCTGGGCATGAAGCAGTGCAAGCCCAACCCGTGGGAGGAGTTCGCGCAGAACGTCAAGCGCGGCGACCGCGTGAAGGGCCCGGTCAAGTCGATCACCGACTTCGGCATCTTCATCGGCCTAGCGCAGGGCATCGACGGCCTGGTGCACCTGTCGGACCTGTCGTGGCACGAGCCTGGCGAAGTCGCGGTGCGCAACTACAAGAAGGGCCAGGAGGTCGAGGCCGTCGTGCTCGGCGTCGATGTCGAGCGCGAGCGCATCAGCCTGGGCATCAAGCAGCTCGACGGTGACCCGTTCGCGACCTACACGACGATGAACGACCGCGGCGCGATCGTCACCGGCACGGTCAAGAGCGTCGACGCGCGTGGCGCCGAGATCCAGCTCACGCCCGACGTCACCGGCTACCTGCGCGCCAGCGAGATCAGCCGCGACCGCGTCGAGGACGCGCGCAACCTGCTGAAGGAAGGCGACGAGATCAGCGCGATGATCATCAACGTCGACCGCAAGACGCGCTCGATCCAGTTGTCGATCAAGGCCAAGGACAACGCCGACCAGCAGGAGGCGATGCAGCGCCTGGCGCAGAGCAACGAGCGCGAGACCGCCGGCACGACGAGCCTGGGCGCGCTGCTGCGCGCGAAGCTCGACAACCGCAACGAGTGACGCTCGTGGCGGCGATGCGGCGCCCGCGCGCCGCGTCGCCGCCCTGCCGACCCCGCCCTGCCCCATGACCCGCAGCGACCTCGTCGCGACGCTGGCCGAGCGCTTCGGCCAGCTCACGCAGCGCGACACCGAACTCGCCGTCAAGATGATCCTCGACGCGATGAGCGACGCGCTCGCGCGCGGTCACCGCATCGAGATCCGCGGCTTCGGCAGCTTTTCGATCAGCCGCCGCCCGCCGCGCGTGGGCCGCAACCCGCGCAGCGGTGAGCAGGTGGTGATTCCGGAGAAGCTGGTGCCGCACTTCAAGCCCGGCAAGGCCTTGCGCGAAGCCGTCGACGCGCGCCTGCCCGTCGACCCCGCCCCGCCGCTGGCGTCGGCCGTCGACGCGGCCTGACCCCTGCGCCGTTTTTGCACGCGGCGCCGGGCGCGCGCCTCTAGAATGCGCCGCGCATGCGCGCGCTCGTCTGGCTCCTTCGGGCCCTCGTCTTCTTCACGCTGTTCGCGTTCGCGCTCAACAACCAGCAGGACGCCGTCGTGCGCTGGTTCTTCGGCGTCGAATGGCGCGCCCCGATGGTCATCGTCGTGCTGGTGGCTTTCGCGGCCGGCTGCGCGTTCGGCGTCGTCGCGATGATGCCCAGCTGGTGGCGCCAGCGCCGCTGGGGCCGCCGGGCGGCGGCAGGCGCCGTGCCCTCCGCCGCCGACGCGCGGCCCGCCGCCGAGCCGCTGCCCGACCATCCGCCCCGCGAGGGCCTGTGATCGAGTTCGACCTGCAGTGGCTGCTGCTGGGCCTGCCGATCGCCTTCGCGCTCGGCTGGATCGGCGCGCGGCTCGAATCGCGGCAGTGGAAGCGCGAGCAGCGCGATGCCCCGCGCGCCTACTTCAAGGGCCTGAACCTGCTGCTCAACGAACAGCAGGACAAGGCGATCGACGCCTTCATCGAGGCCGTTCAGCACGACCCCGACACCACCGAGCTGCACTTCGCGCTGGGCAACCTGTTCCGTCGCCGCGGCGAGTTCGAGCGCGCCGTGCGCGTGCACCAGCACCTGCTGCAGCGCGGCGACCTCAAGGCGGCCGACCGCGACCGCGCCCAGTTCGCGCTCGCGCACGACTTCGCGAAGGCCGGACTGTTCGACCGCGCCGAGCAGGCGTTCCGCGCGCTGGAGGGCACCGCCTTCGAGACCGAGGCGCGGCTGGCACTGCTCGGCCTGTACGAGCGCTCGCGCGACTGGCGCGCCGCAGCCGACATCGCCGCGCGGCTCGAGGGCACCGGCACCGGCTCGTTCGCCCACCGCATCTCGCACTACTGGTGCGAGCTGGCCCTCGAGGCCGACGCGCGCGGGCACGACGAAGAATTCGACGCGGCGCTGCAGCGCGCGAAGGCCGCCGCGCCGCAGGCCCCGCGGCCCTGGCTCATCGAGGCGCAGCGCCTGGCGCGCGGCGGCCAGCACGCGCAGGCGGTCGAGGCGTACACCGAGCTGTGCCAGCGCAGCCCCGCCGCCTTCCAGCTCGTGGCCGGCGACTACGTCGACAGCGCGATCGCCAGCGGCCAGCGGGAGCGCGCACGTGCGCTGCTCACCGCACTCGCCGAGCGACACGGGGGTGTCGCGCTGCTGCGCGCGCTCGACGTCCTCGACGGCGTGCCGGCAGGCACGTCGCCGCGTTGGGCCGAGCAACTGCGCCGCCAGCCGACGCTGTCGGCCGCACTCGAAGTGCTGTCGGCACCGCACGGCGCCGATGCCGAGTCGGTGCAGCGCGGCGTGCGCGAAGCGGTGGCGCGCGCCGCAAAGCCGCTGCAGCGCTACCGCTGCGCCGCGTGCGGCTTCGAGGCGCAGCAGTACTTCTGGCAGTGTCCCGGCTGCCTGAGCTGGGACAGCTTCCCGCCGCTGCGCATCGAAGAGCTCTGACGCGCGCGGCTCGGCGGCCGCCCGTGCGGGGGCCCCGCGAGCAGACCCCCGCCGGAGTGGCACTCCCGGTGGAGTGTCATGCGACGCGTCGCTGCCCAGAATGGTCTGCAGGTCGAACGCGCGAGCCCGCTCGCCACCGTCTCGGCCCCGCCCCTGCCCCTTCACCCGTCCAGGAGACCGCCATGTACCGCATGCTGATCGCCACCGTGCTTGCCGCGCTGACCTTCGCCGCGCAAGCCACCGTCGACATCAACAAGGCCTCGCAGGCCGAGCTCGAGACCGTCAAGGGCATCGGGCCCGCGATGTCGGAGCGCATCCTCGAAGAGCGCAAGAAGGGCCCGTTCAAGGACTGGAGCGACCTCATCGTCCGCGTCAAAGGGATCGGCGACGGCAACGCCGCGCGCTTCTCGTCGGCCGGCCTGACGGTCTCCGGCAGCGCCTACGCGGCGGCGCCGAAGGACAAGCCTGCCGCCGCGCCGAAAGCCGACGCCAAGCGCTGACGCCGCCAGCGCGGCCCGCCGGGGCCGGCGGCGCGATCAATGCAACGCGTCGGCCTCGGGCTCGTACACCAGGCGTGCGCCACCACCGGTGCAGCGCCGCCACCGCTCCAGCGCGGCATCGCTGGGAAAGAAGCGCGCCGCCTCGCCGAGATCGAGTTCGGCGACGGCGCGTTCGCGCTGCAGCAGCAGGCGCACCGTCAATCCCTGCACGAGGTCGCCGTCGTCGGTCGCGACGCGTCGTGCCGGGAACTCCTTCAGCAGCTCGGCCACCGGTGGCGTGTGGCCGTTGACGGCCACGCGCAGGTAGCGTGCGAAGCGGCAGCGCGCCGTGGGCAGGTCCCACAGCTGGTTGACGTTCAAGCGCAGGCCACCGCCGAAGCGGTCGGGCTGCACGCGCCCCTGCACGATGACGAGTTCGTCGTCGCGCAGCACGTCGCGCATCGCGTCGAGGAGCTCTTCGCTGGCCACCGTCTCGATCGTCGCGCTGCCATCGTCGAGCTTGAAGATCGCGACGCGCCCGCGCTGGCCGTTGACGATGCGCAGGTCGGCGACGATGCCGGCCACGAGCTGCGGCTCGCGCGTGTCGACGAGGTCGGCGATGCGCCGGCGCACGAACTGCCGCACCTCGGCCTCGCACGCATCGAACAGATGCCCCGACAGGTAGAAGCCCAGCGCGGTGCGCTCGAGCAGCAGCTTCTCGCGCACGCCCCACGGCTCGGCGGCGACCAGCGGCGGCTCGCGCGTGCTCGCCGCGGTGTCGTCGGCGCCGAAGTCGAACAGCCCGGCCTGGTGCGCGTTGGCCTCCTGCGTCTCGGCCCAGTCGAACGCGAGGCCGACGCTGGCCAGCGCCGACGCACGGTCGGGGTGCAGCGCGTCGAACGCACCGCCCTTGATCAGCGCCTCGACGACGCGCTTGTTGACGCGCTGGCGGTCCACGCGCGCGGCGAAGTCGAACAGGCTGCGAAACGGCCCGCGCTCGGCGCCGCGGGGGCCGGCGCCCTGCCCTTCGCGCGCGGCGACGATGGCTTCGATCGCGCCCTGCCCCGTGCCCTTGATCGCGCCGAGGCCGTAGCGGATGCGCTTCGGCCCCACCGGCTCGAAGCGGTAGGTGCCGGCGTTGACGTCGGGCGGGTCGAACGACACGCCGAACTGCCGCGCGTCGTTCCACAGCACGTGCAGCTTGTCGGTGTCGTCGAGCTCGATCGTCATGTTGGCCGCGTAGAACTCGGCCGGGTGGTGCACCTTGACCCACGCCGTGTGGTACGCGAGCAGCGAGTACGCGGCGGCGTGGCTCTTGTTGAAGCCGTAGCCGGCGAACTTCTCCATCAGGTCGAAGATCTCGTCGGCCTTGGCCTGGTCGATGCCGTTCTGGGCCGCACCGGCGCGGAAGGTCTCGCGGTGCTTGGCCATCTCCTCGGGCTTCTTCTTGCCCATCGCGCGGCGCAGCAGGTCGGCGCCGCCGAGCGAGTAGCCGCCCAGGATCTGCGCGACCTGCATCACCTGTTCCTGGTAGACCATGATCCCGTAGGTCTCGGCCAGCACCGGTTCGACGAGCGGGTGCGGGTACTCGACCGGCTCGCGCCCGTGCTTGCGCGCGACGAAGCTCGGGATCAGGTCCATCGGCCCCGGGCGGTACAGCGCGTTCAGGGCGATCAGGTCCTCGAGCCGGCTCGGCTTGGCCTCGCGCAGCATGCGCTGCATGCCCGGCGATTCGAACTGGAACACCGCCTCGGTCAGGCCGTCGGAGAACAGCCGGTAGACCTGCGCGTCGTCGAGCGGGATGCGCTCGTAGGCGAAGTCCTTCCTGGCCGCATCGCCGGCGACGATGAACTCCTTGGCCAGCTCGAGGATCGTCAGCGTCGCGAGGCCCAGGAAATCGAACTTGACCAGCCCGATCGCCTCGACATCGTCCTTGTCGAACTGGCTCACCGCGCTGTCGCTGCCGGGCTGCTGGTACAGCGGGCAGAAGTCAGTGATCTTGCCGGGCGCGATCAGCACGCCGCCGGCGTGCATGCCGATGTTGCGCACGATGCCCTCGACGCGCGTGGCCAGCGCGAGCAGCTCGGCCACTTCCTCGTCGGCGGCCTCGCGACGGTCGATCTCGGGCTCTTCCTTGCGCGCGTAGATCAGCCCCGGGTCGGGCTTGTCGGGCAGCTTGGCCAGCGTCACCGTCTTGCCGGGCGGCGCCGGGATCAGCTTGGCGATGCTGTCGACGTGGCCGTAGCCCATCCCGAGCACGCGGCCGACGTCGCGCAGCGCGGCCTTCGCCGCCATCGTGCCGAAGGTCGCGATCTGGCTCACCGCATCGCGGCCGTACTTGGCCTTGACGTAGTCGATCACGCGCTCGCGGTTGGCCTGACAGAAGTCGATGTCGAAGTCGGGCATCGACACGCGCTCGGGGTTCAGGAAGCGCTCGAACAGCAGCTTGTAGCGCAGCGGGTCGAGGTCGGTGATCGCCAGCGCGTACGCCACCAGCGAGCCCGCCCCCGAGCCGCGTCCGGGGCCCACCGGGCAGGCGTTGGCCTTGGCCCACGTGATGAAGTCGGAGACGATCAGGAAGTAGCCCGGAAAGCCCATCTTCACGATCGTCGCGATCTCGAACTCGAGCCGCTCGACGTAGCGCGGCCGCTGCCGCTCGCGCTCGGCCGCATCGGGGTACAGCGCGGCCAGCCGCTGCTCGAGCCCCTCGAACGAGCGCTGGCGGAAGTACGCCTCGATCGGCATGCGGCTGCCGTCGGGCAGCACGGGTGTCGGGAAGTCGGGCAGCTGAGGCTTGCCGAGCGTGAGCGTCAGGTTGCAGCGCTTCGCGATCTCGAGCGTGTTGGCCAGCGCCGACGGCACGTCGGCGAACAGCTCGCGCATCTGCGCCGCGCTCTTGAAGTGCTGCTCGCGCGTGAAGCGGCGCACGCGCCGCGGGTTGGCGAGCGTCTCCCCTTCGGCGATGCACACGCGCGCCTCGTGTGCGTCGAAGTCGTCGGGCTCGAGGAACTGCACCGGGTGCGTGGCCACCACCGGCAGCCCGAGCTCGGCCGCCAGCGGCACCGCGGCGCGCACGTGGGCCTCGTGGGTCGGCAAGCCGGCGCGCTGCAGCTCGAGGTAGAAGCGGCGCGGAAACAGCGCCGCGAGGTGGCGCGCGATCGCCGCGGCGCGGCGCGCATCGCCTGCGAGCAGCGCCGCGCCGACGGCGCCGCCGTCGGCGCCCGACAGCGCGATCAGACCGCCGCCGAGCTCGGCCAGCCACTCCCACTTGACCCAGGCCTGCGTGCGCTGCACGTTGGTCGTCCACGCGCGCGAGAGCAGTTCGCACAGGTGCAGGTAGCCGCTGCGGTCCTGCACCAGCACGAGCAGCCGGCTGGGCTGCTTGTCACCGCCCGCGCCGGGCACGAGCCCGTCGGGCAGCGGCTCCATCCACAGGTCGGCGCCGAGGATCGGCTTGACACCAGCGCCGCGGCACGCCTTGTAGAACTTGACCGCACCGAACAGGTTCGCGAGGTCCGTCAGCGCCAGCGCCGGCTGACCGTCGGCCCGCGCGGCGGCGGCGGCGGCATCGTCGATGCGCAGCGTGCCGTCGACGACCGAGTATTCGCTGTGCAGGCGCAGGTGGACGAACGACATCGCGGGCATTGTAGGCAGCCGCACCCACGCGGCCCCGAACGTGCCCGCTGCGCTGCCCTGCACCTCAGGCCACGATAATGCGCCGACATGCCGGGGCCGCAGGGCCTCGGCACGCCAGTAGTTGCGACCTCAACGAACGACTCCCATGCAGACTCGAATCGCCGCATCCCTTGCTCTTTGCGCCTCCGTCGTGCTGGGCGGCTGCGCCACCGTCGTCAACGACTCCACGCACCCGCTGAAGATCGAAACGCAGACCGCGGACGGGACGTTCGTCACCGGTGCCGAATGCGCGCTGACCAACGACTACGGCACCGTCACGACGAAGTCGGGATCGACGGTCCAGGTGCGGCGGTCGAGCAAAGACCTGGACATCGTGTGCAAGCATTCCGGCCAGCCCGACGCCAACGCGCGGGCCATCTCGCGTGCCAACGCCGGGATGTTCGGCAACATCATCCTCGGTGGCGGCATCGGCGCGATCATCGACCACAACAAGGGGACCGCCTACACGTACCCCACGTGGATGCAGCTCGTGTTCGGCAAGACGCTGATCTTCGATCGCAGCGCCGAGAAGGAAGGCCTGCCGACGCCGGGCACCGAACCCACGCCCACGGCAGCGACGAGCAAGTGAAGGCCACCGCGGCCGCGCGGGCATGGCCTGCCCGTCACAGCAGCACGATGTCGTACTGCTCCGGGTTCATCGACGGCTCGGCCGACAGCGAGATCGGCTTGCCGATGAACTCCGACAGGCCCGCCAGGTGCGGGCTCTCCTCGTCGAGCAGCATCTCGACCACCGCCGGGCTCGCGACGACGCGGAACTCCTTCGGGTCGAACTGGCGCGCCTCGCGCAGGATCTCGCGCAGGATGTCGTAGCACACGCTGCGCGCGGTCTTGACCTGGCCGCGGCCGCCGCAGGTCGGGCACGGCTCGCACAGCATGTGCGCCAGGCTCTCGCGCGTGCGCTTGCGCGTCATCTCGACCAGCCCGAGCTGCGTGAAGCCGCCGACCGTGACCTTGGTGCGGTCGCGCGCGAGCTGCTTGCGGAACTCGGCGAGCACCGCGGCCTGGTGCTCTTCGCGGCTCATGTCGATGAAGTCGACGATGATGATGCCGCCGAGGTTGCGCAGCCGCAGCTGGCGCGCGATCGCGCCGGCGGCCTCGAGGTTGGTCTTGAAGATCGTGTCGTCGAAGTTGCGCGCGCCGACGAAGCCGCCGGTGTTGACGTCGATCGTCGTCAGTGCCTCGGTCTGGTCGATGATCAGGTAGCCGCCACTCTTGAGGTCGACGCGGCGCGCCAGCGCCTTCGCGATCTCGTCGTCGACGTTGTACAGGTCGAACACGGGGCGCTCGCCCTGGTAGTGCTGCAGCTTGCCGACCGCCCCTGGCGTGTAGGCGCGGCCGAAAGCGAGCAGGTGCTCGTACTGCAGCTTCGAGTCGATGCGGATCGTCTGCGTGTGCTCGTCGGCGAGGTCGCGCAGCACGCGCTCGGCCAGCGTCAGGTCCTGGTGCAGCAGCGTGCCCGGCGGCTGCGACAGCGCGCGCTGGCGGATCGCGGCCCAGGTCTTGCGCAGGTAGGCGATGTCGTCGGCGAGTTCGGCGTCGGTGGCGTCCTCGGCGTTCGTGCGCAGGATGAAGCCGCCTGCGGCGCTGCCGTCTGGCGTGGCGGCCAGCGCCTGCACGCGCGCGCGCAGCTGCTCGCGCAGCTCGTGCGAGCCGATGCGCTGCGAGATGCCGATGTGCTTGTCCTGCGGCAGGAACACGAGCAGCCGCCCGGCGATGCTGATCTGCGTCGACAGCCGCGCGCCCTTGGTGCCGATCGGGTCCTTGATGACCTGCACCGTCAGCGTCTGCCCCTCGAAGACCTGCTTCTCGATCGGCAGCGGCACACCGCCGCCGTTGCCGTCGCTGCGTGCACCGAACAGGTCGGCCACGTGCAGGAACGCGGCGCGCTCGAGCCCGATGTCGACGAAGGCGCTTTGCATGCCCGGCAGCACGCGCGCGACCTTGCCGAGGTAGATGTTGCCGACCAGCCCGCGCTCGAGCGCGCGCTCGAGGTGCAGTTCCTGCACGGCGCCGTTCTCGACGACGGCCACGCGCGTTTCCTGCGGCGTCCAGTTGATCAGGATGTCTTGCATGCCGGCATGGTAGCCGCGCGGCGCTCAGGCTTTCCAGCCGCTTTCGGCCAGCAGGCGGTCGACCTCGAACAGCGGCAGCCCCATGATGCCGCTGTAGCTGCCGTCGATGTGCTCGGTCCAGCGCGCGGCGCCGCTCTGGATCGCGTAGGCACCGGCCTTGCCCATCGGCTCGCCGCTGGCGACGTAGGCGTCGATCTCGGCCGGTGTCAGCGCGCGCCAGCGCACGTGCGAGATGCTCAGCGCCGCGTGCACGCGCGGCACGGCGAGCGGGTCGGCGTCGGGCCACGCGAGCGCGACGGCGGTCAGCACGCGGTGCGTGCGCCCCGACAGGCGCGCGAGCATCGCGCGCGCGTCGGCGGCGTCGGCCGGCTTGCCGAGCACCTGGCGGCCGAGCGCGACGGTGGTGTCGGCCGCGAGCACCGGCGCCGGCGGCAGCGCGCGGCGGCGCCAGCGCGCCAGCGCCGCGTCGAGCTTGGCGCGCGTGACGCGCACCACGTAGTCCTCGGGCGCTTCGCCGGGGCGTTCGGCCTCGAGCGCCTCGGCGTCTTCGTCGGCGTCGGGCAGCAGCAGTTCTTGCGGCACGCCGATCTGCGCGAGCAGCTGGCGCCGGCGCGGGCTCTGCGACGCGAGGTAGACGAAGCCGGCGCTCATTCGCGGTGATACGGGTGGCCGGCACCGAGCGACCACGCGCGGTACAGCGCCTCGGCGAGCAGCACGCGCACGAGCGCGTGCGGCAGCGTCAGGTCCGACAGGCGCAGCGTCTCGTCGGCGCCGGCGACGAGCGTGTCGTCGAGCCCGTCGGGGCCGCCGATCACGAACGCGACGTCACGGCCGTCGCCCTTCCAGAACGCGAGCCGCTGCGCGAGCTGCGCCGTCGTCACGCGCTGACCGTGCTCGTCGAGGACGACG
Organism: Azohydromonas sediminis; assembly: GCF_003574675.1. Classification (GTDB taxonomy): domain Bacteria; phylum Pseudomonadota; class Gammaproteobacteria; order Burkholderiales; family Burkholderiaceae_C; genus Calidifontimicrobium; species Calidifontimicrobium sediminis. The sequence goes on from NZ_QOAZ01000001.1 coordinate 179,102, forward strand.
CGCCGCGCGCCCTTGGGCAGCGCGGCCGCGATGCGCTGCGCCTCGGCGGCCTTCAGCGCCGCCACCGGCTTGCCGCCGCTGCGCGGCTCGGCTTTCAGCGCCTTCAGCTCGAGGCGCATCTCGGGCGGGAAGCGCCTGGCGAAGTCGTCCCACGCCGCGTCGGCCCACGCGGGCTGGCGCTGGCCGATCGCGACCACCACCAGACGCACCGTCGCCCGCCTGCCGCGTGCGGCGCTTCAGCGCCTGCGCGTGCCGGCCGCCTTCGCGCCGACGCGCACCGTCTTCACCGGCGTCTTCACCGGGGTCTTCGCCGCCGACTTGGCGGCCGCTGTCTTGCGCGGCGCCGTCTTGCCGGCGGCGGACCGGGCGCGCGCCCGCCCGGCGGCTGCCGCGGTCCGCTTGGCCGCCGGCGCCTTGGCTGCCGGCGCTTTGGCCGCCTTCGTCTTGGCCGCCGGCGGTTCGCCCGCGGGTTGCCGCGCCGGCTTCGTGGCCGTCTTTGCCGCGGTCTTGGCCCCCGTCTTTGCCGCGGTCTTCGCAGCGCGCTTCCCGGCCGGCTTTTCGGCGTGCTCGTCCACCGGTGCCGACTGCTGCGGCGACGCCTCGCCCGCCTTCGGCAACCCGCGCGCGGCGCCGCCGAGCTTGACGCGCACCGGCTTGCCGCCCCAGATCTCCTCGAGGTGGTAGTAGTCGCGGATCGCCGGCTGCATGATGTGGCACACCGCGGCGCCGCAGTCGACGATGATCCACTCGCCGTTGTCCTCGCCCTCGGTACGCAGCACGGGCATGCCGCGCGCCTTGACCGTCTCGCGCACGCTGCTGGCCAGCGCCTTCGTCTGCCGGTTGCTCGTGCCCGACGCGATGATCACGCGCTCGAACAGCGGCGACAGGTGCTCGGTGTTGAAGACGACGATGTTCTGCGCCTTGACGTCCTCGAGGCCGTCGACGATGGCGCGTTGCAGCTTGCGGATGTCCATTCAGCTCCTGGCAGGCAGTGGGGTCGAAGGGCGGTACAGGTGGTGACGTTCGATGTAGGCGGCTACGGCCGCGCCGACGTGGGCACGCAGGTCGGCGCCGCGCGCGGCGGCGTCGCGCACCGCGGTCGACGACACGGCCACCGGGGGCATGTCGATCGCGACCATGCGGTGCGCGACGCCGGCCAGTTCGGCCGGCGCCTGCGGCGGCGCGCCCTCGCGGCCGGCGACCGCGAGCGTGACCGCGTCGAGCAGCTCGCGCCAGCGGTGCCAGGTGTGCAGCCGCGCGTACTGGTCCTGCCCGACGACGAGGAACAGGTCGGCGTCGGGCCGCTCGCGCCGCAGCGCGAGCACGGTGTCGACGGTGTAGCTCGGCCCGGCACGCCGGATCTCGATATCGTCGACGCGCATGCGCGCCTCGCCGTCGACGAGCGCGTGCACCATCGCGAGCCGGTCGGCGGCGGGGGCGAGCACGCGCCCGGCCTTCTGCCACGGCGCGCCGGCAGGCACCCAGCGCAGCTCGTCGAGCGCGAGCTGGTCGCGCGCCGCGCGCGCCAGCGCGAGGTGCCCCAGGTGCGGCGGATCGAAGGTGCCGCCGAGCAGGCCGAGCCGCAGCACCTTGCTCACGCGAGGGGCGGCAGTGCGGGCGCCCGGCAGCGGCTAGGTCGCAGGCTCACTCGGCCGCCCAGTCCCGCGGGCGCAGGAAGTCGGTGTACAGCCGCGCCTCGGGCGTGCCCGGCTGCGGGTGCCAGTCGTAGCGCCACTTCACGACAGGCGGCATCGACATCAGGATGCTCTCGGTGCGCCCGCCCGACTGCAGGCCGAACAGCGTGCCGCGGTCGAACACGAGGTTGAACTCGACGTAGCGTCCGCGCCGGTAGGCCTGGAAGTCGCGCTCGCGCTCGCCGTACGGCGTGTCGCGGCGCGCGCGCACGATCGGCAGGTACGCGTCGACGAAGGCGTCGCCGACCGCGCGCGTCATCGCGAAGCTGCCCTCGAAGCCGAGCTCGGCGAAGTCGTCGAAGAACACCCCGCCGATGCCGCGCGGCTCGCCGCGGTGCTTGAGGAAGAAGTACTCGTCGCACCAGCGCTTGAAGCGCGGGTACTTGTCGTCGCCGAACGGTGCCAGCGCGTCGCGGCAGGTGCGGTGGAAGTGGCGCGCGTCGTCCTCGACGCCGTAGTACGGCGTCAGGTCCATGCCGCCGCCGAACCAGAACACCGGCTCGCGACCGGCGGGCAGCGCGGCGAACATGCGCACGTTCATGTGCACGGTGGGCACGTGCGGGTTGCGCGGGTGGAACACGAGCGACACGCCCAGCGCCTCGAAAGGCGCGCCGGCCAGCTCGGGGCGGTGCGCGCTCGCCGACGGCGGCAGCGACTGCCCCTTGACGTGGCTGAAGTTGCAGCCGGCACGCTCGAAGAGCTGCCCCTCCTCGACGAGGCGCGTCAGCCCGTCGCCTTCGAGGCGGCCGCCGGGCTCGCGCGTCCAGCCGTCGCTGACGAAGGGCTTGCCGTCCTCGGCCTGGAACGTCGTGATGATGCGTTCCTGCAGGCCGAGCAGGTAGCGGCGCACGGAAGCGATGTCGGGCGTCATGGGCGGTTCGGTGAAGCCAGGGCCGCACGATACCCCTGCCCGCCGTCGAAGTGACGCGCGATGCCCGCCGGGCGGGCGGCTGCGTCGCCAGCGAGCCACAGGGCGGCAGGCCCGCCGAACGGACGGCCGGCGGCACCCCTGCGCGCCGGCACAGGTGGTGTGCGCATCAGCGCGGCTTGATCGCGCGGTGGCCGATGTCGGTGCGCCACTGCGCGCCGTCGAAGTGGATCGGGCGCAGCGCCTCGTAGGCACGCTGCTGCGCGACCTTGACCGACTCGCCGAGCGCCGTCACGCACAGCACGCGCCCGCCGCTGGTGACGATGCGCCCGTCGGCATCGCGCGCGGTGCCGGCGTGGAACACCATCGTGTCGGCGTCAGCGGCATCGCGCGGCGCCGGCAGGCCCTCGATCACGTCGCCCTTGCGCGGCTCGAGCGGGTAGCCGTGCGCCGCCATCACGACGCCGAGCGCGGCGCGACGGTCCCAGTGCAGCTCGATCTGGTCGAGCGTGCCGTTGGCTGCGTGCAGCAGCACGTCGGCGAGGTCGCTCTTGAGCCGCATCAGGATCACCTCGGCCTCGGGGTCGCCGAGGCGGGCGTTGAACTCGACGGTCTTCGGCCGGCCCTCGGCGTCGATCATCAGCCCGGCGTAGAGGAAGCCGGTGAACGGCGCGCCGTCCTTGGCCATGCCGGCGATCGTCGGCAGGATGATCTCGTGCATCACTTTCGCGTGCACGTTGGGCGTGACGACCGGCGCCGGCGAATACGCGCCCATGCCGCCGGTGTTGGGCCCGCGGTCGCCGTCGAGCAGGCGCTTGTGGTCCTGGCTGGAGGCCAGCGGCAGCACCGACTTGCCGTCGGTCAGCACGATGAAGCTCGCCTCCTCGCCGAAGAGGAATTCCTCGATCACGACGCGCGCGCCGTCGGCGTTGTGCACGACGCCGAGCTTGTTGTCGAGCAGCATGAAGTCGATCGCCTCGTGCGCCTCGGCCACCGTCGTCGCGACGACGACGCCCTTGCCGGCGGCCAGGCCGTCGGCCTTGACGACGATCGGCGCGCCGTGCTGGTCGACGTGGGCGTGCGCCGCCGCGGCGTCGGAGAACGTCGCGTGGCGCGCGGTGGGAATGCCGTGGCGCTGCATGAACGCTTTGGCGAACGCCTTCGAGCTCTCGAGGCGCGCGGCCGCCTGCGTCGGCCCGACGATGCGCAGGCCGCGCGCGCGGAACGCGTCGACGATGCCCAGCGCCAGCGGCGCCTCGGGGCCGACCACCGTCAGCCCGATGCCCGCGGCCTGCGCGAAGTCGGCCAGGCTCGGCACGTCGGTCAGCGCGACGTTGTGCAGCCGCGCGTCGAGCGCGGTGCCGCCATTGCCCGGGGCGACGAACACCTGCTGCACCTTCGGCGACTGCGCGAGCCGCCACGCCAGCGCGTGCTCGCGCCCGCCGCTGCCGACCACCAGCATCTTCATCGGCGCCTCACGCCTCGTCGCCGAGGTCGGCGTTGTGGTAGACCTCCTGCACGTCGTCGAGGTCCTCGAGCGCGTCGAGCAGCTTGCGCATGCGCTGCGCGTCTTCACCGGTGAGCTCGACGGTGTTCTCGGCACGCATCGTCACCTCGGCGACCTCGGGCTTCAGTCCCGCGGTCTCGAGGCGCTCCTTGACGGCTTCGAAGTCGCCCGGCGCGGTCAGCACCTCGATCGAGCCGTCGTCGCCCGTGATCACGTCGTCGGCGCCGGCGTCGAGCGCGACTTCCATCACCTTGTCCTCGCTCGTGCCGGGCGCGAACACCAGCTGGCCGCAGTGGCGGAACTGGAACGCCACCGAGCCCTCGGTGCCGAGGTTGCCGCCGTGCTTGCTGAACGCGTGGCGCACCTCGGCGACGGTGCGCACGCGGTTGTCGGTCATGCAGTCGACGATGATCGCCGCCCCACCGATGCCGTAACCCTCGTAGCGCACCTCATCGTAGGTCACGCCCTCGAGGTTGCCGGTGGCCTTGTCGATGTTGCGCTTGATCGTGTCGGCCGGCATGTTGGCCGCCTTGGCCTTCTCGATCGCCAGCCGCAGCCGCGGGTTGGCGGCCGGGTCACCGCCGCCCTGGCGGGCGGCGACCATGATCTCGCGGATCACGCGCGTCCAGATCTTGCCGCGCTTCTCGTCCTGGCGCCCCTTGCGGTGCTGGATGTTGGCCCACTTCGAATGTCCGGCCATGATGCTGAGCACACCTCCGTCGATGGCCGCGATTCTATCGGCGCGCCCCCGCGCGTCCGGGGCGCGCGCCGGGCCTTGGCGCGGCCGCTTCCCCTAGACTGGCGCCGTCATCCGCCGACGGAGCCCCGCGATGCCCGAGCCGATCCTCCTCGCCAAGCACGGCGACATCGAATGCCACCTGCTGCCCGCGCTGGCCAACCGCCACGGGCTGATCACGGGTGCGACCGGCACCGGCAAGACGGTGACGCTGCAGAAGATGGCCGAGAGCTTCAGCGTGATCGGCGTGCCGGTGTTCATGGCCGACGTCAAGGGCGACCTCGCCGGCATCAGCCAGCGCGGCACGCTGCCCGAGAAGGTGGCCAAGGTGCTCGCCGACCGCGGGCTGCCGATGCCCACGCCGACGTCGTGCCCGGCGACGCTGTGGGACGTGTTCGGCGAGCAGGGCCACCCGGTGCGCGCGACCGTCTCCGACATGGGGCCGCTGCTGCTCGCGCGCATGCTGGGCCTGAACGACACGCAGTCGGGCGTGCTGAACCTCGTGTTCAAGATCGCCGACGACAGCGGGCTGCTGCTGCTCGACCTGAAGGACTTGCGCGCGATGCTGCAGCACGTGGGCGACAACGCCAAGCAGTTCACGACCGCCTACGGCAACATCAGCGCGGCCAGCGTCGGCGCGATCCAGCGCGGGCTGCTGCAGCTCGAGGAACAGGGCGGCGACAAGTTCTTCGGCGAGCCGATGCTCGACATCGCCGACCTGATGCAGACCGAGGGCGGCAAGGGCGTCGTCAACATCCTCGCTGCCGACCGGCTGATGACGTCGCCGCGGCTGTACGCGACGTTCCTGCTGTGGATGCTGTCGGAGCTGTTCGAGCAGCTGCCCGAGGTCGGCGACCTCGACAAGCCCAAGCTCGTCTACTTCTTCGACGAGGCGCACCTGTTGTTCACCGACGCGCCGAAGGCGCTCGTCGAGCGCATCGAGCTCGTCGTGCGCCTGGTGCGCAGCAAGGGCGTGGGCGTGTACTTCGTGACGCAGAACCCGCTGGACATCCCCGACACCGTGCTCGGCCAGCTCGGCAACCGCGTGCAGCACGCGCTGCGCGCGTTCACGCCGCGCGACCAGAAGGCGGTCAAGGCGGCGGCGAGCACGATGCGCGCGAACCCGAAGCTCGACGTCGAGACGGCGATTACCGAGCTCGCGGTCGGCGAGGCGCTCGTGAGCCTGCTCGACGAGAAGGGCCGCCCCGGCGTCACGCAGCGCGTCTACGTGCTGCCGCCGGGCAGCCGCATCGGACCGATCACGGCGCAGGAGCGGCAGGCGCTGATCGCGAACTCGCTGGTGGCCGGCGTCTACGAGAAGACGGTCGACCGCGAGTCGGCGTACGAGATGCTGCGCCAGAAGGCCGAGGCCTCGCTCGCGGCCGCCGAGCCGGCGAAGCCGGCCGGCGCGGCGGGCGGTGCGCCCGGCGGCGCCGCCGGCGTGCTCGGCGGCCTCGGCGACGTGCTGTTCGGCAGCACCGGCCCGCGCGGCGGGCGGCGCGAGGGCATGCTCGAGGCGGCCGCCAAGTCGGCCGTGCGCACGATGGGCACGACGGTGGGCCGCGAAATCATCCGCGGCGTGCTCGGCAGCCTGCTCGGCGGGCGGCGGCGCTGACGCCCGCGCGATGCGGCGCGCCATTGCCGTGCTCGCCGCGCTCGCCGTCGCACTGCCGCTGGCGCTGCTGGCGGCTGGGCAGCTCGGCGCGCTGCGCGGCACGCCGCCGACGGACCTCGGCGTGCGCGACGGCCGCCTGAAGCCGCCGTCCGCAACCCCGAACAGCGTGAGCAGCCAGGCCGCACTCCACCCCGACCACCCGCGCCGCGAGCAGGCGCTCATCGACCCGCTGCCGGCCATCGACGGCGACGCGCGCGCAACGATCGCGTGGCTCGCCGCGCATCTCGAGACACGGCCCGACGCGCGCATCGTCGAGCGGCGCGGCGACTACCTGCGCGTCGAGTTCACGACGCGCTGGCTGAAGTTCGTCGACGACGCCGAGTTCTGGGCCGACGGTGCGGCCGGCGTCGTGCAGGTGCGCTCGGCTTCGCGGCTCGGCCACAGCGACCTCGGCGTGAACCGGCAGCGCATCGAGGCGCTGCGCGCGCAGCTCGCGCAGGCTGCCGCGGGCCGCACGGCGGCCGACGAGGCCGGCCCGCCAGGGGCCGGTCGATAGAATCGGTGCGACCCTTGTTGCACCCTCGCCGGCGAGCGCCGAAGACCACCCCATGTCCGCCCCCGATTCCGCCAAGCACGCGAGCAACTTCCTGCGCCAGATCATCGAGCGCGACCTCGCCGAAGGCCGGCTCGCCGGGCGACTGTTCGCCGGCACGCCCGGCGACGGCACGCACCACGCCGCGAGCGGCCGCGCCGACCCGGCGCGCATCCGCACGCGCTTCCCGCCCGAGCCCAACGGCTACCTGCACATCGGCCACGCGAAGAGCATCTGCCTGAACTTCGGGCTCGCGCGCGACTACGGTGGCGTGTGCCACCTGCGCTTCGACGACACCAACCCCGAGAAAGAAGAGCAGGAGTACGTCGACGCGATCGTCGACGCCGTGCGCTGGCTCGGCTGGAGCTGGGAGGCCCACGGCGTCTCTCACCTTTTCTACGCCAGCGACTACTTCGACGTGATGTACCGCGGCGCCGAGTACCTCGTCGAGACCGGCCACGCCTACGTCGACGAGCAGACGCCCGAGCAGATGCGCGCCAGCCGCGGCGACTTCACGACGCCCGGCACCGACAGCCCGTACCGCTATCGCAGCCCCGAGGAGAACCTCGCGCGCCTGCGCGAGATGCGCGCCGGCAAGCATCCCGACGGCGCGATGGTGCTGCGCGCGAAGATCGACATGGCGCACCCGAACATCAACCTGCGCGACCCGACGATCTACCGCATCAAGCACGCGCGGCACCACAACACGGGCGACCGGTGGTGCATCTACCCGATGTATTCGTACGCGCACCCGATCGAGGACGCGCTCGAGAACGTCACGCACAGCATCTGCACGCTCGAGTTCGAGGACCAGCGCCCGTTCTACGACTGGACGCTGGAACGCCTGGTGCCGGTGCTGCGCGCGCCGCAGTTCGCGCGCGCGAAGGCGCTGGTCGAGAAGATCGCCGCCAGCGGCGTCGAGGCGGGCAAGGAGTTCGCGCTCGCGTGCCACAACCATGCCGCCAAGCTGGGGCCGAGCGCGCCCGAGGGCGAGATGCGGGCGCTGTTCGTGCGCTGGGAGCACGACCGCGACGCCGTGCTGCGCGACCTGCCGGCGTTCTTCGCGCTGCTGAAGGCGCACATGCGCCAGTTCACGCCGCTGCTCGAGCACGCGCTGCGCGCACACCTGCCCGAGCCGTTCGAACTGCCGCACCAGTACGAATTCGCGCGGCTGAACCTGACCGGCGTCGTCACCAGCAAGCGCAAGCTGCGCCAGCTCGTCGACGAGAGAATCGTCGACGGCTGGGACGACCCGCGCATGCCCACGCTCGTGGGTCTCCGCCGCCGGGGCTACACGCCGTCGTCGATCCGCATGTTCGCCGAGCGCATCGGCGTGTCGAAGGCCGACAGCTGGATCGAGTATGGCGTGCTCGAGCAGGCGCTGCGCGACGACCTCGAAGGCCGCGCGCCGCGCGCGATGGCAGTGCTCGACCCGATCCCGCTCGCGCTGACGAACTGGGCCGAGGTGTTCGGCAGCGAGGCGCACATCGAGCCGTGCAGCGCGCCCGGCCACCCGCAGCGTCCCGAGCTCGGCGCGCGCTCGTTCGGCCTCGGGCGCGAGGTGTGGATCGAGCGCGACGACTTCGCCGCCGAGCCGCCGAAGGGCTTCCACCGCCTGTACCCCGGCAACGCGGTGCGGCTGAAGTACGGCGTCGTCGTCGAGTGCACCGGCTTCGAGACCGGCAGCGACGGCCGCGTCGCGAAGGTGCTCGCGCGCGTCGTGCCCGACACCAAGAGCGGCACGCCCGGTGCCGACCGCGTCAAGGTCAAGGGCGTGATCACGTGGGTCGGCGCGCACGACGCACTCGCGGCCACCGTCAACCTTTACGAGCCGCTGTTCACCGAGGCGCAGCCTGACGCCGGCGGGCGCGACTTCCACACCGTGCTGAACCCCGACAGCCGCCGCACCGTCACCGCCTGGGTCGAGCCGTCGCTCGCCGCCGCCGAGCCCGAGGACCACTTCCAGTTCGAGCGCCACGGCTACTTCGTCGCCGACCGCATCGAGCACCGCCGCGAGCGGCCGGTGTTCAACCGCATCACCGGGCTGAAGGACGGCTGGGCGCGGTGAGCGCGAGCCGGCGCCCGGCGGCGTGATGCGGCTCGCGCAGCTGCTGTTCAGCCAGGGCTTCGGCACGCGCCGCGAGTGCGCGGCACTGGTGGCCGCCGGCGAGGTGCGCGTCGGCGGGCGCGTCGTCGACGACCCCGACGCCGAGGTCGAGCCGGAAGGCCTCGAGTTCAGCGTCCGAGGCGAGCGCTGGACGTACCGTGAGCGCGCCGTCGTCGTGCTGCACAAGCCCGCGGGCTTCGAGTGCTCGCTCCAGCCGCGACACCACCCGAGCGTGATGAGCCTGCTGCCCGCTGCGCTGCGCCGGCGCGGCGTGCAGCCGGTGGGCCGCCTCGACGTCGACACCACCGGCTTGCTGCTGCTGACCGACGACGGCGCGCTGCTGCACCGGCTCACGTCGCCGAAGCGGCACGTCGCGAAGGTCTACGAGGTGACGACCAAACACGCCGCCACACCGGCGCTGGCGCGGCGCCTCGTCGACGGTGTGCAGCTCGTCGACGAGCCGCGGCCGGTGCGTGCCGCCGCCTGCGAGGCCACAGGCCCGCACACGCTGCGGCTCGTGCTGACCGAAGGCAAGTACCACCAGGTCAAGCGCATGGTCGCCGCGGCCGGCAACCGCGTCGAAGCGCTGCACCGCGGCGCGTTCGGCGCCGTCGTGCTCGGCGATCTCGCGCCGGGCCAGTGGCGCTACGCGACCGCGCACGAGGAGGCGCTGCTCGACGCGCCTCGATAATCGGGCGATGCGCATCTTCCGCGGCGTCCACCATCGCGAGCTCGCCGACAGCGCCGGCTGCGCACTGACGATCGGCAACTTCGACGGCGTGCACCGCGGCCACCAGGCGATGCTCGCGCTGCTGACGAACGAGGCGCGCCACCGCGGCGTGCCCAGCTGCGTGCTGACCTTCGAGCCGCACCCGCGCGACTTCTTCGCCGCGCGCGCCGGTCGCCCCGAACTCGCGCCGGCGCGCATCGCGACGCTGCGCGACAAGCTCGCCGAGCTGCGCCGCTGCGGCATCGACCGCGCCGTCGTGCTGCGCTTCGACGCGCGGCTGGCGGCGCTGTCGCCCGAGGCCTTCGTCGACGAGGTCCTCGTGCGGGGCCTGAAGGCGCGCTACGTGCTCGTCGGCGACGACTTCCGTTACGGCGCGAAGCGCGCCGGCGACTACGCGACGCTCGACGCCGCCGGCGAGCGCCAGGGCTTCGAGGTCGCGCGCATGCTCAGCTACGAGGTGCACGGCGAGCGCGTCTCGAGCTCGGCGGTGCGCGACGCGCTGGCTGCCGGCGACATGGGGCGCGCGGCGGCACTGCTCGGGCGGCCGTACACCGTCAGCGGCCACGTCGTGCACGGCGCCAAGCTCGGTCGAGCGCTCGGCGAGAGCGCCGCCGGCGCCGGCGACGGCTTTCGCACGCTGAACCTGCGCTTCGCGCACCCGCGCCCGGCGGCGGGCGGCATCTTCGTCGTGCGCGTGCTCGGGCTGGCGCCGCAGCCGCTGCCGGGGGTCGCGAGCCTGGGCGTGCGCCCGACCGTCGACGACTCGGGGCGCGTGCTGCTCGAGGTGCACTGCCTCGCGTGGCCGCTGGGCGCCGCGGAGGCCTACGGCCGGCTGGTGCAGGTCGAGCTGCTGCACAAGCTGCACGACGAGCGCCACTACGCATCGCTGGCGGCGCTGCGCGACGGCATCGCCGCCGACGTCGCCGACGCGCGGCGCTGGTGGGCCGCGCACGGCCCGGCCACCGCGGCGGCGTCATGAAGTGGCGCCGGTAGAATCGGTCGCGATGGCTTCGTACCTCGTGCCCCGGCCCGAGCAGCGCGTGCGCAGCGGCACGCGCCGGCAGACCACGCGCGATCGAATTCGGCCGCCGGGCCCCTGACGCCGCCACGGGCTGCGGCTCGCCGCCGGCCCGCGCCCTCCTCCTCGCCGAGAGCGCCCTGCCAGGGGCGCCGCCGACCATGAGCGACCCGACCCCCCCGTCCACGGACTACCGCGCCACGCTGAACCTGCCCGACACGCCGTTCCCGATGCGCGGCGACCTCGCCAAGCGCGAGCCGGCGTGGGTCAGGCAGTGGAACGAGCAAGGCGTCTACAAGCAGCTGCGCGACGCGCGCCGCCACGCGCCCAAGTTCATCCTGCACGACGGCCCGCCGTACGCCAACGGCCAGATCCACATGGGGCACGCCGTCAACAAGGTGCTCAAGGACATGATCGTCAAGGCGCGGCAGCTCGCCGGTTTCGATGCGCAGTACGTGCCCGGCTGGGACTGCCACGGACTGCCGATCGAGAACGCGATCGAGAAGGCGCACGGCCGCGGCCTGAGCCGCGACGAGATGCAGGCCAAGAGCCGCGCCTACGCGACCGAGCAGATCGCGCAGCAGATGGCCGACTTCCAGCGTCTGGGCGTGCTCGGCGACTGGCAGCACCCGTACCGCACGATGGACCCCGCCAACGAGGCCGGCGAGATCCGCGCGTTCAAGCGCGTGATCGAGCGCGGCTTCGTCTACCGCGGGCTCAAGCCCGTGTACTGGTGCTTCGACTGCGGCTCGTCGCTCGCCGAATTCGAGATCGAGTACGCCGACAAGCAGAGCCAGACGCTCGACGTCGCGTTCCCCTGCGCCGAGCCCGACAAGCTGTTCGCCGCGTTCGGCACGACGCCGATCGCGAAGGACGCGTTCGCGGTGATCTGGACCACGACGGCGTGGACGATTCCGGCCAACCAGGCGCTGAACCTGAACCCGGCGCTCGAGTACGCGCTCGTCGACACCGAGCGCGGGCTGCTCGTGATGGCCGCGTCGCTCGTCGAGCGCTGCCTCGAGCGCTACGGCCTCGTCGGTGCCGTCGTCGCGACGACGGCGGGCGAGAAGCTCGGCGGTCTGAAGTTCCGCCACCCGCTGGCCGCGACGCACCCCGGCTACGACCGCGCGAGCCCGGTGCTGCTGGCCGACTACGCGACCGCCGACGAGGGCACCGGCATCGTCCACTCGGCGCCCGCGTACGGCATCGACGACTTCAACTCGTGCCGTGCGCACGGCATGGCGGTCGACGAGATCCTCAACCCGGTCGGCCCGCAGGGCCGCTACGCCGACGACTTCCCGCTGTTCGGCGGCCAGAACATCTGGAAGGCGGTGCCCGTCGTCATCGACGCGCTCAAGGCCGCCGGCCGGCTGATGGCGACCGGCCCGCTCACGCACAGCTACCCGCACTGCTGGCGCCACAAGAGCCCGGTGATCTACCGCGCGGCGGCGCAGTGGTTCATCCGCATGGACGAGGGCGACGGCGTCTTCACGAAGGACAAGGCGCCGAAGACGCTGCGCCAGATGGCGCTGGAAGCCATCGAGCACACGAAGTTCTACCCCGAGAACGGCCGCGCGCGGCTGCGCGACATGATCGCCAACCGCCCCGACTGGTGCATCAGCCGCCAGCGCAGCTGGGGTGTGCCGCTGCCGTTCTTCCTGCACAAGGACACCGGCGAGCTGCACCCGCGCACGATGGAAATCCTCGACCAGGCCGCCGACATCGTCGAGAAGGGCGGCATCGAAGCGTGGAGCCGGGTGAGCGCCGAAGAGATCCTCGGCCCCGACGACGCGAAGCACTACGTCAAGAGCAGCGACATCCTCGAGGTCTGGTTCGACAGCGGCTCGACCTTCTGGCACGTGCTGCGCGGCACGCACGCGAACCAGCACGGCAGCCTCGGCCACCACGACGAAGGCCCCGAGGCCGACCTCTACCTCGAAGGCCACGACCAGCACCGCGGCTGGTTCCACAGCTCGCTGCTGCTGGCCTGCGCGATCTTCGGGCGCGCGCCGTACCGCGGGCTGCTGACGCACGGCTTCACGGTCGACGCGCAGGGCCGCAAGATGAGCAAGTCGCTCGGCAACGGCATCGAGCCGCAGAAGGTCAGCTCGACCCTAGGCGCCGAGATCATCCGCCTGTGGGTTGCGGCCAGCGACTACTCGGGCGACATCGCCGGCGACGACAAGATCCTCGCGCGCGTCGTCGACGCCTACCGCCGCATCCGCAACACGCTGCGCTTCCTGCTCGCCAACACGAGCGACTTCGACCCGCAGAAGGACACGGTGCCCCTCGAGCAGATGCTCGAGATCGACCGCTGGGCGCTCGCGCGCGCAGAAGCCTTCCAGGCCGAGGTGCTGAAGCACTACGAGGTCTACGAGTTCCACCCCGTCGTCGCGAAGCTGCAGGTGTTCTGCTCGGAAGACCTCGGCGCGTTCTACCTCGACGTGCTGAAGGACCGCCTGTACACGACGGCCCCGAAGAGCCTCGCACGGCGCAGCGCGCAGACGGCGTTGTGGCAGATCACGCAGGCGATGCTGCGCTGGATGGCGCCGTTCCTGAGCTTCACCGCCGAGGAGGCGTGGGCGCTCATCGCGCCGGGCCAGGGTTCGATCTTCAAGCAGACGTACTGGACCTTCGCCGGCGTCGGTGCCGCGACCGACGCCGCGCTGCTGGCCAAGTGGCAGGCGATCCGCGACGTGCGCGACGCCGTCAACAAGGCGATCGAGGACGTTCGCGCTGCCGGCGGCGTTGGTTCGTCGCTGCAGGCCGAGGTCACGATCGCCGCGCCGCCCGAGATGCACGCGCTGCTGGCCTCGCTCGGCGACGACCTGAAGTTCGTGCTGATCACGTCGAAGGCCACGGTCGTGCCCGGTGACGCGCTCGCGGTGACGGTGACGCCGTCGCAGGCCACCAAGTGCGAGCGCTGCTGGCACTGGCGCGACGACGTTGGCCACGACGCCGCGCACCCGACGATCTGCGGCCGCTGCACGAGCAACCTGTACGGCGCCGGCGAGGCGCGCACGGTCGCCTGACCGTGGGCGGCAAGTCGTCGGCCGGCGGCGCCGGCCTCGTGTTCTGGCTCGCGCTGGCGGCCTTCGTCGTCGTGCTCGACCAGTTCACGAAGACGCTGATCCTGGGCGCGTTCGCGCACGGCGAGGTGCGCCCGGTGACGTCGTTCTTCAACCTCGTGCGCGTGCACAACACCGGCGCGGCGTTCAGCTTCCTCGCCGGCGCGTCGGGCTGGCAGCGCTGGTTCTTCGTCGGCATCGGCGTCGCGGCGTCGGCCTTCATCGTGTGGATGCTGAAGAAGCACCCGACGCAGACGCTGTTCTGCTTCGCGGTCACGATGATCCTCGGCGGCGCGGTCGGCAACGTCGTCGACCGCCTGCTGCACGGCTACGTCGTCGACTTCCTGCAGTTCCGCTTCGCGGTCCTCGAGCCGGTCTTCCGCGGCGGCTACTTCCCGAGCTTCAACCTCGCCGACAGCGCGATCACGGTGGGCGCCGCGAGCCTCGTGCTCGACGAGATCCTGCGCGTGCGCCGCGGGTGCTGAACGCGCCGCGGCGGCAGCGATGGCGCAACGGCACGTCGTGATCGTCGGCGGCGGCGTGATGGGTGCCGCCACCGCGTGCTTCCTCGCGCGCGACCACGGCGCCGCGGTGACGGTGCTCGAGCGCGACCCGACGTACGCACGCGCGTCGAGCGCGCTGTCGGCGAGCTCGATCCGCGTGCAGTTCTCGCAGCCGGTCAACATCGCGCTGTCGCGCTGGAGCCTGGCGTTCCTGCGCCGCGTCGGCGACGAGCTCGCGGTCGGCGGCGAGCGACCGGCGATCGGCCTCGTCGAGCCGGGCTACCTGTACCTCGCGACCGACGCCGGCGCCGGCGTGCTGCGGGCGAACCACGCGGTGCAGCAGCGCTGCGGTGCCGACGTCGCGCTGCTCGAGCCGGCCGCCCTGCGCGCGCGCTGGCCGTGGCTGCACACCGGCGACCTCGCGCTCGGCGCGCTCGGGCTGTCGACGCCCACGTCGGGCGAAGGCTGGTTCGACGGACCGGCACTCGCGCAGGCGCTGCGGCGCAAGGCGGCGGCGTGCGGCGCGCGCTTCGTCGCCGCCGAGGCGACCGGCTTCGACACCCGCGGCGACCGCGTGCACGCCGTGCGCACCGCCGATGGCGCGCGCGTGGCCGCCGACGCCGTCGTGATCACCGCCGGCGCGTGGTCGGCACCGCTGGCCGCGTGCCTCGGTGTCGAGCTGCCGGTGCGTGCGCGCAAGCGCGACGTGTTCGTGTTCGACGCGCCGACGACGCTGCCGGGTTGTCCGCTCGTCATCGACCCCTGCGGGCTGTGGTTCCGGCCCGAGGGGCGCGGCTTCCTGTGCGGCATGCCGCCGCGCGAACCGTGGCCGGGCGACCCCGACGAGCCGCCGCTGGAGGCGATCGACCACGGCCTGTTCGACGACGTGATCTGGCCCGCGCTCGCGCAACGCGTGCCGGCGTTCGAGGCGGTGCGGCGGCGTGCAGCGTGGGCCGGCTACTACGAGATGAACGTGTTCGACCACAACGGGCTGGCCGGCGCGCTGCCCGGCTGGTGCAACGCGTTCACCGCGTGCGGCTTCTCGGGTCACGGGATGCAGCAGGCGCCGGCGGTCGGCTGCGCGCTGGCGGCGCTGCTCGTCGGTGTACCGTCGCACGCGCCCGACCTCGCACCGCTGTCGCCGGCGCGCATCGCGCAAGGCCGTCCGTTGACCGAACGCAACGTCATCTGAGCCAGAGCCGGTGGACCGCAGGCACCGGCCGACGGATACTCTGACGTGGGGTCGGCATGTAGCGTTGCCGCTGCGCAGTCCCGGTGGGTGCCGGCCGGTCGCCACCCGTCGCCTGCCACACCTCGCGCAGTCAACTGCCACCACGCGGAGGATCCGTCATGAACCTGATCGTCTGGCTCGTCGTCGGTGCCGTGCTCGGTCGAATCGCGTGCCTGGTCATGCGCGTCGAGGACAAGGCCATCGTGGCGTCGAGCATCGCCGTCGGCATCCTCGGCGCGCTGTTCAGCGGCTCGCTGCTGACCCCGCTGTTCGGCTTCAGCACCACGCTGCGCGACTTCAGTGCCGGCGGGCTGCTCGTCGCGGCGTTCGGTGCGATCGTGCTGCTCGCGCTCAGCGGCTTCATCGCCCGCGGCCGCGCGCACTGACGCACGGCGGCCGCGGCCTGCGCCACGGCCCGCGCGAGCGGGCGCCATCGCCGACAATGTCGCGATGGTGACCGTCGTGCCGCTGCGCCGCCGCCAATGGATGCTCGGTGCCACGTGCGCCGCGCTGGCCATGCCGTGGCCGCTTCGCGTGCTGGCCAACAGCGCGGCGACGACGTGGCTCGAAGGCGGCCGAGCGACGCCGCTGGCCCGCGAGGCCGTCGCGCTGCTGAATGCCGCCGCCGACGACGGCCTCGACCCGCGCGACTACGACGCCGAGGCCCTGGCGCGCGCCGTCGCGGCCGCGGACACGGCGCCGCTGCCGACGGCGGCCGCGGCGCGCCTCGACGGCGCGCTGACGGCGGCGATGCAGCAGTTCCTGCACGACCTCGCGCACGGCCGCATCGACCCGCGGCGCATCCACCAGCGCTACCGGGTCGCCGCGCGCAGCGATTTCGACGCCGCCACGGCGCTGCAGGCGGCGCTGGCGCGCGGGCGCCTGGCCGACGCGGTGCGCGCGGCGCAGCCGCCGCTGCCGCTGTACGGCCAGCTGCGCGCCGCGCTCGCTGCATACCGCGCGCTCGGCAGCCCTCGCGCGTGGGCGCAGCCGCTGCCGCCACTGCCGGTGCCGCGCGGCAGCCGTGCCGGCAAGCTCGAACCGGGTCAGCCGTGGTCCGGGTTGCCGCTGCTGGTGCAACGGCTGCAGGTGCTCGGCGACCTCGCCGCCGACGTGCCCGTGCCCCCGCGCTACGAAGGCGCCGTCGTCGACGCGGTGCGCGCGTTCCAGCAGCGCCACGGCCTTGCGGTCGACGGCGTGGTCGGGCGCGCGACGGTCGCCGCGCTCGACGTGACGCCGGCGGCACGCGCGCGCCAGATCGAACTGACGATGGAGCGCCTGCGCTGGACGCCGCTGATGCAGGCCCCGCGCATGATCGTCGTCAACGTGCCCGAGTTCGAGCTGCGCGCCTACGAGGTCGTCGACGGCCGCATCCACGTGCGCGAGCAGATGCGCGTCATCGTCGGCCGCGCGCTCGACACGCGCACGCCGCTGTTCGACGAGACGATGCGCTTCATCGAGTTCGCGCCGTACTGGAACGTCCCGCCGTCGATCGCACGCAACGAGACGGTGCCGCGCCTGCGCCGCGACCCCGGCTACTGGGACCGCGAGGGCTTCGAGTTCGTCGCCGGCGACGGGCGCGTCGACACCGTCTTGACCTCGGACAAGCTCGACGCGGTGCTCGCCGGGCGGCTGCGCATCCGCCAGCGCCCCGGCGAGCGCAACGCGCTGGGCGACATCAAGTTCGTGTTCCCGAACAACGACCACATCTTCCTGCACCACACGCCCGGCGTCGCGCTGTTCGAGCGCGAGCGGCGCGACTTCAGCCATGGCTGCATCCGCGTCGAGAAACCGGTCGAGCTGGCGCGCTTCGTGATGGCGGGCATGCCCGGCTGGGACGAGGCGCGCATCCGCGAGGCGATGGCCGGCGGCACGTCGACCACGGTGCGGCTCGCGGCGCCGGTACCGGTATTGATCGCCTACGGAACCGTACTTGTGAAGAACGGTCGCGTCCATTTCTACGATGATCTGTACGGGCACGACGCGCGCCTCGATGCCGCGTTGCGCGGTCGCGCGTCGCCCGCCCACGAACGAGGGAGCCCCTTCCCATGACGATCCCCTGCCACGCCCGCCGTCGCTTCCTGCGCCACGGGGCCGCCGCCGTCGCGACGCTGCCGGCGTTCAGCCTGACGGCGCGGGCGCGCACGGCGCCGGTGCGCGAACTGGCGCTGAACCACCTGCACACGCACGAGCGCATCGAGGTCGTCTACGCGGTCGGCGACAGCTACGTGCCCGAGGCGCTCGGCTCGCTCGACCACTTCCTGCGCGACCACTACAGCGGCGCCGTCGGCCGCATCGACCCGCGGCTGCACGACCTGCTGCACGCGGTTCGGCAGGTGCTCGGCACCGAGCGCCCGTTCCACGTGATCTCCGGCTACCGCGCACCCGAGACCAACGCGCACCTGAAGGCCACGCGCGGTGGCGGTGTGGCCACGCGCAGCCTGCACATGGAAGGCCGCGCGATCGACGTGCGCATCCCCGGCGTGCCGCTCGAAGACCTGCGCGACGCCGCGCTGTCGCTGCAGGCCGGCGGCGTCGGCTACTACCCGCGCGAGCAGTTCGTGCACATCGACACCGGGCGCGTGCGCCGCTGGTGAATCTCGACGCCGCGCAGCGGCTGCACCGTCTCGGGCGGCGTCGCGAGGCGCCTGCCCGTCGAGCGCCGGTTCAGGCCTTGCCGCGTCGCGACGGCTTGACCGGCCGGGAGCCGCTGTCGCGCGGCGGCAGGCCGGTGTGCTGCGTCAGCACGGTGCCGCGCCGCGGCGCGGCGGGCCCCGCCTTGGCCGCCGGCGGCGGTGTCGAGTTCTTGCGCCGCGGGCTGACGTAACCGCCGGCCGTCGACGGCTGGTACGCGGGCACCAGCTGGTGCTTGCCGCTGCCGATCAGGTCGGCACGGCCCATCGCCTTCAGCGCCTCGCGCAGCAGCGGCCAGTTGGCCGGGTCGTGGTAGCGCAGGAAGGCCTTGTGCAGACGGCGGCGCTTCTCGCCGCGCACGATGTCGACCTTCTCGGCGCGCGCATCGCGGTGGATGCCCTTCAGCGGGTTCAGCCCCGTGTGGTACATCGCGGTGGCGGTGGCCATCGGGCTCGGGTAGAAGGTCTGCACCTGGTCGGCACGAAAGCCGTTTCGCTTGAGCCACAGCGCGAGGTTCAGCATGTCGGCGTCGCTCGTGCCGGGGTGCGCGGCGATGAAGTACGGGATCAGGAACTGCTCCTTGCCCGCCTGCTTCGAGAACTTGTCGAACATCGCCTTGAAGCGGTCGTAGCTGCCGATGCCGGGCTTCATCATCTTCGACAGCGGCCCGGCCTCGGTGTGCTCCGGCGCGATCTTGAGATATCCGCCGACATGGTGCGTGACGAGCTCCTTCACGTACTCGGGCGTCTGCACCGCGAGGTCGTAGCGCAGCCCGGAGCCGATCAGGATCTTCTTGATGCCGCGGATCGCCCTGGCCTTGCGGTACAGCCGCACGAGCGGCATCTGGTCGGTGTTCAGGTTCGGGCAGATGCCCGGGTAGACGCAGCTCGGCTTGCGGCACGCGGCCTCGATCGCCGCGCTCTTGCAGCCCAGCCGCCACATGTTCGCGGTGGGGCCGCCGAGGTCGCTGATGACGCCGGTGAAGCCCGGCACCCTGTCGCGGATCGTCTCGATCTCGCGCAGGATGCTGTCTTCGCTGCGGCTCTGGATGATGCGGCCCTCGTGCTCGGTGATCGAGCAGAACGTGCAGCCGCCGAAGCAGCCGCGCATGATGTTCACGCTGAAGCGGATCATCTCCCACGCCGGGATCTTCGTCGGCCCGTCGTGGCGGCCGTGCTCGTCGGCGTAGCGCGGGTGCGGGCTGCGCGCGTACGGCAGGTCGAACACGTGGTCCATCTCGGCCGTCGTCAGTGGGATCGGCGGCGGGTTGATCCACACGTCACGGTCGCCGTGGCGCTGCACCAGCGCGCGCGCGTTGCCGGGGTTGGTCTCGAGGTGCAGCACGCGGTTGGCGTGGGCATAGAGGACGGGGTCGCTCTTGACCTGCTCGTAGCTCGGCAGCCGGATCACGGTGCGCTCGCGCGGCGTCGTGATCGCCCGTGAGCCGGTCTTCTCGAGGTGGCGACGCACGATCGCCACCGGCTTGGCGCCGTCGGCCGCGCCGGCGTCGGACGCGGCGCACGCACCGCCGCGTTCGGCGGCCGTCTGCTGCGTCGTCTGGTACGGGTTGACCAGCGCATCGACCTTGCCCGGCGTGTCGACCTCGGTCGAGTCGATCTCAAACCAGCCGGCCAGCGCCGGGTCGTCGGGGCGGCGGATGAACGCGGTGCCGCGCACGTCGGTGATCGAGGCGATCGGCTCGCGCCGCGCGAGCCGGTGCGCCACTTCGACGACGGCGCGCTCGGCGTTGCCGTACAGCAGCAAGTCGGCCTTGGCGTCGACGAGGATCGAGCGGCGCACCTTGTCCTGCCAGTAGTCGTAGTGCGCGATGCGGCGCAGGCTCGCCTCGATGCCACCGAGCACGATCGGCACGTCGGGGTACGCCTCGCGGCAGCGCTGCGCGTAGACGAGGCTCGCGCGGTCGGGCCGCTTGCCGGCCACGTCGCCGGGCGTGTAGGCGTCGTCGCTGCGGATCTTGCGGTCGGCGGTGTAGCGGTTGATCATCGAGTCCATGTTCCCGGCGGTGACGCCGAAGAACAGGGTCGGGCGGCCGAGCACCTTGAACGGGTCGGCCGAGTGCCAGTCGGGCTGCGCGATGATGCCGACGCGAAAGCCCTGCGCCTCGAGCACACGCCCGATCACCGCCATGCCGAAGCTCGGGTGGTCGACGTAGGCGTCGCCGGTGACGACGATGACGTCGCACGCGTCCCAGCCGAGCGCGTCCATCTCGGCGCGGCTCATCGGCAGGAACGGCGCGGTGCCGAAGCGCTTGGCCCAGTACGGGCGCCACGACGTCAGCGGCCGGGCGGCGGGCATCGCGGTGGGAACGTGGGTGACGGCATCCATGGTGAGATCGGGGATTCTCGGTGCAGGCGCGTGGCAGCGCAGGCGGCGGGACTCTAAAGTCGCCGCCGCGGGGCGGCGGACGTCCCGCCCCACAACAGCGAAGGAGACCTCCCCGATGAACACCCCCACCCAGACCATCCAGCGCTGGCTCGACGAGTTCGGCGCCGCCTGCGCGCGCGGCGACCACGCTGCGGCCACGGCGATGTTCGGCGAAGAGTCGTACTGGCGCGACCTGGTGTCGTTCACCTGGAACATCAAGACCGCCGAAGGTCCGGCGCAGATCCGCGACATGCTCGAAGGCACGATGCCGAATGCGAAGCCGTCGGCCTGGACGATCCAGGGTGAAGGCAGCGAAGCGAATGGGGTCACCGAGGGCTGGTTCACGTTCGAGACCGCCACCGGACGCGGCCGCGGCCACCTGCGGCTGATCGACGGCAAGGCGTGGACGCTGCTGACGACGCTGCAGGAGCTCAAGGGCTTCGAGGAAAAGAAGCGCGAGCGCCGCGACAAGGGCGTCGAGCACGGCGTGCACCCGGGACGCAAGACCTGGCTCGAGCAGCGGCAGGAGGAGGAGCGCACGCTCGGCTTCACGAAGCAGCCCTACGTCGTGATCATCGGCGGCGGGCAGGCCGGCATCATCCTCGGCGCGCGGCTGAAGAAGCTCGGCGTGCCGGCGATCATCGTCGAGAAGAACGAGCGCCCGGGCGACAGCTGGCGCCGGCGCTACAAGAGCCTGTGCCTGCACGACCCGGTGTGGTACGACCACCTGCCGTACCTGCCCTTCCCCGACGACTGGCCCGTGTTCACGCCGAAGGACAAGATCGGCGACTGGCTCGAGAGCTACACCAAGCTGATGGAGCTCAACTACTGGGCGAGCACCGAGTGCAAGGGCGCGCGCTGGAACGAGGCCAACCAGGAGTGGGAAGTCACCGTCGAGCACAAGGGCGAGACCGTCGTGCTGCGCCCGCGCCACCTCGTGTTCGCCACCGGCATGAGCGGCGTGCCGAACCTGCCCGACTATCCCGGGATGGGCGACTTCAAGGGCACGCAGATGCACTCGAGCCGCTTCCGCAGCGGCGAGGACTGGAAAGGCAAGCGCGCGGTCGTCGTCGGCTCGAACAATTCGGCGCACGACATCTGCGCCGACCTGTGGGAACACGGCGCCGACGTCACGATGGTGCAGCGCTCGAGCACGCACGTGGCGCGCAGCGACACGCTGATGGAGCTCGCACTCGGAGCCCTCTACAGCGAGCAGGCGGTGAGGAACGGCATCGATGTCGACACCGCCGACCTGATCTTCGCGAGCCTGCCGTACAAGGCGCTGCCGGCGCTGCAAGTGCCGGTGTACCAGCAGATGAAGGAGCGCGACGCCGACTTCTACGCCCGGCTCGAGAAAGCGGGCTTCCTGCTCGACTTCGGCGACGACGGCTCGGGCCTGTTCCTGAAGTACCTGCGCCGCGGCTCGGGCTATTACATCGACGTCGGCGCCTCCGAGCTCGTCGCCGACGGCAAGATCAAGCTCAAGACCGGCACGATCGACAGCGTCACGCCCACCGGCGTCAAGATGGCCGACGGCACCGAGCTGCCAGCCGACCTGATCGTCTGGGCCACCGGCTACGGCTCGATGAACGGCTGGGTCGCGCAGCTGATCGACCAGGACACCGCCGACCGCCTCGGCAAGTGCTGGGGGCTGGGCTCGGGCACGCGCAAGGACCCGGGGCCGTGGGAAGGCGAGCTGCGCAACATGTGGAAGCCCACGCAGGTGCCGAACCTGTGGATGCAGGGCGGCAACCTGCACCAGAACCGGCACTACTCGCTGTGCATGGCGCTGCAGCTCAAGGCGCGCATGGAGGCCCTGCCGACGCCGGTCTACGGGCTGGCGCCGGTGTACCACAAGGCGTGAGCCGCGCGCGGCAGGCCCGCCACCCGCTCGATTGATGGGTGGCGCGCGCCGGCGCGGCTGGCACACTGTGGCCTCGGCCGCTCCATGACGCACCCACCCCCGACCCTCATCGCCCGTCTGGCCGCCCTTCTGCGCGCGGCTGGCGTCGCGCTGGCCGTCGCCGTGCCATGGCACGCGACGGCGAACCCGCTGCCGGTCGACGAGTCGGCGCTCGTGCGCAGCTACCGCGCCGAGGCGCAGGCCTACGAACACGGCGAGGGCGTGCCGCGCGACGGCGCGCGCGCCGCGACGTTGTACTGCAAGGCGGCCCGGCTCGGCGACGCGAAGTCGCAGTACGCGCTGGGGTGGATGTATGCCAACGGCCGCGGCGTCGAGCGCAACGACGCACTGGCGTCGTTCTTCCTGCGCGCGGCGGCCGAGCAGGGCCTGGCGCCGGCCGAACGGCTGCTCGCACGCCTGCCCGAGACGGTCGAGGTCCCCGACTGCATGCGCGAACCGCCGGCGGTCGCGGTCGTCGTGCCGCCGCAACCCGCCGCCGCGGCGCCTGCGGCGCCCGCGCTGCCGCCGCAGGCGGCCGAGCTGCGGCGCAGCGCGCCGCCGATGATCGTCGACCTCGTCGACCGGCTCGCCCCCCAGTACCAGCTCGAGCCGCACCTGGTGCTTGCGATCATCCGCGTCGAATCGAACTTCGACACCGTCGCGCGCTCGCCGAAGAACGCGCAGGGGCTGATGCAGCTGATCCCCGAGACGGCGCAGCGCTTCAACGTGCTCAACGCCTACGACCCGACACAGAACCTGCGCGGCGGCATGGCGTACCTGCGCTGGCTGCTCGCGTACTTCGAGGGCGACCTGGCGCTCGTCACCGCGGCCTACAACGCCGGCGAAGGCGCGGTCGAGCGCTATCGCGGCATTCCGCCGTACCGCGAGACGCGCGACTACGTGCGCCGCGTCCTCGAGACCGTCGGCACCGTGGTGCACCCGTTCGATGCGAGCGTGACGGCACCGTCGGCAGTACTGCGCGGGCGCCGCACCGCGGCACGCTGAGCCTCGCCGCCCTGGCGCCGTACCCGACGCCGGCGTCGCCGCCGGCCCGCGGCGCTACAGTGCGGCCCATGCCGCGTCCGATCGAGTCGTATGCCGTGCGCCGCCGGCGCGTCGTCGCGGCGCTCGCCGCGCTCGCGCTGCCCCGCGCGCTGTGCGCGCAGGCCAGCCGGCGCGACGGTGGGCAGGAGGTGCTGTCGCTGTACGGGGTCGCGCTGAAGGACGCACCGCTGGACGTGTTCGTCGCCGCGGTGCGCGCCGCCGGCGGCGTCGCGCTCGGCGTGCCGGCCGGCGAGCCGCCGCAGTTCGACACCCGCCAGGCCGGCGTGCCGGCGCTCGAGCGGCTGACCGTCATCGCGCACGAGGGCAAGGTCGTCACGGCGCGCTTCACCGTCAAGGGCTATGGCCAGGACAACGAGGCGCTGCGCCGCGCGCTGCTGGCCAAGTACGGCGTGCCGCTCGTCGTCTCGGCACGGCCGCTGCCGGCGCAGGGTTTCGACGGGCGCGCGAGCCCGCGCGGCGCGTACTTCTGGACCTTCGCCGACGGGATGCGGCTCGTCTACGAGCACCCGCGCGTCGGCGACGTCACGCTGTCGTACACCGACGAGGCCAAGGCGCGTGCGCTGGCCGCCGGCGCGCCGTCGCGCGCGCGGCCCGGCGGCGACCTCGGCGACCGGCTGTAGCACCGCGCGGCCGTCGCGCTACGGCAGCGCGACGGCGGCGCCCGCCTCGTCGTCGGCCTCCTCGCCGAGGAAGCCGCCGCTCTGGCGCGCCCACAGCCGCGCGTACAGCCCGCCGCGCGCGAGCAGCTGCGCGTGCGTGCCCTCCTCGACGATGCGGCCGCGGTCCATCACGACGAGGCGGTCCATCGCCGCGATCGTCGACAGACGGTGCGCGATCGCGACCACCGTCTTGCCTTCCATCAGCGTGTTCAGGCTGGCCTGGATCGCCTGCTCGACCTCGCTGTCGAGCGCGCTGGTGGCCTCGTCGAGCAGCAGGATCGGCGCGTCCTTGAGCATCACGCGCGCGATCGCGATGCGCTGGCGCTGCCCGCCCGAGAGCTTGACGCCGCGCTCGCCGACGTGCGCGTCGTAGCCGCGCCGGCCCTTCGGGTCGACGAGGCCCTCGATGAAGTCGTGCGCCTCGGCGCGCTTCGCGGCAGCGACCATCGCGGCGTCGTCGGCGTCGGGGCGCCCGTAGACGATGTTCTCGCGCACCGAGCGGTGCAGCAGCGACGTGTCCTGCGTGACCATGCCGATCTGCGCGCGCAGGCTCTCCTGCGTGACGTGGGCGATGTCCTGGCCGTCGATCAGGATGCGCCCGCCGTCGACGTCGTAGAAGCGCAGCAGCAGGTTGACCAGCGTGCTCTTGCCGGCGCCCGAGCGACCGACGAGGCCGATCTTCTCGCCCGGCCGGATCACGAGCGAAAGGTCGTCGATAACCTTGCGCGCGCCGCCGTACGCGAAGTCGACGTGCTCGAAGCGGATCTCGCCGCGCGTGACGACGAGCGGCTTCGCGTCGGCGCGGTCGACCACCGTGTGGCGCTTCGACAGCGTGTTGATGCCGTCCTGCACGGTGCCGATGTTCTCGAACAGCGACGCGAACTCCCACATGACCCAGTGCGACATGCCGTTCAGGCGCAGCGCCATCGCGGTGGCCGCCGCGACCGCGCCGACGCCGACGTCGCCGCGCGACCACAGCCACAGCGTGACACCGGCGGTGCTCGCGAGCAGCGCCATGCTCAGCGTGTGGTTGACGACCTCGAAACCGCTGACCAGCCGCATCTGCGCGTACACCGACTGCATGAACTCCTGCATCGCGCTCCGCGCATAGCCGGCCTCGCGGCGCGCGTGGCTGAACAGCTTGACGGTGGCGATGTTGGTGTAGGCGTCGGTGATGCGCCCCGTCATCAGCGAGCGCGCGTCGGCCTGCCGCTTGGCCACCCGCCCGAGCCGCGGCACGAAGTACGCGAGCGAGGCGGCGTACAGCGCGAGCCACGCGACGAAGGGCCCGAGCGCGCGCAGGTCGAACGTGCCGATGACGGCGGTCATCGTGACGAAGTAGATGACGACGAAGACGAGGATGTCGGTGACGATCAGCCACACGTCGCGCACCGCGAGCGCCGTCTGCATGACCTTCGTCGCGATGCGCCCGGCAAACTCGTCCTGGTAGAAGCCCAGGCTCTGCCCGAGCAGCAGGCGGTGGAAGTTCCAGCGCAGCCGCATCGGGAAGTTGCCGGCCAGCGTCTGGTGCTTGATCATCGTCTGCAGCGCCACCACCAGCGGGCTGGCGGCGAGGATGCCCGCCAGCAGCAGCAGCGTGCCGCGCTGCTGCGCCCACAGCTGCCCCGTTGCGGTGGCGCCGAGCCAGTCGACGACGCGCCCGAGCATCGCGAACAGCAGCGCCTCGAACGCGCCGACCACGGCGGTCAGCAGCGCCATGCCGAGAATCCACGGCCGCAGCCCCTCGCTGCACGCCCACATGAACGCGAAGAAGCCGCGCGGCGGCGGCGCGGGCGGCGCGTCGGGGTATGGCGAGACCAGCGTCTCGAAGCGGCGGAACACGGGCAGGCGGACTCGGTGGAAGGCGTGGCGCCACGCCGCCCGGCCACCGCACCCGCGGTGCGGGTCGGGGCCGCACGCCGATGCGCACGGGCCGGCGCGCCGTCGCGCGCGACGAAGGGTGCGAGGTTAGCCGAACTCGCCGGCCCGGCCGGCCCACGGGGTCGCACCGGCCGGCCCGGGCCGCGCGCGCCTCACCCGCGCGACGACAACAGCCGCGACGCCGGCTCGGCACGCGCCGCCGGGTGCGCGCGCATCACCATCAGGCTGCGCGCGAGGTACAGCGCGTTGACCAGGCGCGCGGCGCGCTCGACGCTCATCCCCGGCCAGGTCGCGATCTCGCGCAGCGACACCGTCTCGCGGCGCAACCGCTCGAGCGCCGCACCCATCGCGCCGGTCGCGCCGAGCCGGGCGGCCACGCCCAGCGCACGGTACGCCGCGGTGCCGCCGACCTCGGCGAGCAGCCGCTCGCGCGGGCCGTGCAGCGCGAGCTGCCACAGCAGCGGCACCAGAGGCCGGTACGCATCGGTACGGCCGACGCGCTCGTGCTGGTAGTGCCCCGGCGGGCGCAGCCCGGGCGGCTCGACCGCGAGCAGCGTCAGGTCCGCGAGCCCGAGGTCGCGGCTGGGCTGCAGCGGCCGCGGCGAGTGGTACAGGTCCGAAGCCGGGAACACCGTCACCGGCCACACGAGCCCGTCGTGCTTGAGGTACAGCAGCGCCGACTCGCGCTGGCGCAGACACGCGGCGAGCACTTCGAGCACGTCGCCGCGCGCGGCGTCGGTATCGCGGCGCTGCAGCTCGGCCACCAGCGTCGTCGACAGCACCGTCGGGCCGTCGAGACGCACGTAGCCGCTGCTGCCCATCTCGCGGCGCAGGCGCTCGAACTCGCTGATGCGCCACAGCGACGAATCGTCGAAATCGCGTTCCTGCATCGCCCACCTCCGCCAGCCGGTCGTCTGCGCCGCGTGCCTGCGCGCCGTGGCGCCGGGCGGCATTCGGGCTGCGCAGCTTAGCGGCGGCCCTGCACGCCAGGTGTCAGCAAGCTGTAACAGCCCGCGGCACGTGTCGTGACCACCGCAGCGGGAGCGCCGCGCGACGCAGCGCCGCTCAGCGATCGGGGCCCGAAGGCACGTCAGCGCGCGGGGCGGGGCCGTCGGTGCCGCCGTGCGGCGGTGCGCCGCCTGCCGGCGGCGGGCGCGACGCGCGCTCGCGGTCGCGCGCGATCTCGCGCCGCACCGACACCAGCTGCCAGATGCCCAGCCCGAGCACGACGCCGATCACGAGCGCGAACTCGATCGCGACCAGCGTCGACGGGCTCACGATGCACGCACGGGACGCCGCACCGGGTAGCGCGCGCGTTCCTGGCGCTCGAGGCGGTCGAACAGGTCGATGACCCACGCCGTGCGGTCGAGCACCGCGGGCCGGTCGTCGAGCGGCGGCGGCGCCGACACGGCGGCGTGCACAAGGTGGCGATTGGCCGGCAGCGGCGGCTCGGCGCCGGCACCGCGCGGCCACAGCTGCACGACGGCCTGCGCCAGCAGCCACGCCTTGCGCGAGGCCGGCACGACCGCGCGCGAGTGCCACGCCTGCCGGCCTCGACGGCGCACTTCGTGGCCGATCGCGGCATACAGGCGCCGCGCGGCGTTGATGCCCGGGCGGCACGGCAGCGGCAGCCGCGCGACGCCGCCGTCGACGCGGCGGTACAGCGCATCGGCCTGCGCGAGCAGCCGCAGCACCGCGCGCTCGATCGCGGGGTGCGGCTGCGGGTCGGCGAGCCACGCGTCGGGGTCGAGGCCGTCGTCGCGCAGCCAGGCGCGCGGCAGGTACAGGCGGCCCATCGCCGCGTCCTCGCGCACGTCGCGCGCGATGTTCGACAGCTGCATCGCGACGCCGAGGTCGCAGGCACGCGCGAGCGGTTCGGCACCGCGCACGCCCATCAGCAGCGCCATCATCGCGCCGACGGCACCCGCGACGCGCGCGGCGTAGTCGCACACGTCGTCGAAGGTCTCGTAGCGGCGGCCCTGCGCGTCCCACGCGAAGCCCTCGAGCAGCGCCTCGGGCAGCGCGCGCGGGATGTGATAGCGGTGCACGACGGCCGCCAGCGCGCGGTCGGCCGGGTGCGACGTCGGCGCGAGGCGGTAGACGGCGTCGAGCCGCAGCCGCAGCGCCTCGAGCGCACGCGGACTGCCGCCGCTGGCGTCGATCTCGTCGTCGGCGATGCGGCAGAACGCGTACAGCGCGCACGCCGGCTCGCGCACCGCGCGCGGCAGCAGCAGCGACGCGGCGAAGAAGCTGCGCGAGCCGCCGCGCATCAGCTCGCGGCACGCGGCGAGGTCGATCGGCGAGACCTGCGGCGCCATCGTGTCGCTCATGCGGTGGCCATCGCCGTCGGCGCCGCGGCGCGCGCGACGAGCGCCTCGGCGTCGGGGACGACGGTGTCGAGCACGCGCGCCGACGACAGCACGCCCGGGATGCCCGCGCCCGGGTGCGTGCCGGCGCCGACGAGATACAGCCGATCGAGCTCCTCGCTGCGGTTGTGCGGGCGGAACCACGCGCTTTGCGTCAGCACCGGCTCGAGGCTGAACGCGGCGCCGTACACCGAGTTCAGGCGCTGCTCGAAGTCCAGCGGCGTCAGGACGCGCGACGTGACGACGTGGTCGCCCAGCCCGGGCAGCAGCGTCGCCTCGAGGCGGCGCTGCATCTTGCGCCGAAACGGCTCGGCCTCGCGCGTCCAGTCGATGCCGCTTTGCTGGTGCGGCACCGGCGACAGCACGTAGAACGCGTCGCAGCCGGGCGGCGCGAGCGACGGGTCGGTCGCCGTGGGCCGGTGCAGGTACAGGCTGACGTCGTCGGCGAGCACCTTGCGCTCGAAGATGTCGTCGAGCAGCCCGCGGTAGCGCGGCCCGAGCGAGATCGTGTGGTGCGCGACGTCGTCGTAGCGGCGCCTGGTGCCGAAGTACCAGACGAACAGGCTCATCGAGTAGCGCGCGCGCTCGATCTTGCGGTCGGTCCAGCGGCGGCGGTGCCGCGCCGGCACGAGGTGCTTGTAGGTGTACGCGGCATCGGCGTTCGAGACGACGACGTCGGCCGCGATGACCTCGCCGCTGTCGAGCTGCACGCCCGTCGCGGCGCGCCCCTCGACGAGGATCTCGCGCACCGGCGCGAGGCAGCGCACCGTGCCGCCCTGGCCCTCGATCAGCTTGACCAGGCCTTTGACGAGGCTGCCCATGCCGCCCATCGCGTAGTGCACGCCGAAGCGGCGCTCGAGGAACAGGATCAGGCAGTAGACCGACGTCGTGTTGAACGGGTTGCCGCCCACCAGCAGCGGCTGGTACGTCAGGATCTGGCGCAGCTTGTCGTGCTTCACGTAGCGGCTGGCCATCTGGTAGACGGTGCGCCAGCTCTGCAGCTTGAGCAGCTGCGGCGCGAGCCGCGCCATGTCGGTCCACGAGTCGAACGGCACGTGGCCGAGCTGCTCGAAGCCGACCTTGTAGATGGCCTCGCTCGCCTTCAGGAAGCGCTCATAGCCGTCGACGTCACCGGGCGACAGCTTCGCGACCTGCGCGCGCATCGCCTCGGGGTCGCCGCTGTAGTCGAAGAACGTGCCGTCGTCGAAGCGGATGCGGTAGAACGGGCTGACCGGGCGCAGGTCGATGTCGTCCGACAGCCTGCGTCCGGCGAGCTGCCACAGCTCCTCGAGCAGGAACGGCGCCGTGATGACGGTGGGGCCGGCATCGAACGTGAAGCCGTCCTGCCGGTGCACGCAGGCGCGCCCGCCCGGGGCGTCGAGCTTCTCGAGCACCGTCACGCGGTAACCGCGCGCCCCCAGCCGCACCGCGGCCGCCAGGCCGCCGAAGCCGCTGCCGATCACGACGGCGTGCGGCGCACCGGCGCGTGGCACACGCGCCGCCAGCGGGGGCGGCACTGTCAACATTGCTTGATGCTACGTGTGTCATCGCCAGTTGACAAGTCGGCGTGCCGTGCGGCACCGCGGGCAACCGGTGCGCGGCAGGTCAGGCGCCGTGCCCCGTCTCGCCCTCGGGCGGCCACACGCGCTCGAAGAACTCGAGCACGAGCACGCTCGAGGCG
The DNA here is from genome assembly GCF_003574675.1 of Azohydromonas sediminis. GTDB lineage: Bacteria > Pseudomonadota > Gammaproteobacteria > Burkholderiales > Burkholderiaceae_C > Calidifontimicrobium > Calidifontimicrobium sediminis. The sequence continues at coordinate 209,345 of NZ_QOAZ01000001.1, forward strand.
TCGAACCCGAAGCCCTCGCGCTCGGCGCGCTCGCCGAAGTCCTGCCGGTGCGCGGTGAGCCACCACGCGAGCGTCAGGTCCCCCTCGCCGGCCGCAAACGCGACGGCCTCGTCGATCTCGTCGAAGCGCCGCTTCTCGACGTGCGTCGTGCGCACGATCGCGCGCGGGCGGCCGGCGCCGTCGAGCACGACGAGGTGGTCACCAACGGCGGGCAGCGCGTCGCCGTCGCGCTCGAAGTCCGCGAGCAGCGTCGCGTGCGCGCGCTTGACGCCACGCTCGACGAGCTCGGCCAATTCGTCGGCCAGACGCCGCGTGTGGCCGAGCGCGGTGGCGGCGAAGCCCTCGACCTTCACGCCACGGGCACGCTGGTACGCGAGCCAGAACGGCTCGATCAGCGCGGCCTGCCCGGGTGCCGGACGCTCGTCGGCGGACATCGGCTCCCTCGTGCTCACCCGGCGGCGCGCAGCGCCGCGCGCAGCTGTGCGCCGAGCTCGGGCTTGTCGGCGAACGGGTCGGTCGGGTTGCGTCCCTGCACGACGTCCTCGAGGCGCGTCTGCACGCCCTTGAGCGCGTGCGGGTGGCTGTAGATGTAGAAGCGGCGCTCGCGCAGCGCATCGAACACGGCCTGCGCGACCTGCGCCGCGGTCACCTTGCCGCTCGTCACCGCCTTCTCGCTCATCGCCTGCGCGATCAGCTGGCTGCGCGTGGGCGGTGGCGGCGGCAGATCCGCCGGGCGGTTGCGCTGGCTGCGGTGGATGCCGGTGGGCACGAAGTACGGGCACAGCACCGACGCCGTGACCTGCCCGGTGACGAGCAAAAGGTCCTGGTACAGCGTCTCGCTCAGCGCCACCACCGCGTGCTTCGTCGCGTTGTACAGGCCCATGTTCGGCGGGCTCAGCAGCCCGGCCATCGACGCGGTGTTGACGACATGGCCCTCGTACGCGGCATCGGCCTTCGCCGCCTCGAGCATCATCGGCACGAACACGCGCACGCCGTACGCGACGCCCATCAGGTTGACGCCGACGACCCACTCCCAGTCGGCGGCCGTGTGCTCCCACACCAGGCCGCCGACGGCGACGCCGGCGTTGTTGAAGACGAAGTGCGGTGCACCGAACCGCTCGCGCACCGCGGCGCCGAGCGCGTCGACGTCGGCCGCCTTCGCAACGTCGACGCGCATCGGTAGCACCTGCGCGCCGAGGTCGCGGATCTCGTGCGCCGCGAGCTCGAGCGCGTCGGGCTGCACGTCGGCCATCACGACGTGCATGCCCTCGCGCGCGGCGAGGCGTGCCACCTCGAGGCCGAAGCCCGACGCGGCGCCGGTGATCACCGCGGTGCGGCCGTGGAAGGTCTTCATCGTCGGGTCTCCTCGTCGGTGGTCAGCGGCCCCGCGCCCGCTCGATCAGCGCGTCGAACGGCAGGTCCGCCGGGAGCGTGCCGAACACGTCGCTGCCCTGCGCGAGGCGCGCGCGGCAGAACGCCTCGGCCACCGCACGCGGCGCGTGGCGCGCGAGCAGCGACGCCTGCATCAAGAGGGCGACGTCGCGCGCCAGCGCGCGCGCCGCGATCTCGTCGGTGACGCCGTCGATGCGCGCCGGCAGCGCCGCGGCGAGCCGGTCGAAGCCCGGGTGGATGCCGCGCGCGGCCGCGAGTTCGCGCTCGAGCGCCGGCGCCGCGTCGGCGCTGCGCAGCGCGCGCAGCAGGTCGAGCGCCATGATGTTGGCCGCGCCCTCCCAGATCGAGTTCAGCGGCATCTCGCGGTAGATGCGCGCCATCACGCCTTCGCCGTGCTCCTCGACGTAGCCGTTGCCGCCGAGGCACTCCATCGCCTCCTGGCCGAAGGCGCTGCCGCGCTTGCAAATCCAGAACTTGGCGATCGGCGTCAGCACGCGGCGCAGCACGGCCTCGTGCTCGCGTTCGGGGTGGCCGGGGTGCTCGGTGCGGTCGATCGTCACCGCGACGCGCAGCGCGAGCGCGGTGGCAGCCTCGCTCTCGAGCGCGAGGTCGGCGAGCACGTTCTTCATCAGCGGCTGCTCGACGAGCCGCCTGCCGAACGCGCTGCGGTGCGCCGTGTGGTGCAGCGCGAGCGTCAGCCCCGCGCGCATCAGGCCCGCGGTGCCGAGCGCACAGTCGAGGCGCGTGAGCGCACCCATCGCGAGGATCTGCGGCACGCCGCGCCCCTCGTCGCCCACGCGCCAGCCGATCGCGTCGTGGAACTCGACCTCGCTGCTCGCGTTCGCGTGGTTGCCGAGCTTGTCCTTCAGCCGCTGCACGCGCAGCGCGTTGACGCTGCCGTCGGGCAGGATGCGCGGCACGAAGAAGCAGCTGAGTCCCCCGCTCGCCTGCGCGAGCACGAGGTGCGCGTCGCACATCGGCGCCGAGAAGAACCACTTGTGGCCGGTGATGCGGTAGCGCTCGCCCCAGGCGTCGGCGCCGTCGCGCTCGGCACGCGTCGTGTTCGAGCGCACGTCGGAGCCGCCCTGTTTCTCCGTCATGCCCATGCCGAGCGTGACCGCGCTCTTGCGGTCGAACGGCACGAAGCGCGGGTCGTAGTCCGACGCGACGATCTTCGGCATCCACGCCTGGGTGATGCCGGCGTTGGCGCGCAGCGCGGGCGTCACGGCGTAGCTCATCGACACGGGGCACAGCACCGACGGCTCGAGCTCGGTGAACAGCATGAACGCCGCGGCGCGCTCGACGTGCGCACCCGGCCCCTTCGCCCACGGCGCGCCGTGCAGGCCGTGGCGCAGCGCGCTGGCCATCAGCGCGTGGTAGCTCGGGTGGAACTCGACCTGGTCGATGCGGTGGCCGAAGCGGTCGTGCGTTTTCAGCCGCGGCGGGTGGACGTTGGCCAGCCGCGCGTGCTCGAGCATGTCGGCACGGCCGAACTCGACGCCCATCGCCGCGAGCCGCGCCGTCTCGTGCTCCGGCAGGTGGTGCGCCAGCGCGTCGCGCAGCGGGCGGTTCCACGCCCACAGGTCGTGGTCGGCCAGCGGCGGCGGCTGGTTCGTGACGTCGTGCGTGACGAAGCTCATGGACCTTCCTTTCGCAGCATCTCGACGTGGGGAATGTCGTCTTCGAGGTACGTGTCGCTCACGGTCTCGAAACCGAAGCTGGCGTAGAAGCGCTGCAGGTGCGCCTGCGCGCTGATGCGGATCGCGCGCCCGGGCCACAAGCGCCCGCAGCCGGCCACGCCTTCGGCGACCAGCGCGCGCCCGAGCCCGGTGCCGCGCACCTCGGGCGCGACCGCGACGCGACCGATCGAGGGCTCGGCGTACTTCGCGCCCGGGTCGACGACGCGCAGCACGGCCTGCAGCGTGCCGCTCGCGTCGCGGCCGAGCAGGTGCCAGGCGACGCGGTCGAGCCCGTCGGGATCGAGGTACGGGCCCTGCTCGAGAATGAAAACGCAGCAGCGCAGCTGCAGCGCGTCGTACAGACCATCGACCCCGAGGTCGGCGAAGCGCGACCACGACCAGCGCATCGCCGCCCTAGACGAGCCTGACGAGCTGCTTGCCGAAGTTGCGCCCCTTCAGCAGCCCGAGAAAGGCCTCGGGCGCGCTCTCGAGGCCGTGCGCGATCGTCTCGCGGTACTTCAGCCGGCCGCTGGCCACCATCGCGCCGAGCTCCTTGAGCGCCGCAGGCCACAGGTCCATCCGCTCGCTGACGATGAAGCCCTGGACTTTCAGCCGCGAGATCAGGATCAGCTGCGGGTTCGCCATCGGGATCGGCTGGCCGTCGTAGCCGGCGATCATGCCGCACATCGCGATGCGGCCGAACGCGTTCATGCGCAGCATCACGGCGTCGAGGATCGTGCCGCCGACGTTCTCGAAGTAACCGTCGATGCCGTTCGGGCACGCCTGCTTCAGCGCGGCCGCGAGCGACTTGAGGTCGCGTTGCGCCTTGTAGTCGATGCAGGCGTCGAAGCCGAGCTCTTCGGTGACGTAGGCGCACTTCTCGGGCCCGCCGGCGATGCCGACCGCACGGCAGCCGCGCGCCTTCGCGAGCTGGCCGACGACGCCGCCGACCGCGCCGCTGGCGGCGCTGACGACGACCGTCTCGCCGGCCTTCGGCTCGATGATCGTGTTCAGCCCCACCCACGCCGTGACGCCGGGCATGCCCACCGCGCCGAGGTAGGCCGACAGCGGCACGTGCGTCGTGTCGACCTTGCGCAGCACGCCGCGCTGGCGTGCGTCGACGAGCTGGTACTGCTGCCAGCCGCCCATGCCGACGACCTGGTCGCCGACCGCGAAGTCCGGGTGGCGCGACGCGATCACCTCGCCCGCGGTGCCGCCGATCATCACCTCGCCGAGCGGCTGCGGCTGCGCGTAGCTCTTGCCCTCGTTCATGCGCCCGCGCATGTACGGGTCGAGGCTCAGGTAGTGGATCTTCACGAGCACCTGCCCGTCGGCGAGCGCGTCGGGGTCGACGGTCGAGGTCTGCAGGCGGAAGTTGTCGAGCGTCGCTTCGCCGCTGGGGCGCGAGGCGAGCACGATCTGATGGTTGACGAGGGCGGTCATGCGGACTCCGGGCGCGGCGCGGAGCGCCGCAGTTCGTTGAGCTTGCGCCCGCGCGTGGGCAGCGCGCGCAGGTACTTGAAGGTCGCGGTCGCGTGCGCGCAGCGGTGGCCGTGGTCGTCGACGACCCAGCCCTCGCAGAACGCCAGCGTCGCGGTGCGGTGCAGCAGGCGGCCATGGCCGGCGAGCACGCCCTCGGCCGGCTGCATGAACGTCGTCTTCATCTCGACGGTGGCCACGCCGGGCGCGTCGTCGGGGTGGCGGTGCACGCTGCGCGCCGCGTGCGCCATCGCGACGTCGAGCAGCGTCATCAGCACGCCGCCGTGTGCGACGCCCCACGAGTTGGTCAGGGCCTCGCGCAGCGCGAGCGCCACCTCGGCCTCGCCGCCGCCGAAGCGCCGCAGCTCGAGGCCCAGGTGCTCGACGAACGGGATGTGCGCGGCGAACTGCAATCAGCCTCCGCGGTGCACGGCCGACACGCCGCCGTCGACGGCGAGGATCTGCCCGGTGATGTGCTTGCCGGCGGCGCTGGCGAACAGCAGCGCGGCGCCCTTGAGGTCGTCGTCGTCGCCGATGCGCCGCAGCGGCGCCGACGCGGCGAGGTTGTCGACACCGAACTGCTCGAGCACGCCCTTGGTCATCTTGCTCGGGAAGAAGCCCGGCGCCAGCGCGTTGACGGTGATGCCGTAAGGCCCCCACTCGCCGGCTAGCGTGCGCGTGAAGTTGACGACCGCGCCCTTGCTCGTGCCGTAGGCGATGAACTTCATCTCGGCGCTGCCACCGAGCCCCGCGATCGACGCGACGTTGATGATGCGCCCGTAGCGGCGCGGGATCATGCTCGCCTTGCCCACCGCCTGCGAGAACAGGAACACGCTGCGCACATTGAGGTTCATCACCTTGTCCCACGCCTCGAGCGGGTGGTCCTCGGCCGGGGCGCCCCAGGTGGCACCGGCGTTGTTGACGAGGATGTCGACGTGTCCGAGGCGCTGCAGCGTCTCGTCGACGACGCGGCGGATCTCGTCGGGCCGGCTCGCGTCGGCGGCGACCCAGCGCGCGTCGATGCCCTTCGTGCTCAGCTCGGCGGCGGCCTCCTCGAGGTCGGCCGCCTTGCGCGAGGTCAGCATCACCTTGGCGCCGGCCTCGCCGAGCGCCTCGGCGATCTGCAGCCCGAGGCCGCGCGAGCCGCCGGTGACGAGCGCGGTGCGGCCGCTCAGGTCGAACAGTTGAAAGACGTGGGTGCTCATCGGCGGGTCTCCTGGGTGATCGGGGGCCGGGGTCAGCGAGGCGGGTCCTGCATGCGCGAGCGCACGACGATCAGCACGACGCCGGCGGCGGCGGCCATGCCACCGCCGACGACGAGGCCCCAGCCGAGCGCGTCGTGCTGCCGCTGCACGAACCCGCCGAGCGAAGCGACGAGCAGGCCGGCATAGATCAGCACCCAGGCCAGCGTCTCGACGGTCGTCGTCTTCATCGCGCGGGTCAGAACCAGTCGGGGTCCATCGTGCGGCACACCGCCTCGCGCGAGGCGACGACGGCGAGCCAGGCATCGATCTTCGGCAGCTCGTAGGCGTAGAAGTAGCGCATCGCCGCGAGCTTGCCGTGCTTCATCGCACCGTCGCCCAGGCGCTGCGCCGCGAGCGCGACGTCGAGCCAGATCCACGCCAGCACGACGTGGCCGAAGGCCTGCAGGTACGGCGTCGCGTTCGCGAGCGCCTCTTCGGGCACGCCGGTGGCCCACGCGGCCTTCGTCGCGGCGCCGACCTTGTGCAGCGCGGCGGCGAGCGCGTTCGCGTGCGCCGCGAGCCCCTCGACGTGGCCGGCGCGCTCGATCGTCGCATTCACGCGCGTGGCCAGCAGCCTCAACCCGGCGCCGCCGTCCATCACGACCTTGCGCCCGAGCAGGTCGAGCGCCTGGATGCCGTGCGTGCCCTCGTGGATCATGTTCAGGCGGTTGTCGCGCCAGTACTGCTCGACTGGGAAGTCGCGCGTGTAGCCGTAGCCGCCGAGCACCTGGATCGCGAGGCTGTTCGCCTCCAGGCACCACTCGCTCGGCCAGCTCTTGGCCACCGGCGTCAGCACCTCGAGCAGCCGCTTCGCGTCGGCGGCGGCGGCGGGCTCGCCGGTGTGCTGCTCGTCGACGAGCCGCGCGCAGTACAGCTCGAGCGCGAGCGCGCCTTCGGCGTAGGCCTTCTGTGCGAGCAGCATGCGCTTGACGTCGGCGTGCTCGACGATCGGCACCTGCGGCTGTGTCGGGTCCTTGCCGCGGCCGGTGACCGGCCGGCCCTGCGGCCGCTGCTTCGCGTACGCGAGCGACGCCTCGAACCCGGCCATGCCGAGCATCGCCGCGGCCATGCCGATCGCGATGCGCGCCTCGTTCATCATGTGGAACATGCAGCGCAGGCCGTCGCCGGGCGCGCCGACGCGCCAGCCGATGGCCCCTGCGCGGCCGCCCGGCGTGTAGCGGCCCTCGCCGAAGTTCAGCAGCGTGTTCGTCGTGCCGCGCCAGCCGCACTTGTGGTTCAGCCCGGCGAGCGCGACGTCGTTGCGCTCGCCGCTCAGGCGCCCGTCGGCGTCGACGAGCCACTTCGGCACGATGAAGAGCGATATGCCCTTCACGCCGGGCACGAGCCGCCCGTCGGGGCCGGGGATCTTCGCGAGCACGAGGTGCACGATGTTCTCGGTCAGCTCGTGCTCGCCGGCCGAGATCCACATCTTGTGGCCCGTGAGGCGGTAGCGCGGCCCGAGCGGGTCGGCGTCAAAGCCCTCGCCGTCGGGCACCGCGCGCGTCGCGACGTCGGACAGGCTCGAACCCGCCTGCGGCTCGCTCAGGCACATCGTGCCCGACCAGCGCCCGGCGAACTCGGCGTGCGCGAACACGCGCTGCTGCGCCGGCGTGCCGTGCGCCATCAGCAGGTTCGCATTGGCCACCGTCAGCATCGCGGCGCTGATGCTGACGCTGGCCTTCGCGAAGAAGCCGTTGGCCGCCGCCTCGACCGTGTACGGCAGCTGCATGCCGCCGAGCGCGTAGTCCTGCGCCGCGGCGAGCATGCCACTGTCGGCATACGCCTTCCACGCGTCGTGCGTGGCCTGCGGCAGGACGATCTTCTCGCCGTCGAAACGCGGCTCCTCGGTGTCGACGAGGCGGTTGAACGGCGCGTATTTCTCGCGCGCGATGCGCTCGCAGGTGTCGAGCACCTGCGCGAAGGTCTCGCGCGAGTGGTCGGCGAAGCGCGCGCGCGCGGTCAGCGACTCGACGGCCAGCCAGTCGTGCAGCAGGAAGTCGACGGTCGCACGCACCGGCGTCAGCCCTTCGCGGTGGCCACGACGTGCGGCGGCGCGTCGCCGGTGCGCGCGATCGTGCCCTGCGCGACGGCGCACAGCTTCTCGCCGCCGGCGGCGTCGACCATCACGACGTCGCAGCGGCACACCGCCTGCTGCCGGCCGACGTGCACCGCGTCGGCGCGCGCGACGAGACGGCGTCCGACGGCAGGGCGCAGGAAGTTGATCTTGAACTCGGAGGTCAGCACCGGCGCGCGCATCGCGGTGCTGCCGGCGTAGGTCAGCGCGTTGTCGGCGAGGTAGGCCAGCACGCCGCCGTGCACGAAGCCGTGCTGCTGCATGAGCGCCTCGACGATCGTCAGCGACAGCACGCAGTGCCCGGGGCGCAGCACGTCGAGCTCGGTGCCGACCAGCCGGCTGAACGGCTGGGCCGCGAGGATGTCGCGCCCGAGGTCGAGCAGCGCCTGTTCGTGTTCGGCGTCCATCGCTGGCAGGTCAGGGCCATCGTCCACGCGGCCGCCAGGCCGCTGCGGCGGCGGTCAAAGCACCTCGAACACGCCGGCGGCGCCCATGCCGCCGCCGATGCACATCGTCACGCACACGCGCTTGGCACCGCGGCGCTTGCCCTCGATCAGCGCGTGGCCGGTCAGGCGCTGGCCCGACACACCGTACGGGTGGCCGATCGCGATCGCGCCGCCGTTGACGTTGAGCCGGTCCATCGGGATGCCGAGCTTGTCGGCGCAGTACAGCACCTGCACCGCGAAGGCCTCGTTGAGCTCCCACAGGTCGATGTCGTCGACCTTCAGCCCCAGGCGCTGCAGCACCTTGGGCACCGCGAACACCGGGCCGATGCCCATCTCGTCGGGCTCGCAGCCGGCGACCGCGAAGCCGAGGAAGCGGCCGAGCGGCTTGAGCCCCTTGCGCTCGGCGTAGGCCTCGTCGACGACGACGCACGCCCCCGCGCCGTCGCTGAACTGGCTGGCGTTGCCGGCGGTGATCACGCCGCCGGGCAGCGCCGGGCGGATGTCCTTGATGCCGTCGTAAGTGGTGCCCGGGCGCAGCCCCTCGTCCTTCGTGACGCGGACTTCCTTCGTGCGCAGGCCGAGCACGGGGTCGGCGACACCCATCGTGACGGTGACGGGCACGATCTCGGCGTCGAACAGTCCCTGCTCCTGCGCCGCGCAGGCCTTCTGCTGGCTGGCGGCGCCGTACTGGTCCTGCCGCTCCTTCGAGATCGCGTAGCGCTTGGCCACGTTCTCGGCCGTCTGCAGCATCGTCCAGTAGATCTCGGGCTTCTTCGCCTTGAGCGCCGGGTCGAACAGCATGTGCTGGTTCATCTCCTGCTGCACGCACGAGATGCTCTCGACGCCGCCGGCCACGTAGACCTCGCCCTCGCCGGCGATCACGCGCTGCGAGGCCAGCGCGATCGTCTGCAGCCCGCTCGAGCAGAAGCGGTTGATCGTCACGCCGCTCGTCGTGATCGGCAGCCCGGCGGCGAGCGCGATCTGGCGCGCGATGTTCATGCCGGTCGCGCCCTCGGGGTTGGCGCAGCCCATCAGCACGTCCTCGACCGCCGCGGGGTCGACACCGGCGCGCTCGACGGCGGCGCGCACCGCGAAGGCGCCGAGCGTGGCGCCGTGGGTCATGTTGAAGGCGCCCTTCCAGCTCTTGGCGAGCGGCGTGCGGGCGGTGGAGACGATCACAGCTCGGGTCATGGCAGCGTTCCTTTCTCGTCGGGGGCTCGCGCGGCGGCTCAGGTGAAGGTCCGGCTTTCGGCGACCAGCTTCGCCAGCAGCGGCGCCGGGGTCCAGAACCCGGCGTCGTCGTGCGGGTTGCGCGCGAAGCGCTTCATCGCCTGCACGACGTTGAACAGGCCGAAGGTGTCGGCATAGCACATCGGGCCGCCGCGGTGCAGCGGGAAGCCGTAGCCCGTGAGGTAGACCATGTCGATGTCGCTCGCCTTGCTCGCGATGCCTTCCTCGAGGATCTTCGCGCCCTCGTTGACGAGCGCGAACACGAGCCGCTGCACGATCTCGTCGTCGCCGATCGCGCGCGGCGCGATGCCGAGCTCGCGGCGGTGGTCCTCGATCATCTTCTCGACCACCGGCGACGGGATCGCGTCGCGCTTGCCGGGCTGGTAGTCGTACCAGCCGGCACCGGTCTTCTGGCCGAAGCGGCCCATCTCGCACAGGCGGTCGCCGACGCGGCTGTAGCGGATCTCGGGCTTCTCGACGTAGCGGCGCTTGCGGATCGCCCAGCCGATGTCGTTGCCGGCGAGGTCGCTCATGCGGAACGGCCCCATCGCAAAGCCGAAGGCCTCGATCGCCTTGTCGATCTGCGCCGGCGTCGCGCCCTCGTCGAGCATGAACATCGCCTGGCGGATGTACTGCTCGAGCATGCGGTTGCCGATGAAGCCGTCGCACACGCCGGAGACGACCGCCGTCTTCCTGATCTTCTTGGCCACCGCCATCACGGTGGCGAGCACGTCCTTGGCGGTCTTGTCGCCGCGCACGACCTCGAGCAGCTTCATCACGTTGGCCGGGCTGAAAAAGTGCATCCCGACGACGTCCTGCGGGCGCTTCGTGAACGACGCGATCCTGTTCAGGTCGAGCGTCGACGTGTTGCTCGCGAGGATCGCTCCCGGCTTCATCACCTCGTCGAGCCGGCGGAAGACCTGCTCCTTGACGGCCATGTCCTCGAACACGGCCTCGATCACGAGGTCGGCGTCTCGGATGTCGTCGTAAGCGAGCGTCGTCGACAGCAGCGCCATGCGCTGCTCGTACTGCTCGGGCTTGAGCTTGCCCTTCTTGACCTGCGCTTCGTAGTTGCGGCGCATCACGCCCACCCCGCGGTCGAGCGCCTCCTGGCTGGTCTCGAGGATCGTCACCGGGATGCCGGCGTTGAGGAAGTTCATGCTGATGCCGCCGCCCATCGTGCCGGCGCCGATCACGGCCACCTTGCGGATCTCGCGCACCGGCGTGTCCTCGGGCACGTCGGGGATCTTGCTCGCCGCGCGCTCGCCGAAGAAGGCGTGGCGCAGCGCCTTGCATTCGGGCGTCATCATCAGCGCGAGGAACGCGGCGCGCTCGTAGACCATGCCATCGTCGAACTTCGCCTTCGTCGACTGCTCGACGCAGTCGACGCAGCGCACCGGCGCCGGGAAGTGCTTGGCCATCGCCCTGACGGTGTTGCGCGCGAACTGGAAGTAGGCGTCGCCCTGCGGGTGCGCCGCCTTCAGGTCGCGCACGCGCGGCAGCGGCCGGCGGTCGGCGACTTCGCGCGCGAACGCGACCGAGCCGTCGAGCAGGTCACCCTCGATCAGGCGGTCGAGCAGTTTCTGTCCCGGCAGGGCGAACAGCACCTCGCTCTTGACCGGGTCGCCGCTGACGATCATGTTCAGCGCCGTCTCGACGCCGAGCACGCGCGGCAGCCGCTGCGTGCCGCCGGCGCCGGGCACGAGGCCGATCTTGACCTCGGGCAGCGCGATGTTCGTGCCCGGCGCCGCGACGCGGTAGTGCGCGCCGAGCGCGAGCTCGAGCCCGCCGCCCATGCACACGCTGTGCAGCGCGGCGACGACCGGCTTCGGGCAGTCCTCGAGCAGCTTGATCAGCGACAGCAGGTTCGGCTCGGCGAGCGCCTTCGGCGAGCCGAACTCGCGGATGTCGGCGCCGCCCGAGAACGCCTTGCCGGCGCCGGTGATCACGATCGCGCGCACCGCGGGGTCGTCGACCGCGCGGTCGACGCCCGCGGCGAACGCCTTGCGGGTGTCGAAGCCCAGGCCGTTGACCGGCGGGTTGTTCAGCGTGATGACGGCGACGTCGCCGCGCACCTCGTAGTTCGCGCTCATGGGCTCTCCTGGTCGGTCGGGCAAAAATAGAACGGTCGTTCGATTCTAGGCGGCGCCACAGCCGGCATCCGTCTCCTCGGCGACAAGAGCCGGCCGGCGCCGTCGGGGGCGGCTGCGCCTACACCTCCAGCCACTCCTTGCGAATGTACGCGTTGGCGCGCAGCTCGGCGGGCGTGCCCTCGAACACGATCTGGCCGTGGCCCATCACGAGGCAGCGGTCGGCCACCTCGAGCGCGATCGTGAGCTTCTGCTCGACGAGCAGCACCGAGATGCCGCGGCGCTTGAGCTCGCGCAGGTACTCGGCGACGAGCTCGACGATCTTCGGCGCCAGGCCCTCGGTCGGTTCGTCGATCATGATCAGGTCGGGGTCGCCCATCAGCGTGCGACACAGCGTGAGCATCTGCTGCTCGCCGCCCGACAGCACGCCGGCTTCGGTGTGCTGGCGCTCCTTCAGCCGCGGGAACAGGCGGTACATGTCGTCGAACGACCACCGAGGCGCCTTCTTGCCGCGCTTCTCGCCAAGCTGCAGGTTCTGGTGCACCGTCAGCCTGGGGAAGATGTCGCGGTTCTCGGGCACGTAGCCGATGCCGAGGTGCGCGATCTCGAACGGCTTGCGGCCCATCACCGGCTGGCCGCGCCAGACGATCGAGCCGGTGGCGTCGACCATCCCCATGATCGTCTTGACCGTCGTCGAGCGCCCCGACCCGTTGCGCCCGAGCAGCGCAACGATCTCGCCGTCGCGCACTTCGAAGTGCACGCCGTGCAGCACGTGGCTCTTGCCGTAGAAGGCGTGGACGTTGTCGAGCTTGAGCACCGCCTCACCCTCCGGCCGAGGCGGCTTGCTGCTCGGCGAGCACCGAGCCGAGGTACGCCTCCTGCACGCGCGCGTTGGCGCGCACCGCGTCGGGCGTGTCGAACGCGATGACCTCGCCGTAGACGAGCACGGCGATGCGGTCGGCCAGCCCGAACACGACGCCCATGTCGTGCTCGACGGTGAGCAGCGTCTTGCCCTCGGTCACCTCGCGGATCAGCTGCACGAAGCGCTTCGTCTCGCTCTTGCTCATGCCGGCGGTGGGCTCGTCGAGCAGCACGACGCCGGCGCCGCCGGCGATCGTGATGCCGATCTCGAGCGCACGCTGCTCGGCGTAGGTGAGGTTCATCGCCAGCACGTCGCGCCGGCGGTCGAGCTTGATCATCTCGAGCACCTGCTCGACGCGGTCGTTGACGTCGCGCAGGTCGGCGAGGAACTTCCAGAACGCGTAGCGGTGGCCCATGCTCCACAGCACCGCGCAGCGCAGGTTCTCGAACACCGACAGCCGCGTGAACAGGTTGCTGACCTGGAAGCTGCGCGCGAGCCCGCGGCGGTTGATCTCGAACGGCGTCTTGCCGTCGATGCGCTCGCCGTGCAGGCGGATCTCGCCGCTCGTGACGCCGAAGCGCCCCGAGATCAGGTTGAACAGCGTGCTCTTGCCGGCGCCGTTGGGCCCGATGATCGCCACCCGCTCGCCCGGCTGCACCGCCAGGCTCGCGCCGCGGATGATCTCGGTCTTGCCGAAGCTCTTGCGCACGTCGACGAGTTCGACTGCGGGTGTGCTCACGAGGCGCCCCTCCCGACACGGCACACCCGCCCGCCCCGGGCCGGCCGGACGACGCGTGCGCGCAGCGGCGCGGTGCTGCTCACAGCGCCTCCCTGCGCTTGATTTCCTGCTCGATCTCCTGCTGGATCGCGTCCCACTCGCGGCGGAACTGCCGCCGCGTCAGCTCGAACAGCGCGGCGCCGACGACGGCGAGGAACACGGCGCCAAACCACGACTCGACGTGGCCGGTATGCAGCGTCGCGCCGAGGAACTTCAGCTCGGGACCGAGCGCGGCGTTGAGCTGCCGGTGGTAGACCATCTCGATCATCGCGGCGACGCCCAGCAGCACGGTCGCCGCGGTACCGGCCAGCGCGAGGTAGCTCGCGGCGATACGCCCGAGCTTGCCGAACGCGGCCACGCGCAGGTTCATCATCAGCAGGCTGGCGATGCCGCCGGGCGCGTACATCACCATGAACAGGAAGATCAGCCCGAGGTACAGCAGCCAGGCCTTGGTCCACTCCGACAGCAGCACCAGCGCGACGACCATCAGCACGCCGCCGATGATGGGCCCGAAGAAGAACGTCGCACCGCCGAGGAACACGAACAGTAGGTACGCGCCCGAGCGCGCCGCGCCGACGACGTCGGCGGTGACGATCTCGAAGTTCAGCGCCGTCAGCCCGCCGCCGATGCCGGCGAAGAAGCCGGCGATCATGAATGCGAGGTAGCGCACCGTCTGCGTGCTGTAGCCGATGAACTCGACGCGCTCCGGGTTGTCGCGCACCGCGTTGAGGATGCGCCCGAGCGGCGTGCGCGTCAGCGCGAACATCGCCGCCGTGCTGACGAAGCAGTACACCGCGATCAGGTAGTACACCTGCACCTGCGGGCCGTAGCTGATGCCCATCACCGGCTTGCCGACGACGCGGTCGCCGGTGATGCCGGCCTCGCCGCCGAAGAACTCGGGCAGCATCAGCGACATCGACCACACCAGCTCGCCGATGCCCAGCGTGATCATCGCGAACGTCGTACCGGCCTTCTTCGTCGTCACCCAGCCCAGCAGCGCGGCGAAGCCGAGCCCGGCGAGCCCGCCGACCAGCGGAATCAGGCTCACCGGCAGCGCGAACGCGCCGGCGCTCACGAGGTTGAGCGTGTGGATCGCCAGGTACGCGCCGAGCCCGCTGTAGACGGCGTGGCCGAAGCTGAGCATGCCGCCCTGGCCGAAGATCACGTTGTACGACAGGCACACGATGATCGCGATGCCGATCTGCGACAGCAGCGTGTGCGCGAGCCCGCTGTTCCACACGACGGGCGCCAGCGCGAGCACGAGGGCGAACGAGCCCCACAGCAGCCAGCGCGCGACGTTCCACGGGCGGAAGTGGAAGTGCGGGCGCGTCTCGCGCACGTGCGTCATCGCCTCAGCTCTCCCTCGTGCCGAGCAGCCCGCGCGGGCGCAGGATCAGGATCAGCACCAGCAGCAGGTACGGCAGGATCGGTGCGGCCTGCGCGAGCGTGATCTTGGCCACCGGGTACAGCCAGCTCTCGGGCGCCACCGTCAGGCCGAAGCTCGCGGCCAGGTGCACGAGCGACTTGTCGACCGTCAGCGGCAGCGTCTGCAGCAGGCCGACAAGGATCGAGCCGAGGAAGGCGCCGGGCAGCGAACCCATGCCGCCGATCACGATGACGGCGAAGATGATGGGCCCGATGTGGGCCATGTTCGGCTCGGTGACGAACGTGATGCCGCCGACGACGCCGGCCAGCCCGGCCATCGCGCAGCCGGTACCGAAGACGAGCATGAACACGCGCGGCACGTTGTGACCGAGCGCTTCGACCATCTCGGGGTGCGTCAGTGCCGCCTGGATCACGAGGCCGATGCGCGTGCGCGTGAGCATCAGCCACAGCGCGAGCAGCATCGCGATCGCGACACCGGCGAGGAACACGCGGTTGAGCGGGTAGCGCGTGCACGTGACCATCACCTCGGCGGTGCGCTGGCACATCTCGGGTGGCGCGACGCCGAGCACGACGCGCATCGGCTCGGCCGACGACGACACCAGCGTGAACGCGGTGCCCGCCAGCGCCGGCGGCGGCCCGAACGGCACCGAGGTGCGACCCCAGACGAGCTGCACGATCTCGAGCAGCACGTACGACAGCCCGAAAGTCACGAGCAGTTCGGCGACGTGGCCGAACTTGTGCACGCGGCGCAGCACCGAGCGCTCGAACGCGGCGCCGGCCAGCCCCACCAGCAGCGGGGCGGCCACCAGCGCCGCCCAGAACCCGACGAGGCCACTGAGCGTGTACGCGAAGTACGCGCCGAGCATGTAGAAGCTCGCGTGCGCGAAGTTCAGCACGCCCATCATGCTGAAGATCAGCGTCAGCCCGGCGCTGAGCATGAACAGCAGCAGCCCGGAGCTGGCGCCGTTGAGCAGATTGATGAGGACCTGGTCCACGTCGGTCGCGGCGGCGGGTCAAAAAACGGGCCCGTCGGAGCAGCCCCCGGCGGGCCCGGCGCGGCGCACGGCGCGCGCGCGATGGTGTCGGCGCGTCAGCCCGGGCGGCTCATCTGGCACGACGTCGGCGTGCTCGACACGTAGGGCTCGAACACGCGCTCCTGCACCCAGGTGTAGCCGGTGCCCTCGACGTTGTACTGCTTGGCCGGGTCGGTGATCTTGCGCCAGCTCGCGATGTACAGCGGCTGCTGCAGCTGGTGGTCGGCCGCACGCATCGTGACCTCGCCCGAGAAGCTCTTGATCGTCAGGCCCTCCATCGCCTTCGCGACCTTGACCGGGTCGGTGCTCTTGGTCTTGGCCATCGCCTGCGCGAGCATCGGCAGCACGTGCAGCGTCGACAGCAGCGACAGGTCTTCCTTGAAGCGCGCGTTGTACTCCTTCATCCACGGGGCCAGCTCGGGGATGTTGGAGTGGCCGATGTAGACGTACTTGACCTTGCCCTCCATCGTCGGGCCGATCGCCGACGGCGAGCCGTTGGCGCCCGCGTAGTAGGTGTACCAGTTGGCGTCGAGGCCGGCGTCCTTCGCGGCCTTGATCAGCAGCGAGAGGTCCGAACCCCAGTTGCCGGTGACGATGCTGTCGGCACCCGAGGCCTTGATCTTCGCGACGTAGGGCGCGAAGTCGCGCACCTGGCCCAGCGGGTGCAGGTCCTCGCCGACGATCTGCACGTCGGGGCGCTTGCGCGCCAGCGCCTCCTTGAAGTACTTGGCGACCTGGTGGCCGTGCGAGTAGTTCTGGTTGATCAGGTAGACCTTCTTGACGTTCTTCTCGTCGCGCATGTAGGTCGTCAGCGCCTCCATCTTCATCGACGTGTCGGCGTCGAAGCGGAAGTGCCAGAAGCTGCACTTGGCGTTCGTGAAGTCGGGGTCGACCGCGGCGTTGTTGAGGAACACGATCTCCTTGCCGGGGTTGCGCTCGTTGTGCTTGTTGATCGCGTCGATCAGCGCGCCGGCCACCGAGCTGCCGTTGCCCTGCGTGACGTAGCGGATGCCCTGGTCGGTGATCGCGCGCAGCGCGGTCAGGCTCTCCTGCGGCGAGAGCTTGTTGTCGAACGGGACGATCTCGAACCTGACGCCGGCCGGGTTGTTCGCGCTGACCTTCTCGGCCATGAACTGGAACGTGCGCAGGCTGTTCTGCCCGATGTTGGCCAGCATGCCCGACAGCGGGTCGACCCACGCGATCTTGACCGTCTCGCCCTTCTGTGCGAGCGCGACCGTGCTGCCCAGCGCCAGCGCCGCGCCGACCGCCAGTCCGAACCAGCGCCTCGTCAAGTCCATCGTCATCTCCTCGGATGTTGCACCGCACACAACGAGCACCCTACCGGAAGCGACGACGCTTGAGGCTCGGGGACTACCCCGAAGCCCCGGTCGCTGCCGGGCCCGCGGGGTACCGTGCACCGATCAGGCCGTCGGCAGCCGGTAGTCCTTGAACATCTCGCGCAGCTTCATCTTCTGCATCTTGCCGGTCGCACCGAGCGGGATCGCGTCGACGAACTGCACGTCGTCAGGGATCTGCCACTTCGCGACCTTGCCTTCGTAGAACGCGAGCAGCTCCTCGCGCGTGACCTCGGCGCCGGGTTTCTTGACGACGACCAGCAGCGGGCGTTCGTCCCACTTCGGGTGCGGCACCGCGATGCACGCGGCCATCGCCACCGCCGGGTGCGCCATCGCGATGTTCTCGACGTCGATCGAGCTGATCCACTCGCCGCCCGACTTGATCACGTCCTTGCTGCGGTCGGTGATCTGCAGGAAGCCGTCGGGGTCGATCGTCGCGACGTCGCCGGTCGGGAACCAGTCGCCGTCGGGGTCGTGGCGCAGCGGGTCGCCGCCCTCGCCCTTGAAGTAGCCGCTGATGATCCACGGCCCCTTGACGAGCAGGTCGCCGCTTTGCTGGCCGTCCCACGGCAGCTCCCTGCCCGCGGGGTCGACGATCTTCATCTCGACGCCGTACACCGCGCGCCCCTGCTTGACGAGGATCGCCATCTGCGCCTCGGGCGACAGGCCCAGGTGCTTGTTCTTCAGGTGGCACACGGTGCCCAGCGGCGACATCTCCGTCATGCCCCACGCGTGCAGCACGGTGACGCCGTAGCGGTCCTTGAAGGTGCGGATCATCGCCGGCGGGCACGCCGAGCCGCCGATCACGGTGCGCTGCAGCGACGAGAAGCGCAGCTCGTGCTGCTGCATGTGGTTGAGCAGCCCGAGCCACACGGTGGGCACGCCGGCGGCCATCGTGACGCGCTCGGCCTCGATCAGGTCGTAGACCGACTTGCCGTCCAGGTGCGGGCCGGGGAACACGAGCTTGGCGCCGGTCATCGCCGCGCTGTACGGGATGCCCCACGCGTTGACGTGGAACATCGGCACCACCGGCAGGATGCTGTCGCGCGCCGAGATGCCCAGCGCGTCGGGCAGCGCGCCGCCGTAGGCGTGCAGGATCGTCGAGCGGTGGCTGTACAGCGCGCCTTTCGGGTTGCCGGTCGTGCCGCTCGTGTAGCACAGCGCGGCGGCGCTCTTTTCGTCGAACGACGGCCAGCGGTAGTCGTCGCTCTCGCCGCCGATCCACGCCTCGTAGGCGACCAGCCCGTCGATGCCCGTGTCGGCGGGCAGCGCGGCGGCGTCGCACAGCGCGACCCAGTGCTTGACGGTGGTGCAGTGGGTCCAGATCGCCTTGACGATCGGCAGGAACGTCATGTCGAAGCACAGCACGCGGTCTTCGGCGTGGTTGGCGATCCAGACGATCTGCTCGGGGGCGAGCCGTGGGTTGATCGTGTGCACGACGCGCCCGCTGCCGGCGACGCCGAAGTACAGCTCGAAGTGGCGGTGGCCGTTCCAGGCCAGCGTCGCGACGCGGTCGCTGAACCCGAGGCCGAGGCGGTCGAGCGCGTTGGCCACGCGGCGCGCGCGCGCCGCCGCGTCGCGGTAGGTGTAGCGGTGCACGTCGCCCTCGACGCGACGCGAGACGATCTCGGCGTCGTGGTGGTGTCGTGCGGCGAACTCGATCAGGCTCGAGATCAGCAGCGGTTGGTCTTGCATCAGACCGAGCATCGGTATCTCCTGCGAAAGTCCGGGCCCGCGGCCCGGCGCGCAGTATCGGAGCGCCGCCGGGCCGCGGGCAACGCGGGATTGTCCCCCACCTGCTTGCAGCGATTGTCGCGACGGCGACAATCGTCATGGACCGCTTCGCCGCCGCCACCGCTGACGCCGAATGAGCACGCCGATCGAACCGCCGCACCCCATCGACGACCCGCGCTACCCCGTGCGCAAGAGCGATGCCGAATGGCGCGCGCAGCTCGACCCGGTGCAGTACCGCATCGCGCGCCAGGCCGCCACCGAGCGCGCGTTCAGCGGCAAGTACTGGAACCACTTCGCCGACGGCACGTACCGCTGCATCGGCTGCGGCCAGGTGCTGTTCGACGCCGACGCCAAGTTCGACGCCGGCTGCGGCTGGCCGAGCTGGTGGCGCGCCGTCGACGACGCGCGCATCGAGCGCGTGCTCGACGAGAGCCACGGCATGGTGCGCGTCGAGGTCCGCTGCCGCAACTGCGGCTCGCACCTCGGGCACGTCTTCGACGACGGCCCCGAGCCCACCGGCGAGCGCTTCTGCATCAACTCGGCATCGATCGACTTTGCGCCACGATGAAGCCGCTGTTCGACCTGCTGCCCGCCTTCGTGTTCGTCGCCGTCTTCGGATGGTTCGACGACCACCCGGCGCAGGCGGCGGCGTGGTCCGGCGCGACGCTGATGGCCGACCGCGTGCCCGTCGCGCAGGTCGGTGCGCGCGAGGCCCCGGCGCTGCTGGCCGCGATGGCGGCGCTCGCCGTGCTCACGCTGCACCTGGTCGCCGTGCGCTGGCGCCGGCCGCGCACGGGGGCCGCACGCGCCGCCGCGCCGGCGTTCGCGGTGATGGTCGTGCTCGTCGCGCTGCTGGCCCTGGCCGCCGCGGCGATGGGTGGCAGCCCGGCTTTCGCCGGCTGGAAGCCGAGCGTGCTGTACTGGCTGCTCGGCCTCGTGCTGTGGCTGGCCCGCGTGGGGCTCGGACGCAACCTCGTGCGCACGCTGCTCGCGCACCGCATCGCGCTGAGCGACGTCGCGTGGCAGCACCTCAATGCCGCGTGGGTCGGCGCGTTCGGCCTGCTCGGTCTGCTGCACCTGTGGGTCGCGTACAGTGCCGCCGCGCCGGCGTGGCTTCAGTTCAAGGTCTTTGCCGGGCTCGCGCTGCTGCCGCTGTTCGCGCTCGCGCAGTGGGCCTACGTGGCGCGCTGCGGGCGCCGCGACGAGGCCGGCCCGGCATCGGTCGGCGCGGGCAGTTCCTGACGATGGCCGTCACCGCCGAACAGATCGAGGCCGCGCTGCGGCGCGCGCTGAACCCGCAGTCGCTCGACGTGATCGACGACAGCCACCGCCACGCGGGCCACGCCGGCGCGCGCGAAGGGCGTCACTTCACGGTGCGTGTGGTCTCGGCCGCGTTCCGTGGCCGCACGCGCGTCGCGCGCCACCGCCTTGTGTATGATGCCCTGAGGGATCTGATTCCCGCCGGCATCCATGCGCTGGCGATCGAGGCGCGCAGCCCCGACGATCCCTGACCCGCCGGGGCGCGGCGCGCTGCCGCCCCCGCGACGCCGCCGCCGCGGCGCACCCTCCACGCACTCTCGAAAGGCCTGTGCCCGTCATGAACCCGAAGTCTTCCGCGCTGCGCGTGTCGCTGGCCGCCGTGGCCCTCGGCCTGTGGCTGCCCGTCCACGCGCAGAACGTCGCCATCGTCAACGGCAAGCCGGTGCCCAGGTCGCGCGTCGACGTGCTGATGCAGCAGGCCACGCGCGGCGGCCAGCAGCCGGTGACGCCCGAGCTCGAGGCACGCGTGCGCGAGGAGGTCGTGCTGCGCGAGATCTTCGCGCAGGAGGCCGAGCGCCGCGGCATCGCGCAAAGCGCCAGCTACCGCAACCAGATGGAACTCGCGCGCCAGACGATCCTGATCCGCGAGCTGTTCGCCGACTGGCAGCGCAAGAACCCGGTCACCGAGGCCGAAGCCCGCGCCGAGTACGACAAGTTCAAGGCGCAGGCCAGCGGCACCGAGTACCGCGCGCGCCACATCCTCGTCGAGACCGAGGACGAGGCGAAGAAGCTGATCGCGCAGATCAAGGGCGGCGCCAAGTTCGAGGACCTCGCGGCCAAGCACTCGAAGGACCCCGGCTCGGCGTCCAACGGCGGCGACCTCGACTTCGCGAAGGCCGACGCCTACGTGCCCGAGTTCGGCCAGGCGATGGCCAAGCTGGCCAAGGGCCAGCTCACCGAGGCGCCGGTGAAGACGCAGTTCGGCTGGCACGTGATCAGGCTCGAGGACACGCGCGAGGCGCAGTTCCCGCCGTTCGAGGACGTGCGCGCGCAGATCGAGCAGCAGCTCGCACAGGTCAAGATGCAGCAGTACCAGCAGTCGCTGCGCGACAAGGCCAAGACCGACTTCAAGTTCTCGCAGTGAGCGCGCGGCGCGCGCCGGTGAACGAGGAGGGGCGCCTGCGGCGCCCCTCTTGCTTTGCCGCTGCCGGCCGTCAGGCCACGAGCCGCCCGGCCTCGATGCGCAGCTGGCGGTCGCAGCGGGCGGCGATCTCGCGGTCGTGCGTGACGAGCACGAGCGTCGTGCCGGCCTCGCGGTTGAGGTCGAACATCAGCTGCATCACCGTCGCGCCGGTGGCGAAGTCGAGGCTGCCGGTGGGCTCGTCGGCCAGCAGCACCTGCGGGCGCACGACGAAGGCGCGCGCCAGCGCGACGCGCTGCTGCTCGCCGCCCGACAGCACGCGCGGGTAGTGCCCCAGCCGCTGGCCGAGGCCGACGCGGCCGAGCATCTCGGTGGCCTGCGCACGCGCGTCGCGCCGGCCCATCAGCTCGAGCGGCAGCATCACGTTCTCGAGCGCGGTCAGGTTGCCCAGCAGCTGGAAGCTCTGGAACACGAAGCCGACGCTGCGCGCGCGCACCGCGGCGCGCGCGTCCTCGTCGAGTGCGAACAGGTCGGTGCCGGCCAGCCGCACCGTGCCCGACGTCGGCACGTCCAGGCCCGCGATGATCGACAGCAGCGTGCTCTTGCCCGACCCCGACGCGCCGACGATGGCCGCGGACTGCCGCGCCGGCAGGGTGAAATCGATGTCGTGGAGAATCGTCAGCACCCCCGTCGAGTCGCTGACCTGCTTGGTGACGTGCTCGACGGCGATGATCGGTTCGTTGTCGCCCATGACTGCCTTGTTGTCGCCCGCGCGCCGGCGGTGGATCGCGCACTGTAGCGGCCTCGCCCTCGCGGCCTGGGGCGGCGCGGCGTTGCCCGCACGCGCGGCTCGGCCGGCCACCGTGCTCGTCGTCGGCGACAGCCTGTCGGCCGAGTACGGGCTGCCGCGCGGGCGCGGCTGGGTTGCGCTGCTCGAGCAGCGGCTCGCGCGCGAGAAGATCGCTGCACGCGTCGTCAACGCCAGCATCAGCGGCGACACGACCTCGGGCGGGCGCTCGCGGCTGCCGGCGCTGCTGGCCGAACACCGGCCGACGCACGTCGTGATCGAGCTCGGCGGCAACGACGCGCTGCGCGGGCTGCCGCTGGCGATGACGCGCGACAACCTCGTCGCGATGGTGCGCGCCGCACGCGCGGCCGGCGCGCGCGTGCTGCTGGTGGGCATGCAGGTGCCGCCGAACTACGGCCGCCGCTACGCCGACGAGTTCGCCGCGCTGTTCGGCGAAGTCGCGAAGGCCGAGGGCGCGGCGCTGGTGCCCTTCCTGCTGGCCGGCGTCGCCGACGGCCCCGACCCGACGGCCCTGTTCCAGCCCGACCGCATCCACCCGAACGCCGACGCGCAGCCGATCATGCTCGACAACGTCTGGCCCGCGCTGCGCGCGCTGCTGCGCGGCTGAATCGACGCGGCCGTCGACAGCGCTGAACGCACCGCGGCGCGTTCAGCGCGGCAACGCGCGCGGATCGTCGAACGGCGGCGTGCGCGGCGGCGCGGCGCCGTCGGCCTCGGGGCCGCGGCGAGCGCCGGGCGGCACGGGCTGGATGCGCTCGCGCGAGAACGCGGGCGGCGGCGCATTCACCGCCGGTGACGGGCGCCCGGCATCGGGCGGCCCCATGCGCCAGGCGGGCGGTGCCTCGACGCGGTCGGTCCGTCCGCCGCGTTCGGGGCGATCCCCCCGCGGCGCGCGCTCGGGCGCATCGGGCGCGGCGCCGCGCCCCGGCGGGCCGGCGTCGATGCTGCGCGCGAGCGGCGGCAGCGGCTGCCCACCGCCTGCGGCCGCGTCGGCCGGCAACGCCGGTGCGCGCGAGAAGCCCGCACCGGAAGCCGGCCCCGGCGGGCGCGGCAGAGCGCGCGGCGGCGGCACGGGCGAGGCGCCGTCGCGTTCCCGTTCCCGCTCGCGTTCCCGTTCCCTCTCCCGTTCGCTCTCGCGCGGGCGCTCGTACACCGGCGGCGTCGGCGCGCGCGGCACATCGCCGCGCGGCGGCGCATCGAAGCGCGGCGCCGGCTCGACCGTCGGCCCGCGACCGCGCTCGAGCGGCAGGCTCGGCGGCGGCGACGCGCGCGGCGCGTCGTCGCGGGCACGCCAGCCGCTGCGGTCGCCGGGCTCGTTGCGCTCGCGGATCTCGTTGCGTTCGCGGATCTCGTTGCGTTCGCGGGCACCGTTGCCGCGCGGCGGCGGCACGGGTCGCGGCTCATCGTGGCCGAAGCGCGCGCCGTGGCCACCCGGGCCAGCGTCGCGGTCGCCGCGCTCGTCGCGGTCGGGCCCCGCACCGCGCGGGGGCCGCGGCGGGGGCGGCGGCACGGCCGGGCGCGACGGCGGCGTCGCCGCGAAGGCCGGCGGTGGCGGCGCGGCCACGACGGCCGGCGGGCGAGCGGCGCGCCGCCACTCGTCGGGATCGACGCGACGCCACTGCGACGACCCGACCGGGCGGCGCTCGTCGAGCACCTGACGCGAGACGATGGTCACGCTGTCGGGCACGCTGAGGTAGAAGTACGAGGAGGTCGACGCGGCGGCGCGGTCGCGCGGCACCGGGCGCGGCGGCGGCACGTGCACCGGCGGCCGCGTGACGCGGTACCAAGGGCGGTAGACGTCGTACGGCGACAGCGGCACCCAGCCGACCCACGGCGTCGAGCCGATCGAGATGCCGATGCTGAAGTGGCTGCCGCCGATCCAGCCCACGAGCGCGGGCGCGTACACCGGCCGGCGAACATAGGTTCCCGGCCACCAGGCCCAGCGGCCGTCCCACCACACCCAGCGACCGTAGTGCAACGGCGCGAAGCCCCACGGCGCGTCGTCGACCCAGGTCCAGCCCCAGGGCGCGATCCACACCCAGCGCCCATAGCGGTACGGCGCCCAGTCGACGGCCACGCCGAACGGGATCCACACGAAGCCGTACTGCGGGTGGTGGTCCCAGCGGCCGTGGCGGTCGAGGTCCTCCCAGCCCGTGGTCTCGGGCGAGACGTGGCGCGTCGACGCCCACGCGCGCTGCTCGTCGCGCTGCACCGCGAGCAGCCAGCGTCCGAAATCGTCGAGCGGCGTCGTGACGACGTCGTAGTGCGTGCGCCCGCGCTCGGACCAGAACGCCAAGCGTCGGCCTGCGACGACCGTCAGGCGGCTGTCGTCGGCGTCGAACACGGCCTCGCCCTGCAGCGCCTCGACGACGGTGGAGTCGGCCAGCAGGTCGACGCGGTAGTGCCCGGCGAACAGCGGCAGCACACGCCCGCGTGGCGTCAGCAGCTGGAACTCGTGCGCGACGTCGGCGCTGAACACGCGCAGCGCGACGCTGCCGGCGAGCACACGCACGCGCACTGCATCGTCGTCGAGCTGCACCCATTCGACTTCGCTCGCGCCGCCCAGGCGCAGCGTCGCCGAGCCGACCTGGATCGCCGCGCGCGCGCCGACGTCGGTGGCGATACGGTCGCCGCCGGTCACCGGGCGGTTGCGCAGCGCTTCGTCCCAGCCGCCGCGCCCGGCGTCGTAGATCCACACGGTGCCCTGCGTCTCGGCCAGGCGCCCGACGCGGCCGGGCGGATCGGCCCACGCCGGCCGCGCGGCGAACACCGCCAGCAACGCGAGCAGCGCCGCCAGCGCCGCCCAGGCGGCAGCGCCGCGTGCACGGTGCGCGCGCGCATCGCTGGCAGGAGGGAAGGACCGGGTCATACGCGTCTCCTCTCGGTTGCGTGTCCGTTCAACGGACACGCGCACACGCCGGCTGACGCGCTTCACACAGGTTTACACGCGGCGCGCATAGCGCACCGCGCTAGTCGTCGGGCGGCGCGGAGGATCCTGGAAACAGCACCTCGGTGAAACCGAAGCGGGTGAGGTCGCGCATGCGCGTCGGGTACAGCCGGCCGATCAGGTGGTCGCACTCGTGCTGCACGACGCGGGCGTGGAAGCCCTCGGCCTCGCGCTCGATCGGCCGGCCGTGCGCGTCGAAGCCCGTGTAGCGGATGCGCCGCCAGCGCGGCACCACACCACGCAGCCCGGGCACCGACAGGCAGCCTTCCCAGCCCTCTTCTTCCTCGTCACCCAGCGGCGTGATCACCGGGTTGACGAGCACGGTCTGCGGCACCGGCGGCGCGTCGGGATAGCGCACGTTGCGCTCGAAGCCGAAGATCACGACCTGCAGGTCGACCCCGATCTGCGGCGCGGCCAGCCCGGCGCCATCGGCGGCGGCCATCGTGTCGAACAGGTCGGCCACGAGCGCGTGCAGCTCGGGCGTGTCGAACGCGCGCACCGGCTGCGCGACGCGCAGCAGCCGGGGGTCGCCCATCTTCAGGATCTCTCGCACCGCCATCCGAACGCGCTCCTCAGAACCCGTGACGCCACGCGATCCAGCCCGCCGTGATCGCAAGCGTCGCCAGCGTGACGGGCACGCCGGTGGCCGCGTGGCGCTTCCAGTCGATCACGATACCGCGCTTGCGCGCCGCGTCGACGACGATGATGTTGGCGATCGAGCCGACGATCAGCAGGTTCCCCGCCAGCGTGCTGACGAGCGCCAGCGTCGGTCCGGCGTGCGCGCCGTCAGCCACCGGCAGCAGCAGCATCACCGCCGGCACGTTCGACACCAGGTTCGACAGCAGCAGCGTGACGACGAACAGCGGCCCCGGCTCGCCCAGGTGCACGCCCTGCGCGGCGAGCCACTGCACCGCCTCGTGCGTGAGCCCGGTGTGCGCGAGCGCCTGGTTGACGACGAACAGGCCGATGAACAGCACGAGCAGCTCCCAGTCGATCAGCCCCATGACCTGCGACGAGTGGAAGCGCCGTGACAGCAGCAGTACGCCCGCGCCGACCAGCGCCGCGACCTCGTGCGGCCAACTCGTGAACAGGAACACCGCCACCAGCGCCGCCGCGACCGCGAGGCCCTTGGCCGTCTGCCAGCGGTCGAACGCCGGGTACTCGGCCTCGAGCGCCGCGAACCGCGCGGCGTCGGGCTCGGGCTGTGGCGCCGCCCGCCGCAGCGGCGCGGCCAGCAGCCCCCACAGCGCCGCGAGGCCGAGCACGACGGGCACGATGGCCTCGAGCAGGTAGCCGCCGAAGTCGAGCGCGAGCCGCTGGCCGATCAGCATGTTCTGCGGGTTGCCGATCAGCGTCGCGGCCGAGCCGATGTTGGCCGCACACGCCAGCGCGAGCAGGAACGGCACCGGGTCGAGCCGGCGGCGCAGGCACGCGTCGGCGAGCACCGGCGCGACCGCCAGGCACACGATGTCGTTCGAGAACACCGCCGACAGCACCGCGACGACGGTGATCACGACCGCGAGCAGCGCTGCCGGGCTCGCGTCGAGCGCGGCGACGCGGCGCGTGACCCAGGTGTAGAAGCCGCCCAGGCGCATCTGCGCCGAGATCACCATGAACGAGAACAGCAGCAGGATCGTCGGCAGGTGCACCGCCTGCGCCGCCTCCTCGAGCGTCAGCGCGCCGGAGCCGACGATCGTGATCGCGCCGAGCAGCGCGACGCCAGTGCGGTCGAGCTGCAGCCGCGGCAGCCCGCCCGCGATCATCCCGAGGTAGACGACCGCGAAGGTCGCCACGACGACGGCGGTCATCGGCGGCGCGCGCCGCGCGGGCCCGGCGCGCGGTGCCGCGTCACCGGAAGCTCACGCTGACCGTGCGGGGCTCGGGCAGGCCCCAGTACTCGACCTCGACCTTCTGCCCCGCCTTCGGCGGCAGCAGCCGCGAGAACGAGCCGAGGCTGACGACGTCGCCCGGCTTGAGCGCGAGCCCGTGGCGCTTGAGGTCCTGCGCGAGCCAGACGACGGCATTCAGCGGGTGCTCGAGCACGTCGCTGCCCTTGCCGCGATCGACCTCGGCGCCGTCGGCCTTGACGATGACCGTCATCTTGCCGAGCGCATCGAGCAGCTGGTAGCGCTCGCCGCGCGTGACCGGCACCGCGATCGGCCGGCCTGTGACGCCCAGCCGCGCGCCGACGTTGATCGCGGTGATCGCCGCGCCGTTGAGCCGCGGCGGCGCCTCGACGACGAGGTCCGGCAGCTCGATGAACGGGATCACCTGGTCGATCGCGGCGATCACGTCGGCTGGCGTCTTCGCGTCGTTGACCGCCGCGTCCTTCACGCGCACGAGCAGGTCGGCCTCGTACAGCGGCCGCGCGCCGAAGCGGGCGTCGACCGTGCTGCCCTCGGGCAGCAGCATCGACGCATAGAGCACGCCCCACACCGGCGCGTCGGCATTGAAGCGCTTCTGCACCGCCGGGTTCGTCAGCCCGGCCTTGTAGCCGGCGCGCTCGCGCAGGTTGAGGTCGAGCAGCGCGAGCAGCTTGGCGCGCGAGCACTCGCCGTCGGCGGCGCTGAGCCCCTCGGGGTTCGGCGCCGGGCGCTTGTCGTAGTAGGCGTCGGCCAATGCGGCGACCTGCGCCTCGGTCAGGCAGGCCGACAGCGCCGGCGCGGCAGCGACGAACGCGGCGGCGGCCAGTGCCAGGCGGGACAGGGTCGTTCTCATCGTCGTGTCTCCTCGTCAGGGGGTGGCGGCACGCATGATACGAAGCCGCGGCCGCGTCATCCGCCGCCGAGCAGCGCGCGCAGCCCCGCCTCGTCGATCACCGCGATGCCGAGCTCGCGCGCCTTGTCGAGCTTGCTGCCGGCGGCCTCGCCCGCGACGACGTAGTCGGTCTTCTTCGACACCGAGCCGGCGACCTTCGCGCCGGCGGCTTCGAGCATCGCCTTGGCGTCGTCGCGCGTGAGCGTGGGCAGCGTGCCGGTGAGCACGAAGGTCTTGCCCGCCAGCGGCAGCGCCTCGGCGGGCGGCGCGCCCGCGTGCTCGTCCCAGTGCACGCCCGCGGCACGCAGCTGCTCGACGACCTCGCGGTTGTGCGGCTGGTCGAAGAAGGTGCGGATGCTGCGCGCCACCACCGGGCCGACGTCGCGCACCTCGAGCAGCTCGTCGACGCTGGCGTCCATGATGCGGTCGAGCGAGCCGAAGTGGCGCGCGAGGTCCTTCGCGGTGGCCTCGCCGACGTGGCGGATCCCGAGCGCGTAGAGGAAGCGCGCGAGCGTCGTGCGCTTGCTCGCCTCGATCGCGGCGACGAGGTTGGCCGCGCTCTTGTCGCCCATGCGCTCGAGCGCCGCGAGCTTGGCCACGCCGAGCTTGTACAGGTCGGGCAGCGTGCGCACGATGCCGCCGTCGACGAGCTGGTCGACGAGCTTGTCGCCCAGGCCCTCGATGTCCATCGCGCGCCGGCTCGCGAAGTGCAGCAGCGCCTCCTTGCGCTGCGCGGGGCAAAACAGGCCTCCGGTGCAGCGCCAGTCGGCCTCGCCCTCCTCGCGCACGATCGCGCTGCCGCACGCCGGGCACTTGCCGTGCAGCAGCCGGTACATGTCGAACGGCGGGCCGACGTGATTCGGCCGGCGGTCGAGCACGACGCCGACGACTTCGGGGATCACGTCGCCGGCGCGGCGCACGATCACGGTGTCGCCGACGCGCACGTCCTTGCGCCGCGCCTCGTCCTCGTTGTGCAGCGTCGCGTTGGACACCGTCGTGCCGCCGACGAACACCGGCTCGAGCTTGGCCACCGGCGTCAGCTTGCCGGTGCGGCCGACCTGCACGTCGATCGCCAGCAGCGTCGTCGTCTGCTCCTGCGGCGGGTACTTGTGCGCCACCGCCCAGCGCGGCTCGCGGGTGACGAAGCCGAGCTGGCGCTGCAGGTCGAGCCGGTCGACCTTGTAGACGACACCGTCGATGTCGAACGGCAGTGCGTCGCGCTGGGCCGCGATGTCGCGGTGGAACGCGACGAGCCCGTCGGCGCCGCGCACGACGGCGCGGTGCGTGTCGACCGGCACGCCCATCGCGGCGATCGCGTCGAGCGTCGCGTGGTGCGTCGCCGGCAGCGTCCAGCCGCGCACCTCGCCGACGCCGTACGCGAAGAAGCTCAGCGGCCGCTGGCGCGCGACGGCCGGGTCGAGCTGGCGCACCGCGCCGGCGGCGGCGTTGCGCGGGTTGACGAAGGTCTTCTCGCCCTTCGCGCGCTGGCGCTCGTTGAGCGCCTCGAAGTCGTCGCGGCGCATGTAGACCTCGCCGCGCACCTCGAGCACCGGCGCGTCGACGCCCTTCAGCCTCAGCGGGATCGCGCCGATCGTGCGGATGTTCTGCGTCACGTCCTCGCCGGTCTCGCCGTCGCCGCGCGTGGCCGCCTGCACGAGCACGCCGTGCTCGTAGCGCAGGTTGATCGCCAGGCCGTCGAACTTCAGCTCGCACGCATACTCGACCGGCGGGTCGCCGTCGGCCAAGCCGAGCTCGCGGCGCACGCGCGCGTCGAACGCGCGTGCGCCGCCCTCGGTGGTGTCGGTCTCGGTGCGGATGCTGAGCATCGGCACCGCGTGCCTGACCGGCGCGAAGCCCTCGAGCACCGCGCCGCCGACGCGCTGCGTCGGGCTGTCGGGCGTGCGCAGTTCGGGGTAGCGCGCCTCGAGCGCCTGCAGCTCCTGGAACAGGCGGTCGTACTCGGCGTCGGGGATCTCCGGCGCGTCGAGCACGTAGTAGCAGTGGTCGTGGTGCTGGATCAGCGCGCGCAGTTCGGCCGCCCGCTGGGCGGCGGCACGCGGCGTGGCGGCAGGTGCGGTGGACATCGGCGCGCATTGTGGGTCAACGCACCCGGCGCAGGGTTGCCCCAGTGGTCGGCGCGTGCGGTGGCGCGTACGCTGCCGCTCGCCGCGCGACCGAGCGGCGAGAAGAACCACGACAGGAGACGACCGTGCCCGAACCCCGCCTGATCCTCGACCACGTCTACGTCCACGAAGCCACGCACCCCGAGCGCATCTACCTGACGCAGCCGCTGGGCGGCGGTCGCGTCAGCGACTACAGCTGGCGCCAGGTGCTCGACCAGTCGCGCCGCATGGCGGCGCACCTGCAGTCGCTCGGGCTGCCGCGCGGGGCGCGCGTGGCGATCCTGTCGAAGAACTGCGCGCACTTCGTGATGGCCGAGCTGGCGATCTGGATCGGCGGCTACACGACGGTGGCGATCTTCCCGACCGAGACCGCCGAGACGATCCGCTACGTGCTCGAGCACAGCGAGGCGAGCCTGCTGGTCGTCGGCAAGCTCGACACCTGGGAGCAGCAGCAAAGCGGCGTGCCGGCGCACCTGCCGCGCATCGCGCTGCCGCTCGCGCCGGCGTCGGCACTCGCCGAATGCGAGGGCTGGGACGCGATCACGGCGCGCACCGCGCCGATCGGGGGCCGGCCGGCGCGCACCGCCGACGAGCTCGCGATGCTGATCTACACGTCGGGTTCGACCGGCACGCCCAAGGGTGTGATGGTGCGCTTCGACGCCTTCACGCGCGCCGCCGAGGGCATCGCCGCCGACATCCGCGCGCGCGTCGGGCCGGGCGAGAACCGCTCGCTGTCGTACCTGCCACTGGCGCACAGCATGGAGCGCTCGTGGGGCGAAGGCGCCTCGCTCGTCGACGGCGACACGCACCTGTTCTTCGCCGAGTCGCTCGACACCTTCGTGCAGGACCTCAAGCGCGCGCGGCCGACCGTGTTCATGTCGGTGCCGCGG
This sequence comes from Azohydromonas sediminis, assembly GCF_003574675.1. Taxonomy (GTDB): domain Bacteria; phylum Pseudomonadota; class Gammaproteobacteria; order Burkholderiales; family Burkholderiaceae_C; genus Calidifontimicrobium; species Calidifontimicrobium sediminis. The sequence continues at coordinate 240,054 of NZ_QOAZ01000001.1, forward strand.
CTGTGGCTGAAGTTCCAGCTCGGCGTGTTCGCGAAGATGCCACCGGCCAAGCTCGACCGCCTGCTCGCGATCCCGATCCTGGGCCGGATCGTCGCGAAGAAGGTGCTCACCGGCCTCGGGCTCGACGCGGTCAAGGTCGCCGGCAGCGGCTCGGCGCCGCTGCCGCCCGAACTGATCCGCTGGTACCGGCGCCTGGGGCTGAAGCTGTACGAAGGCTACGGGATGACGGAGGACAACTCGTACTCGCATTCGTCGCGCGAGGGCTTCGCCGAGCCCGGCTACGTCGGCGTGCCGCTGCCCGGCGTCGAGGTGAAGATCAGCCCCGAAGGCGAGGTGCTGATCAAGTCGCCCGGCCAGTTCAGCGGCTACTACAAGCAGCCCGAGCTGACGGCGGCGTCGTTCACCGACGACGGCTTCTTCCGCACCGGCGACCTTGGCGAGCGCCGCGCCGACGGGCTGCTCAGGCTCACTGGCCGCGCGAAGGAGCTGTTCAAGACCGCCAAAGGCAAGTACGTCGCACCGGCGCCGATCGAGAACCTGATCAACGTGCACCCGATGGTCGAGCTGTCGATGGTCTCGGGCGTCGGCCAGCCGGCCGCGTACGCGCTCGTCGTGCTCGCCGAAGACCTGCGCCCGAAGCTCGCCGACCCGGCGGTGCGCGCCGACGTGCAGCGCGAGATGGCGGCGCTGCTCGAGCGCGTCAACGCGCAGCTCGCCGACCACGAGAAGCTGCAGATGATCGTGATCGCAAAGGAACCGTGGACGATCGACAACGGCTGCCTGACGCCGACGATGAAGATCAGGCGCGCGACGATCGAGAAGTCGGTGGCCGACCGCGTCGAGCGCTGGTACGCCGACGGCCACCGCGTGGTTTGGGCATGAGGGCGGGAATGACGGTTCCCGTGCGCCACGGCGGCGACCGCGTCGCGCAGGCCCTCGTCGCGCACGGCGTCACGCACCTGTACACGCTGTGCGGCGGGCACATCTCGCCGATCCTCGCCGGCGCGACGGCGCGCGGCGTGCGCGTCGTCGACGTGCGCGACGAGGCCACCGCCGTGTTCGCCGCCGACGCCGCGGCGCGGCTGAGCGGCGTGCCCGGCGTCGCGGCAGTGACGGCCGGCCCCGGCATCACGAACACGATCACGGCGCTGAAGAACGCGCAGCTCGCGCAGTCGCCGCTCGTCGTGCTCGGCGGCGCGGCGCCGACCGCACTGCAGGGGCGCGGCGCGCTGCAGGACATCGCACAGCGCCCGCTGGTGGCGCCGCACGTCAAGCGCTTCATCGCCTGCCGGCGCGTGCGCGACCTCGGCCCCGCGGTGGCCGATGCGTTCGCGCTCGCGCGCGACGGCGTGCCGGGGCCGGTGTTCGTCGAGCTGCCGGTGGATCTGCTGTACGACGAGGCACTGATCCGCCAGTGGTACGCCGACGCCGCCGGCAAGGGCACCGGGCTGGCCGACCGCGCGCTGCGCTGGGTCCTGAACCGCCACGCCGAGCGCCTGTTCGACGGCAGCGGCGACACCGCGCCGCCGGCGGTGCAGCCCGTGACCGTGCCGCAGGCCGGCGACGCGGCAATGGTGCGCGCGGCGGCCGCCCTCGCAAAGGCACAGCGGCCGCTGATGGTCATCGGCAGCCAGGCCGTCGTCGACGCGGGCCACGTCGGCGCGCTCGCGCAGGCCGTCGAGCGGCTCGGCGTGCCGGTGTACCTGTCGGGCATGGCGCGCGGGCTGCTCGGCCGCGACCACCCGCTGCAGATGCGCCACGCGCGCCGCCACGCGCTGCGCGAGGCCGACTGCGTGCTGCTCGCCGGCGTGCCGTGCGACTTCCGCCTCGACTACGGCCGCCACGTGCGCCGCGGCGCGACGCTCGTCGCGGCCAACCGCAGCGCGCGCGACGCGCGACTGAACCGCCGTCCCGACATCGCGCTGATCGGTGACGCCGGCCACGCGATCGCGCGTCTGGCCGGTCGCGCGGACAGCGCGCCGGCGCGCTGGGCCGAGTGGCTTGCGACGCTGCGCGGGCGCGATGCGGCGCGCGAAGCCGAGATCGACCGCGACGCCGCCGCGCGCGGCGAGTTCGTCAACCCGCTCGCGCTATTCCGTGCGCTCGACGCCGAGGCCGCCGACGACGCCGTGTTCGTCGCCGACGGCGGCGACGTCGTCGGCACCGCGAGCTACATCCTGCGCCCGCGCGGGCCCCTGGGCTGGCTCGACCCCGGCGCGTTCGGCACGCTGGGGGTCGGCGCCGGCTTCGCGCTCGGCACGGCGACGATGCGCCCCGGGCGCGAGGTGTGGATCGTGTTCGGCGATGGCGCCTGCGGCTGGAGCCTCGTCGAGTTCGACAGCTTCGTGCGTCAGGGCATCCCGGTGATCGCGGTGGTCGGCAACGACGCCGGCTGGACGCAGATCGCGCGCGAACAGGTCAAGATGCTCGGCGACGACGTCGGCACCGTGCTCGCGCGCACCGCGTACCACGAGGTCGCCGCCGGCTTCGGGGCGGCCGGGCTGCTCGTGCAGCGCGACGACGACGTGCGCCCGGCGCTGCGGCGCGCGCGCGAGCTGGCACGCGAGGGACGGCCGGTGCTCGTCAACGTCTGGCTCGACCGGACGTCGTTCCGCGAGGGGTCGCTGTCGATGTAGGCCTGCCGCTCAGCTGCACAGCGCCTTGATGTCCTCGGGGATCGGGATCGCGCGGATGCGGTCCGGGTCGGCCGGGTCTCGCATCACGAACGCGCGCACCTCGGTGCCCTCGCACAGCACGACGTCGCCGCGCTTGACGACGTGGCGGTGGCGGAACGTCTTCGCGGCCCATTCCTCGATCGTCGTGTGGACCTCGATCGTCTCGCCGTAGGTCGCGGGCTTGTAGAACTTCGTGTGGATCTCGAGCAGCGGCGTGCCGACGATGCCGCGCGTCTTCAGCAGCTCGCGCCACGGCGGCACGCCGCAGGCCATGAAAAACGCGAGCGACGCCTCGTCCATCCAGCGCGAGAAGTTCGGGAAGAACACGATGCCGGCGGGGTCGCAGTCGCCGAAGTGGACGTCGACGCGGTGGACGTGGCTCTTGCTCATGGCTCTGTCTCTTCTCACTCCCGGCGACATTGTCGGCGAGTCGGCGCACGCCTGCTGCTGGCGGCATCGGCACGCGGCCGCGGCACGAGGTACAAACGCGCACCGACACGACACCCCCGATGCCCCTTCCCGACTCCCCCACCCCATCAACACCGCGCGACGACGCGACGCCGCGGCGCACCGCGATCGTCGGTGCGGGTGCGGTGGGCAGCTACTACGGTGCGATGCTCGCGCGCGCCGGCGAGCCGGTCACGCTGATCGCGCGCGAAGCGCACGTGCGCGCGGTCGCGGCGCACGGGCTGCAACTGCACCACGAGGGGCGCGTCGAGACGTTCGCGCTCGACGCGACGACCGACCCCGCCGCGGTGCGCGGCGCCGACCTCGTGCTCGTGTGCGTGAAGTCGAACGACACCGAGGCGGTCGCGCGCCAGATCGCGCCGCACGTCGCCGCCGACGCCGTCGTGCTGAGCCTGCAAAACGGCGTCGACAACGCGCCGACGATCGCGCGGCACGTGCGCGCGGCGGTGGCGCCGGCGGTGGTCTACGTCGCCACCGAGATGCCGGCGCCCGGTGTCGTCGTGCACCACGGCGGCGGGCGGCTCGTCGTCGGCGCGCCCGACGCGGCGGGCTGCGACGCGTCGGCGCGCGCACTGCGACGCGCGATCGAGCGCCTGGCCGGCGCGGGCGTGCCGGTGGAACGGGTCGCCGACGTACGCCCCGCGCTGTGGATGAAGCTGCTGCTCAACTGCGCCTACAACGCCGCATCGGCGCTGACGCAGGCGCCGTACGAGCGCATGGCGCGGCTGGCACCGGTGCGCGAACTGCAAGTCGCCGTCGCGCGCGAGGTCGTCGCGGTCGCGCGGGCCGACGGCGTCGCGCTGGCGCTCGACGAGGCGATCGCCGGCATCGAGCGCATCGCGCAGACGATGCCGGCGCAGCGCTCGTCGACCGCGCAGGACGTCGCGCGTGCCCGCCCGACCGAGATCGACCACCTCAACGGTTTCGTCGTGCGCCGCGGCGCCGCGCTCGGTGTCGCGACGCCGGTCAACCAGGCGCTGCACGCGCTGGTCAAGCTCGCCGAGGCGGGCGACCGCAGCGGCTGAGCGGACGCGGGTGTCAGCGCCCGCGCGAGTACCGGCTCAGCGCCCGCGCAGGTGCGCCGGCGCCTCGAGCTTCTTGGCCAGCAGCGACAGGCTCCAGGTCAAGAGCAGGTACATCGCCGAGATCGCCAGGTACGGCTCCCAGTAGCGCGAGTACGCGCCGGCCACCGTGCGCGCCGCGAGCGCCAGTTCGGCCAGCCCGATCGCCGACACCAGCGACGAGTCCTTCGTCAGCGTGATCGCCTCGTTGACGAAGGCCGGCACCATGCGGCGGAACGCCTGCGGCAGGATCACCAGCCGCAGCGTCTGCGCGTGGTTCAGGCCCAGCGCCTGCGCCGCCTGCCACTGGCCGGCGGCGATCGACTGGATGCCGGCGCGGAAGATCTCCGAGATGTACGCGCCGGCGTTGAGCGTCAGCGCCAGCACGCCCGACAGGAACGCGCCGTGGTTCTGGCGGAACGTGCGCGCCAGCTCGCCCGAGACGAGCAGCCCGTCGTCGGGGTGCACCAGCATCGGCATCAGCGCGAAGTGCACGAGCAGGATCTGCACGAACAGCGGCGTGCCGCGGAAGAACGTGACGTACGCCGAGACGAGCCACTGCAGGCCGTACAGCGGCCAGCGCCACGGCGAGCGCGGCAGCGGCTGGTCGCGCGACGACGACACCAGCCCCGACAGCAGGCCGAGCACCATGCCCAGCGACAGCGAGACGACGGTGAGCATCATCGTCATCGCGAGCCCCTGAGCGAACAGGGGCCCGTAGCCGGCGAGGATGCCCCAGCGCAGGTCCATCGGGCCTCCGGGTGACGCTTACTTCTTCTCGCCGAAGTGCTGCGCGTAGATGCGGTCGTAGGTGCCGTCGGCGCGGATCTCGGCCAGACCCTTGTTGATCTTCTCGAGCAACTCGGTGTTGCCCTTCTTCACCGCGATGCCGTACTGCTCGGGCTCGAACGCCGGGTCGTTGATCGTGCGGAACTTGGCCGTCGGGTGGTTGGCGACGTAGTTGATGACGACGCCGTTGTCGGCGACGACCGCGTCGACGCCACCCGCCTCGAGTTCCTTGAGCGCCAGCGGCGTCGACTCGAAGCGCTTGACGTTGGTGTTCGTCTTGCCGAGCAGCTTGGTGACGACCTCGTCGCCGGTGGTGCCGGTCTGCACGCCGACCTTGAGCTTCTTCAGGTCGTCGAACTTGGTGACCTTGGACTTCTCGGGCACCGCGATCAGCTGGTGCGCGTCGAAGTACGGGTCGGAGAAATCCATCGTCTGCTTGCGCTCGTCGGTGATCGTGATCGACGAGATCAGCAGGTCGCGGTCGCCCTGCTGCAGCGAGTTGAAGATGCCTTCCCACGGCGTGTTGACGAACTTGACCTCGATGCCGGCCTTCGCGGCGATCGCGTTGAGCAGGTCGACCGAGAAGCCGACGATCTCGCCCTTCTCGTTCTGCGACTCGAACGGCGCGTACGCGGCATCGGTGCCGACGGTGTAGACCTTGGCGGGCGCGGGCGCCGGGGCCGGAGCCGCGGCCTGCGGCGCCGGGGCGGGCGCCGGCGCGGGTTCGGGGGCCTTGCCGCAGGCGGCGAGCAGCACGCCGGTGAACAGCGCGGCCGAGGCGCGCAGGAAGCGGCGGTGGGACAGGGACGTCATGACGGGAGCTCTCCGTGTGGGGTGGTGATCGGACGCTGGGCCGGTCGCGGCAGCGGTGCATGGCCCCGCCGACCGGGGCCGCGTCGCCGCCCGCCGCGGGCGACACGAAAACCCCCAATTCTGGAGCATTGCGCGACCGCCCTCCTCGCCCGCCCGCGCGCGTCGGGTGGCCCACCGGATCGCGGGGTTGACCCACCGGGCGCGCCTCCAGAGCATCACGCCATGGACAAGCCGCAACGCCGCCCCGCCAATCCTGCGCCCAGCGCTGCCGAGGCGCTGCAGGCGTGGCAGGAGCTCAAGCAGCGCCTGCAGCAGCTGCACGCCGAGCTCGAGTACCTGCGCCTGCTGATCAAGTTGGGCGTCGGTCCGCGCTGAGCGCTGGCGCACGGCGGCGCACACGCCCGACCGCCACGGCCGCCCTTCGGTGATGCCGCGACAATCGTGCGCGTCGCCGCCCGTCTGCCTGCTCGTGCCCGTCCCCGCCACCCCCGCCCTCCACGCCCGGGCCACCGAACAGCCCCCTTCCCCCTCGCCGCGACGGCCCGAGCGCGCGCCGAGCGTCGTGCGCTCACTGCGCTCGGCGGCGGCCACGGCCGTGCTCGCGCTGGCCGCCCTGCTGCCGCCGGCGGTCGCCGCTGCGGGCGGCTGGTCGACGACGCAGCACGACGGCGTGCACTGGCTCGTGCAGCCCGACGGGCAGCGGTTCTTCTCGCTGGGCGTCAACACCGTCAACGGTGGTGACGACGACGACAAGGCACGCACCGGCCGCGCCTACTTCTGGGGTCGCCACTACCCCTCGCTCGCCGCGTGGGGCACAGCCACCGAGCGGCGCCTGCGCGCGTGGGGCTTCAACACGGCCGGCGGGTGGTCCGAAGAGTCGGCGGTGATGAGCCTGCCGCTGGTGCCCGAGATCGACCTCGGCCGCAAGGCCCAGCTGCACTGGTACGACATTTTCGACCCGCAGAAGGCCGAGACCACGCGCGCCGTCGCGCGCGAGATCGTCGCCGCGCAGCGCGGCAACCCGCGCGTGATCGGCCGCTTCACCGACAACGAGGTCGGCTGGTGGAGCTCGCCGCTGTTCCTGTGGCACCTCGAGCTCGACTGGCAGTTCTCGTCGAAGCAGGTGCTGTGGCAGCTGCTGCACGACCGCTACGACGGCCGCTGGGAGCGGCTGCTCGCCGACTTCGTGCCGGTGTCGCCGGGGCTGGACTCGTTCGAGCGTCTCAAGGCGCGCGGCGCGGCGCTGAAGCTGCGCCCCGGCGGCCAGGGCATCCACGCGATCGCCGCTTTCACGCGGCTGATCGCCGAGCGCTACTACCGGCTCGTGCACGACGCGCTGCGCGACGCCGACCCGCACGCGCTCGTGATGGGCGACCGCCTGCCGCTGTACTACAACCAGGACGCCGTGCTCGCGCAGCGCGGCCTCGTCGACGTGCTGTCGACCAACTACAACGTCGACGTGCCCGACGGCTGGGTCGCACCGTACTACTTCGAGGGGCTGCGCGACCTGTCGGGCGCGCCGGTGCTGGTGTCGGAGTACTTCTTCGCCGCCGACGAGAACCGCAGCGGCAACAGCAACAACGGCCACCTGATGCACGTGAAGACGCAGGCCGAGCGCGTGCGCGGCGCCACCGCAGCGATGCGCCACTTCGCGTCGTTCCCCAACGTCGTCGGCGTGCACTGGTTCCAGTACTACGACGAACCCACCGGCGGGCGCAGCGACGGCGAGGACTTCAACATGGGCCTGGTCGACATCCACGACCGCCCGTACGACGAGCTCGTCGCCGCGTTCGCTGCGCTGAACCCGACGCTGCCTGCGCTGCACGCAAAGGCACGCTGGGCCGACCTCGTGCCGGTCGCGCGACCGCGCACGATCCGCCGCGCCGCCGGCGCGCTCGACGCGACCGACAACTCGCTGCTCGACTGGACCGACAAGGCCGGCACCCGCCTCGTGCGCTTCGCGACGCCGGCGCCGTACGTGCCGTTCGGCGACGTGCACGTCGCGTGGAGCGACCGGGGCCTGCACGTCTTCCACATCGGGCAGAACCACGTCGACCTCGACCTGCTGGCCCACGACGGCGAGTTCCCGCTGTCGGAGACGTACCGCCTGCGCATCACGGTCGACGCCGGCGCCGGCGAACGCCGCTACGCGCTGCACCTCGCGCCGCGCACGCACCCGACGGCGCCCGAACGCTTCGTGCTCGTGCCGCAGCTGTGGCGCTACGACGGCGAGCGACCCGTCGAGCGGCTCGACCCGCGCGGCTTCGCGCAAGTCATCGACACGCTGCTGCCTCACGTGCAGGTCGAAGCGCTGATCCCGCCGTCGCTGCTCGGTGTCGAGAAGCTCCAACCCGGGCAGACGGTGCGCCTCGCGATCGAGGTGACCAAGTTCTACCGCGAGCTGACGATGACGCTCGGCCCCGACGTCGCGGTGCTCGAGCGAGCGCCCGAGTAGTCAAACCCGACCGGTCGGGCGGGCGGCCCGAACGCGCTGGACGCCGACCACCCGGGCACGACGCGCCGGACACGCAAACGAAAACGCCCACCGGGGGTGGGCGTCTCGGCGGCAAGCCGCATGCATCTTGGCGGAGCGGACGGGGCTCGAACCCGCGACCCCCGGCGTGACAGGCCGGTATTCTAACCAACTGAACTACCGCTCCGCGGCGGCGCCGGCGTTCCAGGTTGCCCTGCAAGTGCCGACCGACTTGGCGTCCCCTAGGGGATTCGAACCCCTGTTACAACCGTGAAAGGGTCGTGTCCTAGGCCTCTAGACGAAGGGGACTTGTCCTTCACTGCCTGAACTGCGCGCCACCCCGAGCCTAGCTTTGGTGGAGGTAAGCGGGATCGAACCGCTGACCTCTTGCATGCCATGCAAGCGCTCTCCCAGCTGAGCTATACCCCCGGCGCTGTTCAAGCAAGACGCGCATTATAGGCAGAACTTCAGACGTGCTGCAAACGCGCGAGCACCTCTTCGCGCCGGAACAACGCGAGCACCGCATCGATCGACGGCGTCTGCGCGCGGCCGCACACCAGCAGGCGCAGCGGGATCGCGACCTGCGGCATCTTGAGCTTGAACTCGCCGAGCGTGGCCTTGATCGCGTCGCCGATGCCCGGCGCCGTCCACTCGGCGTCGGCCAGCCGCTCGCGCAGCGCCCGCAGCGCCGGACGCACGGCGTCGGTCAGGTGCTTCGCCAGTTCGTCGGCCGGTGGCGTCGGGTGCGCGAAGTACATGCCGAGCCACTCGGCGATCTCGACGGTCGTCGCGCAGCGGTCCTTGAACAGCCCGATCGCGCGCGGCAGGTCGAGTGCCGCCAGATCGGTGAAGCCCAGCAGCGCGAGCTGCTGCGCCACCAGCGGCGCGAGCGCGTCGTCGGACGTCATCTTGATGTGCTGCGCGTTGACCCAGCGCAGCTTGGCTTCGTCGAACTGGCCCGCGCTCTTGCCGAGGTGGTCGAGGTCGAACCACGCGACGAGCTGCTCGCGCGTGAAGATCTCGTCGTCGCCGTGGCTCCAGCCCAGCCGCGCGAGGTAGTTGACGACCGCGTCGGCGAGGTAGCCCTCGTCGCGGTAGTGCGTCACCGGCTTGGCGCCGTGGCGCTTGCTCATCTTCTCGCCCTGCTCGTTGAGCACGGTGGGCAGGTGCGCATACACCGGCGGCTCGTGGCCGAGCGCGCGGAAGATGTGGATCTGCCGCGGAGTGTTGTTGACGTGGTCGTCGCCGCGGATCACGTGCGTGATGCGCATGTCGATGTCGTCGACGACGACGCAGAAGTTGTAGGTCGGCGCGCCGATCGCGTCGGGCGCGCTGCCCTCGGGCGCGGGGCGGGCGATCACGAGGTCGTCGAGCTCGTCGTTGTGGAACGTCACGCGGCCCTTGACCTTGTCGTCCCACGAGACGACGCCGCCCTGCGGCGTCTTGAAGCGGATCACCGGACGCACACCCGGCGGCACCGGCGGCAGCGTCTTGCCGGGTTCGGGGCGCCACGTGCCGTCGTAGCGCGGCTTGAGCTTGGCCGCCATCTGGCGCTCGCGCAGCGCGTCGAGCTCCTCGGGCGTCATGTAGCAGCGGTACGCGTGGCCGCTGGCGAGCAGCTGCGCGACGACCTCGCGGTAGCGGTCCATGCGCTGCATCTGGTAGTACGGCCCCTCGTCGGGGTCGAGGCCGAGCCAGCGCATGCCTTCGAGGATCACGTCGACGGCCTCCTGCGTCGAGCGCTCGACGTCGGTGTCCTCGATGCGCAGGATGAAGGTGCCGCCGTTGGCGCGCGCGAACGCCCACGGGTACAGCGCCGAGCGGATGTTGCCGAGGTGGATGAAGCCGGTCGGGCTCGGCGCGAAGCGTGTACGCACCGAGGGGTTGCGGGTGGTCGTCATGTCGGAATCGTGGCCAGGCCGCGGGCGAGGTCGGCCTTCAGGTCGTCGACGTGTTCGAGCCCGACGGCCACGCGGATCATCCCCTGCCCGATGCCGGCGGCCTGGCGCTGCGCCTCGGTCAGCCGTCCGTGCGAGGTGCTCGCCGGGTGCGTGATCGTCGTCTTCGTGTCGCCGAGGTTGGCGGTGATCGAGCAGATGCGCGTCGCGTCGATCACCGCGAACGCGTGGCGGCGCGCGCTGGCCGCGTCGTCGCCGCGCACGACGAACGACAGCACCGGCCCGCCGACACCGCCTTGCTGCGCCATCGCCAGCGCGTGCTGCGGGTGCGACGGCAGCCCCGGGTGGTACACGCGCTCGACCTGCGGCTGCTGCTGCAGCCACTGCGCGAGCTCGAGCGCGCGTGCGCTTTGCGCGTCCATGCGGATTGAGAGCGTCTCGAGGCCCTTGAGCACGACCCACGCGTTGAACGGGCTCAGGCTCATGCCGGCGCTGCGCATCACCGGCACGAACCTGTCGCGCACGATCGCCTCGCTCGCGCACACCGCGCCGGCGACGACGCGGCCCTGCCCGTCGAGGTACTTGGTGCCGCTGTGCACGATCAGGTCGGCGCCGAACTCGTGCGGGCGCTGCAGCGCCGGCGAGCAGAAGCAGTTGTCGACCGCGATCAGTGCGCCGTGCGCGTGCGCGATCTCGGCGAGCGCGCGGATGTCGCACACCTCGGTCAGCGGGTTGCTCGGCGTTTCGGCGAACAGCAGCTTTGTGTTCGGCCGCATCGCCGCACGCCAGGCGGCCACGTCGGTCTGCGAGACGAAGCTCGTCTCGACGCCGAACTTGCCGAAGTCCTGCAGCAGCCGGATCGTCGAGCCGAACACGCTTTGCGAGCAGACGACATGGTCGCCGGCCTTCAGCAGCCCCATCACGAGCAGCAGGATCGCCGCCATGCCGCTCGATGTGGCAATGCACGCCTCGGTGCCCTCGAGCGCCGCGAGGCGCCGCTCCATCATCGCCACCGTCGGGTTGCCGAAGCGGCTGTAGACGAAGGCCTCCTCCTCGTTGGCGAAGCGCGCCGCCGCGGTGGCGGCGTCGGGGTGCACGAACGAGCTGGTGAGGAACAGCGCCTCGCTGTTCTCGCCCCACGGCGTGCGCGGCAGGCCCTCGCGCACCGCGAGCGTGTCGCGGTGCACGCCGGGCGGCAGGTCGACGCGCGGAATGCCCGGCTTGGTCATGCACCCGACTCCACGCCGTTGTTCTGCAGCGCGAGCCGCGTTCGCCCGGGCGGGTCGTCGTCGTCGCCCTGCGCGAGGCGCTGCTCGCGCATCGCGGCGAAGTCGTCGGCCGAGACGTCGCCGGTGATGTAGTGGCCGTCGAAGCACGAGGCCTCGAAGCCGTCGAGCTTGGGGTTGAGCGCACGCACGACGCGCTGCATCGGCTCGAGGTCCTGGTAGATCAGCGCGTCGGCGCCGATGAACTGACGGATCTCCTCGACGCTGCGCCCGTGCGCGATCAGCTCCTCGGCGGTGGGCATGTCGATGCCGTAGACGTTCGGGTAGCGCACCGGCGGCGCGGCGGAGGCGAGGTAGACCTTCTTCGCGCCAGCCTCGCGCGCCATCTGCACGATCTCGCGGCTCGTCGTGCCGCGCACGATCGAGTCGTCGACGAGCAGCACGTTGCGGCCGCGAAACTCCATGCCGATCGCGTTGAGCTTCTGGCGCACGCTCTTCTTGCGCACCGCCTGCCCCGGCATGATGAAGGTGCGCCCGACGTAGCGGTTCTTCACGAAGCCCTCGCGGTACGGCTTGCCGATCTTCTGCGCGAGCTGCATCGCGCTCGGGCGGCTGCTCTCGGGGATCGGGATCACGACGTCGATCGCGCTCGGCGGCATCGTCGAGATCACGCGCTGCGCGAGCGTCTCGCCCATGTTCAGCCGCGCGTGGTAGACCGAGATGCCGTCGAGCACCGAGTCGGGCCGCGCGAGGTAGACGAACTCGAACAGGCACGGGTACAGCTGCGGGCGCTCGGCGCACTGGCGCGCGTGCACACGGCCCTCGAGGTCGACGAAGATCGCCTCGCCGGGCGCGACGTCGCGCACGAAGCGGTGGCCGGTGCCCTCGATCGCGACCGACTCGCTGGCCACCATCACCTCGCGCCCGTCGGACGTCTCGCCTTCGCCGAACGCGAGCGGTCGGATGCCGAACGGGTCGCGGAACGCGAGCAGCCCGTGGCCGGCGATCAGCGCGACGACCGCATACGAGCCCTTGACGCGGCGGTGCACCGCCGCCACCGCATCGAACACGATGTCGGGCGTCAGCGGCCGGTCACCCGCCGCGCGCCCGAGCTCGTGCGCGACGACGTTGATCAGCACCTCGGTGTCGCTCTCGGTGTTGATGTGGCGGCGGTCGACGGCGAACAGCTCGCGCTTGAGCGCGGCGGCGTTGGTCAGGTTGCCGTTGTGCACGAGGACGATGCCGAACGGCGCGTTGACATAGAACGGCTGCGCCTCTTCCTCGCTGTAGGCGTTGCCGGCGGTCGGGTAGCGCACCTGGCCGAGACCCACGGTGCCCGGCAGCGCACGCATGTTGCGCGTGCGGAACACGTCGCGCACCATGCCGCGCGCCTTGTGCATGAAGCACTTCGTGCCCTGCATCGTGACGATGCCGGCGGCGTCCTGGCCGCGGTGCTGCAGCAGCAGCAGCGCGTCGTAGATCAGCTGGTTGACGGGCGAGCGCGAGATGACGCCGACGATGCCGCACATGGTCGATTCCTCGTTGCGATGATCGGCGCGCCTCAGACGCGCAGGTGTCCTGCGACTTCGCCGGGCAGCATCGGCTTGAGACCGCGCAGCACGGCCGTGAGCCACTGCGCGCCGACCGAGTCGCGCCAGTCGGGGGCCTCGCGCGCCGGCGTCAGAGTCACGACGGTGGCCAGCGCGAGCAGCACCAGCAGGCCACGCAGCAGCCCGAAGCCGCCGCCGAGCGTGCGGTCGGCCACACTCAGCGGCGTCGCATGGATCAGCAGCCGCACGAGCTGCGCCGCCAGCGCCCACACGACGAGCGCGGCGACGAAGACGACGACGAACGCCGCCGCGTGGTTGACGCCCGAGCCCGCGACGCCGACCGGCACGTGGGGTGCGACCTGCGGCGTGAACGCCTGCGCGGCGACGTAGGCCGCGACCCAGCCGAGCAGCGACAGCACCTCGAACACGAGACCCCGCCACAGGCCGACCGCGACCGACAGCAGCACGACGACCAGCAGCGCCCAGTCGACCCAGCCGATCGAAGCGAGCGTGGCGGCCATCACAGCGTCAGCACGGCGGCGGGCAGGCCGGCCGCCTTGAGCTTCGCCGCCGCCTTGTCGGCCTCGTCGCGTGTGGCGAGCGGGCCGACACGCACCCGCGTGCGCGGGCCACCGGCGGTCTCGACGACCTGCGTGTAGGTCTTCAGTCCAAGCTGCTCGACGCGCTCGCGCGTCTTCTGCGCGGTGGCCCGGTCGGCGAAAGCACCCACCTGCACGACGTAGCGCGCCTCGGCTGCCGGCTTCGCCGCTGCGGCCGCGGTGGCCGCAGGCGCGGGTGCGGGCGGTGCCGCGGGGTTCGCCGCCGCGGCCGCTGTCGGCGGCGCGGCCGGTGCGGCGGCCACCGGCCGCGACTCGGACGGCGAGCGGGCGCGCTGCGCATCGGCGCTCGACGGCGTCGAGGCGCCGGGCGTCGGCGCCGACGCAGCGGACTCGGCGACGGCCGCCGATGCGGCCGGGCGCTCGGCCGGCGGCGCAGCGGGCGCCGCCGCGGTCGGCGCCGCCTCGGGTGCGGCGGGCGCCACCTGCCCCGACGCACGCGTGCCGCCCGTGGCGGCCGGCGGCATCGCCAGCGGCGGCACCGCGTCCTTGCGGGGGATGTCGATCTTGACGTCGACCGGAATCGGACGCGGCTGCGTCTCGAACAGCAGCGGAAAACCGATGATGCCGATGCCCAGCAGCACGACGGCGCCGATCAGGCGCTGGCGCGCACGCGCCCGCGCGCGCTGCACCAGCTCGGCAGGGTTGGCGGACGCCTCGGCGGCGTCGTGGCGCTTGCGAAAGGGGAACAGAGCCATGCAGGCGGCCGGTAGACGACGGACGGACGGGCGACGACGCGCTCGGACGGCCGCCCTGGCCGGGGTGCGCCGCGGCGTCAGCCGAGGTGCTTGGCGCCCAGACGCGGCAAGCCTTGCTGCAGCACGCCGCCCACGGTGTAGAAGGATCCGAACACCAAAATTCTATCAGCGGGGTCTGCCGCGTCGACCGCGGCGCCAAGCGCCTGCGCCGGGCTCGCATGCATCGCGACGGGCACGTCGCGGCCGGCGCTGGCGGCGCGCACGGCCGCGCCGAGTTCGGTGGCCGTCGCGGCACGCGGCGTCGGCAGGTCGGTGACGTGCCAGGCATCGATCAGGGGTGCGACGCGGGCGAGCAGCCCCGGCAGGTCCTTGTCGCGCATCGCGCCGAACACGGCGTGCGTGCGCGGGTAGAAGCCCATCTGGTCGAGGTTGACCGCCAGCGTCGCGACCGACTGCGGGTTGTGTGCAACGTCGAGCACCAGCACCGGCTGCCCCGGCACGATCTGGAAGCGCCCGGGCAGCTCGACGGTGGCCAGCCCCTGCCGCACCGCCTGCGCCGTGACCGGCAGCACCGGCCGCAGCGCCTCCAGCACGGCGAGCACGCCAGCGGCGTTGATCAGCTGGTTCGCGCCGCGCAGCGCCGGGTAGGCGAGCGCGTTGTAGCGCATCGAGCGCCCGCGCCACGACCACTGCTGGCGGTCGCCCGCGTGCGCGAAGTCGCGCCCGACGAGCCACAGGTCGGCGTCGATCTCGCGCGCATGGTCGACGACGCTTTGCGGCGGCAGCGGGTCGCTGACGATGGCCGGCCGGCCGGTGCGCATCACGTGCGCCTTCTCGCGGCCGATGCTCTCGCGATCGGGGCCGAGGTATTCCATGTGGTCGAGGTCGATGCTGGTGATCAGCGCGCAGTCGGCGTCGATCGCGTTCACGGCGTCGAGCCGGCCGCCGAGGCCGACCTCGAGGATCACGAGGTCCAGCGGCTGCGCGGCGAGCAGGCGCAGGATCGCCAGGGTCGTGAACTCGAAGTACGTCAGCGGCACGCCGTCGCGCGCGGCCTCGACGGCTTCGAAGTGCGGCACGAGCGCGTCGGCGGCCACCGGCGCACCGCCCACGCGGCAGCGCTCCTCGAAGTGCACCAGGTGCGGCTTGATGTACAGGCCCACGCGGTAGCCAGCGGCCAGCGCGATCGACTCGAGCATCGCGCACGACGAGCCCTTGCCATTGGTGCCCGCCACCGTGACCACCGGGGCGCGGAAACGCAGGCCCAGCCGCTCGCGCACCGCGAGCACGCGGTCGAGCGTCATGTCGATCGTCTTCGGGTGCAGGCGCTCGCAGTGCGCCAGCCACTGGTCCAGCGTGGTCGGTGTCGTCACGTCGCGCATCCGCCGGCGTCAGCCGGCGGCCCATGGAAAGGGCCGGCAACGCCGGCCCGCCGGGATCCCCGCGAAGCCTTCGGTTAGGCGACCGCGTCGGCGCTTTGCCGCTGCAGCAGCGCGAGCAGCCGTGCGACCGTCGGGCGCAGCTGGCGACGGTCGACGATCATGTCGAGCGCGCCCTTCTCGAGCAGGAACTCGCTGCGCTGGAAGCCCTCGGGCAGCTTCTCGCGCACCGTGTTCTCGATCACGCGCGGGCCGGCGAAGCCGATCAGCGCCTTCGGCTCGGCGATCACGACGTCGCCGACGAACGCAAAGCTCGCCGACACGCCGCCCATCGTCGGGTCGGTCAGCACCGCGATGTACGGCAGCTTCGCCTTCGCGAGCCGCGTCAGCGCGGCGTTGGTCTTGGCCATCTGCATCAGGCTCAGCAGGCCCTCCTGCATGCGCGCGCCGCCGGTGGCGGTGAAGCAGACGAACGGCACCTTCTGTTCGATCGCGGTGTTGACGCCGCGCACGAAGCGCTCGCCGACGACCGAGCCCATCGAGCCACCCATGAAGTCGAACTCGAAGCACGCCGCCACCAGCGGCACGCTCATCACGGCGCCGCCCATCACGACGAGGGCGTCGGTCTCGCCGGTGGCCTCGAGCGCGTCCTTCAGCCGGTCGGGGTACTTCTTGCTGTCCTTGAACTTCAGCGCGTCGACCGGCAGCACCTCCTGGCCGATCTCGTAACGCCCCTCGGCGTCGAGGAAGGCGTCGAGCCGCGCGCGCGCGCCGATGCGGTGGTGGTGGTTGCACTTCGGACAGACGTTGAGGTTGCGCTCGAGGTCCGTCTTGTAGAGCACGGACTCGCACGACGGGCACTTGATCCACAGCCCCTCGGGCACCGAGCGGCGCTCGGCCGGGTCGGTGGGCTGGATCTTCGGCGGCAACAGTTTCTCGAGCCAGCTCATGCGGGACGTCCTTTCACAGTGAGTCGAGCGCCGCGCGGATCTCGGCGACGAAGCCGCGCGCAGCGTCGGCGACCCGCTCGCGCGGCGCGGCTTCGAGGATCTGCACCAGACGCGAGCCGATGACGACCGCGTCGGCGACGGCGCCGACGGCGCGCGCCGATTGTGCATCGCGGATGCCGAAGCCCACCCCCACCGGCACGCTCACGTGCGCGCGGATGCGCGGCAGCATCGCCGCCACCGATTCGGTGTCGAGGTGGCCGGCGCCGGTCACGCCCTTGAGCGACACGTAGTACACGTAGCCCCTGGCGATGCGGCCGACCTCGGCGATGCGCTCGTCGGTCGACGTCGGCGCGAGCAGGAAGATCGGGTCGAGCCCGTGCGCCTTGAGCGTCGCGGCGAAGGCCTGCGCCTCCTCGGGCGGGTAGTCGACGACGAGCACGCCGTCGACGCCGGCAGCCTTCGCGTCGGCGACGAAGCGGTCGATGCCGTAGCGCTCGATCGGGTTGGCGTAGCCCATCAGCACGAGGGGCGTGACCTGGTCGCGCTCGCGGAACGCGCGCACGTAGCCGAGCACCTGGCTCATGCCGATGCCGTGCGCGAGCGCGCGCTCGGCCGCCTTCTGGATCACCGGGCCGTCGGCCATCGGGTCGGAGAACGGCACGCCGAGTTCGATCACGTCGGCACCGGCGTCGGCGAGCGCGTGCAGCACCTCGACGGTCGCGTCGGGGTACGGGTCGCCGGCGGTGACGAACGGGATCAGCGCCTTGCGGCCCTGCCCCTTCAGGCGCTCGAAGGTGGACGCGATGCGCTGGCTCATTGCTTGACCTGCTGGCCGCGGCACGACGGCCGGCAGTAGAACTCGGCGCCCGACAGGTCGGCGACGGTGCCGATGTCCTTGTCGCCGCGCCCCGACAGGTTCACGAGCAGCGCCTGGTCGGTGCGCATCTGCGGCGCGAGCTGCATCGCGTAGGCGACGGCGTGGCTCGACTCGAGCGCCGGGATGATGCCCTCGGTGCGGCACAGGCGGTGGAACGCCGCGAGCGCCTCGGCGTCGGTGACG
Source organism: Azohydromonas sediminis (assembly GCF_003574675.1). Lineage (GTDB taxonomy): Bacteria > Pseudomonadota > Gammaproteobacteria > Burkholderiales > Burkholderiaceae_C > Calidifontimicrobium > Calidifontimicrobium sediminis. Next base: position 257,711 of record NZ_QOAZ01000001.1, read on the forward strand.
CCGACGTACTCGGCGCGGCCGATGTCTTTCAGGTACGCGTGCTCGGGGCCGACGCCGGGGTAGTCGAGGCCGGCGCTGATGCTGTGCGTCTCGGTGATCTGGCCGTTGGCGTCCTGCAGCAGGTAGGTGCGGTTGCCGTGCAGTACGCCCGGCGTGCCGGCCGACAGGCTCGCCGCGTGCTTGCCGGTGGCCAGGCCCTGCCCGGCGGCCTCGACGCCGATCAGCCGCACGCCTTCGTGTGGGATGTACGGGTAGAAGATGCCCATCGCGTTGCTGCCGCCGCCGACGCAGGCGATCACGGCGTCGGGCTGGCGGCCGATCAGCTCGGGCATCTGCGCGAGGCACTCGTCGCCGATGACGCGCTGGAAGTCGCGCACCATCATCGGGTACGGGTGCGGGCCGGCGACGGTGCCGATGATGTAGAACGTGTTCTCGACGTTCGTGACCCAGTCGCGCAGCGCCTCGTTGAGCGCGTCCTTCAGCGTCTTGCTCCCCGACTCGACCGGCACGACCTTCGCGCCGAGCAGGTGCATGCGGTAGACGTTGGGGCTCTGGCGCTTGACGTCCTCGGCGCCCATGTAGACGACGCACTCCATGCCGTAGCGCGCGCAGACGGTCGCCGTGGCCACGCCGTGCTGGCCGGCGCCGGTCTCGGCGATCACGCGCGGCTTGCCCATGCGGCGGGCGAGCAGCGCCTGGCCGATCGTGTTGTTGACCTTGTGCGCGCCGGTGTGGTTGAGGTCCTCGCGCTTGAGGTAGATCTGCGCACCGCCGAGCTCGCGGCTCAGGCGCGCGGCGTGATAGACCGGGCTCGGCCGGCCGACGAAGTGCTTCAGCTCGCTCCTGAACTCGGCGACGAACTCGGGGTCGGCGCGGTACTTCGCGTAGGCGGCCTTCAGCTCGTCGAGCGCGTGGATCAGCGTTTCGGCGACGAAGGTGCCGCCGTAGGGTCCGAAGTGCCCGCGCGCGTCGGGCTGGTCGTAACTCAACATCTCGGGTGTTCTCGGGTCGCGGCGGCGAGGCGCTCGTCGGCCTCGCGCACCGCCTGGCAGAACCGGCGCATCAGCGCGGCATCCTTGATGCCCTTGCCGCTCTCGACGCCGGAGCTCACGTCAACGGCCCAAGGCCGCACGCGCAGCACGCCATCGGTCACGTTGGCAGGATTCAACCCACCAGACAAAACGACCGGACAGGGCACGCCGGGGGGAATCGAGGACCAATCGAACACCTTTCCGCCGCCGCCGTAGCCGTCGACGTGGGCGTCGAGCAGCAGGCCGCTGGCGCTCGGGAAACGAGCCGCGAAGTCTAGCAAATCGAACCCCGGCGCCATGCGTGCCGCGCGCAGGTACGGCCGCGCAGGCGCCTCGCAGTCGGTGCGCGTCTCGTCGCCGTGGAACTGCAGCAGCGCGTGCGGCACGGCGGCCAGCGCGGCGGCGATCTCGCCCGCACTCGCGTTGACGAACAGCAGCACCGGCGTCACGAACGGGGGCAGCCGGCGCGCCAAGGCCCCGGCGCGCGCGGCGTCGATGGCGCGCGGACTCTTCGGGTAGAGCACGAACCCGACCGCGTCGGCCCCAGCGTCGACGGCGGCATCGACGTCGGCCTCGCGCGTCAGGCCGCAGATCTTGATGCGGGTGCGGCGCGGCGCTGCCGCCGCTTCAGGGGATCCAGTCGAACGCGGGCACGGCGGCGGGCAGTCCATGCCGCGCATCGTAGTACGGGCCGACGAAGTACAGCCCGTCGGGCGCGAAGGTGGGCGCGGCGACCTCGCGCCGGCGCGATGCGAGCACGTCGCCGATCCACGCCGGCGGGTGCCGCCCCTGCCCGACCGCGACGAGGCAGCCCATGATGTTGCGCACCATGTGGTGCAGGAACGCGCTGGCGTCGAAGTCGAAGCGCCAGTAGGCGCCGCGGCGGGTGATCGTGATCGCGCGCAACTCCTTGACCGGGCTCGCCGCCTGGCACGCCGCGGCGCGGAACGCGCTGAAGTCGTGCGTGCCGACGAGCAGCGCCGCGGCAGCGCGCATCGCGTCGCCGTCGAGCGGCCGGAACACCCAGCCGGCCAGGCCCGCCTCGAGCGCCGGGCGCACCGGCGACTCGAGCACGAGGTAGGCGTAGCGGCGGCCGCGCGCGCTGTTGCGCGCGTGGAAGTCGGCGCCGACCGGCTGGCACCACTGCACCGCGATGTCGGGCGGCAGGAAGCGGTTCGTGCCACGCACCCACGAGAACGGCTCGCGCTCGACCGGCGCGTCGACGTGGACGACCTGGTTCAGCGCGTGCACACCGGCATCGGTGCGCCCGGCGCACACGGTGGTGACGGGCGCGTCGGCGAACGCCGACAGCGCCTGTTCCAAGTGGTCCTGGACGGTGCGGCCGTCGGGCTGGCTCTGCCAGCCGTGGTAGGCGCTGCCGCGGTACGAGATGCCGAGCGCGAGGCGCTGCGTCATGCTCGGCCTCCCCGACGCGCCACCATCGTCAAGCGCAAAGCCCTGCGCGGGCAGGGCTTGCGGTCCTGGCTGGCCCCGGCCCGGGCGCTTGCAGGCCCCGGGCGTTCGCCAGGCGCGAAGCCCTGCGCAGGCAGGGCTTCTGGTCCTGGCTCACCCCAGTGTGTCGAGCATGGCCTGGGCGCGGGCCTTCAGCGCTTCGCCGCCCTTGGCCACGACTTCCTCGAGCAGGTCGCGCGCGCCTTCGATGTCACCGATCTGGCGGAACTCGTCGGCCAGTTCGAGCTTGCGCTGCATCGGGTCCGCGGGCATCTCGTCGGCCGGCGGCAGGTCGAGCGGCTCACCGCCCTTGATGCTGCCGAAGTCGAGCATCGGCGGCTCGACGGCCGCAGGCGCCGCGGCAGACGCCGACGGCGTTGGTGCCGCGGGCACGTCGAGGTCGAGCGACAGGCCATCGAGGTTGAACGCCAGCGGCGCCGCCGGTGCGGCAGCCGGCTGCGAACGCGGCGTCTCGGGCTCCACTGGCAGTTCGAAGTCGAGCTGTGAATCGCCACCGACCTGGCTGGGGGCCTGCACCATCGGCTGCGTGGTTTCCATCAGCGGCACCGGGGCCGACACGATGTCGTGGGGCGCAGGCTCGCCGAGGTCGAGGTCGAGGTCGAGGTCCATCGCCGGCAGCGGCTCGAGCGGCTGGCGCGAGTCGGGGCCCGACGGCACCGGCAGCACCGACTGCGGCATCGTCGTCGCCCCGAGCGCGGCGACGGCACGCTCGGCGCCGGCGACGCCGGCCGCCGGCTGGCCGCCCGCCTGGTACAGCGGATTCTCGGGGTCGATCTGGCGCCCGAGCTCCTGCGCCTTCAGCCAGTCCTCGCCCTCGCCGTGCGTGAGGCCGTACAGCTGCGTGGCCAGCGCCTCGAAGCCCTTGGCGTCGCGCCGCTTGGCGTAGACCTCGAGCAGCTTGGTGCGGATCGCGAGCCGGTCGGGGTTCGCGCGCATCGCCTCCTTCAGGATCTCCTCGGCCTGCAGGTCGCGCCCGTAGGCGAGATACACGTCGGCCTCGGCGACCGGGTCGACGTCGCCGATCGCGTCGAGCTGGCTGAGGCCATACGTCGACGACGTCGACGTGCCGTCACCGGTCGTCGACTGGCGCGTGTCGACGCGCGCACCGCCGGTCGCGCCGAAGAACGAATCGTGCGCGCTGCGGCTCTCGAGGAACGAGGTCTCGCTGCTCTCGGCCGGCACCTTGCGGCGCAGGCGGTAGATGCCCAGGCCGCCCAGCAGCGCGACGAGCACGCCCGCACCCGGCAGCACGAGCGGGTTGTCGAGCAGCGTGGTGACGAAGTCGGGCTCGGCCGCCGGCGGCGGGGGTGCCGGGCGGGCCGGACGCGGCGCCGGCGGCGTGGCCGGCACCGCCGGGGCGAGCACCGGCGCCGACGCCGCGGCAGGCGCCGACGCCGGCGCGGCGGCGACGGGTGCGGGGGCCGACGCCGCGGCAGCGGGGTCCGATGCGGCAGCCGGTGCAGGCGCCGACGCGGCAGGCGCCTGCGCCGCGGGCCGCGCGGCCTGCTGCAGGCGCTCGAGTTCTTCGACGTTGCGGCGCAGTTCGGCCACGCGCGTCGACGTGTCGCGCTGCTCGGCCTCGCGCGAGACGCGGGCTTCGGGCGCGCTCGGCTGCACCGCCCCCTGCGACAGCTTGAGCCGGTCCTCGGCGGCGGCGGTGGGGGTGCGGTCCTCGACCCGGGCCTGCACGCGGCCGGCGGCGCGCTGCCCCGGCTCGTCGGTGCCGACCTTCGGCGCGATGCCCGCCAGACGCTGACGGTAGGCGTTGAAGTCGTCGCTTTGCGCCCGGATCGTGCGCAGTGCCTCGTCGCGCGAGACCTGCGACGCGAAGTCGGCGCCAGGCACCGACAGCACGGCGCCTGCGCGCAGCAGGTTCATGTTGTTCTGGATGAAGGCCTGCGGGTTGGCGCGGTACAGCGACACCAGCATCTGCTCGAGCGACACACCGCCGGTGGCGTGACGTTGCGCGATCGCGCTGAGCGTGTCGCCCGCACGCACCGTGACCTGGCCTGCCGGCTCGGCCTGCGCGGTGGGACGCGCCGCAGCGGGAGGCTCGGGCGCCGCCGCTGCGGGACGGCGCGCCGGCGCGGCGGGTGCAGGCGGCGCGGCGGCGGGTGCCGGTGCAGCGGCCACCGGCGCTGCGGGCTGCGCCGACGGCGCGACGGGCGACGTCGCGGCAGGCGCCGTGGCCTGCACCGGCGGTGCCGGCATCACGCGCGGCGGGTCGAGCAGCAGCGTGTACTCGCGCACCAGGCGGCCGCTGGCCCACGTCATCTCGAGGATGACGTCGACGAACGGCTCCTGCACCGGGCGGTCGCTCGTCAGCCGCAACACCGCGCGGCCGTCGGGACGGCGCACCAGCGTCGCGCGCGTGCTAGGCAGCACCGCGTTGTAGTCGAGGCCGGCGGCGCGGTACGACTCGGGCGGCGCGACGCGCACCTGCAGCGACGCCGCCTCGTCGGGCGTCAGGCTGGTGACGTCGATCTCCGCGCGCAGCGTCTCGCCCAGCGCCGATTGCACCTGCAGCCGCCCCAGCCCGAGCGCCCACGACCCGGAGGCCAGGACGCACAAGGCTGCCGCCGCCACGCTCTTCAGGGCGAAACGCCCTGTCTTGACAGGACTGACGTTCAAAGCCTCTCCCAACGTGTCTGTGCGGACCGTCGAGGGTCCGCCGGCGCCCAGTCTAGTCCCCGGGCGGCCATTGTCGATCGGCCGAAACCGCCGCGAAATCAAGCATATCGGCGATGAGCCTCAGCCAAAGTCGCGTTTCGGCCTGTATTTGTCACGTTTCTCGTGGCCGAACGCCCGTCGCGCCGCCCCTTGCGGCGCCCTGTGCGCCCCGTCAGGCCTCCAGCAGGATGCGCAGCATGCGCCGCAGCGGCTCGGCCGCCCCCCACAGCAGCTGGTCGCCGATCGTAAATGCGCCGACGTATTCTGGCCCCATCGCGAGCTTGCGGATGCGCCCGACGGGGATCGTCATCGTGCCGGTCACCGCCACCGGGGTCAGGTGCTGCAGCGTGGCCTCGCGCGTGTTGGGCACCACCTTCACCCACTCGTTGTCGGCGGCGATCATCGCCTCGAGGTCGGCGACCGGCACGTCCTTCTTCAGCTTGAAGGTCAGCGCCTGCGAGTGGCAGCGCATCGCACCGACGCGCACGCAGAAGCCGTCGACCGGCACCGCCGGGGTGCCGAAGCCCTCGCCCTGGCCGAGGATCTTGTTCGTCTCGGCCATGCCCTTCCATTCCTCGCGGCTGACACCGTTGCCGAGGTCCTTGTCGATCCACGGGATCAGCGAGCCGCCCAGCGGCACGCCGAAGTTGGCCGTCTCGTCGGCCGTCATCGCCTTCTGGCGCGCCAGCACCCGGCGGTCGATCTCGAGGATCGCGCTGGCCGGGTCGTCGAGCAGCGCCTTGACCTCGGCGTGGAGCGTGCCGAATTGCGCGAGCAGCTCGCGCATGTGCTGCGCGCCGCCGCCGCTGGCGGCCTGGTACGTCATCGTGCTCATCCATTCGACGAGCCCGGCCTTGTACAGCGCGCCGACGCCCATCAGCATGCAGCTGACGGTGCAGTTGCCGCCGATCCAGTTGCGCCCGCCCTTCGCGAGCGCGTTCCGGATCACCGGCAGGTTGACCGGGTCGAGGACGATGACGGCGTCGTCCTTCATCCGCAGCGTGCTCGCCGCGTCGATCCAGTGGCCGTTCCAGCCGGCGGCGCGCAGTTTCGGGAACACTTCGCTCGTGTAGTCGCCGCCCTGGCAGGTGACGACGATGTCGCAGCGCTTGAGCGCGTCGATGTCGTGCGCGTCGCGCAGCGTCGTCTCGTTCTTGGCCATCGCCGGCGCGGCGCCGCCGGCGTTCGACGTCGAGAAGAACAGCGGCTCGATGAGGTCGAAGTCGCGCTCGGCGCGCATGCGCTCCATCAACACGGAGCCGACCATGCCGCGCCAGCCGACGATGCCGACCAGCGGTGCTTGCGAAGTAGCCATCTCAGTCTTGCCTTTCCAGTGTGATCCGGACCCCTCGGTGCTCCGGCTCGCATCGCCGGGGTCCAGGAGGTGGGGGCGAGACGATCCGAGAGCGGCTAGCTCTTCGTAATGGTTTTGCCGGTGATCGCCGCGACCACGGCGTCACCCATCTCGCGCGTGCCGACCCGCGTCGTGCCCTCGCTCCAGATGTCGCCGGTGCGCAAGCCCGCGGCGAGCACGGCCTGCACCGCCCGCTCGATGCGGTCGGCGGCTTCGGGCTGGGCGAGCGAGTAGCGAAGCATCATGGCGGCGGACAGAATTGTAGCCAGCGGGTTCGCAACACCCTTGCCGGCAATGTCGGGCGCGCTGCCGTGGCTGGGCTCGTACAGCCCCTTGTTGTTCGCATCCAACGACGCGGAGGGCAGCATGCCGATCGAGCCGGTCAGCATCGCCGCCTCGTCCGACAGGATGTCGCCGAACATGTTGCCGGTGACGATGACGTCGAACGCCTTGGGCGCCTTGACGAGCTGCATCGCCGCGTTGTCGACGTACATGTGCTCGAGCTGCACGTCGGGGTACTGCGCGTGGACCTCGGTGACGACGTCCTTCCAGAACTGGAACGTCTCGAGCACGTTGGCCTTGTCGACGCTCGTCACCTTCTTCCCGCGCTTCCTCGCCGCCTGGAACGCGACGTGTGCGATGCGCTCGATCTCGGGGCGGCTGTAGCGCATCGTGTCGAACGCCTCGGGCGCGCCGGCGAACGCGCCGTCGGGCGCGGTGCGGCGCCCGCGCGGCTGGCCGAAGTAGATGTCGCCGGTCAGCTCGCGCACGATCAGGATGTCGAGCCCGGCGACGAGCTCGGGCTTCAGGCTCGACGCATGCGTCAGCTGCGGGTAGCAGATCGCCGGGCGCAGGTTGGCGAACAGACCCAGGTGCTTGCGCAGTCCGAGGATCGCCTGCTCGGGGCGCAGGGGGCGCTCGAGCTTGTCGTACTTCCAGTCACCGACGGCGCCGAACAGCACGGCATCGGCGGCCTGCGCGAGCTTGAGCGTCGACTCGGGCAGCGGGTGTCCATGCGCCTCGTAGGCGGCGCCGCCCACCGGCGCGGTCTCCATCTCGAGCGGCAGCTCGAGCGCGCGCAGCACGCGGACCGCCTCGGCGACGATTTCGGGACCGATGCCGTCACCGGGCAGGATCGCGATCTTCATCGGGTGTCCTTTCAGCCGACCAGGCGGTTGGCGAGCCACGGCATCTTCGCGAGCCGCTCGGCTTCGAAGGCGCGGATCTCGTCGGCGTGGCGCAGCGTCAGGCCGATGTCGTCCCAGCCGTTGAGCAGGCACTGCTTGCGAAACGGCTGCACGTCGAACGGCCACGCGGTGCCGTCGGGCTTGACGACGACCTGCCGCGGCAGGTCGATCGTCAGCGTGTAGCCGGGGAACGCCGCGACCTCGTCGAACAGCTGCGAGACCTGCGACTCGGGCAGCACGATCGGCAGCAGCCCGTTCTTGAAGCAGTTGTTGAAGAAAATGTCGGCGAAGCTCGGCGCGATCAGCGCGCGAAAGCCGTATTGCTGGATCGCCCACGGCGCGTGCTCGCGGCTCGAGCCGCAGCCGAAGTTCTTGCGCGCGAGCAGGATCGACGCGCCCTGGTAGCGCGGCTGGTTGAGCACGAAGTCCGGGTTCGGCTTGCGCGTGGCCGGGTCCTGCCCCGGCTCGCCGCGGTCGAGGTAGCGCCACTCGTCGAACAGGTTCGGGCCGAAGCCCGAGCGCTTGATCGACTTGAGGAACTGCTTCGGGATGATCGCGTCGGTGTCGACGTTCTCGCGGTCGATCGGGGCCACGAGCCCCTGGTGCACGGTGAAAGGTTCCACGCCGTCCCTTACTTCTTCTTCGCCGCTTCTTCGATCTTGTCGCCGGCGCGCGAGAGGTCCTTGCCCAGGCCCTCGATCGTGTTGCAGGCGCTCAGCCCGATGACGGCCGCCAGCGCGGCCAGCGTGATCCACAGCTTGCTCATCGTCGTCCTTTCGTTCAGGCGATGCGGCGCACGTCGACGAAGTGCCCGGCCAGCGCCGCCGCGGCGGCCATCGCCGGGCTGACGAGGTGGGTGCGGCCGCCCGCGCCCTGACGGCCCTCGAAGTTGCGGTTGCTCGTGCTCGCGCAGCGCTCGCCGGGCTCGAGGCGGTCGGCGTTCATCGCCAGGCACATGCTGCAGCCGGGCTCGCGCCACTCGAAGCCAGCCGCCTTGAACACCTCGTGCAGGCCCTCGCGCTCGGCCTGCGCCTTGACCTGGCCCGAGCCGGGCACGACCATCGCGAGCTTGACGTTCGGCGCGATGCGCCCGCCGACCTTGCGCACGACGGCGGCGGCGTCGCGCAGGTCCTCGATGCGGCTGTTGGTGCACGAGCCGATGAACACCTTGTCGATGCGGATGTCGGCGATCGGCTTGTTCGGCTCGAGCCCCATGTAGCGCAGCGCGGCTTCGATCGCGTTGCGCTTGTTGGCGTCCTTCTCCTTGTCGGGATCGGGCACGCGGTCCTCGATCGAGACGACCATCTCGGGGCTCGTGCCCCACGTGACCTGCGGGCGGATCTGGCTCGCGTCGAGTTCGACGACGGCATCCCACTTCGCGCCCGGGTCCGAGTGCAGCGTGCGCCAGTAGGCGACGGCCTGCTCCCACTCGACGCCGGTCGGCGCAAACGGGCGCCCCTTGACGTAGTCGATCGTCTTGTCGTCGACCGCGACGAGCCCGGCGCGCGCGCCGGCCTCGATCGCCATGTTGCACACCGTCATGCGCCCTTCCATGCTGAGCGCGCGGATCGCCGAGCCGGCGAACTCGATCGTGTAGCCGGTGCCGCCGGCAGTGCCGATCTTGCCGATGATCGCGAGCACGATGTCCTTCGCGGTGCAGCCGCGCGGCAGCGTGCCCTCGACCTTCACGAGCATGTTCTTCGCCTTCTTCGCGAGCAGCGTCTGCGTGGCCAGCACGTGCTCGACCTCGCTCGTGCCGATGCCGTGCGCGAGCGCGCCGAACGCGCCGTGCGTGCTGGTGTGGCTGTCGCCGCACACGACCGTCATGCCCGGCAGCGTCGCGCCGATCTCGGGGCCGATCACGTGCACGATGCCCTGCCGCTTGTCGAGGAACGGGAAGTACGCCGCGGCGCCGAAGGCCTTGATGTTCGCGTCGAGCGTGACGATCTGCTGCCGGCTGATCGGGTCGGCGATGCCGTCGTAGCCGCGCTCCCAGCCGGTGGTCGGCGTGTTGTGGTCGGCGGTGGCGACAATCGAGCTCACGCGCCACGGCTTGCGCCCCGCGAGGCGCAGCCCCTCGAACGCCTGCGGGCTCGTGACCTCGTGCACGAGGTGGCGGTCGATGTAGAGGATGGCGGTGCCGTCGTCCTCGGTGCGGACGACGTGTTCGTCCCAGAGCTTGTCGTACAGCGTGCGCGCGATCGTCATGGCCGGGTTCCTCGAACCGCGTATTGTCGCAGCACGGCCGACGCGGCGCAGCGGCGCCGACAATCGCGCCATCGCAACCGCGGGAGACGCAGGCATGGACTTCGAACACCAGGTGGTGGTGGCGACCGGCGCGGCCGGCCACCTCGGGCGCGCGGTGGCGCGCCACTTCGCGGCGCGCGGCGCACGCCTCGTCCTCGTCGACGTCGACCGCCCGCGGCTCGCGCAGGCGCACGGCGCCGAGCACGACCGCTTGCTGTTCGCCCCGGCCGACCTGCGCGACGCCGCGCAGGCCGCCGCGGTGGTGCAGGCGGCGCTGGCACGGTTCGGCCGCATCGACGTGCTCGCCAACGTGGCCGGCGGCTTCCGCATGGGCGAAGCGGTGCACGAGACGAGCGACGAGACGTGGACCCTGCTGTTCGACCTCAACGCGCGCACGCTGCTGAACATGTGCCGCGCCGCCGTGCCGCCGATGCTCGCTGCCGGCCGCGGGGCGATCGTCAACGTCGGCGCGTACGGCGCGCTGCGCGGCGGCGCGCTGATGGGCGCGTACGCGGCGTCGAAGGCGAGCGTGATCCGGTTGACCGAGTCGATGTCGGCCGAGTTGCGCGAGCGCGGCGTGCGCGTCAACTGCGTGCTGCCGACGATCCTCGACACGCCCGACAACCGCGCCGCGATGCCCGACGCCGACTTCTCGCGCTGGGTCGCGCCCGACGCGCTGGCCGACGTGATCGGCTTCCTCGCGAGCGACGCCGCGCGCGCGGTGCACGGCGCGGCGGTGCCCGTCACCGGACTGGTCTGATCAGCCCAGCGCGGCGATCACGTCCGGCGGCGCCTGCACCAGCTCGATCAGCACGCCCTCGCCGCCGAGCGGGAACTCGTCGTTGCCCTTCGGGTGCACGAAGCAGATGTCGTGGCCGGCGGCGCCCTTGCGGATGCCGCCGGGCGCGAAGCGCACGCCGCGCGCTGTCATCCACGCGACGGCCTTCGGCAGGTCGTCGACCCACAGGCCGACGTGGTTCAGCGGCGTCGTGTGCACCGCGGGCTTCTTGTCGGGGTCGAGCGGCTGCATCAGGTCGACCTCGACCGCGGTCGGCCCGCGGCCGAGCGCGCAGATGTCCTCGTCGACGTTCTCGCGCTCGCTGACGAACGTGCTCCTGACCTCGAGCCCGAGCACGTCGACCCACAGCGCCTTCAGGCGCTGCTTGTCGGGGCCGCCGATCGCGATCTGCTGGATGCCGAGGATGCGAAACGGACGCGCGTCGTGGCTGCTGCTCATGCGAACCTCATGATCGGCTGGTCGACGGCCAGGCTCTCGCCCTTGCTGGCGAGCAGCTCGGCGACGGTGCCGTCCTGCGCGGCGGTCAGGATGTTCTCCATCTTCATCGCCTCGATCGTCGCCAGCCGCTGGCCGGCCTGCACCGTCTGGCCCGGCTGCACCGCGATGTCGACGAGCAGCCCCGGCATCGGCGAGAGCAGGAACTTGCTCATGTCGGGCGGCGGCTTGTGCGGCATCAGCCGCAGCAGCTCGGCCGCGTGCGGCAGCAGCACCATCGCGTCGATCGCGCGGCCGTTGTGCGAGATCTTGAGCCACAGCCCGTGGCGCTCGACCTGCGCCGTGAACGGCTGGCCGTTGCAGGTACCGCGTGCGCGGATGTCGCGGAAGGTCCAGTCCTTGGCGATGACGTAGGTCTTGCCGCCCACCGCCACGCGAATCGCGCCGTCGGCCACGTGGACCTCGGCGGGGTGGTACGCGTGCTCGCCGCCCTCGCCCTTGACGACGACGACGTAGGCGTGGCCGATCTTCAGCGTGTGGCCCGGCAGCTGGCCGCTGATCATCGCCGCGCGCTTGCGGTAGGTGCGGTGGACGGCCGCAGCGAGTGCAACGAGGAAGTCGGGGTCGTCGTGCGGCACGTCCTCGGCACGGAAGCCCTGCGGGTAATGCTGCGCGATGAAGCCGGTGTCGAAGTCGCCGGCGACGAACTTCGGGTGCGCGAGCAGCGCGGCCTGGAACGGGATGTTGCTCGCGATGCCGCGGATCACGAACGCGTTGAGCGCGTCGCGCATCTTTGCGATCGCGTCGTCGCGGTCGAGGCCGTGCACGATCAGCTTGGCGATCATCGAGTCGTAGTGCATCGGGATCTCGCCGCCCTCGTAGACGCCGGTGTCGACGCGCACGCCGCCGCCTTCGGGCACCGGCAGCGCGGCCTCCATCGTCGTCGGCGGAGGCTGGTAGCGCACCAGCCGCCCGGTCGAGGGCAGGAAGCCGCGGAACGGGTCCTCGGCGTTGATGCGGCACTCGATCGCCCAGCCGCGGCGGCGCACGTCGTCCTGCCCGAAGCCGAGCTTCTCGCCGGCGGCCACGCGGATCATCTGCTCGACGAGGTCGAGCCCGGTGATGCACTCGGTGACCGGGTGCTCGACCTGCAGCCGCGTGTTCATCTCGAGGAAGTAGAAGCTCTGGTCGCGGCCGACGACGAACTCGACCGTGCCCGCGCTCTGGTACTTCACCGCCTTCGCGAGCGCGACGGCCTGCTCGCCCATCGCCTTGCGCGTCGCGTCGCTGATGAAGGGGCTCGGTGCCTCCTCGATCACCTTCTGGTGGCGGCGCTGGATGCTGCACTCGCGCTCCCACAGGTAGACGACGTTGCCGTGCGCGTCGCCGAGCACCTGGATCTCGATGTGGCGCGGGCCCTCGACGAACTTCTCGATGAACACGCGGTCGTCGCCGAAGCTGGCCTTGGCCTCGTTGCGGCACGACGCGAAGCCGTCGAAGGCCTCCTGGTCGTTGAACGCCACGCGCAGGCCCTTGCCGCCGCCGCCGGCGCTGGCCTTGATCATCACCGGGTAGCCGATGTCGCGCGCGATCCGCACCGCCTGCTCGGGCGTGTCGATCGCGTCGTTCCAGCCCGGGATCGTGCTGACGCCGGCCTCCCGCGCCAGCTTCTTCGACGCGATCTTGTCGCCCATCGCGGCGATCGAGTAGTGCTTCGGGCCGATGAAGACGATGCCCTCCTCCTCGACGCGGCGCGCGAACTCCTCGTTCTCGGAGAGGAACCCGTAGCCCGGGTGCACCGCCTGCGCGCCGGTGGCCTTGCACGCCGCGATGATCTTGTCCATCGCGAGGTACGACTCGCGGCTCGGCGCCGCGCCGATGAACACCGACTCGTCGGCGAGTTCGACGTGGCGCGCGTCGCGGTCGGCCTCGGAGTAGACGGCCACCGTCGCGATGCCCATCTTCTTCGCCGTCTTGATCACGCGGCAGGCGATTTCCCCGCGGTTGGCGATCAGGATCTTCTTGAACATCACCGTCTCCGCGCTCACAGGGGGATGTTCCCGTGCTTGCGCCACGGGTTCTCGAGCTTCTTGTCGCGCAGCATCACGAGCGAGCGGCAGATGCGCTTGCGCGTCTCGTGCGGCTGGATCACGTCGTCGATGTAGCCGCGCGCGCCGGCGACGAAGGGGTTCGCGAAGCGCGCCTTGTACTCGGCCTCGCGCGCCGCGAGCTTGACCGGGTCGGCCTTGTCCTCGCGGAAGATGATCTCGACCGCCCCCTTGGCGCCCATCACGGCAATCTCGGCGTTCGGCCACGCGAAGTTGACGTCGCCCCGCAGGTGCTTCGAGCTCATGACGTCGTAGGCGCCGCCGTAGGCCTTGCGCGTGATCACCGTGACCTTGGGCACGGTGGCCTCGGCGTAGGCGTACAGCAGCTTGGCACCGTGCTTGATGATGCCGCCGTACTCCTGCGCGGTGCCGGGCATGAAACCGGGGACGTCGACGAAGGTGACGACGGGGATGTTGAACGCGTCGCAGAAGCGCACGAAGCGCGCCGCCTTGATGCTGCTCTTGATGTCGAGGCAGCCGGCCAGCACCATCGGGTTGTTGGCGACGATGCCCACCGTGTGCCCCTCGAGACGGCCGAAGCCGACGACGATGTTCTTCGCGTGGTCGGGCTGGATCTCGAAGAAGTCGTGGTCGTCGAGCACCTTGACGATCAGTTCCTTGATGTCGTACGGCTTGTTCGGGTTGTCGGGCACCAGCGTGTCGAGGCTGTGGTCGAGCCGGTCGGCCGGGTCGCCGCTGGCGCGCACCGGCGGCTTCTCGCGGTTGTTCAGCGGAAGGTAGTTGAAGAAGCGCCGCAGCATCAGGATCGCCTCGACGTCGTTGTCGAACGCGAGGTCCGCGACGCCGCTCTTGGTCGTGTGCGTCGTCGCGCCGCCGAGCTGTTCGGCGGTCACCTCCTCGTGCGTCACCGTCTTCACGACGTCGGGACCGGTCACGAACATGTACGAGCTGTCGCGGACCATGAAGATGAAGTCGGTCATCGCCGGTGAGTACACCGCGCCGCCCGCACACGGGCCCATGATCAGGCTGATCTGCGGGATCACGCCCGAGGCCATCACGTTGCGCTGGAACACCTCGGCGTAGCCGCCGAGCGACGCGACGCCCTCCTGGATGCGCGCGCCGCCCGAGTCGTTGAGCCCGATCACCGGGGCGCCGACCTTCATCGCCTGGTCCATCACCTTGCAGATCTTCTCGGCGTGCGCTTCGCTGAGCGCGCCGCCGAAGACGGTGAAGTCCTGGCTGAAGACGAACACGAGGCGGCCATTGATCATCCCGTAGCCGGTGACGACGCCGTCGCCGGGGATCTTCTGGTCGGCCATGCCGAAGTCGGCGCAGCGGTGCTCGACGAACATGTCCCACTCCTCGAACGTGCCTTCGTCGAGCAGCAGCGACAGGCGCTCGCGCGCGGTCAGCTTGCCCTTGGCATGCTGCGCGTCGATGCGCTTCTGGCCTCCGCCCAGGCGCGCGGCGGCGCGCTTGCGTTCGAGTTGTTCGATGATGTCGTGCATGGACGCGTCTCCGCGGGGTGATGTCGTGAAGGTCAGTGGAACAGGTCGAGCAGGCGCCGCGCGGCCACCGACGCGGCGACGCGGCCGGCACGCACGTCGGCCGTCGCGCCGGGCAGCGCGGCGGCGACGGCCGGGTGCTGGCGGAAGCGCTCCTTCAGCCCGGCGTCGATGCGCTCCCACAGCCAGGCCACCGTCTGCTGCTCGCGGCGCTGCGCCAGGCGCCCGCTGGCGGTCTGCAGCGCGCGAAACTGCGTGACGGCATCCCAGAACTCGGCCAGCCCCTGGCCTTTGAGCGCACTGAGCTGCAGCACGCGCGGGTGCCACACGGCGGCGTCGTGGTGCGCGTGGTCCGGGTGGCCGTGCAGGCCGAACAGTCGCAGCGCCGACGTGATCTGCGCGCGCGCGCGCGTGGCCGCCGCCTCGTCGAGGTCGGCCTTGTTGATGACGACGAGGTCGGCGAGCTCCATCACGCCCTTCTTGATCGCCTGCAGGTCGTCGCCGGCGTTGGGCAGCTGCAGCAGCACGAACATGTCGGTCATGCCGGCCACCGCGGTCTCGCTCTGGCCGACGCCCACCGTCTCGACGATCACGACGTCGAAGCCGGCGGCCTCGAGCACCAGCATCGCCTCGCGCGTCTTCTCGGCCACGCCGCCGAGCGTGCCGGCCGAAGGGCTCGGGCGGATGTAGGCGCGCTCGTCGCGCGACAGGTGCTCCATGCGCGTCTTGTCGCCGAGGATCGAGCCGCCCGACACGCTCGACGACGGGTCGACGGCGAGCACGGCGACACGGTGCCCGCGCGCGATCAGGAACAGGCCCAGCGCCTCGATGAACGTGCTCTTGCCGACGCCGGGCACGCCCGAGATGCCCAGCCGCAGCGCGCCGCCGGCGCGCGGCAGCAGCGCGTCGAGCAGCGCGTCGGCGCGCTCGCGGTGGTCGGCGCGCGTCGACTCGAGCAGCGTGATCGCCTTGGCGATCGCACGCCGCTGCGCGGGACCGGTGCCGCCGACGATGGCGTCGACGAGCTGCTGGTCGGCGTCGAGCATCGTCGGCCCGTCAGCGCGCGTCGACGCTTTCGCGGATGCGCTCGAGCACGTCCTTGGCACTGACCGGGATCGGCGTGCCGGGGCCGTAGATGCCCTTGACGCCGGCGGCGTAGAGGAACTCGTAGTCCTGCTGAGGAATCACGCCGCCGACGAAGACGACGATGTCGTCGCCGCCTTGCTTCTTCAGCTCCTCGATGATCGCCGGCACCAGCGTCTTGTGCCCGGCGGCGAGCGTGCTGACGCCGACCGCGTGCACGTCGTTCTCGATCGCCTGGCGCGCGCACTCCTCGGGGGTCTGGAACAGCGCGCCGATGTCGACGTCGAAGCCGAGGTCGGCGAACGCGGTGGCGACCACCTTGGCGCCGCGGTCGTGGCCGTCCTGGCCGAGTTTGGCGATCATCACGCGCGGGCGGCGGCCGTGGTCCTTCGCGAACTGCGCGATCTCGGCCTTGAGCCGGTCCCAGCCCTCGGCGCTGTCGTAGGCCGCGGCGTACACGCCGGTCACCTTCTGGATGTCGGCACGGTGGCGGCCGAAGACCTGTTCGAGGGCATCGCTGACTTCTCCGACGGTGGCACGTGCGCGCATCGCCTGGATGCTGAGGTCGAGCAGGTTACCGCGACCGCTGGCCGCGCACTCGGTCAGCGCGGCGAGCGCGGCGCGGACCCTGGCGCCGTCGCGCGTGGCCTTGATGCGCGCGAGCCGCGCGATCTGCTGCTCGCGCACCTTGTGGTTGTCGACTTCGAGGATCTCGACCGGTTCCTCCTTCGGCAGCCGGTACTTGTTGACGCCGACGATGACGTCCTTGCCGCTGTCGATGCGCGCCTGCTTCTCGGCGGCGCTGGCCTCGATCTTGAGCTTGGCCCAGCCGCTGTCGACGGCCTTCGTCATGCCACCCATCGCGTCGACCTCCTCGATGATCGCCCACGCCTTGTCGGCCATCTGCTGCGTGAGCGTCTCCATCATGTAGCTGCCGGCCCACGGGTCGATCACGTTCGTGATGTGCGTCTCCTCCTGCAGGATCAGCTGCGTGTTGCGCGCGATGCGCGCGCTGAACTCGGTGGGCAGCGCGATCGCCTCGTCGAAGCTGTTGGTGTGCAGCGACTGCGTGCCGCCGAACACCGCGGCCATCGCCTCGATCGTCGTGCGCACGATGTTGTTGTACGGATCCTGTTCCGTCAGGCTCCAGCCCGAGGTCTGGCAGTGCGTGCGCAGCATCAGGCTCTTCGGGTTCTTCGCGCCGAACTGCTTCATGATGCGGCACCACAGCAGGCGCGCGGCGCGCATCTTGGCGATCTCGAGGTAGAAGTTCATCCCGATCGCCCAGAAGAACGACAGGCGCCCGGCGAACTCGTCGACGTCCAGACCCTTGGCGAGCGCCGTCTTCACGTACTCCTTGCCGTCGGCGAGCGTGAACGCGAGCTCGAGCGCCTGGTTGGCCCCCGCCTCCTGCATGTGGTAGCCGGAGATGCTGATCGAGTTGAACCGCGGCATGTGCTTGGCGGTGTACTCGATGATGTCGCCGACGATGCGCATCGACGGCTGCGGCGGGTAGATGTAGGTGTTGCGGACCATGAACTCCTTGAGGATGTCGTTCTGGATGGTCCCCGAGAGCTGGTCCTGCGCGACGCCCTGCTCCTCGGCGGCGACGACGTAGCCGGCGAGCACCGGCAGCACGGCGCCGTTCATCGTCATGCTCACGCTGACCTTGTCGAGCGGGATGCCGTCGAACAGGATCTTCATGTCCTCGACGCTGTCGACCGCCACGCCCGCCTTGCCGACGTCGCCGGTCACGCGCGGGTGGTCGCTGTCGTAGCCGCGGTGCGTCGCGAGGTCGAACGCGACGCTGACGCCCTGCGCGCCGGCGGCCAAGGCCTTGCGGTAGAACGCGTTGCTGTCCTCGGCGGTCGAGAAGCCGGCGTACTGGCGGATCGTCCACGGCCGCACCGCGTACATCGTCGCCTGCGGGCCGCGCACGAAGGGCTCGAAGCCGGGCAGCGTGTCGGTGTACGGCAGCCCCTGCAGGTCCGCCGCCGTGTACAGCGGCTTGACGACGAGGCCCTCGGGCGTGACCCAGTTCAGCGCGGCGACGTCGCCACCCGGTGCCGACTTCGCGGCCGCGCGCAGCCACTGCTCGAGCGTGGCGGGCGTGAAGACGGAGCCGGCGGCATCGGACGGGGTCATGCGGTTCTCCTCGACGGGCAGGCGCCGCTCGAGACGGCGCGCACGGTGCTCGGGCCGGCGGGTGCGCTGCGCGGCGGCGCGGTTGCCGGTTTCGTAAAATTATGCATAATTATGAATTCAACGCCAACGCCAATCTGACCTCACCCGCCGCCGTGTCCGCCGCCGACGCCTTGCCCACCGCGCGTCCCTTCGTGCGGCGCGCCTTGTACGAAGACGTGGCCGAGCGCCTGCGGCAGCAGATCTTCGCCCGCGAGCTGCCACCGGGCCGCTGGATCGACGAACAGAAGCTCGCCGCCGAGTACGGCATCAGCCGCACGCCGCTGCGCGAGGCGCTGAAAGTGCTCGCCGTCGAGGGCCTGGTGACGATGAAGCTCGGCCGCGGCGCGTACGTCACGGAGATGAGCCGCGACGACGTCGCGCAGGTCTACCACGTGCTCGCGCTGCTCGAAAGCGACGCGGCGGCCGCCGTCGCGCGCGGCGCCGACGACGCGCAGCGCGCGCGCCTGCAGCAGCTGCACGAGCAGCTCGAGCACGACGTGCAGCAGCGCGACGCCTTCTTCGCCACCAACGAGCGCTGGCACCGCGCGCTGCTCGAGATCGCCGGCAACCGCTGGAGCCAGCAGGTGGTGGCCGATCTGCGCAAGGTCATGAAGCTCAGCCGCCACCACTCGCTGTTCAAGCAGGGCCGGCTGGCCGACTCGCTGGCCGAGCACCGCGCGATCATGGCGGCGATCGCGGCGCGCGACGCCGAGGCTGCCGCGCGGCTGATGCGGGCGCACTTCGACAGCGGCTTCGAGGCCGCGGCCGGCTGAGGGCCGAGGGGGCGCCCGAAAAAGCAATCGCCCCGCGCACGGCGGGGCGATCGTCAGCGGGCGCGCGGCGCCGTCAGGACTTCAGCTGCGCCTCGAGTTCCTTGCACGACGGCGCGCACACCGTCTGCGAGCGGCCGAGCAGCTTGCGCGTCTTCAGCATCGAGCGCGGACGGTGCTTGCCGCACAGGAAGCACGACATCGTGCCGGCACCGAACGCGCCGGCCACCGAAAACGGCGAGCCGGGCGCCTTGGACTTGTAGCGCAAGCCGTCGGGTTCCACCAGGGTCTTGATCTCGTCTTTGGCCATTCGTTGCTCCGAGAGCGGCAGGGATACGAACCTGCGTCAGCCGTAAGGATACTGTATATACCCTCAGCTTGCTGGCACGGGGTCAATCGGGGGCCGACCGGCGGGCGGCTCAGCCGCGCTCGGCAATCGGCTTGACCTGGCGCGGCGCCGAGCCGACGAACAGCTGGCGCGGACGGCCGATCTTGTACTCGGGGTCGCCGATCATCTCGTTGAGCTGGGCGATCCAGCCCACGGTGCGCGCGAGCGCGAAGATCGCCGTGAACAGGCTCACCGGGATGCCGATCGCGCGCTGCACGATGCCCGAATAGAAGTCGACGTTCGGGTACAGCTTGCGTGCGACGAAGTACTCGTCCTCGAGCGCGATCTTCTCGAGCGCCATCGCCAGCTTGAACAGCGGGTCGTTCTCGAGCCCGAGCTCGCCGAGCACCTCGTGGCAGGTCTCGCGCATCAGCTTGGCGCGCGGGTCGTAGTTCTTGTAGACGCGGTGGCCGAAGCCCATCAGCCGCACGCTCGAGTTCTTGTCCTTGACCTGCTTGATGAACTCGCCGATCTTCTCGACGCCACCGTTGCGCTGGATGTCCTCGAGCATGTTCAGCGCCGCCTCGTTGGCGCCGCCGTGCGCCGGGCCCCACAGGCAAGCCACGCCCGCGGCGATGGCCGCGAACGGGTTGGTGCCCGAGCTGCCGCACAGGCGCACGGTCGACGTGCTGGCGTTCTGCTCGTGGTCGGCGTGCAGGATGAAGATGCGGTCGAGGGCGCGCACGAGCACGTCGTTGGGTTCGTACTCCTCGCACGGCGTCGCGAACATCATGCGCATGAAGTTCGCGGTGTAGCTCAGCGAGTTCTTCGGGTAGATGTACGGCTGGCCGATCGAGTACTTGTAGGCCATCGCCACCAGCGTCGGCATCTTCGCGATCAGGCGGTGCGCGGCGATCTCGCGGTGCTTCGGGTTGTGGACGTCGGTGCTGTCGTGATAGAAGGCCGACATCGCGCCGACCAGGCCGGTCATCACCGCCATCGGGTGCGCGTCGCGGCGGAAGCCGCGCAGGAAGAACTGCATCTGCTCGTTGACCATCGTGTGGTTGGTGATGGTCTTCGAGAACTTCGCGCGCTGCTCGACGGTGGGCAGCTCGCCGTACAGCAGCAGGTAGCACACCTCGAGGAAGTCGCACTGCGTGGCGAGCTGCTCGATCGGGTAGCCGCGGTACAGCAGCTCGCCCTTGTCGCCGTCGATGTAGGTGATGGCCGACTGGCAGGACGCGGTCGACAGGAAACCCGGGTCGTAGGTGAACTTGCCCGTCTGCGCGTACAGCTTGCGGATGTCGATCACGTCGGGGCCGATCGTGCCCTTGTAGATCGGCAGCTCCATGCTCGGGCTGCCGTCGGAGAACGACAGGGTGGCTTTCACGTCGGAGGGCGTCATCGCAAATTCCTTTCGTCAGTCGTCGGTCGGGCGCGGGCGCCGCATCAGCGCCAGCACCTCGTGCACTTCGGGCCGGTCGAGCTCACCGTGCGGCTCGGTGCGCGCGAGCAGCAGGTCGAGCAGGTCGTTGTCCGGCAGGTCCATCAGCGCGGCGAGCCCCGCGGCCTGCCTTGTCGTGATGGTCTCCTCGTGCTCGCGGAAGAAGCGCTCGACGAACAGGTCGTTCTCGAGCAGACCGCGGCGGCAGCGCCACTTCAGGCGGCCGAGTTCGCGGGCGTCGAGCAAGGCGTCCATCGTCGCGCCGTGTCAGACGGCCCGGCGGACCATCAGCTCCTTGATCTTGCCGATCGCCTTCGTCGGGTTGAGGCCCTTCGGGCAGACGTCGACGCAGTTCATGATCGTGTGGCAGCGGAACAGCCGGTACGGGTCCTCGAGGTTGTCGAGCCGCTCGGCGGTGGCCTGGTCGCGGCTGTCGGCGATGAAGCGGTAGGCCTGCAGCAGCCCGGCCGGGCCGACGAACTTGTCGGGGTTCCACCAGAAGCTCGGGCAGCTCGTGCTGCAGCTCGCGCACAGGATGCACTCGTACAGGCCGTTGAGCTCCTCGCGCTCCTCGGGCGACTGCAGCCGCTCCTTCTCGGGCGGCGGCGTGTCGTTGACGAGGTACGGCTTGATCGAGTGGTACTGCTTGAAGAACTGCGTCATGTCGACGATCAGATCGCGGATCACGGGCAGCCCGGGCAGCGGCTTGAGGACGATGGTGTCGGGCAGCGTGCGCAGGTTGGTCAGGCACGCCAGGCCGTTCTTGCCGTTGATGTTCATCGCGTCGGACCCGCACACGCCCTCGCGGCACGAGCGGCGGAAGCTCAGCGTCGGGTCGATCGACTTGAGCTTCATCAGCGCGTCGAGCAGCATGCGCTCGCTGCCATCGAGTTCGACCTGCAGCGTCTGCATGTACGGCTTGGCGTCCTTGTCGGGGTCGTAGCGGTAGATCTGGAACGTGCGCTGGGCCATGACTTCGATTCCTTGCGCGGGGTCAGAACGTGCGGACCTTCGGCGGCACCGACTCGACGGTCAGCGGCTTGAGCTGCACCGGCTTGTACTCGAGGCGGTTGCCCTCGGCGTACCACAGCGTGTGCTTCAGCCACTCGCGGTCGTTGCGGCCGAGCGGGCAGTCGGGGTCGTCGGCGCCGCGCTCGTAGTCCTTGACGGTGTGCGCGCCGCGGCACTCCTTGCGCGCGGCGGCCGACACCATCGTCGCTTGCGCGGCTTCGATCAGGTTCTCGACTTCGAGCGCCTCGACGCGCGCCGTGTTGAAGACCTTGCTCTTGTCCTTGAGCGTGATCGCCTTGACGCGCTCGCGCAGCGCCGCGACCTTGACCACGCCTTCGTCCATGCTCGCCTGCGTGCGGAACACGCCGGCGTGCTGCTGCATCGTCTTGCGGATGTCGTTGGCCACGTCCTGCGCGTACTCGCCGCTCGTGCTCGCGTCGAGCCGCGCGAGCCGCTCGAGCGTGCGGTCGACCGCGTCCTTCGGCAGCGGCTTGTGCGCCTTGTCGGCGCGCTTGAAGCTGTCGACGATGTGGTTGCCGGCCGCGCGGCCGAACACCAGCAGGTCGAGCAGCGAGTTGGTGCCCAGGCGGTTGGCGCCGTGCACGCTGACGCACGAGCATTCACCCACCGCGTACAGGCCGCCCACCACCGCGTTCGGGTCGCCGCCCCGGGGCACGACGACCTGACCGTGGATGTTGGTCGGGATGCCGCCCATCTGGTAGTGGATCGTCGGCACCACCGGGATCGGCTCCTTCGTGATGTCGACGTTGGCGAAGTTGTGCCCGATCTCGTAGACGCTGGGCAGCCGCTTCATGATCGTCTCGGCACCCAGGTGCGTCATGTCGAGGTGGATGTAGTCCTTGTTCGGACCGCAGCCGCGCCCTTCCTTGATCTCCTGGTCCATGCAGCGGCTGACGAAGTCGCGCGGTGCGAGGTCCTTCAGCGTCGGCGCGTAGCGCTCCATGAAGCGCTCGCCGTTGGCGTTGCGCAGGATCGCGCCCTCGCCGCGGCAGCCCTCGGTCAGCAGCACGCCGGCGCCGGCCACCCCGGTGGGGTGGAACTGCCAGAACTCCATGTCCTCGAGCGGGATGCCCGCGCGCGCGGCCATGCCCAGCCCGTCACCGGTGTTGATGAAGGCGTTGGTGCTCGCCGCGTAGATGCGCCCGGCGCCGCCGGTGGCCAGCAGCGTGACCTTGGCCTCGAGCACGTAGACCTCGCCGGTCTCCATCTCGAGCGCGGTGACGCCGAGCACGTCGCCGTCGGCGTCGCGGATCAGGTCGAGCGCCATCCACTCGACGAAGAACGTCGTGCGCGCGCGCACGTTGCGCTGGTACAGCGTGTGCAGCATCGCGTGGCCGGTGCGGTCGGCCGCAGCGCAGGCGCGCTGCACCGGCTTCTCTCCGTAGTTGGCGGTGTGGCCGCCGAACGGGCGCTGGTAGATCGTGCCGTCGGGGTTGCGGTCGAACGGCATGCCGAAGTGCTCGAGCTCGTAGACGACCTTCGGCGCCTCGCGGCACATGAACTCGATCGCGTCCTGGTCGCCGAGCCAGTCGCTGCCCTTGACGGTGTCGTAGAAGTGGTAGTGCCAGTTGTCCTCGCTCATGTTGCCGAGCGAGGCGCCGATGCCGCCCTGCGCCGCCACCGTGTGCGAGCGCGTCGGGAACACCTTGGACAGCACCGCGACGTTGAGGCCGGCCTCGGCCAGCTGCAGCGACGCGCGCATGCCCGAGCCACCGGCGCCGACGATCACGACGTCGAACTTGCGGCGCGGAAGAGACGTTCCGATGTGCATTACAGCCTCCACAGCACTTGAACGGCCCACCCGGCGCAGCCGAGCAGCCACACGAGGGTCAGCACCTGCAGCACGAGCCGCACGCCCACGGGCTTGACGTAGTCCATCCAGATGTCGCGCACGCCCACCCACACGTGGTACAGCAGCGCGATGACGACGACGAAGGTCAGCAGCTTCATCCACTGGGCGGCGAAGATGCCGCTCCAGCGGTCGTAGTTCAGCTCGCCGGGCAGCAGCAGTTGCACCAGCAGGACGAGCGTGAACAGCGCCATCAGCGCCGCCGTGACGCGCTGGCTGAGCCAGTCGCGCAGCCCGTAGTGCGCGCCGACGACGAGGCGCTTCGATCCGTAGTTGACAGCCATCGCAGTGACCTCAGTAGATGCCGAACAGCTTGGCGCCCAGCAGCAGCGTCAGCACGATGCTCGCCGCGAGCGTGAACAGCGCCGAGCTGTGCCCCTGCGCCTTGCTGACACTGTGCGTCATGTCCATCCACAGGTGACGCACGCCGGCGATGAAGTGGTGCAGGTAGGCCCAGATCAGCGCCAGCACGACGAGCTTCAGGAACCAGCCCGCGAACGGCCCGATCCCGGCGACGAACGCGCTCGTGAACGCGTCGTACGACGCCTGCGACGAGACGCTGGCGTCGAACATCCAGATCACGAAGGGCAGCAGCACGAACATCAGCGCGCCGCTGATGCGGTGCAGGATCGACACGATGCCGGCGGGCGGCAGCCGGTATTTGACGATCTGCGTGACGTGGATGTTGCGGTAGACCGGCCGCGCGCGAGAAGACGGGGAAGGTGAAGCCATGTCGGTTCGTCCTGGTGCGCCGCGCGGCGCCCCGCCTGAGGCGGCGTTCGCGTCGCGCGAAACCTTCGAAGTTTATTGCAATGCAGCAGCGTACGAGAGCGGCCCGACGCGGGCCTGACAAGGGCGCCGCGTTCTTCAGCTCAGCTCGTTGCGGTAGTGGTGGTTCGTCGTGTCGTACAGGCCGCGGCGCAGCTCGACGCGCCGGTCGCCGTAGGTGAATGCGATGCGCTCGACGCTCAGCAGCGGCGCGCCCGGCGCGCACCCGAGCAGGGCCGCCGCGGTGTCGTCGGCCGCCACCGCGCGGATCTTCTCCTCGGCGCGCACCATGTGCACGCCGAACTCGCTTTCGAACAGCCGGTACAGCGGGCCGCGCCACTCGGCCAGCCGCTCGGCGCTCAGCCCCTTGAACAGTGCGCCGGGCAGCCACAGGTCGTCGAGCACGACGGGGCGGCCGCGAAACGACAGCAGCCGGCGGATCTGCACGACGGCGTCGCCACTGCGAAGGTCCAGCGCGCGGGCGACCTCCGCCGGCGCACGCAGCCGCCGGCAGTCGAGGAAGCGGCGCTCGAGGCGCTCGGCGCTGCCGTCGTCGGGCACCAGGCGCAGGAAGCGGTACTGCACCTGCGCCTCGGCGTGGGTGGCGACGAAGGTGCCCTTGCCCTGGCGGCGCACGAGCAGGTTCTCGGTGGCGAGTTCGTCGATCGCCTTGCGCACCGTGCCCTGGCTGACCTTGAAGCGCTGGGCGAGTTCGGTCTCGCTCGGAATCACCTCGCCGGGCTTCCAGTCGCCGGCCTGCAGCGACTGCGTGATCAGCGCCTTGATCTGCTGGTACAGCGGGCTGAACGCGGGCGTGGCACCGGCGGGGTCGGCGGTGTTCGGCACGGGCATGCCCGCATTGCACCACAAGCGCGCCCGCGCGTCCACGTGGTCCGATCTCTTATATAAGACAACAGATAGCGTCATTGGCCGCGCGCGGCGCTCGGCTGTAAGCCGCCGTGTAAGGCGGATGGGCCTACACTGCGCGCCTCGGCGACGGCCTCGCCCGGCGCCCCTGCGTCCACCCTCTTCCGGAGCCTCCACCATGAGCAAGAAGCCCGTTCGAGTCGCCGTCACCGGCGCCGCTGGCCAAATCGGTTACGCCCTGCTGTTTCGCATCGCCGCGGGCGAGATGCTCGGCAAGGACCAGCCGGTGATCCTGCAGCTGCTCGAGATCCCCGACGAGAAGGCGCAAAAAGCGCTCAAGGGGGTGATGATGGAGCTTGAGGACTGCGCCTTCCCGCTGCTCGCCGGCATGGAAGCGCACAGCGACGCGACCAAGGCATTCAAGGACACCGACTACGCGCTGCTCGTCGGCGCGCGCCCGCGCGGACCGGGCATGGAG
This sequence comes from Azohydromonas sediminis, assembly GCF_003574675.1. Classification (GTDB taxonomy): domain Bacteria; phylum Pseudomonadota; class Gammaproteobacteria; order Burkholderiales; family Burkholderiaceae_C; genus Calidifontimicrobium; species Calidifontimicrobium sediminis. The sequence continues at coordinate 283,284 of NZ_QOAZ01000001.1, forward strand.
CGCGCCGACCTGCTCGCGGCCAACGCACAGATCTTCACCGCGCAGGGCAAGGCGCTCAACGCCAGCGCGAGCCGCCACGTCAAGGTGCTCGTCGTGGGCAACCCGGCCAACACCAATGCGTACATCGCGATGAAGTCGGCGCCCGACCTCGACCGCCGCAACTTCACTGCGATGCTGCGCCTCGACCACAACCGCGCGCTCTCGCAGATCGCCGCCAAGACCGGCAAGCCGGTGTCCAGCATCCGCAAGCTGTGCGTGTGGGGCAACCACAGCCCGACGATGTATGCCGATTACCGCTTCGCAACGATCGACGGTGCCTCCGTCAAGGAGATGATCAACGACCCCGTCTGGAACAAGGACGTGTTCCTGCCCACCGTCGGCAAGCGCGGCGCGGCGATCATCGAGGCGCGCGGGCTGTCGTCGGCCGCGTCGGCCGCCAACGCGGCGATCGACCACATGCGCGACTGGGCGCTGGGCACGAACGGCGAATGGGTCACGATGGGCGTGCCGAGCAACGGCGAGTACGGCATCCCGAAGGACGTGGTGTTCGGCTACCCCGTGACCTGCGCCGGCGGCGACTACCGCATCGTCGAGGGCCTGCCGATCGACGAGTTCAGCCAAGGCTGCATCGACAAGACGCTGGCCGAGCTGCTGTCGGAACAGGACGGCGTCAGGCACCTGCTCTGACCGCGGCACCCCCGCTCCCGGCCCGCGGCCGGCAGGTGCGCAGCCTGCCGGCCGCCTTGCTTCGCCCCCCACCCCGCGCCACAGGACACGCCCGCCGATGACCGCCTCGTCCCCTGTCCACCCGCGTGAGGTGCTGTTCGGCGCCAATGAACGGCCGGCGTCGCTGCCGGTGTGCGACCACTACGCCGGCGTGCCCGAACGCATGCGCAAGAGCCTCGAGCTGCAGGCCGAGCTCGGGCCGGTGTTCGACGTCACGCTCGACGGAGAGGACGGCGCGCCGGTGGGTGGCGAGATCGAGCAGGCGCATCGCATCGCCGAGCTCGTCACCTCGCCGCCGAACGTGCACGGCCGCGTCGGTGCGCGCGTCGTGCCGGTGTCGCATCCGGCTTTCCTCGGCATGGTCGAGGTCATCGTGCGGCGCGCCGGCGCGAGGCTCGCGTACCTGATGATCCCCAAGGTCGATGGCCTGGCCGACTTGCAGGCCGCCGCACAGGCGATCGACCACGTCGCGCGCGGCGCCGGCATCGAGCGTCCGATCCCGCTGCACGCACTCGTCGAGACGCACGGCGCGCTGCGCGACGTGCACGCGCTGGCGGCGCACCCGCGCATCGAGTCGCTGTCGTTCGGGCTGATGGACTTCGTCTCGGCGCACCGCGGCGCGATCCCGCAGTCGGCGATGAGCGCGCGCGGCCAGTTCGAGCACCCGCTCGTCGTGCGCGCCAAGCTCGAGATCTCCGCCGCCTGCCACGCAGCCGGCAAGACGCCGTCGCACTGCGTCGTCACCGAGTTCAAGCACCCGGCCAAGCTGCAGGAAGCCGCCACCCGCGCCGCGCGCGAGCTGGGCTACACGCGCATGTGGAGCATCCACCCGGCGCAGGTGCGGCCGATCATCGACGCCTTCACGCCGAGCGCGGCCGAGGTCGACCAGGCGATCGAGATCATCGCCAAGGCGCAGGCGGCGCACTGGGCGCCGATCAGCCACATGGACACGCTGCACGACCGCGCCAGCTACCGCTACTTCTGGCAGGTGCTCGAGCGCGCGTGGCGCACGTCGTACGCCGGCGGCCCGCAGCTGCCCGCCGAGGTGCGGCGCGCCTACTTCGAGCCCGACGCCTGACGCTGCGCACCGCAAGCCGCGCCGGTTCCGCCACCGGGCGACCAAAACGAGAAATGTGCCCGCTGCGCAACATCCGGATTCACCTGATCCGGCGCACACGATCACAATGCGCCCATCGCGCCACCGGGAGCCCATCGATGAAGCGTCTCGCCCTGATCGCCGCCGCCGCCCTCGCCCTGCCGGGGCTGGCCTGCGCCCAAAGCGCCGGCACCACCGCGAAGGTGGCTGCGCCACAGACCAAGGCCAACCGCATCGCCGTCCAGCCCGCGCGCAGCGCCGCGCCGGCGCCCGCCTTGGCGCCGGTGGACCTGCCGCCTGCCGGCGGCGAGCAGATGGCCGCCGCGTCGATGGCGTACTACGGCGAGTACCAGTGCGAGTTCAACCAGACGCTCAACGTCGCGATGAACCCGCGCCACGACGGCTACCTCGACGTGTCGTTCCGCAACCGCACCTACACGATGAAGCCGGTGCTGTCGCACACCGGTGCCGTGCGTCTGGAGGACGTGCGCGGGCAGATGCTGATCGTCCAGATCGCGACCAAGTCGATGATGATCGACACCAAGCTCGGGCAGCGCGTCGTCGACGGCTGCATGCACGAAGCGCAGCGCGTCGCGGCCGCCAAGCCGCGCAGCGGCGGCGGCATCGGCATCGAGCAGGCGCCCGACGCCCCGGCGACGACGGCCGCGCGCTGAGCGCCACCGCCCGCCCGACCCGAAGCCCGCCGCCGGCGGGCTTCGTCGTTTCATGGACCGCGTCAGAACGTGCCCGGGTACGCGCCGCCGTCGATCAGCAGGTTCTGGCCGGTCAGATAACCGGCGTGCACGCTGCAGACGAAAGCGCACAGCGCGCCGAACTCGTCGGGCGTGCCGAAGCGCCGCGTCGGGTTCAGCGCGCGGCGCTCGTCCATCACGGCCTCGATGCTGCGTCCGCTCTTGGCCGCCGCGCCCTGCATCGTCGCGCGCAGGCGGTCGGTGTCGAACGGGCCGGGCAGCAGGTTGTTGATCGTCACGTTGCGCGACGCGAGCCGCGGCTGGCGCGCGAGGCCGGCGACGAAGCCCGTCAGGCCGCTCCTCGCGCCGTTGGACAGGCCCAGGATGTCGATCGGCGCCTTGACCGCGCCCGACGTGATGTTGACGACGCGCCCGAAGCCGCGCTCGGCCATCGCATCGACGGTGGCCTTGATCAGCTCGATCGGCGTGAGCATGTTGGCGTCCAGCGCGGCGATCCATGCGTCGCGATCCCAGTCGCGGAAATCGCCCGGCGGCGGGCCGCCGGCGTTGTTGACGAGGATGTCGACCTGCGGGCACGCCGCCAGCGCCGCCGCGCGCCCGGCAGGCGTCGTGATGTCGCCGGCCACCGTGCGAACGTCGACGGCCGGGTTCAGCGCGCGCAGCTCGGCCGCGGTGGCCTCCAGTACCTCGACGCCGCGCGCCGTGATCACCACGTGCACGCCCTCGCGCACCAGCGCCTTCGCGCAGCCCTTGCCCAGCCCCTTGCTCGCGGCGCACACCAGCGCCCACTTGCCCTGCAGTCCCAGCTCCATCGTCGTTCCCCGTCGTCTTCGTCGTCCGTCCCGTGGCGCCGTCAGCGTGATCGCGTGAGCAGCCACACGCCCAGCAGCACGAGCACCGTGCCGGCGGCGACCCAGGCGTTGAACGGCTCGCCCAGGATCAGCACGCCCATCGCGACGGTGCTCATCGGCCCGATCATGCCGGTCTGCGACGCCAGCGTCGCGCCGATGCGCTCGATCGCCATCATCACCATGATCACCGGCGCGAAGGTGCACGCCACCGCGTTGAGCACCGACAGCCAGATCACCTCGGGCGCCACCGTCCACGCCGCGTCGAGCGGGCGCAGCAGCGCGAACTGGCCGATGCACAGCAGGCACGCGACCGTCGTCGCCAGCCCCGTCAGCCGCAGCGAGCCGAGCCGGCGCACCTCTTCGCCGCTGTAGACGAGGTAGACCGCGTAGCTCACCGCGCTGCCGAACACCAGCGCCGCACCGAGCGCGACGTTGGGCCCCTCGAGCTTCGCCTCGTGGCCGAACACGAGCGCGACGCCGGCGTAGCTGACGGCCAGCGCCACCAGCTCGCGCGCGCCGACGCGGCGCCGCAACAGCAGCGCGCCCAGCAGCAGCACCAGCGTCGGGTTCAGGTACAGGATCAGCCGCTCGAAGCTCGCGCTGATGTACTGCAGGCCGAGGAAGTCGAGGAAGCTCGCGAGGTAGTAGCCGCTGAAGCCCAGCGCGGCGACGACGCGCCAGTCGCGCGCCGTCAGCGCCGGCCTGCCGCGCCCGGCCCACCACGCGAGCAGCACGAACAGCGGCAGCGCGAACAGCATGCGCAGCATGATCAGCGTCACCGCGTCGACGCCGTGGCGGTACGCGAGCTTGACGATGATCGCCTTGCCCGAGAACGCGATCGCACCGCCGGCGGCCAACAGCAGCCCCGGCCACAGTGGCGAGGCGACGCCCGGCGTCGGGGCGGCGGCGACGGGCGGCGTCGGCATGATGGGCGGCGATGGTAGCCGCGCGGCGCCCACGCCGCCGGCGGGCCCGATCGGCGATCATCGCGCCGCCCGCCTGCCACGAACGCCCGACGAGGAGCTCCCGATGACCGCCTGGCACAGCCGCTACTGGGCCGACCACACCAGCGAGCAGCTCGCGCGGCTGCCGCGCGAGCGGCTGATCGCCGTGCTGCCGATCGCCGCCACCGAGCAGCACGGCCCGCACCTGCCGCTGTCGACCGACTTCGCGATCGCCGACGGCCTCGTGGCGGCGACGATCGCCAAGCTGCCCGAGGCGCTGCCGGTGCTGTTCCTGCCGACGCTGCCGTTCGGCAAGAGCAACGAGCACGCGCGCTACCCCGGCACGCTGACGCTGTCGGCGCACACGCTGATCGAGCTGTGGATGGAGGTGGCCGCCGGCGTCGTGCGCAGCGGCGTGCGCAAGTTCGTGTTCTTCAACACGCACGGCGGACAGATGAACCTGATGGACGTCGTCACGCGCGACCTGCGCGAGAAGCACGGCGTCGTCGTGGTGGCCACCAACTGGACGGCGCTCGGCCTGCCGCCGGGGATGTTCGACGCGCACGAGCTGCGCCACGGCATCCACGGCGGTGACCTCGAGACGTCGGTGATGCTCGCGCTCGCGCCGCAGCACGTGCGCATGGACCGCGCGCAGCACTTCCGCTCGCTGACCGAGCAGTTCGCCGACGACCACCGCTTCCTGTCGATCACGAACACCGGCAAGCTCGGCTGGCAGACGCAGGACCTGAACCCGCTGGGCGCCTGCGGCGACGCCACGCGCGCCAGCGCCGACAAGGGACGCGCCGTGATCGACCACGTCAGCGACCGCTTCGTCGAGCTGCTGCACGAGGTCGACCGCTTCGACCCCGCGCGGCTCGCGCACGACCCGGCCTGGCGCTGAGGTGGGCGCGTCAGAACGCGGCGCGGGCGCGCGCCGCGAGGTCGACGGCCGCGCCGGTGCACGCCGCGCCGCCTTCGGCCGCGGCAGCGTCGGTGACGGCGGTCTCGACGTCGAACAGCGCCGCCACCGACGGCGGCACGAAGCGCGTCAGCGACGCCCACACGTGCCGGTCGCCGAGCCGGTGCTGCGCCGTGACGTGGAATCGCTGCGGCACCAGCAGCGCGAGGTGGCGCTTCGCGCGCGTCATCGCGACGTACAGCAGCCGGCGCTCTTCCTCGATCTCGGCGGCGCTGCCGGTCGCGAGGTCCGACGGGATGCAGCCGTCGACGGCGTGGAGCACGCAGAGGGCGGCCCACTCCTGGCCCTTGGCGGCGTGGATCGTCGACAGCACGAGCCAGTCCTCGTCGCGGTGCGGCGCGCCGGCCTCGTCGCTGGTGGCCTGCGGCGGGTCGAGGGTCAGCTCGGCGAGGAAACGCTCGCGGCTCGGGTAGCCCGCCGCGAGCCGCGCGAGCTGCTCCAGGTCCGCCAGCCGCACCGCGGCGTCGTCGTGCAGCCGCTCGAGGTGCGGGCGGTACCACTGCAGCGCGCACGCGACATCGCCGGGCCAGTCGCCGGTGCGCAGCGCGGCGGCCGCGGCCAGCCACGCCGCCCAGTCGGTGGCCGCGGCGCGCGGCGCATCGAAGTCGTGCATCGCCTGCACCGGGTCGCCGGACTGCGCCATCGCGTCGACGAGCCTGCGCGCGTGCGCCGGCCCCATGCCCGGCACCAGCTGGGCGACGCGCAGGCCCGCGAGCCGGTGGCGCGGGTTGTGCACCCAGCGCAGTACCGACAGCAGGTCCTTGACGTGCGCCGCCTCGAGGAAGGCGAGCCCGCCGTACTTGACGAACGGGATGTCGCGCCGCGCCAGTTCCAGCTCGAGCGCCGCGCTGTGCTGGGCCGCGCGGAACAGCACCGCCTGCTGCTTCAGCGCGAGCCCTTCCTCGCGCCGGCGCAGCACCTCGTCGGCCACCCAGCGTGCCTGCGCGGCTTCGTCGGCCACGGCCACCAGCCGCGGGCGCTCGCCGTCGCGGTCGCTCCACAGCGACTTCGCGAAACCCTCGGGTGCGAGCGCGACCACGGCGTTGGCCGCCGCCAGCAGCGGCTGCGTCGAGCGGTAGTTGCGCGTCAGCGTGACGACGCGCGCCGGCGGCTCGAACTGGCGCGGGAAGTCGAGGATGTGGCGCAGTTCGGCACCGCGAAAGCCATAGATGGCCTGCGCGTCGTCGCCGACCACCGTCAGGCCGCGCCCGTCGGGCTTCAGGCCGCGCACGATCGCCGCCTGCAGCCGGTTCGTGTCCTGGTATTCGTCGACGAGCACGTGGTCGAAGCGCGCGCGCACGGCGCCGGCCAGCGACGGCTCGTCGAGCAGCAGCTGCCAGTACAGCAGCAGGTCGTCGTAGTCGAGCAGCTGCTGGCGCTGCTTCTCGGCCACGTAGGCGGCAAACAGCCGGCGCAGCTCGTCCTCCCAGCCCAGGCACCACGGGAACGCGTGGCGCACGACGGCCTCGACCGGCTCGCGCGTGTTGACGGCGCGCGAATAGATCGCCAGACACCTGCCCTTGAGCGGGAACCGCCGCGCACTGGCCGCCAGCCCCTGCTCGTGGCGCACGAGACCCATCAGGTCCTCGGCGTCGCCGCGGTCGACGATCGTGAACGCGGGCGCGAGCCCGATGCGCGGCGCGTGCTCGCGCAGCAACCGCGCCGCGACGGCGTGGAACGTGCCGGCCCACGGCAGCTGCGGCGCCGCCAGCGTGGGCGGCAGCCCCAGCGCGGCATGCAGCAGACGCGCTGCGCGCTGCGCCATCTCGTGCGCGGCGCGGCGCGAGAACGTCAGCAGCAGCACGCGCTGCGGGTCGGCACCGGCCAGCACCAGCTTCGCGACGCGCGCCGCCAGCGTCGCCGTCTTGCCGGTGCCGGCGCCCGCGACGACGAGCAGCGCCGGCGCCGACGCGTCGCCGACGCCGTGCTCGGCCGCGGCGCGTTGCTCGGCATTGAGCACGGCGAACGGATCGCGGCGGTCGAGGACGGCAGCCATGGCAAAGCCGCGAGCATACTGGACGGGCATACAGAGGCGCGCGAACCCGAGGGCCGCACCACCGGCGCGACGCATAGACTGCGTGCCGCATGGACGGCGCCGCCACGATCGACGACGACCGCGCCGCGGTGCTGGCGGCACTGCAGGCGCTGGCCCCCGAGGCAAACCTGGCGGCGGTCGATGCCACGCGCGCGCTGCGCGCGCAGGTCGACCTCGACTCGCTGGACTGGATCAATCTCCTCGACGCGGTCGGCGAGCGGCTCGGCGTGCCGCTGGACGGCGCGCGCATCGCGCCCGACGCGTCGCTCGACGACCTCGCCGCCGCGGTACGGCGCCAGCGCGCGGCGATCGCACGCCGGCGGCAGCGCAGCTCGCCGGGCAATGCGATACCGAGAAATGCGGCGCCGGCGGACACCACCGCAGCGAAGCCCCCGCGGCCGGCGCCTCTGCCGATCCCGCGGCGCTGGCTGCGGCTGGGCCAGGGGCGCCGCGTGACGCTGCGCCCGATCACGGCTGCCGACGCGCCGCGCGAGGCGGCCTTCGTGCGCGGCCTGTCGACGGCGTCGCGCTACAAGCGCTTCATGAGCAGCCTGCGCGAACTGACGCCGGCCAAGCTCAAATACTTCACCGACGTCGACCAGCAGCGCCACCTCGCGCTGGCCGCCACCGCCACCGGCGACCGCGAGCGCGCGTGGGTCGGCGTCGCGCGCTGCGTCGCCGACCCGCAGGGCGACGGCTGCGAATTCGCCGTGACAGTGGCCGACGACTGGCAGGGCACCGGGCTGGCGGGGCTGCTGATGCGCGTGCTGATGAACGCCGCGAAGCGCCGGGGCTTCAAGACGATGCACGGCGTCGTGCTGGCGAGCAACCGGCGCATGCTGACACTGGCACGCCAGCTCGGCTTCGTCGTGCAGCGCGACCACGACGAGCCCGGCACGGTGAAGGTGCAGCGCGCGCTGTGACGAGCTGCGCTGGCACGCTGCTCACGGGCAAGGCACGCGCCACCCGCTGCTACCATCCCCGGCCCCGATCGGAGGACGCGACGATGTTCGACCACAACGAGACGCTGGACGAGGCGATCGAGCGCAACGTGCGCGACGCACTCGCCGAGGACATCGGCACCGGCGACTGGACCGCGATGCTGGTGCCGGCCGGACGGCGTGTCACGGGCCGCGTGCACGCGAAAGAGCCGCTCGTGCTGTGCGGCCGCCCGTGGTTCGACCGCTGCGTGCTCACGCTCGACCCGACGGCGACGCTGAGCTGGCGCGCCGACGAGGGCGACGTGCTCGCCGCCGGCAGCGAAGTCGTCGCGATCGAGGCCGACGCGCGTGCGCTGCTCAGCGCCGAGCGCTCGGCGCTGAACTTCCTGCAGATGCTGTCGGCGGTGGCGACGACGACGCGCGAATACGTCGACGCGATCGCCGGCCTGTCGCCGAACCCGAAGGGCTGCAAGGTGCTTGACACGCGCAAGACGCTGCCCGGCCTGCGCCAGGCGCAGAAGTACGCCGTGCGCGTGGGCGGCGGCACGAACCACCGCATGGCGCTGTGGGACGGCATCCTGATCAAGGAGAACCACATCGCCGCGGCCGGCGGCATCGCCGCGGCGCTCGAGCGCGCGCGCGCGCTCGACGCCGGCGTGCCGATCCAAATCGAGGTCGAGAACCTGGCCGAGCTCGAGCAGGCGCTGGCCGCCGGCGCGACTTACGTGCTGCTCGACGACTTCTCGCTCGACGACATGCACCGCGCGTACCGGCTCACCGCCGGCCGCGCCGTGCTCGAGGTCTCGGGCGGCGTGACGCTGGCGTCGATCCGCGAGATCGCCAAGACCGGCGTCGACCGCATCTCCAGCGGCAAGCTGACCAAGGACGTGCGCGCGGTGGACCTGTCGCTGCGCATCGACGGCACGGGCTGAGACGCCCCGCCTGCGGCCGCTCAGCCGGCCAGCCCGCGCTCGACCATCCAGCCCGCGCACAGCTCGACCGCCTGCGCGAGCAGCTCGGGCTGGCCGACGCAGTAGTGCGTCGCGCCGCGCAACACGGCCATCGTCTTGTCGCGGCTGCCCGCGGCGTCGAACACGCGCTGCGTGTGCGGCTGCGGCACGGCGTCGTCGGCGCTGTGCTCGATCGCGAGCATCGGCACCGAGATGTCCCTGGCGCAGCGCTCGCCGTGCGCGTTCGTTTGCGGCGACCACTGCGACATCCATGCACGCAGCGTCGAGAAGCGCGCGATCCCCACGGGGCCGTTGTTGACCGTCTCCGGGTCGCCGAGGAAGCAGGTGCCGATCGGGCGGTCGTTGGGGTCGAGCCGCGCGTCGAGGAAACGCGGCTCGGCCATCGTGCGGTGCGTGACGAAGCCGCGCTCCTTCTCGAGCCCGCCGCGGCGGCGCAGCGTGTCGAGGACGTCGAGCACCCAGTCGGTGCGACGGCGGATGCGCTCGCGCTGCGCGGCGCGGAAGCGCGCGATGAAGGCGTCGTCGTACGGCGGCTTGCGGTCCGGGTGGTACAGGTCGAGCTCGGGGTCACGTCGGTCGGGGTCGTTCTCGTCGAGCACGCTGGGGTCGATCCAGTCGACCAGCAGTTCGGCGCGCGAGACGTGCGCGGCCTGCAGGATGAAGCCGTCGGCCGGCAGCAGCCGGGCCTCGACGATCGAGCACGGGTCGCCGGCCGGCGTGTGCGTCACGCTCGGGCGCTCGGCCTGCGACTGGTAGAACAGTGCCAGCGACCCGCCGCCCGACCAGCCCACGAGCACGACCTTCTCGTAGCCCCAGACCTCCTTCGCGTGGCGCACGTAGGCGCCGAGGTCGAGGACGGCGTTCTCCATGATCAGCGCGCTGTCGTTGCGCGCGTAGCGGCTGCCGGCGCACAGCACGTGGAAGCCGCGCTGCGCCATCGCACGCGGCATCGGCAGCAGCTGCAGCGTGCTCGCCGGGTGCATGTAGATCAGCAGCGTGCGCGACGGCCGGCCGCGGGGCACGTAGCGCACGCCTTCCAGGTGCACGACGCCGTGCTGGCCGGCAAATCCGTAGACCTCGCGGAAGGCCTGCGCCTGCGCGTACTGCAGGTGCACCCACTCGGGCTGCACCTCGACGGTCGCCGCCGCGCTCATGCCGCCGCTATCGTTGCCGCGGCGCGCTGCGCCTTCTCGCGCGCCCACGCGTCGCACGCGGCGCGGGCGTTGGCGCGGTAGGCCGCGAGCTGCGCCGCGTCGCAGGTCGTCGCCGTCAGCTCGAGGCGCACGCCGTTGGGGTCGAAGAAATAGATCGACAGCACGAAGCCGCCGTGGTCGACCGGGCCGAGCACCTCGACACCGGCGGCCTCCAGCCGGCGCTTGGCGTCGCGCACGGCATCGGCCGAGTCGACGCGCAGCGCGAGGTGGTTGACCCACCGCGGCGTGTTCGGCGACGGCAGCGAAGCCGTGTCGTCGCCGAGGTCGAAGAAAGCGACACAGCTGCCGTCGCTCATCTCGAAGAACAGGTGCACGTAGGGGCAGTACTCGCCGGTGCTCGGCACGTGGTCGGCGCGCACGACGTGCAGGAGCGGCAGGCCGAGCAGGTCCTCGTAGAAGCGGCGCGTCTGCTCGGCGTCGCGGCAGCGGTACGCGACGTGGTGCAGGCCGCGGATCGGAGCGAAGTCGGACATGGTCGTCTCCAGGCGGTCGCACGCTCGCAGATTCAGCCCGCAAGCCCCCGCGACGCAGCGTGTGGGCGCCCGTGGCAGCTTCAGAACCCCGCGACGAGGCCGTCGCGCCGCGGGTCGCTCGCGCAGACGTAGCCGTCGACGGCCGGGTCGCCCAGGCGCCAGATGAACTGCCCGGCGCCGAAGTCCTGGTAGCTGTCGGTGAAGGTGCCCACGTCGTGGCCGAGCGCGCGCAGGCCCTCGGCGGTGGCGGCGTCGAAGCCGGGCTCGAGGTGGACCTGGCCGCCGAACACGCGCCAGCGCGGCGCATCGCACGCAGCCTGCGGGTTCTGCCCGTAGTCGAGCATGCGCACGACGGTCTGCAGGTGACCCTGCGGCTGCATGTCGCCGCCCATCACGCCGAAGCTCATCTGCGGGCGGCCGTCGCGCGTCAGGAACCCCGGGATGATCGTGTGGAACGGGCGCTTGCCCGGACCGACGACGTTCTCGCGCGTGGCGTCGAGCGTGAAGCCATGGCCACGGTTCTGCAGGCTCACGCCGTAGCCGGGCACGACGACACCCGAGCCGAAGCCCATGTAGTTGCTCTGGATGAAGCTGACCATCATCCCGCGCTCGTCGGCGGCGGTGAGGTAGATCGTGCCACCCTTGGGCGCGTGGCCGGGGCCGAAGTGCTGCGCGCGCTTCGGGTCGATCAGCTTTGCGCGCTCGGCGAGGTAGGCGGCGTCGAGCATCTGCGCCGGCGTCAGCCGCATCGCGCGCGGCTCGGCGACGAAGCGGTAGACGTCGGCGAACGCGAGCTTCATCGCCTCGATCTGAAGGTGCTGCGACGCGACCGAGTCGACCTTCAGCGACGCGAGGTCGAAGTGGTTGAGGATGCCCAGCGCGATCAGCGCCGCGATGCCCTGCCCGTTGGGCGGGATCTCGTGCAGCCGGTAGCCGCCGCCCCCGCCGCGGTAGTCCTGCCCGATCGGCGTGACCCACTCGGGGCGGTAGCCGGCGAGGTCGGCCTCGGTCATCGCGCCGCCGTGCGCGCGCGCGTGCGCAGCGAGCGCGGCGGCCACCTCGCCGCGGTAGAAGGCCTCGCCCTGCGTCTGCGCGATCAGCCGCAGCGTGCGCGCCGCCTCGGGGAACGCGAAGCGCTCGCCCACGCGCGGCGCGCGCCCGTGGGGCAGGAACGCGGCGGCGAAGCCGGGCTGCTGCGTGATCTCGGGCAGTGCGGCGGCGGCGGCCCACTTCGACTGCACGACCACCGGCACCGCGTAGCCGCGCTCGGCGATCTCGATCGCCGGCGCCAGCACATCGGCGAACGGCAGCTTGCCGAAGCGCTGCGACAGCGCGACCCACGCCGAGACGGCGCCGGGCACCGTGACCGAGTCCCAGCCGCGCTTGGGCGGCGTCTTGGCGTCGGCGCCGTACTTGCCGACGAAGTACTCGCGCGTCCACGCCGCCGGCGCGCAGCCCGACGCGTTGAGGCCGTGCAGCTGCGAGCCGTCCCACAGGATGCAGAACGCGTCGCTGCCCAGCCCGTTGCTGCACGGCTCGACGATCGTCATGCACGCCGCGGCGGCGATCGCGGCGTCGACGGCGTTGCCGCCGGCGGCGAGCATGCGCAGCCCGGCCTGCGCGGCGAGCGGGTGCGAGGTGGCCACCGCGTTGCGCGCGAAGACGGGCGTGCGCCCCGAGAGATATGGCGTGTCGTAGCTGAACATCGCAGGCAGGGTTTGGGGTGGAGAAAGGGGTCGGGGCAGGCGAGGCGCCAGCGGGCGCGGCAGCCGGGTCGCTACTCGATCGCCGCCAGCGCCGCCGCGTCGAGCACGCGGTAGCTGCGCCCGAGGCGGTCCAGCGGCTGCAGCCAGCCCTGGCGGACGAAATCGTTGACGGCGCGGCTGACCGTCTCGAGCTTGAGGTCGAGCATCGAACCCATGTCGTCACGCGAGAACAGCGTGGTCAGCGACGGGTCGGACTCGCTGCGCATCTTCAGCACCAGCTGCGCGACACGGTGGCGCGCACTGCCGAAGTTCAGCTCGGCGAGCCAGTCGTCGGCCTCGCGCAGCGAGCGGTGCCACTTCTGCATCAGCTGGTGGTGCAGCCGCGGCGTCTCCTGGTTCAGGCGCTGGATCACGCTGGTCGGAATGCGGCATACGCCCACCGGCGTCAGCGCGACGACGTCGCACTCGTACGTGGCGGCGGCCAGCGCCTCGAGGCCGATCACGTCGCCCGGGCGCAGCACGCGCACGATGCGTGCGCGCCCGTCGCTGGCCACGCGCACCAGCTTGACCATGCCGCTGCGCAGCGTCATCACGCCCTTGACGGGCTCACCGGCCTGCACGAGCGTCGCGCCAGCGTCGAACGCCAGGTCGTCGATCGGCGCGTGGATGAGCGCGAAGTCCTCTTCCTTCAGGTCAGCGAACAGCACCGACTCGCGGATGCCGCAGCGGCGGCAGTCTGCCGTGCCGCGCCACGCCGAGGCGGTCTTGATCGGGATCATCGCCGGATTATCCGGCGATGCCTCAATCCGCGTCCTGGAATGCCACTTCGCGCTTGCGCCGGATCGACGGCAGCGCGACGATGACCACCACCAGCAGCGCGGCGACGAGCAGCCCCGCCGACAGCGGCCGCGTGACGAAGGTCGACCAGTCGCCGCGCGACAGCAGCAGTGCGCGGCGCAGGTTCTCTTCCATCATCGGGCCGAGGATGAAGCCCAGCAGCAGCGGCGCGGGCTCGCAGCCGAGCTTCCAGAAGAGGTAGCCGACGACACCGAAGCCGGCCGCCATGAAGACGTCGAATGTATTGTTGTTCAGCGTGTACAGGCCGATCGCGCAGAACACCATGATCGCCGGAAACAGGAACCGGTAGGGCACCGTCAGCAGCTTGATCCAGATGCCGATCAGCGGCAGGTTCAGGATCACGAGCATCAAGTTGCCGACCCACATGCTGGCGATCAGGCCCCAGAACAGCTCGGGGTTGCCGGTCATCACCTGCGGGCCGGGCTGAATGCCCTTGATCGTCATCGCGCCGACCATCAGCGCCATCACGGCGTTGGGCGGGATGCCCAGCGTCAGCATCGGGATGAACGAGGTCTGCGAGCCGGCGTTGTTCGCGCTCTCGGGGCCGGCCACGCCCTGGATCGCGCCCTTGCCGAACGGCACGCGCGGCTCGCGCACGATCTTCTTCTCGAGCGTGTAGGACGCGAACGACGCCAGCAGCGCCCCGCCGCCGGGCAGCACGCCCAGGATCGAGCCGAGCGCGGTGCCACGCAGCACCGACGGTGCGGCCTCCTTGAAGTCCTGCCGGCTCGGCCACAGGCCCTTGACGTCTTTCGTGAACACTTCGCGGTGCTCGGCCGGGCGGCTCAGGTTGGCGATGATCTCGCCGAAACCGAACACGCCCATCGCGATGGCGACGAAGCCGATGCCGTCGGTCAGCTCGGGGATGTCGAAGCTGTAGCGCGGCACACCCGAGATCACGTCGGTGTTGATCTGGCCCAGCAGCAGGCCGAGGATGATCATCGCGATGGCCTTCAGCAGCGACCCCGACGCCAGCACGACGGCGCCGATCAGGCCCAGCACCATCAGGCTGAAGTACTCGGCGGGGCCGAACTTGAACGCCAGCTCCGTCAGCGGCGGCGCAAAGGCCGCGATGATCACGGTGCCGACGCAGCCGGCGAAGAACGAACCGAGCGCCGCCGTGGCCAGCGCGGGGCCGGCGCGGCCCTGGCGCGCCATTTGGTAGCCGTCGATCGCCGTGACGACCGAGCTCGACTCGCCGGGGATGTTGATGAGGATCGCCGTCGTCGAGCCGCCGTACTGCGCGCCGTAGTAGATGCCGGCCAGCATGATCAGCGCCGGCGTGGCGTCGAGCGCGTAGATCGACGGCAGCAGCATCGCGATCGTCGCCACCGGGCCGAGGCCCGGCAGCACGCCGATCAGCGTGCCAAGCAAAGCGCCGAAGAAGGCGTAGGCCAGGTTCTGCAGGCTCAGCGCGACGCCGAAGCCCATGGCGAGGTTGTTGAACAGATCCATCGCGGCACCCTCAACCGACGAACTTCGGCCACACCGGGATCGTCAGTCCCAGGCCCCAGATGAAGACGGCATAGCTCAGCAGCGTCAGCACGACGCTGTTGACGAGCGCCTCGAGCCAGTGGAACTCGTCGCCGGCCAGCGCCGACGTGATGACCAGCACCGGCAGCGCGATCACCATGCCGCCCCATGGCAGCAGCACGCCGAACAGGACGATCGAGCCGACGATGATGCCCAGCGGCCGCCAGCCGATGCGGCCCACCGGCTCACCGTCCTCGGTCTCGATCGTCAGCGCGCTCAGCAGCACGAGCGCCCCGAGCAGCGCCAGCAGGATGCCGAGCCCGAACGGGAAGTAGCCCGGCCCCGGGCGGGCCGACGAGCCGAAGCTGTAGCCGGTGGCCCCCCACGCGAACGCGAGGCCCACCACGACGAACATCAGACCCGCCCAGAAGTCCTTCTGGCTCTTGATCTTCATGCCTCCTCCCAGATCGACGGCGAGGCATTCTAGGCAGCGTGGTTCCCACGCCGGCTGTGGATTCCACGTAACGGGGTGGACCCGCCCGCGCGCGCCCGCAGCGCGGGCGCCGGGGCTCAGCGGTCCCAGGCGGGCGTCGTGCGCAGCACCTCGTCGAGCGTGGTGACGCCTTCGGCCACCTTCATCACGCCGGCCAGCCGCAGCGGGTGCATGCCCTCGGCGAGCGCGGCGCGGCGCAGCGCACCGGCATCGAGGGTGGGGTGCACGGCGGCGCGCGCGGCCTCGCTCATTACCAGCAGCTCGTACAGACCGACGCGGCCGCGGTAGCCGGTCATGCGGCACTCGAGGCAGCCCACCGGCTTGTACGCGCGCACGCTGCCCTTCAGGCGCCACGGCGCGGCGACCTCGTCGAGCGTCTCGCGCGTGACGGCCTCGTCGCGCACCTTGCACGCCGGGCACAGCGTGCGCGCCAGCCGCTGCGCGAGCACGCCGATGACGGTGGCCGAGATCAGGTACGGCGGCACGCCCAGGTCTGCCAGCCGCGTGATGGCGCTCGCGGCGTCGTTGGTGTGCAGCGTGCTGAACACGAGGTGGCCGGTCAGCGCCGCCTGGGTGGCCATCTCGGCCGTCTCGAGGTCGCGGATCTCGCCGACCATGATGATGTCGGGGTCCTGGCGCATCAGCGCGCGCAGGCCCTCGGCGAAGCCGAGGTCGACCGCGGGCTGGACCTGCGTCTGGTTGAACGCCGGCTCGATCATCTCGATCGGGTCCTCGATCGTGCAGACGTTGACCTCGTCGGTGGCCAGCTTCTTCAGAGTCGAATACAGCGTCGTCGTCTTGCCGCTGCCGGTCGGTCCGGTGACGAGGATGATGCCGTGCGGGCGTGCCGTCAGCTCGCTCCAGCGCTGCGCGTCGTGCGGCGCGAAGCCCAGCGCCTCGACGCCCTTAACGACGGTGTCGGGGTCGAAGATGCGCATCACCATCTTCTCGCCGAACGCGGTGGGCAGTGTGGCCAGCCGCATCTCGACCTCGCCGCCGCCGGCGCTGTCGGGGCGCTTGGTCTTGATGCGTCCGTCCTGCGGGCGGCGGCGCTCGACGACGTCCATGCGCCCGAGCAGCTTGATGCGCGCCGTCATCGCCGACATCACCGACATCGGCACCTGGTAGACGGTGTGCAGCAAGCCGTCGATGCGGAAGCGGATCGCGCCCAGATCGCGCCGCGGCTCGAGGTGGATGTCGCTCGCGCGCTGGTCGAACGCGTACTGCCACAGCCAGTCGACGACCTGCACGACGCCCTGGTCATTGGCGTCGAGCTGCCTGTTGCCCTTGCCGAGCTCGACGAGCTGCTCGAAGCTGGCGATCGGCGAGGTCTCGCCGCTCTTGGTCGCCGCCTTGACCGAGCGCGCGAGCGTGTAGAACTCGGCCGTGTAGCGCGCGATCTCGTCGGGGCTGGCGAGCACCTGGCTCACGCGCTTGCGCGTGTGCGCCTCGATCTCGGCCACCCACGCGGTGTCGAACGGCTCACAGGTGGCCACCGTGACCTCGTGCGCGCCCACCGCCACTGGCAGCACGCGGCGGCTCTCGGCGTAGCGCGCGCTCATCACGTCGGCGACGCGGCCGACGTCGACCTTCAGCGGGTCGATGCGCAGGTAGGGCATGCCGATGCGCGCGGCCAGCCACTCGGTGAGTGCCGCCGCGTCGAGCGGCTTGCCGGTCGCGGCATGGGCCAGCCCGGCGCCGCCGAGCCGCACCAGCGCGTGCAGGCGGCTGTCGCCGGCGCCGAAGCGCTGGCGCACGCGGTCGGCGGCGTCGGGGTCCACCAGCCCGTCGTCCTGCAGCCACTGCAGCAGCACGCGCCAGTCGAGGCGGCCGGACGGCACGGCCGGTGCGGGGCGGGGCTTGGCGTGGGCAGCAGGGCTCATCGGATCGGGCGCGGGCGAATCAGGCGTCGGCCGGCGGGGACGACGCAGCTGCATCTTCGGCCGTTCGTGCGCCGGCCGGCCCGCGCAGCGCCCGCGGGCGTGACATTGCGCACACGGACTGCGCGGTCACGCGTCCCGCGTCGTCCACGGCCGCACGATGCGCAGCCACTTGCGCGCCGGCAGGCCCCAGCGGTCTTCGATCGCGGCCGCGCGCACCAGCCGCACGTCGCGCTCGGGCCAGGGACGCGCGCGCGTGGCCACCGCGACCGTGTTGCCCTCGCGCGTGGGCCGCAGCGACCACAGCCAGCGCGCGCCGAACACGCGCTCGAGCCGCCGCATCGTGCGCTCGAAGCGGGCGTCGCGCCCGAACAGGTTGACCGTCATCACGCCGCCGTCGGCGAGCACGTCGCGGCACGCGGCGTAGAAGGCCTCGTCGTCGAGCACCGGCGCCGCGGCGTCGTGGTCGTACAGGTCGACGTTGAGCACCTGCGCCGATCCGCGGTGCGCCGGCGACGCCACCCACTGCGCCGCGTCGGCGTGCACCACCTGCAAGCGCTCGTCGTCGGCAGGCAGGCGGAACCAGTGCCGGCAGGCGGCGATCACGCTGGCGTTGATCTCGACGGCCGTCGTCGGCATGCGCAGCACGCCGTGGCAGAAGCGCGTGATCGTGCCGGCGCCCAGGCCGAGCTGCACCGCGTGCAGCGCGCGCACCTCGGCGGCGTCGAACCACAGCAGCCAGGCCATCATGCGCTGCACGTACTCGAGCTCGATGCGCTGCGGCGAGCGCAGCCGCATCGCGCCCTGCACCCACGGCGTGCCCAGGTGCAGGTAGCGCACCCCCTCGTGCTCCGAGATCGTCGCCTCGGCCAGCGCCTGCATCCCGGTCGCACTCATGCCAGACCGCACGCGGCGAAGGCCTCGCGCCACGCGGCGAGCTTGCGCTCGAACGACCAGCTCGCGTTGGCCGGGCTCGTCGACGGCAGACGCCACACCGGCACGCCGAGCGTGCGCGTGACGCGCATCGCGCGCGCCGACTCGCCGCCGTTGTGCGCGATCGCGCGCAGCGACGGCGTGCGCGCGACGAGGCCGGCGAGGTCGTTGGGCTGCGCGTCCTCGATCGCGCTGTCGAGGCTGCCCTCGCGCCGGCACGCGGCGTAGACGTCCCACACCGCGAGGCCGCGCCGGCGCACCTGCTCGGTGCGTTCGTCGTACGCCAACGCGAGCAGGTCGACGTCCCACAGCGCCGACAGGATGGGCCAGAAGTGGTTGCGCGGGTGCGCGTAGTACTGCTGCGCCGCCAGCGACGCCACGCCCGGGAAGCTGCCGAGCACCAGCAGCCGCGCGTGCGGCGTGACGATGGGCGACAGCCCGAGCAGCCGCGGCGGGAGGGCGACGGCGCTCATGCGACGGCGCTCATGCGACGGCCTCCGCGGCGACCGGCAGGCCCGGCAGCGCCGACAGGCGCGGCAGCACGCGCGCCGCGTTGGCCGTCGTCACCGCCGCCACGTGCTCGATGCTGCAGCCGCGCAGCCGCGCCAGCTCGGCCGCGATGCGCGGCAGCTCGGCCGGCTCGTTGCGCGCGACGTGGCCGGCGGCGCGCTGCGCCGCGGTGCGGTACAGCCACTGCGGCGGAATGTCGGGCGCGTCGGTTTCGACGACGAGCGCCGTCTCGGGCAGCGTCGCGGCCAGTTCGCGGATGCGCAGCGCGCGCTCGAACGTCATCGCGCCGCCGAAGCCGAGCGCGAAGCCGCGCCCGACGAAGGCCAGCGCCTGCACGCGGCTGCCGTTGAACGCGTGCGCGATGCCACCGCGCACCTCGACGCGGCGCAGCCCGGCGAGCAGCGCGTCGGCCGAGCGGCGCACGTGCAGGATCACCGGCAGCCCCGCGTCGCGCGCGATGCGCAGCTGCGCCAGATAGAAGCGCGTCTCGCGCTCGCGCGCCGGGTCGTCGGGCGGCGGCGGCACGAAGTGGTCGAGGCCGATCTCGCCGACGGCGAGCAGGTGCGGGTCGTCGCGGTGGCGGTGGACCGCCTCGCGCAGGCGGTCGAGGTCGTCGTCGGCGGCCTGCGGCACGTACAGCGGGTGGATGCCCAGCGCGTAACCGAAACCATGGCGGTGCGCCAGCGCGCGCACCGCGTCGAAGCCGGCGACGTCGACCGAAGGCAGCACGCATTGCACGACGCCCGCCGCGCGTGCGCGCGCGACGACGGCGTCGACGTCGGCGCCGAATTCCGCCGCGTCGAGGTGGCAATGCGAATCAACCCAGCGCACGTCGGGGTAGGGCATGCCCTGAATGATGCACGACGGCACACTGCGTGCTACCGTTGTCGCGACCTCCGGCTCCTCCGCGAGCTCGCCATGAACGCACGCAAGCCGACCCGCACGCCGCTGTACAGCCGCTCGCCGACGCGCACGGCGGACAGTGGGTCGGCGCAGGACGCGCGCACCACCGCGTCGGCGGCCGTGCCCGGCGGGTCCGGCGTGACGGCAGCGACGTCGCCGGCCGCGGGCGCAGCACCCACGCCGCCGGCGACGCGCGCCGGCGCGCTGCGCGCGCGGCTGCAGCGCGTGCCGTCCTGGGGCTGGGCCGTGTTCGGCGCCTTGCTCGTCGCGGCGCCGGCATGGCTCGGGGGTGGGCTGCGCCCGTCCGCCCCGGCGCTGACGCAGCGCCAGATCGACGCGGCGGTGCTGCACACGCTGAACACGCAACCGCTGCCGTCGGCGGCGGCCAAGGCCTACGAGGGCGTCGCGCCGTCGGTCGTGCGCGTCATCGGGCGTGCGCACCCGCCGGGCGAGCCGTCGGCGGCGCGGTCGAAGTCCGGCGGCAACGGCGGCGGCGCCAAGCCGACGACGCCCGACCAAGACGACGGCGATGACGGCGCGTCGGTGGGTACCGGCGTCGTCATCGTCGACAGCGGCGTGATCCTGACGAACCTGCACGTCGTCGCCGGCTCGCGCCACATCGAGGTCGTGTTCCACGACGGACTGACGTCGGGCGCCTCGGTGATCAACGTGATGCCCGAGAACGATCTGGCCGTGCTGCGCGCGCACCGCATCCCCGACGACCTGAAGTCGGCGACGATGCGCAGCACCGCCGACCTCAAGCCCGGCGACCGCGTGACGGCGATCGGCTTCCCGTTCGGCATCGGGCCCACGGTGTCGCACGGTGTCGTCTCGGGCCTCAAGCGCGAGTTCCGCTCGCCCGACGGCGAGCGGCTGCTGACCAACCTGATCCAGTTCGACGCGATGGCCAACCCCGGCAGTTCGGGCGGGCCGCTCGTCACCGACGACGGCGAGGTCGTCGGCATCGTCACCGCGATCTACAACCCGGTGCAGGAGCGCTTCTTCGTCGGCATCGGTTTCGCGGTGCCGATCGAGTCGGCCGCCGCCGGCGCCGGCCTGCCGCCGTTCTGACCTTCCCGCCCCCGCCCTGCCCGCCACCCGACGAAAGGCCCCGATGACGCCCAACACCCTGAGCAGCCAGGCCGCCGAGACCGGCGCGCTGATGGAACGCGTGCTGTACGAAGTCAAGCGCGTCGTCGTCGGCCAGGATCGCTTCCTCGAGCGCGTGCTCGTCGCGATGCTCGCGCAGGGCCACCTGCTCGTCGAAGGCGTGCCGGGGCTGGCCAAGACGCTGACGGTCAAGACGCTGGCGCAGACGCTGCGCGGGCAATTCAAGCGCATCCAGTTCACACCCGACCTCGTGCCCGCGGACCTGGTGGGCACGCGCATCTACAACCAGAAGACGGGCGACTTCAGCACCACGCTGGGGCCCGTGTTCACCAACCTGCTGCTGGCCGACGAGATCAACCGCGCGCCGGCCAAGGTGCAGAGTGCGCTGCTCGAGGTGATGCAGGAGCGTCAGGTCACGATCGCCGGCGAGACGCACAAGGTGCCCGAGCCCTTCCTCGTGATGGCCACGCAGAACCCGATCGAGACCGAGGGCACCTACCCGCTGCCCGAGGCGCAGGTCGACCGCTTCATGATGAAGGTGCTCGTCGGCTACCCGACCGAGGAGGAAGAGTTCGTCATCGTCGACCGCGTCACTGGCCCGAAGATCGATGTCGTGCCGGTGTGCGACATGGCACAGCTGCAGCAGCTGCAGCGCGACTGCCGCAAGGTCTACGTCGACCCGTCACTGGTGCAGTACGCGGTCAAGCTGGTGGCCGCCACGCGCGAGCCGGCCAAGGTGGGGCTGGCGGACCTGCAGAAGTACGTGACCTTCGGCGCCAGCCCGCGCGCGACGATCGGCCTCATCGAGGGCGGACGCGCGCTCGCCTTCCTGCGCGGGCGCAGCTACATGCTGCCCGAAGACGTGCTCGACATCGCCCCCGACGTGCTGCGCCACCGCCTGTCGCTGAGCTACGAGGCGCTGGCCGACGGGCTCGACGCCGACACGCTGGTGATGAAGATCATGCAGAAGGTGCCCGCGCCCGAGCGGCCGCTCGAGAAGCATGTCCAGGTCGCCGCCTGAGCCGAGCGCGCCGCGCGCGCGCCCCGCCGGCCGTGCCGAGGCGATGCTGCACCGCCTCGACTGGACGGTGCTGCGCAAGCTCGACGGTGCGCTGCAGGGCGACTACCGCAGCCTGCTGCGTGGCGTCGGCCTCGACCTGGCCGACCTGCGCGAGTACCAGCACCACGACGACCCGCGGCACATCGACTGGAACGTGACGGCCCGCCTGCAGGTGCCGCACGTGCGCCAGTACACCGAGGATCGCGACGTGACCGCGTGGTTCCTGCTCGACCTGAGCCCGTCGGCGGGCTTCGGCTCGAACCGCAGCAAGCTCGACGTGGCCGTCGAGTTCACCGCCGTGCTCGCGCGGCTGCTCACGCGCCGCGGCAACCGCGTCGGCGCGCTCCTCTACGGCGACCGCGTCGACACCGTGGTGCCGGCGCGCAGCGGACGCCTGCAGGTGCTGCAGCTGCTGCACCGGCTGCTGCACCGCCCGCCCGCGCAGCCGATGCCCGGCGGCACGCAGCTGGCGGTGCTGCTGCGCCAGGCGCTCGAGGTCGTGCGGCGCCGCTCGATCGTGTTCGTCGTCTCCGACTTCATCAGTGCGCCGGGCTGGGACGAGCCGCTCGCTCGGCTCGCCGCGCGGCACGAGGTGATCGCGGTGCGGCTGTACGACCCGCTCGAGATGGACCTGCCCGACCTCGGCATGGTCGTGATGCAGGACCCGGAAACCGGCGAGCAGGTCGTCGTCGACACGCAGGCGCCGGGCGTTCGCCACCGCTTCGCCACCGCCGCGCGCCGACGCGAGGCCGACCTGCGCGAGGGGCTGGCGCGCGCCGGCGTCGACACGATCGAACTCGCCACCGACGACGACCTGGCTGCGACGCTGGCGCGCTTCGTCCAGCTGCGCAAGCGCCGCACGCAGCTGGCCGCCGGCGGCGCGCTGCCGGCGCACCTCGCCGCCGTTGCGTGAACGTGCAAGGAGACTGAGCCATGTCGTTCCTGTGGCCCACGATGCTGTGGAGCCTGCTGCTGGTACCGGGGCTCGTGCTCCTGTACCTGTGGCTGCTGTCGCGGCGCAAGAAGGTCGCGCTGCCGTACGCCCAGCTCGCGCTCGTCAAGGAGGCGATGGCCAAGGGCGTGGGCTGGCGCCGCCACGTGCCGCCGGCGCTGCTGCTGCTGGCGATCACGGCGATGCTGGTGGCCACCGCGCGCCCGACGGCGGTGATCACGCTGCCGCTGGCCGAACAGACCATCATCCTCGCGATGGACGTCTCCGGCAGCATGCGCGCCACCGACGTGCAGCCCAGCCGCCTCGAGGCGATGCAAGCCGCCGGCAAGGCCTTCCTCACGGACTTGCCGCGCAGCGTGCGCGTCGGCGTCGTCAGCTTCGCCGGCACCGCCGCCATCGTGCAGCCGCCCACCTTCAGCCGCGAGGACGTCGTCGCCGCGATCGACCGCTTCCAGCTGCAGCGCGCCACCGCGATCGGCAGCGGCCTGATCCTGTCGCTGGCGGCGATGTTCCCCGACGCCGGCATCGACCTCAGCCAGGTCACGGGCCAGCGCAACATGCCCTCGCCGCTGGGCGCCGAGCCGAAGGCGCAGAAGGAGTTCACGCCCGTCGAGCCCGGCAGCTACGCCTCGGGGGCGATCATCCTGCTCACCGACGGCCAGCGCACGACCGGCCCGGACCCGATCGAGGCCGCGCAGATGGCCGCGCAGCGCGGCGTCAAGGTCTACACCGTGGGCATCGGCACCAAGGAGGGCGACACGATCGGCTTCGAGGGCTGGACGATGCGCGTTCGCCTCGACGAGGACACGCTCAAGCAGATCGCACAGATCACCCGCGCCGAGTACTTCTACGCCGGCACCGCCGAGGACCTGAAGAAGGTCTACGAAGGACTGTCGAGCCGGATGGTGATGGAGAAGAAGGAAACCGAGGTCAGCGGCCTGTTCGCCGCCCTCGGCGCCCTGCTCACGCTGCTGGCCGCAGGCCTGTCGATCGTCTGGTTCAACCGCGTGATGTGACGGCGCCGGTCGAGTCGATTTTCTTCGGCCACCTGGCCGTCGAGGCCGTGGCACGGTTGGCGATGCCCGATCCGGTGTTCCGCGTGAAGGGCTGCACTTTCGCCGTGCCGCAGGACGGGCAGACACCGACGCTCGGCGGGCCGAATACGTTGCTGCGCGACGCGATCACGGCACGGCTCGAGGCCGAACGCGCGGCCGCAAAGGCGCCTGCGGCATGAGGATCGCGATCGTCGGCGGCGGCCCCGCGGGCCTGTTCTTCGCGTCGCTGATGAAGCGTCACGGGCTGGCGCGTGACGTGCGCATCGTCGAACGCGACCCCGAGGGAGCGACCTACGGCTGGGGCGTCGTGCTGTCCGACGTCGCGCTGAACTTCGTCAAGGACGTCGACTCGGCGCTGCACGCGGCGCTGACCGAAGGCCAGGTGGTGTTCGACCGCATGCGCATCGTGCACCGGGGCCAGGAGGTGATCCTCGAGCACAACACGTTCTGGCGCATGGCGCGGCTGGACCTGTTGCGCATCCTGCAGGCGAGCTGCCGCGACGCCGGGGTGCGGCTCGAGTTCGGACGGCGCATCGCCGACCGCGCCGAGCTCGATGCGCTGGCCGCCGACGCCGACCTCGTCGTCGCCGCCGACGGTGCGCACAGTGCGGTGCGCACGCTGCTCGCCGCGCATTTCGGCCCCGAACTCGACGTGCGGCCGAACTGGCTCGCCTGGTACGGCACACGGCGGCGTTTCGATGCGCTGTCGCTGCTGTTCCGGCCGTGCGCGCACGGGCTGCTGATCGCGCACGCCTACACCTACACGCCGACGCTGAGCACCTTCCTCGTCGAAGCCGATCCCGACACCTTCGCCACCGCAGGGCTGGGTGCGATGAGCGAAGCCGACAGCCTGCGCCACTGCGAACGCGTGTTCGCCGACGACCTCGCCGGCGAGCCGCTGCTGTCGAACCGCTCGACGTGGTTCCGCTACGCGATCGTGCGCAACCGCTGCTGGCACCACGGCAAGGTCGTGCTGCTCGGCGACGCGCTGCGCACCGGCCACCCATCGATCGGCTCGGGCACGCGGCTGGCGATGCAGGACGCGATCGCGCTGTTTCGTGCCTTCGAGCGCGCCGGCGCCGACGTCCCCGCGGCGCTGGCCGAGTTCGAGCGTACCCGCCGCCCCGGCTCCGACGGCCTGCAGGCCGCCGCCGTCAGGAGCACCGAGTGGTACGAGACGGTGCGCTCGCGCCTGCACCTGCCGCCGGTGGCGTTCGCCTACGACTACATGCGACGCACCGGGCGCGTGTCGCACGAGGATCTGCGCTCGCGCGACCCGACGCTGGTGGCTGCCTACGAAGCGCTGCCGCCCGACAAGCGCGGCTGAAACACGCACGCCGCGGCGACTTCATTCGTCTGTCATCGCTGGCGGCCCAGACTGCCGGCCGCAGCACCGAGCGTGCCGCGACGTGCCACCTGGAGGACCCTCACGATGACGACACCCCGCCCGCTACGGGGCGCGCCGCTGCGCCGCCTCGCCACACTCGCCTGCAGTGCCGCACTTGCGCTCGCGGCGCACGCCGACCCCGGCGGCCGCGACGGCGACGACACCCGCGCATCACGCCATGCCCCGCATGCGATCGGCCTGTGGGGCGACCTGCCGTACTCGGCCGTGCAGGAGAGCGTCGGCCTGCCGAACCTGATCGCCGACATGAATGCGCACCGGCTGGCGTTCACGGTGCACACCGGCGACCTGAAGCAGGGCTCGGGCAGCCCGTGCGACGACGCGCTGTACCTGCGCGCACTGGGCTGGTTCAACGCACTGCGTGCGCCGGCGATGTTCACCCCCGGCGACAACGACTGGACCGACTGCGACCGCCCCTCCAACGGCGGCTACGATGCGCTCGAGCGGCTCGACCGCGAGCGGCAGATCTTCTTTTCGACGCCGTGGTCGCTCGGCCAGCGGCGGCTGCGCCAGCAGGTGCAAAACGAGCCGCTGTGCCTGGGCGCCGGCGGCGCCGCGGTGCCCTGCGTCGAAAACCGCCGCTGGACCCTCGGCCGCGTCGTCTACGTGACGCTGAACGTGCCCGGCTCGTGCAACAACCTGTGCGACACGAACCCGGATGCGGCCGAGTTCGCGGCCCGCAACGCCGCCAACATCCGCTGGCTTCGCGAGAGCTTCGCCATGGCCCGGGCGCAAGACGCCGCCGCGGTGATGCTGATCTCGCAGGCCAACCCGGGCTGGGACGCCAGCGACGGCACCCGCGCGCCGCGCCGCGACCCGCGCACGCTCGCACAGACCGACGGCGCGCCCGACGGCTTCCGCGACTTCCTGCTCGCGCTGCGCGAGGCGGTGACCGACTTCCGCCGCCCGGTGGCCTACGTGCACGGCGATTCGCACGACTTCCGCGTCGACAAGCCGCTGCTCGACGCGCAGGGCCGGCGGCTGGAGAACTTCACGCGCATCGAGACGCCCGGCAACAACGACGTGCACTGGGTCAAGGTCGAAGCCGACCCGCGCAGCCGCGACGTGTTCAGCGTGCAGTTCATGACCGTGCCGGGCAACCGCGTCGCGGTGCCGGCGCCCTGAGGCGCCCGCGGCTCAGCGCGCGTCGGCGACGATGCGCCCGCCCGCCAGGCGCACCGCGCGCCCGCAACGCGCGGCGAGCGCCGCATCGTGCGTGACGACGACCAGCGCCATGCCGCGCTCGCGGCACTGGCCGAGCATCAGCTCCAACACCGTGTCGGCCGTCTCGCGGTCGAGGTTGCCGGTCGGTTCGTCGGCGAGCACACAGGCCGGCTGCGTGACGAGCGCGCGCGCGAGCGCGACGCGCTGACGCTCGCCGCCGGACAGTTCCGACGGCCGGTGGTGCACGCGCTCGGCCAGACCGACGCGCGCGAGCACCTCGCGCGCCGCGGCGCGCGCGGCCGCCGGCGGCTCGCGGCGGATGCGCAGCGGCATCGCGACGTTGTCGAGCGCGCTGAACTCGGGCAGCAGGTGATGGAACTGGTAGACGAAGCCCAGGTGCCGGTTGCGCCAGCGGCCCTGCGCCGCGGCGCCCATCGCCGACAGGTCCTGCCCCTGCAGCCACACGCGCCCGGCGCTCGGCGCGTCGAGCCCGCCGAGCAGGTGCAGCAGCGTGCTCTTGCCCGAGCCCGACGCACCGACCACGGCGAGCGTCTCGCCCGCGCGCACTTCGAGGTCGACGCCGCGCAGCACCTGCACGTCCAGCGGCCCCTCGTGGAAGCGCTTGTGCAGGCCCTCGGCGCGCAGCACGACCGGCGCCTCACTCATAGCGCAGCGCCTCGGCGGGGTTCACGCGGCTGGCGCGCCAGCTCGGGTAGATCGTCGCGAGGAACGCGAGCACCAGCGAGACGACGGCGATCGGCACGATGTCGCCGGCCTGCGGGTCGCTGGGCATGCGCGTGATCAGGTAGATGCTGCCGGGCAGGAACGCGACGCCCAGCGCCCGCTCGATCGCCGGCACGATGACGTCGACGTTGAACGCCACCAGCAGGCCGAGCGCGACGCCGGCCGCGGTGCCGACGATGCCGGCGGTGGCACCCTGCACGACGAAGATGCCCATGATCGAGCGCGGGCTCGCGCCGAGCGTGCGCAGGATCGCGATGTCGGCGCGCTTGTCGGTCACCGTCATCACCAGCGTCGACACCAGGTTGAACGCGGCCACCGCGACGATCAGCGTCAGGATGATCGCCATCAGGCGCTTCTCGATCTGCACCGCGTCGAACCAGTTGCGGTTGGTGCGCGTCCAGTCGCGCACGATCACGTCGCGACCGAGCATCGACGCGAGCTCCGCCGCGACGCCGCGCGCGGCATGCACGTCGGCCAGCCGCAGCTGCACGCCGGTCGGCCCCTCGACGCGGAACAGCGCCGCCGCGTCGCGCAGGTGGATCAGCGCCAGTGCGCTGTCGTACTCATAGTGGCCGGTGTCGAAGGTGCCCGTGACCGTGAACTGGCGCAGCCGCGGGATCACGCCGGCCGGCGTGACCTGCCCGCCCGGGGCCACCAGCGTGACCTTGTCGCCCACCGTCACGCCGAGCTGGCGCGCCAGCTCGGCGCCGAGCACGACGTGCCACTCGCCCGGGCGCAGCGTGGCCAGCGTCGTGTCGCGCAGCCGCGCCGCGAGCTCGGTCACCGTGGCCTCGGCCGCGGGCTCGATGCCGCGCACGACGGCGCCGCGCATGTCCTCGCCGCGCGCGATGAGCGCCTGCGCCGCGACGAACGGCGCCGCGCCGCGCACCTGCGGGTGGCGTTTCGCGGCCTCGGCGGTGGCCTGCCAGTCGGGCAGCGCGGCGCCGTCCCAGGCATGGATCTCGACGTGCGAGATCACGCTGAGCATGCGGTCGCGCACCTCCTTCTGGAACCCGTTCATCACCGACAGCACGATGATCAGCGCCGCCACGCCGAGCGCGATGCCCAGCATCGACACGGCCGAGATGAACGAGATGAAGCCGTTGCGCCGGCCGGCACGGCCGGCACGGGTGTAACGCCAGCCGACCTGGAGCTCGTACCACGGGTTCATCGGGCTGGCATGCTACCCGAGGGCCCGCGGTGCGCCGCGGCGGCGGGACTCCCGCGCGCCGGGATAATCCGCCGCAATGCATCTCGTGGTCCCGTTCGCCGCGCCGCTGTCCGACGCCGGGCGGCAGGCGCTGCGCGATGTCGAGCTGCCGCACCTGGCCGAACTGCTGAGCGCGCGTCGCCGCGAGCGTCGCGACGACGGCGACGAGTGGTCGCTGACGCCGCCGCACGAACGTGCGCTCGCCCGCGCGTGGGGTTGGGCCGCCGCCGAAGGCGCGCTGCCGTTCGCGGCGCACACCGCCGCGCAGGCCGGCATCGAACCGGGCGACCTCGCGTGGGGCCTGCTGACGCCGGTGCACCTGCACTTGGGCACCGAGCAGGTGAGCCTGCTCGACCCGCAGGCGCTGCAGCTCGACGAAGCCACGTCGCGCGCGCTGTTCGACGCCGTCGCGCCGCTGTTCACGAGCGAGGGCTTCGTGCTGCGCTGGGTCGCGCCGCTCGTGTGGCTGACCGCGCACGAGACGCTGCGCGCGCTGCCCACCGCGTCGCTCGACCGCGTGATCGGCCGCCACGTCGACCGCTGGCTGCCCGATGCACCCGCGGCCCGCCTGCTGCGCCGGCTGCAGAATGAGGTGCAGATGCTGCTGTACATGCACCCCGCCAACGCCGAGCGCGAATCGCAGGGCCGCCTGAGCGTCAACTCGGTGTGGCTGAGCGGCTGCGGCGCGTACCAGCCGGCACGACCGGCATCCGCCCTCGCCGTCGACGACCGCCTGCGCACCCCGGCGCTCGCCGAGGACTGGGCCGCGTGGCAGGCCGCGTGGCGCGCGCTCGACGCCGGCCCGCTGGCCGCGGCGCTCGCCGCGACGCGGCGCGGCGAGCCCGTGACGCTGACGCTGTGCGGCGAGCGCAGCGCCGTCACGTTCGACGCCGCCGCCCGTCGGCCGTGGGCGCGCTGGTTCGTGCGCCGGGCCGACGCCGCCGCGCTGCTGGAGACACTGTGAGTCCGCCATTCGCCGAGGAGCGCGGGGTGGCCGCGTCGATCCCGCAGACGCGCGCCGTCCCGCCGCCGATCCTCGAAGTGCGCGACGTCCCGCCGCGCGTGGCCTTCGCGCTCGAGCAGGCCGGCGTGCACCCGCTGCTCGCGCGCCTGTTCGCCGCGCGCGGCATCCGCGACCGCGACGAGCTCGACGACGGACTCGACCGGCTGCTGCCCCCGTCGACGCTGCTCGGTGCCGACCGCGCCGCACGCCGGCTGGCCGACGCGATCGCCGCGCGCGAGGCGGTGTGCGTCGTCGCCGACTACGACTGCGACGGCGCCACCGCATGCGCGGTGGCGCTGCGCGGCCTGAAGCTGCTCGGCGCCGACCCGGCGACGCTGCACTACGTCGTGCCCGACCGCGCGCGCCACGGCTACGGCCTGACGCCCACGATCGTCGACCTCGCGCGCGAGCGCGTGCCCGGCTTGAAGCTGCTGGTCACCGTCGACAACGGCATCGCCAGCGTCGAAGGCGTCGCACACGCGCGCGCACACGGCATCGGTGTCGTTGTCACCGACCACCACCTGCCGGCGGTCGAGGGCGGCCGCGTCGTGCTGCCCGACGCCGACGTCGTCGTCAACCCGAACCAGCCCGGCTGCCCGTTCGAGAGCAAGTCCATCGCCGGCGTCGGCGTGATGTTCTACGTGCTGCTCGCGCTGCGCGCCGAGCTGCGCGCGCGAGGGCGCTTCGCCGACGGCGCGCAGCCGCGGCTCGACAGCCTGCTCGACCTCGTCGCGCTCGGCACGGTGGCCGACGTCGTGCGGCTGGACGCGAACAACCGGCGCCTGGTCGCGCAGGGGCTGCGCCGCATCCGCGCCGGGCGCATGCAGCCCGGCGTCGCGGCGCTGTTCGCGGTGGCCGGGCGCGATGCGGCGCGCGCCGCGGCGTTCGACTTCGGCTTCGCGCTCGGGCCGCGCATCAACGCCGCCGGGCGGCTGGCCGACATGACGCTGGGCATCGAGTGCCTGCTCGCCGACGACGCAGCGCGCGCCGCCGAGCTCGCGCGCACGCTCGACGCGATCAACCGCGAGCGCCGCGACGTCGAGGCCGGCATGCGCGCACAGGCCGAGCTGCACCTCGACGCGCTGCTGCCCGCCGGCGTGCCGCCGCCGGCGCTGGCGCTGTTCGACGCCTCGTTCCACGAGGGCGTGGTCGGCATCGTCGCCGGCCGCGTCAAGGACCGCCTGCACCGCCCGACCTTCGTCTTCGCGCGCGGCGCCGACGGACTGCTCAAGGGCTCGGGGCGCTCGATCGCGGGCTTCCACCTGCGCGACGCGCTCGACCTGGTGGCCAAGCGCGAGCCCGGCGTGCTGCTGCGCTTCGGCGGCCACGCGATGGCCGCGGGCTGCACGCTGGCCGAGGCGCAGTTCGCACGCTTCGCCGCCGCCTTCGTGCAGGTCGCTGCCGAATGGCTCGACGCGGCGACGCTGCAGCAGCGCCTACGCACCGACGGACCGCTGCCGGCCGAGTACTTCGACGCCGAGACCGTGCGCGCGCTCGACGCGCAGGTCTGGGGGCCGGCGTTCGAGCCGCCGCTGTTCTGCGACGAGGTCGAGGTCGTCGCGCAGCGGCTGGTCGGCGAGCGCCACCTGAAGCTGCGGCTCAGGCCCGCCGGGGCCGCGTCCGGTGCGCCGCGCGAGGCGATCTGGTTCGGCCGCAGCGAGCCGCTGCCGCCGCGTGCACATGTGGCCTACCGACTGTCGCTCGACGAGTACCAGGGCCAGGCGCGCGTGCAGATGGTGATCGAGGCCGCCGTGCCGGCCGCGGGGTGACTGCACCGGCGTCGCGAACTTCCGCGCGCCGACGCCGTCGAACCGGCGTCGCCGTTTCACCGTCCCGCCCGATGCGCCGCCTGCCCACGCTGTCCGCCCTGCTCCCTGCCCTCGTGCTCGCCGCCACCGCGCTGGTGGCGCTGCCGAGCGCCGCGCTCGACGTCAAGCCCGTCACCGTCGCGCGCGGCCTGCAAAACCCCTGGGGGCTCGCGTTCCTGCCCGACGGGCGCATGCTCGTCACCGAGCGGCCGGGGCGCATGCGCATCGTCGAGCGCGACGGCACGCTCGGCGCGCCGCTGGCCGGGCTGCCGCCGGTCGTCGCCAGCGGCCAGGGCGGGCTGCTCGACGTCGCGGTCGACCCGCAGTTCGCCGACAACCGCCTCGTCTACTGGAGCTACAGCGAGCCGGCCACCGACGGCAACGGCAACAGCACCGCGGTGGCACGCGGCCGGCTCGACGGCAACCGGCTCGCCGACGTGCAGGTGATCTTCCGCCAGCAGCCCAAGGTCGCGAGCAGCCACCACTTCGGCTCGCGGCTCGTGTTCGCGCCCGACGGGCGGCTGTTCGTCACGCTGGGCGACCGCTTCTCGCGCAAGGACGACGCGCAGACGCTGGACAACCACCACGGCAAGGTCGTGCGCATCGAGCCCGACGGCAAGGTGCCCGCCGACAACCCCTTCGTCGGCCGCGCCGGCGCGCTGCCCGAGATCTGGAGCTACGGCCACCGCAACATCCAGGGCGCGGCGATCCACCCGACGACCGGCGCGCTGTGGACGACCGAGCACGGCCCGCAAGGCGGCGACGAGCTGAACCTGACCGAGGCCGGCAAGAATTACGGCTGGCCGGTGATCACCTACGGGCGCAACTACGGCACCGGCACGCGCATCGGCGAAGGCACCGAGCGCGCCGACGTCGCCGCGCCGCTGCGTCACTGGGTGCCGACCTCGATCGCACCGAGCGGCATGGCCTTCGTCACCAGCGACCGCTACCCCGGGTGGAAGGGCAGCGTGCTGATCGGTGCGCTGCGCGCACAGGCGCTCGTGCGCCTGAGCCTGGACGGCCACCGCGTGACCGGCGAGGAACGGCTGCTGACGAACCTGAACGCGCGCATCCGCGACGTGCGCCAGGGCCCCGACGGCTGGATCTATCTGCTCACCGACAGCCCCGACGGGCAGATCGTGCGCCTGGAGCGCTGAGAGTCCGCTCTCGCGGTTCAGCCCCGCGGCGGCTTCAGCGGCGGGCGGCGCGCGTCGCGCAGGCGCGCCGCCATCTCGGCGATGTCGGGCGGGTCGAACGAGCAGACGAACATCACCGCCACCGGCAGCAGCGCAGCGACGAGGAGGAAGAAGTCGCCGTGGCCGAGCAGCACGGCGAGCACCGGCAGCGCGGCGAGCGCGCCCATCGCTGCGTCGACGAGAGCCGAGCGCCGACCCGGCGAGCGGCGCGGTGGCGCGGGCGGCGGGCCGTCGGACTCAGCGGCCAAGGGTGTCCCCCTACAATCGGGCGGTGCTGGATGCCAGCTTACTCAATGCCGACCTGCATTGCCACTCCGACGTCTCGGACGGCACGCTCAGCCCGCAGGCGCTGGCCGCGCGCGCGAAGGCCAATGGCGTCGAGCTGTGGTCGCTGACCGACCACGACGAGGTCGGCGGCCAGGCCGCCGCGCGTGACGCGGCGCGCGGGCTGGGGCTGCCGTACCTGACCGGCTGCGAGATCTCGGTCAGCTTCCTCGACCAGACGGTGCACGTCGTCGGCTTGGGCTTCGACGCCGACGACGCCGCGCTGCGCGACGGCCTGGCCGCCACCCGCGCCGGACGCGAGCAGCGCGCGCGCGAGATGGCCGCCAGCCTCGCGCAGGTCGGCATCAAGGGCGCGTTCGACGGCGCGCTGAAGTACGTCGGCAACCCCGAGCTGATTTCGCGCACGCACTTCGCGCGTTTCCTCGTCGAGACCGGCGTGTGCCGCGACACGCACGAGGTCTTCCGCCGCTACCTGACCGAGGGCAAGCCGGGCCACGTGCCGCACCGCTGGGCGCGGCTCGGCGACGCGGTGCGCTGGATCACCGCGGCCGGCGGCGTCGCCGTGATCGCGCACCCGGCGCGCTACCGCTTCACGCCGACCGAGGAATATGCGTTGTTCAGCGAGTTCGTCGCGCACGGCGGACGCGGCGTCGAGGTCGTCACCGGCAGCCACACGACGGCCGAGTACGCCACCTACACCGGGCTCGCGCTCGAGTTCGGCCTGCTCGCCTCGCGCGGCAGCGACTTCCACGACCCCGACGAGAGCCACACCGACCTCGGCGCGCTGCCCGACCTGCCCGGCCGGCTCACACCGGTGTGGGCCGCGCTCGCCGAGCGGGTGATCCGGCCGTGAGCGTCGCCACGCTGCGCGCCGGCGCGCCGACGGCCACGCGTCCGCTGCTCGGCGTCGCGCTGATCGGCGCGATGGCGGCGTGCTTCGCGGTGCTCGACACCACCGTCAAGGTCGTCGGCGCCGTCGTGCCGGTGCTCGTCGTGCTGTGGGCGCGCTACGCGTTCCAGGCCGTCGTGATGTCGGCGTGGCTGGCCGCGCCGTCGCGGCGCGCGCTGTGGCGCCCGGCGCACCCGCGCTTCCAGCTGCTGCGCGGCACGCTGCTGTTCACCGTCAGCGCGCTGAGCTTCATCGGGCTGCAGCACCTGCCGGTCGCGGAGTTCACCGCGATCTTCATGATCACGCCGGTGCTGTCGATCGTCGTCGCCGCGCTCGTGCTACGCGAGCGCTTGACGCCGTGGCGCTGGGCGCTGGTGGCCGGCGCCTTCGCCGGCGCGCTCGTCGTGCTGCGCCCGGGCAGCGGGCTGTTCGGCTGGGCTGCGCTGTTCCCGCTCGCCGGCGCGACCTGCTATGCCGCGTTCCAGGTCCTCACGCGCCGGCTCGCTGGCCACGAGCACCCGCTGACGACGCACCTGTACACCGGCGTCGTCGGCACCGTGCTCGGCTCGCTCGTGCTCGCCGCGCTGCCGGTCGACGTCGTGCCGTCGCTGGCCGCGGCCGACGCGCGCGCGATCGCGCTGATGCTGCTCGTCGGGCTGATGGGCACCGTCGGCCACGGGCTGCTGATCCTCGCGATGGGCATGGCGCCGGTGGCGCTGCTGATGCCGTTCACCTACCTACAGATCGTGCTCGCCGCGTTCGCCGGCTGGGTCGCGTTCGGCCACCTGCCCGACGGCTGGGCCGTCGTCGGCATGGCCGTCATCGCGGCCTGCGGCGCCACCAGCGCGTGGCTCAACGTGCGCGCCGCGCCAGGCCGGCGCGCGCCGCCGCCGGTGGCGGTCGACTCGATCGGCGACTGACGACGCGTCCGCGATGGCCCAGTACTTCGAGGTCCACCCCGACAACCCGCAGCCGCGGCTGCTCAAGCAGGCTGCGCAGATCCTGCACGGCGGCGGCATCGCGGCGATCCCGACCGACTCGAGCTACGCGCTGGTGTGCCACCTCGACGACAAGGCCGCCGCCGAGGCGCTGCGGCGCATCCGCCAGGTCGACGAGCGCCACCACCTGACGCTGCTGTGCCGCGACCTGTCGGAGCTGGCCAGCTATGCGCGCGTCGACAACCGCCAGTACCGGCTGCTCAAGCTCGCGACGCCGGGGCCGTTCACGTTCATCCTCGAGGCGACGAAGGAGGTGCCGCGGCGCCTGAGCCACCCGTCGCGACGCACGATCGGGCTGCGCGTGCCCGACCACCGCGTCACGCAGGCGCTGCTCGCGCTGTTCGGCCAGCCGCTGCTGGCCACGACGCTGATCGCGCCCGGCGAGACCGAGCCGCTGAACGACCCGCACGAGATCCGCGCGCGCTTCGAGAAGCTGCTGCAGGCCATCGTCGACGCCGGCGCGTGCCCGATGCAGCCGACGACCGTGATCGACCTGAGCGGCGACGTGCCCGTGCTCGTGCGCCAGGGCCGCGGCGACGCCGCCGCACTCGGCCTGGCGCTCGATTGATCAGCCGGCGCCGGCCTGCAGCGCGCGCAGCACGCGCGCGGCGTCGAAGCCGGTCTGCACCTGGCCGCGCACGATCAGCGTCGGCGTGGCCTGCTTCGGCAGCGACTCGTAGGTCGCCTCGCAGGCCGCGTCGCGCTCGATGAAGCACTCCTCGAACGGCACGCCGTGGCGCTCCATCCACAGCCGTGCCTCGGTGCAGAACGGGCAGCTCAGCGACGACACCATGCGGATGTCGCCCGGCTGCGCGAGGCGCGCAATCTCGTCGCCGAGCTCTCGCTGCCGGCGGTCGCCGAACCACTGCGTGGCCAGCGCGACCGCGGCCACGACGGCGACGAACCCGATCAGCGAGCGGCGCGACGCAGCCATCGCGCGGGGCACCGGTTCAGACCGCGGCGGTCACGACGATCTCGACCTTCCACGTCGGCTTGGCCAGCGCGGCCTGCACCGTGGCGCGCGGCGGCGTGTGGCCGGGCACGACCCACTGGTCCCACACGGCGTTCATCGCCGGGAAGTCGGCGATGTCGGCGAGGAAGATCTGCGCGCGCAGGATCTTGGTCTTGTCGCTGCCGGCCCGCGCGAGCAGCGCGTCGATCGCGGCGAGCACCTGCCGCGTCTGGCCCGTGATGTCGAGCGTGTCGTCGGCAGCAACCTGGCCGGCGAGGTAGACGGTGCCGTCGTGCACCGCCATCTCGGACATGCGCGCGCCGACGTCGAAGCGTTGAATCATGGATTCGTTCCTCAGTGGTGTTTGTGGCCGTGGCTGCCGCGGCCGGGCGGCGGCGATGCGGCCGCCTTCTGCCCGAATCGGCTCTCGGTGCCGGCGAGCAGCTTGCGGATGTTCGATTCGTGTCGCCACACGAGCAGCAGGCTCATCAGCGCGATCGCGACCACCGTCGTGTCGGCGCCCCAGATCAGCAGCTGATAGAACGGCGCGAACAGCGCGGCGACGATCGACGCCAGCGACACGTAGCGGAAGAAGTACAGCACGATCGCAAAGCTCGCCAGCGTGAAGGCGCCGAGCACCGGGTTGAGCGCGAACAGCACGCCGGCCGCCGTGGCCACGCCCTTGCCGCCCTGGAAGCGGAAAAACACCGGCCACACGTGGCCGACGAAGGCCGCCACGCCGACCCACGCCGCGGTGTCGGGGCCCAGCCCGACGCGCGGGCCCCACACCAGCACCGCGAGCACCGGCAGGTAGCCCTTGAGCGCGTCGAGCGCGAGCGTGGCCACCGCCGCCTTGCGGCTGCCCGAGCGCAGCACGTTCGTCGCGCCGGGGTTGTGGGAGCCGTAGGTGCGCGGGTCGGCGAGCCCCATCGCGCGGCTGACGATGACGGCGAACGACAGCGAGCCGATCAGGTAGGCGGCGACGAGCGCGAGCAGCGGGTAGACCAGTTCCATGCCGGGGCAGGGCAGCGCGACGCGGGGACCGGCAGTGTACGCGCCGCCCGCGCGGCGGCCGCCGTCAGAGCGCGCAGTGCACCGCGCGCGCGCCGAGCAAGTCGACGAGCACCTGCGGCGCGATGCCGACGAGGTAGCCGCGCCGCCCGCCGTTGATCAGGATGCGCGGCAGCGCGAGCA
The DNA here is from genome assembly GCF_003574675.1 of Azohydromonas sediminis. GTDB lineage: Bacteria > Pseudomonadota > Gammaproteobacteria > Burkholderiales > Burkholderiaceae_C > Calidifontimicrobium > Calidifontimicrobium sediminis. Next base: position 320,008 of record NZ_QOAZ01000001.1, read on the forward strand.
CGCTGGCCTCGACGTAGACCGGCACGCCGGCGCGCCGGAACCCGAACGGCGACGTGCCGCCCACCAGGTAGCCGCTGTGGCGCTGCGCGACCTCGGGCCGGCACGGCTCGACGCTCTTGCAGCCGATCGCGCGCGCCAGGTTCTTCGTGCTGACCTCGCGGTCGCCGTGCATCAGCACCACGAGCGGCTGCGCGCGCTCGTCCTGCATCACCAGCGTCTTGACGACTTCGTGCAGCGGCACGCCGAGCTGGCGCGCCGACTCGGCCGCACCGCCGTGGTCGACGTAGTCGTACGGGTGCTCGGTGAACGCGACGCCGGCGGCGCGCAGCGCCTGCGTGGCCGGCGTCTCGCTGACGTGTCGGTCCTTCTTCGCCATCGCGCGCGTCACTGGCCGGGATCGCGGATCTCCCAGCGGATGCGGTCGATCTCGGCGAGCAGCTCGGGCGACAGCGTGGTGCCCCACGCGTCGAGGCACTCGTCGAGCTGCGCGACGCTGGTCACGCCGATGATCGTGCTCGCCACGCGCCAGCTGCGGTAGCAGAACGCGAGCGCCATCGCGGTGGGCGCAAGGCCGTGCGCGCGCGCCAGCGCGTTGTAGCGCTTCGCGGCGGCCAGCGCCTCGGGGCGGCCCCAGCGCTGCTGCTTCATGCTGTCGAAGATCGCGAGCCGCCCCGGGTTGGCCGGGTCGTCGAGGCCCCTGGCGTCGTACTTGCCGGTCAAGAGGCCGAAACCCAGCGGCGAGTACGCGAGCAGCGACACCCGCTCGCGGTGCAGCACCTCGTCGAGGCCGTTGTCGACGACGCGGTTGACGAGGCAGTACGGGTTCTGCACCGTGGCCACGCGCGGCAGGCCGTGTTTGTCGGCCTCGCGCAGGAAGGCCATCACGCCCCACGGCGTCTCGTTGCTCAGGCCCACCGCGCGCACCTTGCCGGCGCGCACGAGGCGGTCGAGCGCCTCGAGCTGCGCCTGCACCGCGAGCACCGGCCGGTCCTTCGCCGGGTCGAAGTACAGCCCGCCGAACATCGGCACGTGGCGCACCGGCCAGTGGATCTGGTACAGGTCGATCACGTCGGTGCCCAGGCGCTTCAGGCTCGCGTCGCAGGCGTCGATGAAGTCCTGCGGCTGCACCTCGGCGCGGCCGCCGCGGATCCAGTGGTACGCGCGCGCCGAGCCCGAGACCTTGGTCGCGAGCACGACCTTGTGGCGCGCGCCGGGGCGCTGCGCGAACCAGCGCCCGAGGATGCGCTCGGTGTCGCCGAAGCGCTCGGCGCTCGGCGGCACCGGGTACATCTCGGCGGTGTCGAGGAAGTCGATGCCGCGCTCGAGCGCGCGGTCGAGGATCGCGAACGCCGTCTTCTCGTCGACCTGGCGCTCGCCGAAAGTCATCGTGCCGAGGCAGATCTTGCCGACCTTCAGGCCGCTCGTGCCGAGCGTGGTGTGCTCCATCGGGGTCTCCTTTCGCGGGGGCGAAGTGTGCCGCAAGGGGCGCGGCGACGCTGCGGGGCTGCGCTATCCTCGTCGCCGCCGCCATGACGATTGCCGCCGCACCGCAGGCCGCGCCCGGCGCTGCCGGGGAGTCCGCGCGCAAGCGCGTCTTCGTGCTCGGCGCCACCGGCACGATCGGCCGCGCGACGGTGCGCGCGCTCGTGCAGCGCGGCCACGCGGTGGTGTGCTTCGTGCGCCCGCGCGCCGGCGCAGGCGGCACGCGCGCACCCGACGATGTGCCGCGCGGGCTCGCCGGCGCCGAGCTGCGCGTCGGCGACGTGACCGACCCGGCCTCGCTCGCGCGCGATGGCTTTCGCGGCGAACGCTTCGACGCCGTCGTCTCTTGCCTGGCCTCGCGCACCGGCGCGCCGGCCGACGCGTGGGCCATCGATCATCGCGCCCACGTGCACGCACTGCGCGCGGCGAAGGACGCCGGCGCGACGCACTTCGTGCTGCTGTCGGCGATCTGCGTGCAAAGGCCGCGGCTCGCGTTCCAGCAGGCCAAGCTCGCGTTCGAGCGCGAGCTGATGGACTCGGGGCTCACGTGGTCCATCGTGCGGCCCACCGCGTTCTTCAAGTCGCTGTCGGGACAGGTCGAACGCGTGAAGCGCGGCAAGCCGTTCGTCGTGTTCGGCGACGGCACGCTGACGGCGTGCAAGCCGATCGCCGACGAGGACCTCGCCGACTATCTGGCCGGCTGCCTCGACGACGCGCAGCGCTGGAACCACGTGCTGCCGATCGGCGGGCCGGGCGAGGCGATCACCCCGCGCGCGCAGGGCGAACTGCTGTTTTCGCTGCTCGGCCGTCCGCCGCGCTTCAGGCGGGTGCCGGTCGCGCTGCTCGACGCCATCGTCGCGGTGCTCGCCGCGCTCGGGCGCGTGCTGCCGCCGCTGGCCGACAAGGCCGAGTTCGCGCGCATCGGGCGCTACTACGCGACCGAGTCGATGCTCGTGCTCGACCCGGCCAGCGGCCGCTACGACGCGTCGGCGACGCCGTCGCACGGCACGCGCACGCTCGCCGACCACTACGCGGCGCTGCTGCGCGGCGAGGCCAGCGTCGACCTCGGCGACCACGCCGTGTTCTGACCGCCCCGCCCGCGACGTGAGGCCTGCAGCCCCTCAGGTGGGGTGTGCGCGCGGGGGGCGGCACCGGGCCGTCGTGGCCCGCCGGAGACAATGGTGTCGATGCCCCGCCCGCCGATCACGAGCGCCCCCGCACCGGCCGCGCCGGCACCGGCGCGGCAGGCCGCACCGCCGCAGCCTCGGCGCGGCGCGGGTCTGGACGCCGACGCGCGGCGGCTGGCGCTGCCGCTCGCGCTGTCGCTGGCGACGCATGCCCTGCTGCTGAGCCTGACGTTCGGCGACGATGTGCTCGGGCTGCCGCGACTGGCCTGGCCTTGGCAGGAACGGCGGCTGGTCGTGCCCGAGCTGCGCGTGGTGCTGACGCCCCCACCGGCGGCCGCGGCGCCCTCGCCGACCGCACCCGCCGCGGCCACGCTGCTGCCGGCGCGACCGCCGGCGACGGCCGTGCCTGCGCATCCGCCCCCTTCGTCGACGCCGTCGCGGGCTGCGACACAGCGTGGCGGCGCCGAGCCGGTACCGCCACCACCCCCGTTCGCGTCGCCCGCGGCGCAGGTCGCGGCAGCGCTGGCACCGGCCGCGGCCGAGACGCCCCCGCCCGCGGTGGCGTCGCTGCCGCCCCCCACCGAGCCAGCCGACGACGACGGCGCCGCAACCGCCACGACGCCGGCGGCCGAAGCCGCGCCCTCCCCGCCGGCCGAAGTCGCGGCGACGCCGGTGATCGCCGTCGCGCCCGAGGTCGCGAGCCCCGAACGCGTCGCATCGGCACCGGCCGACGATGCCGACGACGCGGGGCGCACGCAGGCCGCGCTCGCGCAGGCGCAGCGGCTCGAAGCACGGCGGCTCGAGGCCGAGGCCGCGCGCGCCGCGGCGGTACGGCGTCAGGCCGAGCGGGATGAAGCGGCACGCCAGGACGCTGTGCAGCAGCAAGCCGAGCGCGAGGTGGCCGCTCGCCTCGAAGCGCAGCGCCTGGAGGCCGAGCGCGCCGAAGCCGCGCGCCTGCAAGCCGAGCGCGAGCAAGCCGCCCGCCTCGAAGCCGAACGGGAAGCCGCAGCGCGCCGCGAGGCCGCACGGCAGCAAGCCGAACTCGAGGAGGCCGCTCGCAGGGAAGCCGCTCGCCTCGAAGCGCAGCGCCTGGAGGCCGAGCGCGCCGAAGCCGCGCGCCTGCAAGCCGAGCGTGAGCAAGCCGCCCGGCTCGAGGCCGAACGGGAAGCGGCAGCACGGCGCGAGGCCGCACGGCAGCAGGCCGAGCTCG
>NZ_QOAZ01000010.1 GCF_003574675.1 Azohydromonas sediminis
AGCCGCGCCAGCTCGCGCCCGCTGCCCACGCCTTCGAGCGTGGCGTACAGCCACAGCGCAAACAGGATGCGCGGGTCGATCGCCGCGCGTCCGGCATTGCTGCCGCGCGCCTTGATCGCATCGGTCAGCCGGCTCAGGTCCTGCCGCTCGACGTAGCCCCATACCAGCCGCGCTCGGTGGTCCTCGCCCAGCAGCGACTCCAGGTCCGATGCCCGCAGTTCGATCTGCTTGCGGTTGGGCTGCAGCAGCCGCGGCGGCTGCGCGCGCAGCGCAACGGCTCGCGCTTGCGCGGCGGCCTGCGCTGCTTGCTCATCGACGGGCGCCAAGTCCTCGAACAAAACCCCGGCCACGCTGTCTTGGTGCGTCGGATCGCTCATGCCCAACAGCAAGCCAGAGACATGCCAGCACGAGGGCAGCGGACGAAAAACTCTCACGCTCTCAGCCTGCTCGATCGCCTGGGCCCGGGGCGCAGCGCGGCCGTCGGCGTGATGACGCCGCTGCTCGCGCTGGCGGTGTCGGTCGCGTTCGAGGGCTACCGCCCCGATGCGCTGACCTTCGCCGGCGCGGCGCTCGCCGTGGCCGGCAACGTGCTGATGCTGCGCGGCAGGACCGGCGGCTGACCTGGCCGCTTTGGCACCGGCGTCAGGCCGCGGGCCGCCGCGCGGGGGGCAGCAGGCGGCGCACGACGACACCGCCGCCGAGGACCTTCGTCAGCGGCGTCAGCGTCGCGCGCTCGCTCATCGGCATCTCGCGTCGGCGCAGTGTGGGGCCGCCACCTACAATTCCGGCCCCTGCGAACGTCCGCGAAAGCCCCCGCCCCATGAGCCTCAAATGCGGCATCGTCGGCTTGCCCAACGTCGGCAAGTCGACCCTGTTCAACGCGCTGACGAAAGCCGGCATCGCGGCCGAGAACTACCCCTTCTGCACGATCGAGCCCAACGTCGGCGTCGTCGAGGTGCCCGACCCGCGCCTCGCGCAGCTCGCCGCGATCGTCAAGCCCGAGCGCGTCGTGCCGGCGATCGTCGAGTTCGTCGACATCGCGGGGCTCGTGGCCGGTGCGAGCAAGGGCGAGGGCCTGGGCAACCAGTTCCTCAGCCACATCCGCGAGACCGATGCGATCGTCAACGTCGTGCGCTGCTTCGACGACCCGAACGTGGTCCACGTCGCCGGGCGCGTCGATCCGGTCGCCGACATCGAGGTCATCCAGACCGAGCTGTGCCTCGCGGACCTGGCCACCGTCGAGAAGGCGCTGGCGCGCTACACCAAGGTCGCCAGGGCCGGCGGCGACAAGGAGGCGCAGCGCCTGGTCGACGTGCTGAAGAAGTGCGAGGTGGCGCTCAACGAGGCCAAGCCGGTGCGCTCGATCGACTTCAGCAAGGAAGAGCTCGCGGTGCTCAAGCCGCTGTGCCTGATCACCGCGAAGCCGGCGATGTTCGTCGGCAACGTCGCCGAGGACGGCTTCGAGCACAACCCGTACCTCGACCGCCTGCGCGAATTCGCCGCGAAGCAGAACGCGCCGGTGGTGGCGATCTGCGCGAAGACCGAGGCCGAGCTCGCCGATATGAGCGACGAGGACCGCGCGATGTTCCTCGCCGAGATGGGGCAGGACGAGCCGGGGCTGAACCGGCTGATCCGCGCCGCGTACAAGCTGCTCGGTCTGCAGACCTACTTCACCGCCGGCGTCAAGGAAGTGCGCGCGTGGACGATTCCCGTCGGCGCGACCGCGCCGCAGGCCGCCGGTGTGATCCACAGCGACTTCGAGCGCGGCTTCATCCGCGCACAGACGATCGCCTTCGACGACTTCATCGCCTACGGCGGCGAGCAAGGCGCCAAGGACGCCGGCAAGATGCGCTCGGAGGGCAAGGACTACGTCGTCAAGGACGGCGACGTGATGAACTTCCTGTTCAACGTCTGACGTGGCGCAACGCGAGGTGGCACCGCGCCGCGCCGCGGTGCCCCAACGGGGCGAGAATGCACGAACCCCGGCCACCGGGACGCCGCCGATGACCGAGTCCGCCCCGTCCACCGCACAGGGCGGCGAGTCGCCCACCGAGCGCCTCGACCGCCTGCTGCACGCCGCCGCCGCGCCCTGGCTCGGCAACCTGTCGCCGATCTCGCTGTCGCTCGCGTGGGCCGACTGGGCGTGGCACCTCGGCGTGTCGCCCGGCCGGCAGATGGCGCTCGCCGCGCGTGCGGCGCAGCTGGGCATCGACACGTGGCGCTTCGCGGCCGGCCTCGACGGCGAGCACCCGGTGGGCGCGGCCGACGACGACCCGCGCTTTCGCGACCCGGCCTGGACGCAGTGGCCGTTCTCGGTGTGGCGCGAGGGCTTCCGCAACGCCGAGACGTTCTGGCGCGAGGCCTCGCGCCTGCCCGGCATGACGGCGCACCACGCCGACCTGACGGCCTTCTTCGCCCGCCAGTGGCTCGGCATGCTGACGCCGGCCAACTTCCTGCCGACGAATCCCGTCGTGCTGCGCGACGCGATCGCCTCCGGCGGCGCGCACCTGGCCAAGGGGGCGCGCCACTGGCTCGAGGACGTCACCGGCGTGCGCTGGCCGGGCACCGACGAGCCGGCGCACTTCGAGGTCGGCCGCGACGTCGCCGTCACGCCCGGCCAGGTCGTCTGGCGCAACCGGCTGATCGAGCTGATCCGCTACGACGCTGCGACGCCGCGCGTGCACCCCGAGCCGCTGCTCGTGATCCCGTCGTGGATCATGAAGTACTACATCCTCGACCTGTCGCCGCACAACTCGATGGTGCGCTGGCTCGTCGGCCAGGGCCACACGGTGTACATGCTGTCGTGGCGCAACCCCGAGGCGGCCGACCGCGACCTGTCGATGGACGACTACCTGCGCCTGGGCGTGTTCGACGCGCTGCGCGCCGTCGGTCGCATCGAGGGCACTGCGACGCCGGTGCACGCGATGGGCTACTGCCTCGGCGGCACGCTGCTCGCGATCGCGGTGGCCGCGCTCGCGCGGCGCGAGCGCCCGGTGGGCACCGACGACCTGCCGCCGCTGGCGACGATGACGCTGCTGGCCGCGCAGACCGACTTCGCCGAGCCCGGCGAGCTCGGCCTGTTCATCGACGAGAGCCAGATCCGCCTGCTCGACGACATCATGAAAGAGCAGGGCTACCTCAGCGGCGAGCAGATGGCCGGCTCGTTCCAGTTCCTGCACTCGCGCGAGCTGGTGTGGACGCGGCGCATGCGCGAGTACCTGATGGGCGAGCGCGAGCAGCCCAGCGACCTGATGGCGTGGAACGCCGACCACACGCGCATGCCGGCGCGCATGCACCACGAATACCTCGTCTCGCTGTACCTGCGCAACGAGCTGGCGACCAACCGCTACCGCGTCGACGGCCGCCCGGTGTCGCTCAACGACGTGACGCTGCCGGTCTTCGCCGTCGGCACGCAGCGCGACCACGTCTCGCCGTGGCGCTCGGTGTACCAGCTGCACCGCCTGACCGACGCCGAGGTCACGTTCGTGCTGACCACCGGCGGCCACAACGCCGGCATCGTCAGCGAGCCCGGCCATCCGGGACGTCGGTACCAGATCGCCACGCGCCCGGCGCACGGCGCGTGGACCGACCCGCAGGCGTGGGAGGCCGCGGCACCGGTCGTCGACGGCTCGTGGTGGCCGGCGTGGCAGCGCTGGCTCGCGGCGCACTCGTCGCCGCCGCGCCGGCCGCGGCCGGTGCCGGCGGCGATGGTGCTCGGCCCGGCGCCAGGCACCTACGTCTTCGTGCGGCACCGCCACTGACGCCGGACTCGCCGCACCACGCGCTTCGGTGCTAGCCTGCAACCCGACGTGAGTGCGACGCCGACGCCCCCCGCCGCCGACACGGCGACCCGTGCCCCGTCGCCGGTGGCCGTGGTGCTCGTCGTGGTGGCCACCGCGCTGGGCTACGCCGCCGTCGGGCTGGTCGCGCTGCAGCTCGCGATCCCACCGACCTACGCCGCACCGCTGTACCCCTCGGCCGGCATCGCACTGGCCGCCGCACTGACCTTCGGCCGCGCCGCGGTGCCCGGCGTGTGGCTCGGCTCGTTCACCGTCAACGTCTACGCCGCGTCGCTGCGCGGCGCGCTGACGCCCGAGGCGCTCGTGCTGCCGGCACTGCTGGGCATCGGCGCCGCGCTGCAGGCCGAGGTCGGCCGTGCGCTCGTCGCGCGCTGGTGCGGCCAGCCAGCGACGCTGTCGGAGCCGCGCGACGTCGCGCGCTTCTACCTGCTCGCGGTGCCGCTGTCGTGCCTGACGAGTGCGACGCTGGCCACGGCGTCCTTCATCGCGCTCGCCGTCGTGCCACCGGCCGGCGCGCCGTTCCTGTGGTGGACCTGGTGGGCCGGCGACACGCTCGGCGTGCTGATCGGCGCGCCGATCGCGCTGACCCTCGTCGGCCGGCCGCGCGACGACTGGTCCGCCCGCCGGCTGACGCTCGGTGTGCCGCTGCTGGCGATCACGGCGCTGTTGGCCGCAGCGATCCTGCAGGTCGCGCGCTGGGACGAACAGCGCGTGGCCGGGCGCTTCGACCGCGACGCGCGCGCCGCCGCGGCGGCGCTCGCCGAGCGGCTGCAGCAGCCGCTGTATGCGCTCGAAGCGATGCGCAGCCTGTACGTCGGCAGCGAGAAGGTCGACGACGCGGAATTGCGCGCCGCGATCGGGCGCTGGATCGCGCTCGAGCCGGCGCTGCGTGCGGCCGGCCACAGCGAGTGGGTCGCCCGCGACGCGGTGCCCGCGCTCGAGGCGCGGCGGCGCGCCGACGGCGTGGCCGACTTCCGCGTCTTCGACCGTGCCGACGGGATCGCGACCAATGGCGACGAGTGGCTGATGGTCATCACGCAGATCGAGCCCGCCGACACGAACCGCGCCGCGCTGGGGCTGAACCAGATGTCGATCCCCGCGGTGCGCACGGCCATCGAACAGGCACGGCGCAGCGGCGCGCCGGTGGCCAGCGCGGGCTTTCGCCTGACGCAGGAGACGAGCGAGCGCACCGGCGTCGTGATCTACCAGGTGCTGTACGACGGCGAGCCTTCCACCGTCGACGAGCGCCTGCCGCGCACGCGCGGGCTGGTGTTCGTCACCGTCGAACCCGACCGGCTGGTGGCCACCGTGCGCGACGCGCAGCCGGCGTACCTGCGGCTGTGCCTCGTCGACAGCGACCCGCTCACGTCGCGCCCGCTGCTCGCCGGTGCGCCCGAGTGCCGGCAGCCGCCCGGCGACGACGCACGCGCGCTCGTCGTGCCGCTGGCCTTCGCCGGGCGGCAGTGGGACATCCGCGTCAGCGCCGCGGCCGGCGCGGTGCCCGACGAACAGCGCGGCAGCGCGTTCCTGTTCTCGCTCGCGGCGCTGGCCGCGGCGGCGCTGCTCGGCGCGCTGCTGCTGGCCGTCACCGGCCGCACGCGGCGCATCGAGGTCGCGGTCGCGCAGCGCACGGCCGACCTGCAGCGCGAGGTCGCCGAACGCCGGCGCGCCGAGGCGGCGCTGCGCGACCGCGAGCAGCGCCTGCGCGCGATCTTCGAGACGGCACCGGCGGGCATCGTCTACACCGAACTCGACGGCCGCATCGTCGTGCCGAACCCGGCGTTCTGCGCGTTCGTCGGCCGCCCGCCCGAGGCGCTCGTCGGCCACGCGCTGGCCGAGTTCACGCACCCCGACGAGGTCGCCGAGGCGCGCGCGCACCTCGACGCGCTGCGCCGCGGCGAGGTCGAGCGCTACCGCCTCGCCCGGCGCTACCTGCGCCCCGACGGCAGCGTCGTGCACGCGCAGATCACGGTGGCGCTGCTGCGCGACGAGGCGGGGCGCCCGCACCGCACGGTGGGCATCATCGAGGACGTCGGCGAACAGCTCAAGCGCGCGCAGGCCGAGCGCGAGCGCGACGCGGCCGCCGCGTCGAGCCGCGCGAAGAGCGAGTTCGTCTCGCGCATGAGCCACGAGCTGCGCACGCCGCTCAACGCGATGCTCGGCTTCGCGCAGCTGTTGGACCTCGACCGCCAGCCGCCGCTGGCGCCGCACCAGGCCGCGTGGACGGCGCAGATCCAGCGCGCCGGCTGGCACCTGCTGCGCATGATCAACGACACGCTGGACCTGTCGCGCATCGAGTCGGGCACGCTGCGGCTGCAGCCCGAGACGCTCGACCTGCGCGAACTGCTGCCGGCGTGCACCGCACTCGTCGAGCAGGCCGCGCGCGAGCGCGGCGTGCGCGTCGCGGCCGACATCGACGCGGCCGCCGCCAGCGTGCGCGGCGACCTCACGCGCGTCAAGCAGGTCCTGACCAACCTGCTGAGCAACGCGGTCAAGTACAACGTCGACGGCGGCACGGTGCTGGTGCGCACGCGCGCCGCCGACGACGGGCGCGTCGAGATCGACGTCGTCGACACCGGCCTCGGGATGACGCCTGAGCAGCTCGCGCACCTGTTCGAGCCGTTCAACCGCCTCGGGCGCGAGGCCTCGGGCGCCGAGGGCACCGGCATCGGCCTGGTGATCAGCCTGCGCCTGGCCGAACTGATGGGCGGCAGCCTGCGCGCAACGAGCACGCCCGGCGCCGGCTCGTGCTTCACGCTCGCGCTGCCGCGCGGCGAGGCAGCGGGCGCTGCCGTCGCGGCGCCCGAAGCCGACGAGCCGGCGGCCGTGCGCTACCGCCGGCGGCACGTGCTCTACGTCGAGGACAACGCGACCAACGCCGAGGTGATGCGCGGCGTGCTCGCCAAGCGCCCGCAGGTGCGGCTCGACGTGAGCCCCTGCGGTCTCGACGCGCTGGACGCGATCCGCGCGCGCCGCCCCGACCTCGTGCTGCTCGACATGCACCTGCCCGACATCGACGGCCTCGAGCTGCTGCGTCGCCTGAAGGGCGACCCCGACACCGAGGACATCCCCGTCGTCGCCGTCTCGGCCGACGCGACGCGCGAGCGCGTCGCGCAGGCGCTGCACGAGGGCGCCGCGCAGTACCTGACCAAGCCGCTGAACGTCGCCGAGCTGCTCGCCGTCGTCGACGACCTGCTCGAGCGCCAGGACACGCGGTTCGGCTGAGCGCCGCGCGTCCGTGGGCGGCCGCGGCGCCCGCCGTGCGCGGGCTCAGTGCCCGCTCGCGATCGCGGCGCCGATGCCCGTCTCGGAACACACCTGCTGCGCGAGGAAACCGGCCTTGTCCTGCCGGCCGCGCGCGCTGCCGTCGAGCAGCGAGAAGATCCAGATGCCGACGAAGCCGATCGTCATCGAGAACAGCGCCGGCGACGCGTACGGGAACAGCGCCGAGCCCTTCGAGTTGCCGAGCGTGGCTTCCCACACCGCGGGCGAGACCACCGTCAGCGCGACCGACGAGATCAGGCCGAGGAAGCCGCCGATGACCGCGCCGCGCGTCGTGCAGCCCTTCCACAGCACGCTCATCAGCAGCACCGGGAAGTTGGCCGACGCCGCGATCGCGAACGCCAGGCTGACCATGAACGCGATGTTCTGCTTCTCGAACGCGATGCCGAGCACGACGGCGACGAGGCCGAGCGCGACGGTGGTGATCTTCGAGACGCGCAGCTCGTCGCTGCTGCGCGCCTTGCCCTTCTTGATCACGGTGCCGTAGAGGTCGTGCGAGACGGCCGAGGCGCCCGACAGCGTCAGCCCGGCGACGACGGCGAGGATCGTCGCGAACGCCACCGCCGAGATGAAGCCGAGGAACACGTTGCCGCCCACCGCGTTGGCCAGGTGCACCGCGGCCATGTTGTTGCCGCCGAGCAGCGCACCCTTGGCGTCGAGGAAGCCCGGGTTGGTCAGCACGAACACGATCGCGCCGAAGCCGATGATGAAGGTCAGGATGTAGAAGTAGCCGATCCACGTCGTCGCCCACGCGACCGACTTGCGCGCTTCCTTCGCGTTGGGCACGGTGAAGAAGCGCATCAGGATGTGCGGCAGCCCGGCGGTGCCGAACATCAGCGCCATGCCGAAGCTGATCGCGCTGATCGGGTCCTTCACGAAGCCGCCCGGCCCCATGATCGAGAAGCCCTGGCGGGCCGCCTCGTCGGGCGTCTTGCCGGCGTCGACGGCCAGCTGCGTCTTGATCTCGACCGCCTTCGCGAACATCGCCTCGGGGCTGAAGCCGAAGCTCAGCAGCACCATGAACGCCATGAAGGTGGCGCCGGCCAGCAGCAGGCAGGCCTTGATGATCTGCACCCAGGTCGTGGCCGTCATGCCGCCGAACAGCACGTAGACCATCATCAGCGCGCCGACGATGACGACGGCGATCCAGTACTCGAGCCCGAACAGCAGCTTGATCAGCTGCCCGGCGCCGACCATCTGCGCGATCAGGTAGAACGCGACGACGACCAGCGTGCCCGACGCCGCGAACAGCCGCACCGGCGTCTGCGCGAAGCGGAACGCCGCGACGTCGGCGAACGTGAACCGCCCCAGGTTGCGCAGCCGCTCGGCGAGCAGAAAGGTCACGACCGGCCAGCCGACGAGGAAGCCGATCGAGAAGATCAGCCCGTCGAAGCCCGAGGCCATCACCGCGGCCGAGATGCCGAGGAACGACGCCGCGCTCATGTAGTCGCCGGCGATCGCCAGGCCGTTCTGGAAGCCGGTGATGCCGCCGCCGGCGGTGTAGAAGTCGGCCGCGCTGCGCGTCTTCGCCGCGGCCCACTTCGTGATCCACAGCGTGCCGATCACGAACAGCCCGAACATCGAGATCGCGGTCCAGTTCGTCGCCTGCTTCTGCGCCTGACCGAGGTCGGCGCCGGCCGCGCAGGCGGCGACCGACAGGCCGCCGAGCGCGGCGGCCAACAGCAGATGGCGGGCCCTCATCGCAGCGCCGCCTTGCCGACTTCGTCGGCCAGCGCGTCGAACTCGCGGTTCGCACGCTTGACGTACACCGCCGTGAGCACGACGGTGAACACGATGACGCCCACGCCGAGCGGCATGCCGACCGTCATCACACCGCTGCCGATGCGCTGCGCGAGCAGCTCCTTGTCAAACGCGACGAGCAGGATGAAGCCGTAGTAGACGACCAGCATCGCGATCGTCAGTGTCCAGCCGAAGCGCGAGCGCGCCGCCTTGAGTTCGAGGTAGCGCGGGTGTGCCGCGATCTTCTTTACGAGTGCATCGTCCATGCGGTCTCCTCCCTGCGGACGTCGGCGGCGCCACGTGCGCCGTCACTCGCATCATTCGCCTGCGCTCTGACCCACCCCTGACGCGAGTCCAACGGGAGCTGACGCCGAAGGCGGCTGCGCCTTGTGCTGGATCAAGACGCGCGTCGCGGCGGCGGCCTGCCGCCGCGTGCCGCACAGGTCAGTCGCGCCGCACGACGCCGGGACGCACTGCCGCGTCCTGCACCCAGCCGGGGCCGTCGAACCACGGGTCGCCGCGCATCGCGGCGGCGACCATCGGCAGCGCGTCGAAGCCCCAGAACAGGCGGGCGCCGACGGCGATCGTCGGCACGCCGAACACGCCGGCCGCGACCGCGGCGTCGGTCGACGCGCGCAGCTCGGCCTTGACGTCGTCGCCCTGCGGATCGCGCACCGGCGCGAGTTCGGCGGCGAGCGCGTGCAGCCGCTCGGCGTCGTCGGCGGCGGCGCCGCCGCGCCAGACGTGGCGCATCACGGCCTCGACGACGCGGCGGTTCGGCGTGCCGCCGCTCGCGCAGCACGCGAGCGACAGGCGCAGCAGCGGCAGCGGGTTGAACGGGTGCGCCGCCGGCAGCTGCAGCGCGATGCCGTGCGTGTGTGCGAGCCACGCGACATGGCGGTAGGTCCACGCGCGCTTGGGCTCGATCTCGGCCGGGCCCTTGTGGCGGTGGTGCTTGAGCAGCGCGGCGAACAGCACCGGGCGGTACGTCACGTGGTAGCTCAGGCCTTCGAGCGCCTGCGGCAGCTGCTCGAACGCGAGGTACGCGAACGGCGAGACGGGGTCGAACCAGAACTCGACGTGCGTCATGCCGCGCCCTCGCCGTGCGGCGGCAGCGCGCGGCGCTTCAGCTCTTCGTGGCGCCGCGGCAGCCGCGCCCACACCGCGCGCTTCGCGTCGTCGTCGAGCGTGCCCCAGGCCGCGATCTCGTCGATCGTGCGCGCGCAGCCGCGGCACCAGCCGGTCGCCTCGTCCATCTGGCACACCGAGACGCAGGGACTCGGCACCGCCGGCGCCGCGGTGTGCGATGCGCGCGTCACGGCGCCATCCCCACCGGCGCCTGCACGACGTCGGCGACCGGCGCGCCGGTCAGCGCCTCGAGCTGCGCCGGCGTCAGCGCGAACACGCCGTTCGGGTGGCCGGCCGCGGCCCAGATCAGGTCGAAGCGCCGCAGGTCGCGGTCGATCAGCGTGATCGGCGGCGTCGCGTGCGCCAGCGGCGCGACGCCGCCGATCGAAAAACCCGTGGCCGCCTTGACGAAGTCGGCGTCGGCCCGCCCGATGGCACCGACGAGCGCGGCGACCTTCTTCTCGTCGACGCGGCGGTCGCCCGACGCGACGACGAGCACCGCGGCACCGTCGGCCTGGCGGCGGAAGATCACGCTCTTGGCGATCTGGCCGACCTGCACGCCGAGCGCATCGGCCGCCTCCTGCGACGTGCGCGCGCTCGCGTCGAGCCAGCGCGGCGCGTGCGGGTGACCGCGCTCGGCCAGCACCTGCGCGACGCGACGAAAGCCCTCGGGGCGCGATGCGAGCGCGTCCGTCATGCGGCCACCTTCTCGCGCTTGGCGAGCACGGCACGCGCGACGCGCGAGACCGGCGCACGGCCGAGCACGCTGCTGATGAACGCGCCGGCGTCGACGAGCGCGTCGAGGTCGATGCCGGTGGCGATGCCCAGCCCGTGCAGCATGAAGACGACGTCCTCGGTCGCGACGTTGCCGGTGGCGCCCTTCGCGTACGGGCAGCCGCCCAGACCGGCGACGCTCGCGTCGAAGGTGTGCACGCCCATCTCGAGGCACGCGTAGACGTTGGCCAGCGCCTGGCCGTAGGTGTCGTGGAAGTGGCCGCTGACCTCGACGAGCGGGTAGTGCTTCAGCGCGCGCTCCATCGCGGCCTGCACCTTGCGCGGCGTGCCCACGCCGATCGTGTCGGCGACGCCGACGTGGTCGACGCCGATCGCCTTCATGCGCACGACGACGTCCTCGACGGCGTCGGCGCTCACGTCGCCCTGGTACGGGCAGCCGAGCGCGCACGAGATCGCGCCGCGCACCTTCAGCCCCGCGTCGTGCGCGGCAGCCACCACCGGCGCGAAGCGCTCGATGCTCTCGGCGATCGAGCAGTTGATGTTCCTCTGGCTGAACGCCTCGCTCGCAGCGCCGAACACGACGACTTCGTCGGGGCGCTGCGGCGCGGCCAGCGCCGCCTCGAGCCCCTTCAGGTTGGGCACCAGCACGCTCAAGCGCACGCCGGGCGCACGGCGGATGGCCGCCATCACCTGCGCGTTGTCGGCCATCTGCGGCACCCACTTCGGGCTGACGTAGCTCGTGACCTCGATCTCGCGCAGGCCCGCGGCCTGCAGCCGGTGCACGAGCTCGACCTTGTACGCGGTGGCCACCGGCTGCTTCTCGTTTTGCAGGCCGTCGCGCGGGCCGACCTCGACCAGGGTCACGTGGCTGGGCATCATCGCTGGGGCTCCTCGAACGCGGCCGCCGATGGTAGCGGGGCGCGCTCAGCTCTCCTTCAGGCGCAGCAGCTCGCCCCCTTCGGCGACCTGGTCGCCGACGGCGTACAGCAGCTCGGTGACGGTGCCGTCGTGCGGTGCGGCGATCGTGTGCTCCATCTTCATCGCCTCGATCACGGCCAGCGGCTGGCCGGCCTTGACGGCGTCGCCCGGCGCGGCGAGGAACGCGACGACCTTGCCCGGCATCGGCGCCGTCAGCCGCCCGCCCTCGAACGCGGCATCGCCGGCGTGCGCGAGCGGGTCGATCTCGCGCAGCAGCGCGCTGCCGGCGTCGGCGAACACCGCCACCGTCTCGCCGACCGCGTAGACCGCCAGCCGCATCCGGTGGCCCCCGAGCGTGACGTCGTGCTGCGCGCCGCCGAGCGCCGCGCACGCGAACGGCCACGCGCGTTCGCCCAGGTGCAGCGCGAGCGCCCCGTCGTGCGCGCGCGCGAGCACGGCCGTGTGGCGGCGGCCGTCGACGTCGAGCTCGAAGCGCCGCTGCGCGCCGCCGTGCAGCCGCCAGCCATCGCGCTGCGCCCACGGGTCGGGCCACGCGTCGGCCGCAGCGAGCGCGGCCTCGGCAGCCAGCGCGTGCGCCGCGACGCCGGCGGCGGCGACCTCCAGCGGCAGCGGCGGCGCATCGAACAGCGCGGCGCGCTCGCGCTCGATCAGCGCGGTGTCGAGGTCGGCGGTCGCGAACGCCTTGCTCGCGACGACGCGCCGCAGGAACGCGACATTGGTCGCCGGGCCGACGACGTGCGTCGCCGCCAGCGCCGCGTCGAGTCGCGCGAGCGCCTGCGCGCGGTTCTCGCCCCAGACGATGAGCTTGGCGATCATCGAGTCGTAGTGCGGCGTGATCGCGTCGCCCTCGCGCACGCCGCTGTCGACGCGCACCGGGGCCGGCGCGTGCGGCGACGCGGCAGGGTCGTCGCGGCGGAACGCGACGTGCGCGGGCCAGCGCAGCACGTGCAGCGTGCCGGTGGCGGGCATGAAGCCGGCGTCGGGGTTCTCGGCACAGATGCGCGCCTCGATCGCGTGGCCGCGGATGCGCAGCTGCTCCTGCGTGACGGGCAACGGCTCGCCGGCCGCGACGCGCAGCTGCCACTCGACGAGGTCGTGCCCGGTGATCGCCTCGGTCACCGGGTGTTCGACCTGCAGCCGCGTGTTCATCTCCATGAAGTAGAAGCGGATGTCGCCGTCGTCGACCTCCTCGGCGATGAACTCGACGGTGCCGGCGCCGACGTAGCCCACCGCCTTCGCCGCCGCGACCGCCGCGGCACCCATCTCGGCGCGCCGCGCCTCGCTCATGCCGGGCGCCGGGGCCTCCTCGAGCACCTTCTGGTGGCGCCGCTGCACCGAGCAGTCGCGCTCGAACAGGTGCACGCAGCGGCCGTGCGTGTCGGCGAAGACCTGGATCTCGATGTGCCGCGGTCGCGTGACGTAGCGCTCGACGAGCACGTGGTCGTCGCCGAAGCTGGCTTTGGCCTCGCGCTGGCACGACGCGAGCGCGGCAGCGAAGTCCGCCGGCGCATCGACGCGGCGCATGCCCTTGCCGCCGCCGCCGGCGCTGGCCTTGATCAGCACGGGGTAGCCGATGCGCTGCGCCTCGGCGGCGAGCCGCGCGGGGTCGTTGTCGCGTCCGTGGTAGCCGGGCACGAGCGGTACGCCGGCGCGCTCCATCAGCGCCTTGGCCGCGGCCTTGCTGCCCATCGCGGCGATCGCCGAAGGCGGCGGCCCGATGAACACGACACCGGCGTCGGCGCAGGCCTGCGCGAAGCCCTCGTTCTCGCTGAGGAACCCGTAGCCGGGGTGGATCGCCTGCGCGCCGGTCGCGCGCGCGGCGTCGAGGATGCGCTGCCACTGCAGGTAGCTGTCGCGCGCGGCGGCGCCGCCGATGTGCACCGCCTCGTCGCACGCGTGGACGTGCTTCGCGTCCGCGTCGGCGTCGGAGTAGACGGCGACGGTGCGCACCCCGAGGCGCCGCGCGGTGGCGGCGACGCGGCAGGCGATCTCGCCGCGGTTGGCGATCAGGATCTTCTTGAACATCTCATGCTCCGACGGGCGACAGCCGCCCGCGCCCTCGGCGCCACAGCGCGCCGACGAACTTGAACGTGACCGCGATCAGCACCGCGGCGACCACCACCGCCAGCGCCAGCGCGACGAAGAACGCCACCGGGTGCTCCCACGCGAGCCACAGCAGCAGCGGCACGAAGGCGTCGCCGGCCAGCGACAGCGCGAGGTTCGAGAGCGGCTCGGGCGACGTGTTGACCGCCGCGCGGGTGCCCGCCTTGGCCGCGTGCGCGGTGGCGGCGAGCGTGCCGCCGACCAGCGCCGCGATGACGGTCCACGTCGCACCGTCGATGCCCTGCCCGGCGAACACCGCGCCGGCGAGCGCGGCCCCGGCCGGGATGCGCACCACCGTCTGCACCGCGTCCCACGCCGAGTCGACGAGCGGGATCTTGTCGGCGAGGAACTCGACCACCACCAGCGCCCCGCTCACCCACAGCAGCAGCGGCTGCTGCAGCAGCTGCAGACCGCCCGGCAGCTCGACCCAGCCGAGGTGCCCCGCGAGCCCGGTCAGGAACACGACGAGGTACAGCCGCAGGCCGCTCGCCCAGCCGAGTGCGGCGGCGAGCGCGACGAGCTGCGTGACGTCGACGTCGTTCACGGCGTGCCCGAGGGTCGCCTCACGCGCGCCACGACGGCTCGCGCTTGTGCAGGAAGGCCTGCACGCCTTCGCGCCCCTCGGCGCTGGCGCGGATGTCGGCGATGCGCCGCGCGGTGTCGGCGCGCAGCGCGTCGTCGATCGGCCGGCCGGCGAGGTCGTGCACGAGCCGCTTGCACGCGCGCACCGCCGCCGGGCCGTTGGCCACGAGCGCTGCGACCACTTCGCCGACCTTCGCGTCGAGCGCGTCGGCGGCGACGACCTCGTGCACGAAGCCGAGCGCCTTCGCGGTCGCGGCGTCGAAGCGCTCGGCCGTCGTGACATAGCGCTGCGACGCGCGCTCGCCGAGCGCGCGGATCACGTAAGGGCCGATCGTCGCCGGCAGCAGCCCCAGGCGCGCCTCGCTGAGGCAGAAGTGCACGCCGTCGGCGGCCACCAGCACGTCGCACACCGCCGCGAGCCCGACGCCGCCGGCGTAGCAGTCGCCGTGGATGCGCCCGACCACCGGCACCGGGCAGGTGTAGACGGTCCACAGCATGTCGGCGAGCGCCTGCGCGTCGGCGCGGTTGCGTTCCCAGTCGTAGTCGGCCATCGCGCGCATCCACGCGAGGTCGGCGCCGGCGCAGAACGCCTTGCCGTGGCCGCCGAGCACGACGGCGCGCAGCTCGGCGTCGTGCGCGAACGCGGCGAACGCGACGGTCAGCTCGGCGATCACGCCGTCGTTGAACGCGTTGCGCACCTCGGGGCGGTTCAGATACACCTCGGCGACGTGCGGCGAGGGGCGGCGGATGTCGAGCGTCGTCGTCATGCGGGTCGCGCCTCCTCGCGCAGCATCAGGATC
Source organism: Azohydromonas sediminis (assembly GCF_003574675.1). Lineage (GTDB taxonomy): Bacteria > Pseudomonadota > Gammaproteobacteria > Burkholderiales > Burkholderiaceae_C > Calidifontimicrobium > Calidifontimicrobium sediminis. The sequence goes on from NZ_QOAZ01000010.1 coordinate 15,110, forward strand.
AGGTCGAGCTCGGGCGCCGGATGGCCCAGCGCCGTGATCGCCGCCGTGACCTGCCCGCGGTGGTGCGTGCCGTGGTTGAACACGTGCGCCAGCGTCGGCGCGAACGGCGTCGACTGTGCAACGCCCTGCGTCGTCGTGTAGTCCAGCGTGCCGTGCAGCCGCTCGTCGGGCACGCCCGCCAGCCACGGCGCCCATGCGTCGGCACCTTCGGCGAGACGCGCGCGCAGCCGCGCGCGCTCGGTCTCGAGCTCGGCGTTCAGCGCGACGCGCGCCGAGCGGCCGTGCGCGAAGCGCCCGAACCAGACCTCGCACTGCCCGACGAGCAGGTGGTTCAGCGTGCCGTGCACGCTGCGGAAGAACAGGCCGACGTCGCGCCGGTACGCGTCGTCGCTCAGGCGGTCGACGTGGTCGAGCAGGCGACGCGTGGCCCAGGCCTCGTAGCGCGCCATCGTCAGCAGGTGATCGCGCAGCGCGTCCATCGCGGCTTCACATGCGGAACACGCCGAACTTCGTCTCGGGGATCGGCGCGTTCAGGCTCGCCGACAGGCCCAGCGCCAGCACGCGGCGCGTGTCGGCCGGGTCGATCACGCCGTCGTCCCACAGCCGCGCGCTCGCGTAGTACGGGTGGCCCTGGCGCTCGTACTGCGCGCGGATCGGCGCCTTGAACGCCTCCTCCTCGTCGGCGCTCCAGGTGCCGCCCTTGGCCTCGATGCCGTCGCGCCGCACGGTGGCGAGCACGCTGGCGGCCTGCTCGCCGCCCATCACGCTGATGCGCGCGTTCGGCCACATCCACAGGAACCGCGGCGAGTACGCGCGCCCGCACATGCCGTAGTTGCCGGCGCCGAAGCTGCCGCCGATGATCACGGTGAACTTGGGCACCTGCGCGCACGCGACCGCGGTCACCATCTTCGCGCCGGCGCGCGCGATGCCCTCGTTCTCGTACTTCTGCCCGACCATGAAGCCGGTGATGTTCTGCAGGAACACCAGCGGCACCTTGCGCTGGCAGCACAGCTCGACGAAGTGCGCGCCCTTGTTCGCGCTCTCCGAGAACAGGATGCCGTTGTTGGCGACGATGCCCACCGGCATGCCCTCGATGTGCGCGAAACCGGTGACGAGCGTCGAGCCGTAGCGCGCCTTGAACTCGTCGAACTCGCTGCCGTCGACGATGCGCGCGATGACTTCGCGCACGTCGAAGGGCTTGCGCGCGTCGGTCGGGATCACGCCGTGCAGTTCCTCGGGCGCGTACTTTGGCGGGCGCGGCGGCTGGCAGGCCAGCGGGTTCGCCTTGCGCCAGTTCAGGTTCGCGACCGCCGCGCGCGCGAGCGCGAGCGCGTGCGTGTCGTTCTCGGCGAGGTGGTCGGCCACGCCCGACAGCCGCGTGTGCACGTCGCCGCCGCCGAGGTCCTCGGCGCTGACCACCTCGCCGGTGGCCGCCTTCACCAGCGGCGGGCCGCCGAGGAAGATCGTGCCCTGGTTCTTCACGATGATCGTCTCGTCGCTCATCGCCGGCACGTAGGCGCCGCCCGCGGTGCACGAGCCCATCACGACGGCGATCTGCGGGATGCCGGCGGCGCTCAGGTTCGCCTGGTTGTAGAAGATGCGGCCGAAGTGGTCGCGGTCGGGGAAGACCTCGTCCTGGTTCGGCAGGTTGGCGCCGCCCGAGTCGACGAGGTAGACGCACGGCAGCCGGTTCTGCTGCGCGATCTCCTGCGCGCGCAGGTGCTTCTTGACCGTCATGGGGTAGTAGGTGCCGCCCTTGACGGTGGCGTCGTTGCAGACGACGACGCACTCGACGCCGGCGATGCGGCCGATGCCGGCGATCAGCCCGGCGCCCGGCGCCTCGTTGCCGTACATGTCGAGCGCGGCCAGCGGCGCGATCTCGAGGAACGGCGTGTCGGGGTCGAGCAGCCGCTCGACGCGCTCGCGCGGCAGCAGCTTGCCGCGCGCGACGTGCTTGGCGCGCGCGGCCTCGCCTCCGCCCTGCGCGATCTGCGCCAGCTTCGCGTTGAGGTCGTCGACCAGTGCGCGCATCGCCGCAGCGCTGGCCTTGAACTCGTCGGAGCGCGGCGCCAGCCGCGACGTCAGCGTGGGCATGCCTCTCTCCTGTCCGGGACCGCCCTGCCGCGCGCGACGGCCGCCGGTCGATTGACGTTTACGTCAACGTCAATTGTACGGACCCTCGACTGGCCGCCCCGGCGGCACGCGCGCGCAGCGCGTCGAACCCCGGGTAGGCGCCGCGCGCGAGCGCGAACTTGCGCGCGTGCCGGCCCCACGGCTGGCCCGCCGCGAGCGCACGCTCGAACCCCGCGGCGTCGACGATCCACGCGCCACCCATCAGCGTGACGCCGCGCGCGAACAGCGCGTCGGGCAGCACGCCGGCGCCGGGGCCGATCATCACCACCGCGCGCGCGCCGGCGCAGTGCGCGAGCACCGCGTCGAGCGTGTCGTTGAGCAGCACCGTGCTCGTCATCAGCACCTTGTCGCAGGTGCGCAGCGCGGCCGGGTCGAGCGTGACGCGGAAGCCGCCATGCTCGCCGGCCAGCGCGGCCTTCAGCTCGACCACCGTCAGCCGCGCGCCGCGCGCCGTGACCTGCTTCACCAGCGGCGGGAACAGCCCGACCATGCCGACGTGCTCACCGGGCTGCGGGTCGAGCCCGCCGATCGAGTCGGTCGCATCGGGCGGCGCGTAGCCGGCGCGGTCGAAGAACGCCCGCGTCAGCGCGTGCGCCGCCGCGAAACCCAGCGTGCGGCGCGCGCCGCGTGCATCGGCCCAGTCGCGCGCCAGCGCGAGCGCATCGGTGCCGACGAGGCCGCCGCCGTCGGCGCGCAGCGCAGCGAGCGTGTCGTCGAGCAGCACGTACGTCAGCCCGAGCGCACCGCCGTCGAGTTCGAGCGCGGCGAACTCGCCGTCCTTGCTGCCGTTCCACGGCGACGGCGGCAGGTGCAGCGCGCGCACGCGCGGCGGCGGCGCACCGGCGAACGCCTGCTCGAGCGCGGCGACGATCTCGCGGGCGACGGTCATGGCCACGCCGGCTCGTCGCGCGCCGTGGCGCTCAGGAGGCCTTCTTCGCCGCGTCGCGCGGCGGCTTGGCCGCCACCGGCGCGCCGGCCTTCTTCCAGGCGTCGAAGCCGCCCTCGATGTGGCCGACGTTGTCGAAGCCCATGTCCTGCAGCGTCTTCGTCGCCAGCGCCGAGCGCCAGCCGGCGGCGCAGAACAGCACCAGCTTCTTGCCCGACGAGAACACCGGCTTGTGGTACGGGCTGTCGGGGCAGGCCCAGAACTCGAGCATGCCGCGCGGCGCGTGGAACGCGCCGGGGATGACGCCGTCGCGCTCGAGCTCGCGCACGTCGCGCAGGTCGACGAACTGCACATCGTCCATGCCGTGCAGCGCCTGCGCTTCTTCGATGCTGTAGGTGGTGATGGCGTCCATCGCCTCCTGCACCATCGACTTGACGGTCTTCTTCATCGCCGCGATCTTGCCACGCCCGCGGGCCCTCAGAACGGACCGCTCGCCAGCCAGCGCTCGATCTGCGGCTTGCGGTCGTTGCCCCAGAACGGCTCGCCGTCGACGACGAACCACGGCGCGCCGAAGATGCCCGCGGCGATGGCCTCGTCGTTGACCTGCTTCAGGCGCGCCTTCCAGTGCGCGTCGCCCCAGGCCGCCTCGGCGGCCTGCGCGTCGAGGCCGCTGTCGGCGGCCAGCCGCTTGAGCGCCGCCGCGTCGTTGAGCGCGACGCCGCGCGCGAAGTACGCGCGCAGCCCGGCGTGCGCCCACGCCACCGCGGCGTCGTGGCCCTGCGTGTCGTGCAGCCACCAGAACACCCGTGCGGCGTTTTGCGTAGGGATCGGGAACGGCTCGGGCATCGTGTAGGGCACGCCCTCGAAGCGCGCCGAGCGCGCGAAGTCGCGCATCGAGTACTCGCGCTTTAGCGGGTACGACACCGGGCTCTTCAGTTCGGCGGCCTGGAACGTGGCCCCCAGCAGCATCGCGTGCCAGCGCACGGTGCGCCCGTGGCGCGCGGCCAGCGCGTCGACCCACTCCGACGCGATGTACGAGTACGGCGACGAGAAGTCGAACCAGAAGTCGATCGGTGCGCGGCCATTGGCAGTGTTCATGCGTGCAAGGTAGCGCAGCCGCGCGCGGCGCACGCTGCGGGCATTCCCGCAGCGTGGCCGCGTTGACACAAGTCAAGCGTGCCGGCGCCGGCCGCGGCAGCATCGGCGCACGACGGGGCGGTACGGCGATGGCGTGGGAAACGGCGGTGGTGGTGGCGGCGCTCGCGCTCGCGCTGGCGCTGCGCCCCTGGCAGATGCTGCGCCACGCCCCGCTGCGCCACCCGTGGCTGGCCGCGCTCGTGCTGCTGCCGTGGCTGTGGAGCACCGACGCGCGGCTGCCCGGCGGCTTGCCGCTGCAGCTGTCGCTGGCCGCGCTGATGGTGCTGATGTTCGGCTGGCCGCTGGCGGTCGTGACCGCCGTCGCCGTCGCGGCGATCGCTGCGTGGCTCGTCGACCCGGCGCTGGCCGGTGGGGTGGACGCGTGGTGGCGGCTCACCGCGCACGTGGCCGCCTGGAGCGGCGTGCTGCCGGCGAGCTTCGGGCTCGCGTTCGGGCTGGCGACGCGGCGCTGGCTGCCGCGGCACCTGATGGTCTACATCCTCGCGCGCGGCTTCTTCGCGACGCTGCTGGCGATGACCGCCACCGGCGCGCTGTGGGTGGCCACGCAGCCGGCGCCGCCAGGCAGCGACCCGCAGCTGCTGCTGGTGGGCCGCTGGCTGATCGCCTGGGGCGATGCCGTGACCACCGGCATGCTGACGTCGATCTTCGTCGCGTTCCGGCCCGAGTGGCTGGTCACCTACTCGGACCGGCGCTACCTGCCGCGGCGCTGAACCGGACCGCGGCAGTGCCATCGACCGACGCGGCGCCGTTTCAATCCACCTTTGCGCCGCTCGCCTTCACGACGCGCTCGTACTTCTCGCGCTCGCGCGCGATGAAGGCGGCGAACTGCTCGGGCGTGCTCGGCGCCGGCTCGGCCATCAGTGCGGCGAAGCGGGTCTTGACCTCGGCGCTGTTCAGCGCGGCGACGAACGCGGCGTTGAGCTGATGCACCTTCTCGCGCGGCGTGCCGGCCGGCGCCACCAGCCCCCACCAGGTGTCGACCTCGAAGCCCGGCAGCGTCTCGGCCACCGTCGGCACCTCGGGCATCACGGCGGCGCGCTGCGCGGTGGTCACCGCCAGCGCCTTGAGCTTGCCGGCGCGGATGTTCGCCGCGGCGGTCGCGAGGTTGTCGACGTTGAAGTCGACCTGCCCCGACAGCAGCGCCAGCTGCGCCGGCGCGCCGCCGCTGTACGGGATGTGCACGACGAAGATGCCGGCACGCTGCTTGAGCATCTCGCCGGCCAGGTGCCCGGCGCTGCCGTTGCCGCCCGAGCCGTAGTTGAGCTTGCCCGGGTGGGCTTTCGCGTAGGCGATCAGGTCGGCCAGCGTCGCGATCTTCAGCCGCTGCGCGGTCTCGGCGTTCATCACGACGACGTTGGGTACGCGCAGCATCTGCGTGATGGGCGCAAAGTCGCGGGCCGGGTCGTACGGCAGCTTCGCGAACAGCCACGGGTTGATCGCGTGCGACGCCGTCGTCGCCACGCCCAGCGTCAGGCCGTCGGGCGCGGCACGCGCGACCGCCTCCATGCCGATGTTGCCGCCGCCACCGGGGCGGTTCTCGACGACCACCGGGCCGAGGCTGGCGCGCACCTGCTCGGCGAGCACGCGCACCGTCACGTCGATCGGTCCGCCGGCGGCGAACGGCACGACGATGCGCGTGGTGGCGGTCTGCGCGAGGGCGGCGGCGCCGAGCGGGGCAGCGGCTGCGGCAAGGAGCAGGCTTCGACGTTGCATGGCGGTGCGCGATGGGTCGTGACGCGGCCCATTGTGACGCGCCGCCGGCTACGATCGCCCGCGTGACCCCGCTGCCCCAGCCCTCGCCCACCGGCTACGCGCTGCCCGAGTACGCGTACGTGCGCCCGCCCGAGCTCGTGCACGGGCCGCAGCCGCGCTACCCGCTCGTCATCGTCGGCGGCGGGCTCGCCGGGCTGACGCTGGCCGCGGACCTCGCGGTGCGCGGCGTTCGCTGCGTGCTGCTCGACGAGGACCACACGGTGGGCGTGCGCGGCGCGTCGAGCCGCGGCATCGTCTACGTGCAGCGCACGCTCGAGGTGATGGCGCGGCTGGGCGTCTACGAGCGCATCGCGGCCAAGGGCGTCACGTGGTCCCGCGGCGAGGTGCTGGCCGGCGACGAGGCGCTCTATGCGTTCGACTACCAGCCGCAAAGCGTCAGCGCGCAGCCGCCCTTCGTCAACCTGCAGCAGTTCTACCTTGAGGCCTTCCTCGTCGAGCGCATCGGCGAGCTCGGCCTGACCGACCTGCGCTGGGACAACCAGGTCACCGGCGTCGAGGCCCACGCCGACCACGTGAGGCTGCACGTGAGCACGCCCGACGGGCCGTACACGCTCGAGGCCGACTGGGTCGTCGACGCCGAGGGCGTGCACAGCCTGATCCGCCGGCAGCTGGGCCTGAAGGAGCACACCGAGCGCGGCGACGACCGCTGGTGCATCACCGACGTGCGCTTCGGCCACGGCACGACCAACGTGCGCCGCACCTGGGTCGAGGCACCGTTCAACGAGCAGCGCGCCGTGTGGCAGCACCTGATGGCCGACGACGTCTGGCGGCTGGACTTCCAGATGGCGCCCGACAGCGACCCCGAGTTCGTCTCGCGCCCCGACGTCGCGCGCGAGCGCGTGCAGCGCATGCTCGGCCCCGACGTGCCGTTCGAGCTGGTGTGGGTGGGGCCCTACTCGTACCGCACGATGCTGATGGAGCGCTTCCGCCACGGCCGGCTGCTGTTCGTCGGCGACGCCGCGCACGCGAAGAGCCCGTTCGGCGCGCGCGGCGGCAACTCGGGCATCCACGACGCCGACAACCTCGGCTGGAAGCTCGCGCTGCTGCTGGCCGGCCGCGCCGACGAACGCATCCTCGACACCTACGACGTCGAGCGCCACCGCGCCGCCGAGGAGAACATCCGCATCACGAGCCGCTCGGGGCGATTCCTGCGCCCGAGGAGCGAGATGGAGCGCCTGCTGCGCCGCTGCGTGCTCGACCTGGCGCACGAGCACCGCTTCGCGCGGCCGATGCTCAACACCGGGCGGCTGTGCGCACCGCACCACTACGGCGGGCTGCCGACGGTGGGCACCGGCCCGCACGACGGCCAGAGCGTGCCCAACGTGCGGCTCGAACGCGACGGGCGCCCGACGACGCTCGTCGACCTGCTGCGCGAGGCCAACGCGCACTGCGTGGCCTTCGTGTTCGGCGACGCGGTGCCCGACGCCGGCGGCTGGCCGCTGGTCGTGCACCGCGTCGGGCGCGACGTCGTCGACATGCACGGGCACCTCGCGGCGCAGACCAGCGCGCAGCCGGGCGGCGTCGCGCTGATCCGCCCCGACGGGCACCTCGCGGCGGCGCTGCCCGGTGCCGACGCGGCCGCGCTGCACGCGGCACTGGCGCGCACGCTCGGCCAGACCACAATCGCGGCATGAGCACGATCCCGATCCCCGGATGCAGCGACTCCGAATGGAAGGCGCGCCAGCAGCTCGCCGCCTGCTACCGCGTCTTCGACCTGCTCGGCTGGACCGAGCTGATCTTCAACCACATCTCGCTGCGCGTGCCGGGCGAGCCGCGGCACTTCCTGATCAACCCGTTCGGGCTGCACTACCGCGAGGTGCGCGCGTCGAACCTGGTCAAGGTCGACGTCGACGGCAGCGTGCTGTCGAAGACCGAGTGGCCGGTGAACCCGGCCGGCGTGATGCCGCACGCGACGATCCACCGCGCGATCGACGCGGCGCACTGCGTGATGCACACGCACACCACCGCCGGCATGGCAGTGGCCTCGTCGCAGGCGGGCCTGCAGATCACGAACTTCTACGCCGCGCAGCTCGGCGGGCGCATCGCGTACCACGACTTCGAGGGCATCACGGTGCACGCCGACGAGGGCCCTCGCCTGCTCGCGAGCCTGGGCGACCCGCCGAAGCCGGCGCTGATCCTGCGCAACCACGGCCTGCTCGCGTGGGGCGAGACGCTGCCGAAGGCGTTCTACACGCTGTGGCTGATGCAGCGCGCGTGCGAGGTGCAGATCGCGGGCGCGGCACTCGGCCCCGCGATCGCGATCCCCGACGACGTGCAGCGCCGCTGCGCGATCGACGCGCACGCGCACTACGGCCGCGAGGCGATGGGGCAGGACGTGTTCGACGCGCTCGTGCGGCTCGTCGACCGCGACGACCGCCTGTGGCGCCTGTGACGGCGGCCGCGCTCAGCGCGCGCCGTCCTCGTCCCGCGCGGCCTCGGCGTCCGGCGCAGGCCCGGGTGGCACCGGCTTGTCGAGCACGACGCCGTACAGCCGCGTGACCGGCGACCAGCGCAGCGCGATGACGAGCAGCGCCGTCAGCGCGATGCTGATCAGCACCGCGAGGTAGGCCACGTCGCGGATCGTCTCGCCGCCGGGCACGCCCTGTTCGAGCGGCAGCGTTGCGAGCACCGCGGCGGCCAAGCCCTTGGGCGCCATCACCGACGCCACCGCGGCGTCGCGCAGGCCGAACTCGGGCGCGCGGAACACGGCGCGTACGAGCAGCGTGCGCAGCACGAACACCGCGACGATCATCGCCGCGACGACGAGCGCGACGTCGACGTCGGCGAAGCGGATCGAGATGCCGAGGTAGACGAAGAAGTAGGTCTTCAGCAGGAACACGGCCTCGCGGAAGAAGTTCACGTCCTCGGCGCTCAGCGCCTCGATGCGCGTGCCGCGCCCGGCGATGCGCTCGAGGCCGAAGCGGTGCACGTTGCCCAGCGTGACGCCCAGGCTCAGCGCGGCGATCGCGCCCGAGAAGCCGACGTACTCCGTGAGGCCGTAGACGATGAACACGTAGGCCAGCGTCGACGAGATCGTGTTCGGGAAGCCGCGCACGCGGCCGAGCACGAACAGCCAGCCGATGCCGCCAGCGATGCCGATCACGACGGCGAACACGAGCGCGGCGAGCACGCCGCCGGCGACCCGCCCGGCGTCGAGCTGGCCCTCGGCGGCCCACTGCAGCAGCGCGAACACGCCGACGATGCACAGCACGTCGGTCAGCGCCGACTCGAGCACCAGCACGGTGGCCGGCTTGACCGCCAGCCGCAGCGTCGCGACCATCGGGATCACGACCGCCGACGCGGTGCCGCCCAGCGTCACGCCGAGCATCAGTGCCGGCAGCGGCTCGAGCCCGAAGGCCGCGATGCCGGTGGCCGTGACGACGGCGGTCGTCAGCACGAACGAGCCGATCGTCAGCGCGCCGGTCGTGCCCAGCGAGCGCTGCAGCGTGTCGACGTCGAGCGCGGTGCCGCTCTCGAACAGGATCACGACGAGCGCGATCGTCGCGATGATCGGGCCGACCTTGCCGAAGTCGGCCGGCGTGACGAGGCCGGTCATCGGGCCGAGCACGATGCCGGCCAGCACCAGCACGAGCACGTCGGGCACCTGCGTGCGCCGGAACACCAGCGCGAGGAAGTGGGCGACGAACACCGTCAGCCCGATGAACATCACGGTGGTCGACATCGTCGGCTCGCGGGGCGTCGAGGGGGGTGCCCGGACACGGCAAGGCGCCGGCCGGCGGCACCTCAGCCGTACACGTTGGCCAGCGTGCCGATGCCGTCGACGACGACCTCGACCTGCGTGCCCGGCCGCATCGGCAGCACGCCGAGCGACGTGCCGCACAGGATCACGTCGCCCGGCTCGAGCGTCATGTCGTGCGAGATGCGCGACACCAGCTCGAGCGGCGCGAAGAACATGTCGGCCAGCGGGTAGTGCTGCCGCTCGCGGCCGCCGACCAGCGTGCGCAGCACGGCGCCGGCGGGGTCGAAGTCGGTGGCGATCACGGGGCCGAGCGGGCAGAAGCCGTCGAAGCTCTTCGCACGCGTCCACTGCGCGAACGACGCGTCGCGGTGCAGCAGCTCGAGCGCGGTGACGTCGTTGGCGCAGGTGTAGCCGAACACGTGCGCGGCGGCGTCGGCCGGCGCGACGGCGCGCGCGCTGCGGCCGATCACGACGGCGAGCTCGCCCTCGTAGGCCACGCGGCCGTCGTACGACGCCGGCACCGGGATCGGCCGCCCGTGCGCCGTGACGCTGCCGGGCGACTTGAGGAAGTACAGCGGCTCGGCCGGAGGGGCCCAGCCGTTCTTCTCGGCCGCGGCACGGAAGTTGTTCCACAGCCCGACGACCTTGCCCGGCTGCACCGGCGGCAGCCACTCGACGTCGGCCAGCGGGATGCGCTCGCCGGTCGGGTGCGGCGCGTCGAACATCGAGCCTTCGTGCACGTGCACGGCACCGGCTTCGAGTGCCCCGAAGCCGGCGCGGCCGGCGTGCACGAAACGCATCCACTTCATCGCTCCTCTCCCCGCCGTGCCGCTACTTGCGCCAGAACTGGCGCGTGAACAGGACCATGAACGACAGCAGCTCGACGCGGCCGACCAGCATCGCCAGCGTCAGCACCCACTTCTGGAAGTCGGTCAGATGGCCGTAGTTGCCCGCCGGACCGGTCGAGCCCAGCCCCGGGCCCATGCAGTGCACCGACGCCACCGCGGCGCCGATCGCCTCGTCGAGCGGCATCTCGCTGAGCAGCAGCAGCATGATGAAGCCGATCAATGTGACGCCGTAGACGAGCATGTAGCCGAGCACCGCGAAGATCACGTCGTTGCCGACCGGTGCACCGCCGATGGTCACCGGGCGCACCGCGCGCGGGTGGATCAGCCGCGTGAGCTCGCGCCGCGTCTGCTTGACGAGCAGCAGCACGCGGATCATCTTGATGCCGCAGCCGGTCGAGCCAGCGCTGGTGGCCATGCCCGACAGCAGCAGCATCAGGATCGGCGGGAACACCGGCCACTGCAGGTAGTCGGTCGTCGCGTAGCCGGTCGTCGAGGCGACGGAGACGACGTTGAACGCCGCGTAGCGCAGCGCGGTGAGCGCGTCGTCGTAGGTGTGGCGCCACACCAGCACCGCGGTGACGAGCAGCACGCTGCCGATCATCACCGCCAGCGTGGCCTGCGTCTCGGGGTCGCGCAGCGGCACCCACACCGAGCGCTTGCGCACCGCGAGGAAGTACACCGCGAAGTTGCAGCTGCACACGAGCATGAACACGACCGCGATCGCCTCGAGCAGCGGCGAGTCGAAATACGCGAAGCTCGCGTCGTGCGACGACAGGCCGCCGAGACTGACGGTGGAGAACATGTGCTTCCACGCGTCCAGCGGCTCCATGCCGCCGGCCCAGTACGCGGCCACGCACGCCAGCGACAGCACCGCGTAGACGGTCCACAGGCCCTTGGCGGTCTCGGTGATGCGCGGCGTCAGCTTGGTGTCTTTCAGCGGGCCGGCGGCCTCGGCGCGGAACAGCTGACTGCCGCCGACGCCGAGCATCGGCAGGATCGCCACCGCGAGGATCAGGATGCCGAGCCCGCCGAGCCACTGCAGGAACGTGCGCCAGACGTTGATCGACGCGGGCAGGTCGTCGAGCCCGGAGAGCACCGTCGCGCCGGTGGTCGTCAGGCCGGAGACGGCTTCGAAGTAGGCGTCGGTCCAGCCGATCGGGCGCCCGACGCTGTCGAAGTAGGCCTGCAGCGGGATTGCGGCGAACACCGGCAGCAGGCTCCACGCGAGCACGACGAGCAGCACGCCGTCGCGCGCCTGCAGCTCGCGGCGGAAGCCCCGCGCCAGCGCCCACAGCGCCCCACCGACCGCGATCGTCAGCACCATCTCGGCGCCGAACGCGCGGTGCGCGCCGTCGCCGACGGCGAGCGACACGCCCAGCGGCACGGCGAAGCTCAGCCCGAACACCGCCAAGATGATCCCGAGCAGCCCCAGGACCGGCAGCAACGTCTCGATCAGAAGAATGTCGCCCCCACCTGGAACAGCTTCTCGACCTCGCGCACCATGCGCTTGCGCGGCATGAACACGATGACGTGGTCGTTGGCCTGGATCACCGTGTCGTGGTGCGGCATGATGACCTCGGGCTCGGTGCCTTCGTCGTCACCGCCGCGCACGATCGCGCCGATCTCGGCGCCGCGCGGCAGCGCGAGTTCCTCGATGCGCCGGCCGACGACGCGCGAGGTGCGGCGGTCGCCGCGCGCGATCGCCTCGAGCGCCTCGCTCGCGCCGCGGCGCAGGCTGTGCACCGCCTCGACGTCGCCACGGCGCACGAACGCGAGCAGTTCGCCGATCACCGTCTGCGCCGGCGAGATCGCGATGTCGATCGCGGTGCCCTGCACGAGGTCGGCGTAGGCGCGCCGGTTGATCAGCGCCAGCACGCGCCGCGCGCCCAGGCGCTTGGCGAGCAGGCACGACATGATGTTGTCCTCGTCGTCGCTCGTGATCGCGATGAACAGGTCCATCTCGCGCACGTTCTCGCTCTCCATCACGTCCTCGTCGGTCGAGTCGGCGTTGAGCACGAGCACGCCCGGGGGCAGCTGGGTCGCGAGGTAGTCGCAGCGGCGGCGGTCGGTCTCGATGATCTTGACCTCGTGCTTGGCGTGGATCTCGCGCGCCAGGCGCAGCCCGACCTTGCCGCCGCCGGCGATCATCACGCGGCGCACCGGGCGGTCCATCTGGCGCAGCGCGCCGAGCACGCGGCGGATGTCCTTCGTCGCGGCGAGCACGAACACCTCGTCGTCGGGCTCGATGCGCGCGCTGCCCACCGCCGGCACGCGCTCGTTGCCGCGGTAGATCGCGACGATGCGCATCGGCGTGTCGGGCACGAGCTGCGGGATCTCGGCCAGCGCATGGCGCACCAGCGGCCCGCCGGCCACCGCGCGCACCGCGATCAGGCTGACGACGCCGTGCGCGAACTCGAGCACCTGCAGCGCCTCGGGGTACTCGATGAGCTTGCGGATGTAGGCCGTGACCGACTGCTCGGGGCAGATCACCTGGTCGACGGCGAAGCCCGACTCCTTGCTCAGCAGCGGCATGTCGCCGACGAACTCGGGCGAGCGCAGCCTCGCGATCGTCGTCGGCACGTTGAACAGGTCGTGCGCGACCTTGCAGACGACGAGGTTGGTCTCGTCCATCGGCGCGCACGCGATCAGCATGTCGCAGTCCTCGATGCCCGCCTCGCGCAGCACCGACGGCTGGATGCCGTTGCCGGGTACGCCGCGCAGGTCCAGCCGGTCCTGCAGCGCGTGCAGCCGCTGCGGATCGGTGTCGACGACGGTGATGTCGTTGTTCTCCGACACCAGGCTCTCGGCCACGCTCTCGCCGACGCGGCCGGCGCCGATGATGATGATGTTCACGCCGAGGTCTCTTGCTGCAGTGCGACAGGATACAGCCGCCGCAAGACATCGCGGGCCGCGGCGGCCAGCAGCGGCTGCAGCGCCGCCGCCAGTGCCTCGACCTGCGACGGCTCGATGCGGTCACCCTCGGGGCGCTGCGCCCACAGGGCCGCCAGCGCCTCGCGCTGCGGCGCCAGCGCCTCGCGCACCGCGGCGGGCCAGTGCGGCGGCGTCTCGCCTTCGCGCCACTGGCCACGCCCGCGGCCGAAGTGCGCGACCGCGAGGTAGCGCAGCAGCGACGCGTCGACGAGGCCGTCGAGCACCTCGGCGCGCCAGCCGAGCCACGAGCGTTCGGTGCCGCGCACGAGGTTGGCCAGCCGCGCGGCGCCGGCGGCGCCCAGCGCGCCGAGCAGCGAGCCGGCCAGCAGCCCGCCGCCCAGCGTCAGCCCGCCGCTCGCGAGATCGGCCTTCAGGCCCGCGAGCGCGCCGGTGACGACGCCGCCGAGAACCGCGGCCTGGCCCTCGTCGACGCGCAGCCGCACGTCGTAGTGCGTGGCCAGGCGCTGCAAGATCTCGCCTTCGGCGTCGCCCTCGAGGCCATGCAGCGCGATCAGGCGCGCGGTGCCGTCGCGCACCTCGCGGTCCAGCGCCTCGGCGAGCTGCTGCTGCGCGACCGCGACTGGGCCGGCCTCGCCGCCGGTGCGCAGCCGGCTGCCGAGCTCGCGCACCTGCGTGCGCAGCTGCGCGACCAGCCCCGTGCCTTCGCCGACCGCCACGCGCGCCAGCGCGATGCGCGCCAGCCCCGCGGCCAGCACCTGCATGCTGGCGTCGAACGTGGCCTCGCGGCGCGCCTGCCACGCCGCGCGCAGCCGCGCCATCGCCGGGCGCTGCGGCGGCGGCAGCGCCGCCTCGACGGCGGCCAGCAGCACGCCCTCCTGCACCCAGCAGCGCGCGAACGCGTCGAGCGGCAGCACGCGCGTGACGAGCGGCTGCGCGGCGAGGTGGCGCCGCCAGCGCTCGACCTCGGCCGCCTCGTGCGCGGCGTCGCGCGGCGCGCCGAGCTGGTTGAGCAGCACGACCACCGGCTTGCCGATCCAGCCGAGCAGCTCCAGCTCGGCGTCGACGTAGCCGGCCGCCTCGGGCGACTCGGCCGCGTTGACGAGGTACAGCACGACGTCGGTCGTGTCGCGCACGTGGCGCAGCGCCTGCTGGCTGGCCCAGAACGCGCGGTCGCTGAAGCGGTCCCACACCTCGGCGAGGAACCAGCCGAGCGGGCTGTCGGCCTGGCGCAGCCGGCGCGCCAGGCGCACGCTGTCGCCGAAGCCGGGCGTGTCGGCGAGTTGCAGGACGTCGCCGGCGTCGGTGGTCAGCAGCGGGTGCACCTCGGCGAACTCGGTCACGTGCGGCGCGTCGCGCACTTCGCCGATGTCGCGGCCGAGCAGCGTGCGCGCCAGCGTCGTCTTGCCGACGTTGGTGTGCGCGATCAGGCTCAGCGTGATCGTGCCGGCAGCGTCGCTCATGGCAGGGCGGCAAGCGCAGCGTCGCGCTGCACGGGACGCTCGAGCGCGGCTTGCAGCAGCTGCTCGGCCGTGGCCACGTCGGGCTGCTCGAGGTCGACGAACACGGCCGCGGTGCCGAACGAGCGCGCCAGCGCGGCCCACGCCGCGCGCCGCTGCGCGAGGCGCTCGTCGAGCCCGGCGAAGCGCGCGCGAAACGGCCCTTCGTCGACGACGAGCACGATCGGCACGCCGGCCGGCAGCACGGCGGCCAGCGCGCGCAGCAGCCGGCCGTGCTGCTCGGCTTCGGGCGTCGCGCCCATCTCGCACAGCGCGATCGCGGCGTCGGCGGCTGGCGGCGCGGCGACGTGGTCCTCGTCGCCGTGCGCCACCGGCGCGCGCACGTCGAGCTGCACCGCGTCGCCCCACAGCCGCGCGCAGACCTCGCGCAGCGCAAGCGTGGCCGTCGCCGACGGTGCACGCGCGTGCGGCCACACGACGACGCGCGCCGGGCCGTCGCGCCGCGGGCGCAGCATCCGGCGGAAGTAGGGCTCGTCGAGCGGCAGCGGGAAGCGGCGCGACCACCGCGCCGCGCGCGCGAGCGCCAAGGCGGCCAGCAGCGCGCGCGGCACGACGACGGCCAGCGCGAGCGTCCACGCGTAGAGGTGGATCCACGGCGCGGCCGGGCCGCCGCCGGCACCGTCGGGGCCGACGCGCAGCGCGGCGATGCCGGCGACATCGGGCAGCGCGATGCCCGACAGCGCCGACGCCGGCGCGAGCAGCGTCGCCAGCACCGCGTGCACCGCGGCCGGGTCGAGGAAGGTGCTCTGCCAGCCGGCGCGGTAGTCGAGCACCAGCCCGCGCAGGTACAGCCCGGCGATCAGGCCCGCGGCCAGCGCCGCGGCGCCGGCGTGCAGCAGCGCGGCGGCGCGCGCGGCCGCCAGCGGCGCGCTGGCCTGCACCCAGTCGGCGGCATAGGCCGGCCACAGCCGCGCGAGCCCGAGCTCGGCCAGCCCGCGCGGTGCGGCGGCGTCGGCGCTGCGCTGCACGGCGCGGCGCACGAGCGCGGCGATCGGCCCCGGCGCCGGCGCACGCCGGCGCACGAGGCCCACAAGCGCGCGCCACGCGAACGCGACGAACACCGCGAGGTTCCACGCCAGCAGCCCCCACACCGGCGGCGCGAGCAGGTTGACGTGCTGGCTGCCGCCGACGCGGTCGACGACGACACCGGCCAGCAGCCCCACCGCAACGGCCGCGGCCACCGCCGCGGGGCGCCACAGCGGGCGCTGCAGCCAGCGCCACACCGCCGCGCTCGCGGGCCGGTCGCGCGGCAGCAGCCGCTGCAACGCCGCGTGCGCGCGCGCGGCGACGAAGGCCGCGTCGCTGGCCTGCGCGCCGACCGTCTCGGCGGCCACGCGCGTCGCCCACGCGCGGTCGGCCGCGGTCCAGCCGTCGAGCTCCGGCTCGGCGCGCTCGATCGCGCGCACGAGCACCACTTCGCGGGCAGCGACCTCGTCCATGGGCCGCGATGGTAGGGCCTGGCGTGGACGCTACAGCCGCTGCAGCGTGCGCTCGTCCTCGGCGCCGTCGAAGAAGCGCTCGAGCGCGACGCGGAATAGCGGCTCGTCGGGCACGGCGTGCGCGAACAGCGTCATCGACGAGCGGAACTTGACGTCGTCGGGTGCCCCGAGGATCTCGTGCGCCGTCTTGCCCGGCACGGCGAGCATCAGTGCGGTGGCGCGGCGCAGCCGCGCGCCGAGCAGCGGGTGCGCGGCGTAGGCGCGCGCCTCGGCCAGCGAGCCGATGCCGTAACGCTGCGCCATCGCGCTCGTGCCGAGCCCGCGCAGCTGCGGGAACACGAACCACATCCAGTGGCTCGCCTTGCGGCCGGCGGCGAGCTCGGCCTCGACGCGCTGCCACACCGGCGCCTGCGCGTCGACGAAGCGCTGCAGGTCGAACGGGTCGTCAGCCATTGCCGCCCTCGGCGCCACCGGCGGCCATCGCGTCGCGCGCGCGCATCTTCGCGTGGACGTACGCGCCGTGCGGCACGTGCAGCAAGTCGGCGATGCGCCACATCACGTGCTGCTCGTGCGCACTCAGGCGCCCGTCGGCGTAGGCCACGCGCCACATCAGCTCGATGATGCGCACCTTGCGCGCCATGTCGAAGCCCTCGTTGATGCGCGACGTGAAGCGGAAGTAGTCGCTCGCATCGCGCACCGCCTGCTCGGCCAGCTCGAGCAGGCGCTCGACCTCGTCGTCGGCGAGCGCGAATTTCTCCTTCAGCGCGGCGACGACGGCGCGCCGCTCGGCGGCGCCGAACCGCGCGTCGGCGCGCAGCACCTCGACGAGCAGCACCGCCGTGGCCAGCTGCAGCGGGTGCTCGTCGTCGGCCGGCGCTGTGCCGCCCTGCGGCGGCAGCAGCGCGTCGAACAAGTCCTTCAGGGTGCGCAGCATCGGCGGACTCCGCAGGCGATCCAGGTCGCGTCATTGTCCCCTTCCCCCGGCATCTGCCCCCGGCAGCCGGACGGCGCGTCGGGGGCCGCCGGGGGGACGAAAGCGCTGCCTACAATGCCGCGATGCTCCGTTGCGACGTCGCGATCCACGGCGCCGGCGTCGTCGGGCGCGCGCTGGCGCTCGAGCTGGCGTCGCGCGGCTTCGACGTCGCACTGCTGACCGCGGCACCGGCCGCCGGCGGTCCCGACTTGCGCACCTACGCGCTCAACGCCGCGTCGGTCGCGCTGCTGCAGCGCGTGCGCGTGTGGGCGCAGCTGCCGCCCGACGCCGCGACCCCCGTGCTCGAGATGCGCATCCACGGCGACGCGGCCGGTGGTGCGCTCGAGTTCTCGGCATGGCAGCAGCACGTCGAGCAGCTCGCGCACATCGTCGACGCGGCGGCGCTCGAGGCGACGCTGGCCGACGCGGTGCGCTTCGCGCCGCGGGTGCACGTGCTCGACGCCGACGCCGCGGTCGACGCGCCGCTGCACGCGTGGTGCGACGGCAAGCACTCGCGCGCACGCGAGCGGCTCGGCGCCGGCTTCGTCGCGCACCGCTACGGGCAGACCGCGGTCGCGGCGCGGCTGGTGGCCTCGCAGCCGCACGGCGGCGTCGCGCGGCAATGGTTCCGCGCGCCCGACGTGCTCGCGCTGTTGCCCTTCGACGGCGTCGCGCGCGGATACGGCTACGGCCTCGTGTGGTCGCTGCCCGACGAGCGCGCGCGCGAGCTGCTCGCCGCCGACGCGGCGACGTTCGAGGACGCGCTGTCCAACGCCACCGGCGGCGCCGCCGGCGAACTGACGCTGGCCGCCGGCGGCGCGCGCGCCGGCTGGCCGCTGATGCTCGGGCGCGCGCAGCGCGTGGCCGGCCCCGGCTGGGTGCTGGTCGGCGATGCGGCGCACGTCGTGCACCCGCTGGCCGGGCAGGGGCTGAACCTCGGGCTCGGCGACGTCGCGTGCCTGGCGCGCGTGCTCGCGCAGCGCGAGCCGTGGCGCTCGCCCGGCGACGAGCGCGTGCTGGCGCGCTACGCGCGCGAGCGCGCCGCGCCGACCGCCGAGATGGCGCTCGTGACCGACGGATTGCTGCACTTGTTCGCATCCGACCTGCCCGGCGTGAGGGAACTGCGCAACCGCGGGCTGGGTCTGGTGGATCATCTGACCCCGCTCAAGCGCTGGCTCGCCGCCCGCGCGCTGGCCACCTGAAGGAAGCCCCGATGAAGCCGTCCCTGCCGCGCCTCGGCGCCGTGCTGCTGCTCGCCGCGATCGCGGCCACCGCCTCGGCGCAGGAGGCGGTGATCCGCAAGAACCTCGCCGAGCGGCTGCCGCAGCTGCCCAGGATCGACGAGGTCACGAAGACGCCGGTGCCCGGGCTGTGGGAGGTGCGCATCGGCAACGACGTGCTCTACACCGACGAGCGCGGCGACTTCGTCGTGCAGGGCGCGATCTTCGACACGCGCACGCGCACCAACCTGACCGAGGAGCGCATCAACAAGCTCACCGCGATCGACTTCGCGACGCTGCCGCTGAAGGACGCGATGGTCGTCAAGCAGGGCAGCGGCGCGCGCAAGCTCGTCGTGTTCGCGGACCCGAACTGCGGCTTCTGCAAGCGCTTCGAGCGTGACCTCGTCAACGTCAAGGACGTCACGATCTACACGTTCCTGTACCCGATCCTCGGCGCCGACTCGACCGAGAAGTCGCGCGCGATCTGGTGCGCGAAGGACCCGATGAAGGCCTGGCGCGACTGGATGATCGACGGCGTCGCGCCGCCGAAGGTCAGTGGCAAGTGCGACGACGCGGTGCTGCAGCGCAACCTCGCGCTCGGCCAGAAGCACCGTATCCAGGGCACGCCGGCCATCGTCTACGAGGACGGCACGCGCTCGCCCGGCGCGCTGCCCGCCGCCGAGGTCGAGAAGCAGCTCGCCGCGCGCAGCAAGTCCTGACGCCGCCGCGGCGGCTGCGTGCGCCGCGCCGGCACGCCGGCGCCGCTGCGGCCACAATGCGCCGCCATGGCGGCCACCCCTTCGTGCTCCCCGACCGTGACGCCCGCGGCGTCGCGCTGGCTCGGCTATGCCGGGCTGCTGCCCTTCGTCGCCGGCGCTGCGGCGGCATGGGCCGGCGGCGAGATCGGCGCGGCCGGCGCCGCGTCGCTGGCGGCGTACGCGGCCGTGATCGTCTCGTTCCTCGGTGGCATCCACTGGGGCCTAGGCTTCGTGCGCGACGAGCCGGCGCGCTTCGCGTGGGGTGTCGTGCCCTCGCTGGTCGCATGGCCGGCGCTGCTGCTGCCGAGCACGGCGGCGCTGGCGCTGCTGGCGGCGATGCTCGTCGTCTGCTACGCCGTCGACCGCCGCGTCTACCCGCGCCTGGGGTTGCAGCGCTGGCTGCCGCTGCGCCTGCACCTGAGCGCGGTGGCCGCGGCGTGCTGTGCCGCCGCGGCGGCAGCCGCCGGTGGCTGGAGGGGCGCGTGACGATCGCCTACCACGTCGAGATCGCCGACGCGCACGCGCACCTGTGGCGCGTGACGCTGACGGTGCCGCGCCCGGCGCCACTGCAGCGGCTGAGCCTGCCGGTGTGGATCCCGGGCAGCTACCTCGTGCGCGAGTTCGCGCGCCACCTGTCGGCCCTCGAGGCCCGCCAGGGCACGCGCGCGGTGGCGCTGACGCAGCTCGACAAGGCGACCTGGCAAGCCGCCTGCGACGGGCGCGGCGCGCTCGTCGTGACCTACCTCGTCTACGCGTTCGACACGTCGGTGCGCGCGGCCTACCTCGATGCCGAGCGCGGCTTCTTCAACGGCACCAGCGCGTGCCTGCGCGTCGAGGGGCGCGAGGACGAGCCGCACACACTGACGCTGGGCGCGCTGCCGCGCGGCTGGCAGGTGGCCACCGCGATGCCGGTGCAGCCGGGCAAGGCCCGCGCCTGGACCGCCGCGGACTACCACGAGCTCGTCGACCACCCGTTCACGCTCGGGCGCTTCTGGCACGGGCGCTTCGACGCGGCAGGCGTGCCGCACGAGTTCGTCGTCACCGGCGCGTGGCCCGGGTTCGACGGCGAGCGGCTGCTCGCCGACGTGAAGAAAATCTGCGAGGCCCAGATCGCGCTGTGGCACGGCCGGCGCCGGCGCGACGTGCCGTTCGCGCGCTACGTCTTCATGCTGCACGCGACCGAGGACGGCTACGGCGGGCTCGAGCACCGCGCGAGCACGGCGCTGATCGCGTCGCGGCGCGACCTGCCGCGCAAGGACGCCCCGTCCGGCAACGGCCCCGCCGACGGCTACGTCAACCTGCTCGGGCTGATCAGCCACGAGTACTTCCACACCTGGAACGTCAAGCGGCTGCGCCCGGCCGAGTTCGCGCGCCTGGACTACGCGCGCGAGAACTACACCTCGCTGCTGTGGTTCTTCGAGGGCTTCACGTCGTACTACGACGACCTCGTGCTGGTGCGCGCCGGGCTGATCGACGAGGCGCGCTACCTGAAGCTGCTCGCCAAGACGGTCAACGGCGTGCTCGGCACGCCGGGGCGCACGGTGCAAAGCGTCGCGCAGGCCAGCTTCGACGCCTGGGTCAAGTACTACCGCTGCGACGAGAACACGCCCAACGCGACGGTCAGCTACTACACGAAGGGCGCGCTCGTCGCGCTCGCGCTCGACCTGGCGCTGCGCGCCGGCGGCCACGGCAGCCTCGACGACCTGATGCGCCGGCTGTGGCAGCGCAGCGGCGGCGGCGCGATTGGCGAAGCCGACATCGTCGACGCGGTGCGCGCGCAGGCCGGCGACGCGATCGCCGACGACCTGCACCACTGGGTGCACGGCACCGACGACCTGCCGCTGGCGGCGCTGCTCGCGCGCTTCGGCGTGACGCTGGCGCCCGAGGCGTCGGCGCCCGCGCTGGCCGCCGCGCTGGGGCTGCGCGTCAGCGAAGGGCCGGTCAGCGGCGTGCAGGTCAAGACGGTGCTGCGCGGCAGCGCCGCCGAGCGCGCCGGCGTGGCCGCCGGCGACGAACTGATCGCCGTCGACGGCTGGCGCGTGCGCCGCCTCGACGACGCGCAGGCGTGGGTCGCGCCGGGGGCGCGCTTCGAACTGCTGCTGGTGCGCGACCAGCGCGTGCGCCGCGTCGACGTGCAGTGGCCGGCGCAGCCGCCGCGCCCGGTGCAGATCACGCTCGACGCGCAGGCGCCGGCCGCCGCGGTGGCGCTGCGCCGCGCATGGCTGCGCCCCTGACCGCCACCGCGCCCCGGCGCTCGCGTTGGCGCCGCGCCGCCGCGGCGCTGCTGCTGGCCGCCGTCGCGGCGGTGCACCTGGAGGTGTCGCAGCGGCTGGCGGCCGGGCTCGACGCCGCCCGCAGCGCCGGCGCGCTGCCGCCGCCGATCGAGGTCAGCTTCGTGCGCGAGCTGCAGCCGGCCGCCCCGCCGCCCCCGCCCGCCGTATCGCGCCCGCGGCGCCAGCCCCGCGCGGCCGCCGCGCCGCCGCCCGCTGCGGCCGCCTCGGCGGTGGCCGACGCGGCGACGCAAGCCGCCTCCGAGGCACAGCGCGAGCTGGACCCGCAGCCGGCGGTCGCGGACGCGGCACAGGCTGAGCAGGCGCGGGCCGACCCGGTGCAGGCTGACCCGGTACACGCGGAGGACATGGCGCAGACGGCGCAACCCGACATGCCGCCCACCGCCGAAGCCGCCGCGAGCGACGCCGCGGCGAGCGCGTTCGAGTGGCCGCCGTCGACGCGCCTGCAGTACACGCTCAGCGGCTGGTACCGCGGCGAGGTCTACGGCCAGGCCGAGGTGCAGTGGCGGCGCGACGGCGAGCGCTACCAGGTCCTGCTCGAGGTCTCGGTCGGGCCGTCGTTCGCGCCACTGCTGTCGCGGCGCATGATCAGCGACGGCGAGCTGACCGCCGACGGCCTGCGCCCGCGCCGCTACGACGAGGTCACGCAAGTCGGCCTCGGCGCGCCGCGCCAGCGGACGCTGCGGCTCGACACCGACCCGGTGCAGCTGGCCGACGGGCGCACGGCGCCGGCGATGCCCGGCATGCAGGACACCGCCAGCCAGTTCGTGCAGCTGACGTGGCTGTTCACGCTGCAGCCCGAGCGGCTGCGCGCGGGGCAGGTCGTCGAGTTCCCGCTGGCGCTGCCGCGCCGGCTCGAGCGCTGGCGCTACGAGGTGGTCGGCGACGACCGCGTCGACACGCCGGTGGGCGGCGTTGCCGCGGTGCACGTGCGGCCGTCGCGCGAGACGCCGTCGCGCTCGGGGCGCGACCTGCACGCCGAGGTCTGGATCGCGCCGACGCTGCAGTACCTGCCGGTGCGCATCCACATCCGCCAGGACGCCGAGACCTACGTCGACCTGCTGCTGTCGGGGCTGCCGCAGCAGGCGGCGCGCTGACCGCCGCGCCGACCGGCGGGGTCAGGTCGTCTCGCTGCTGAGGAAGCGGTCGGCGAACGCGGTGGCCTGGAAGGCACCGCGCATGTCGCGGATCACGCGATGCGCCTGCTCGACGATCGCACGCAGTTCGTCGGGGTTGCGCGCGCGCTCGACCTTGAGCGCCAGGCCCTCGGCCATCGGACCGAGCAGGTCGTTGAGGCTGCGCACGATCTCGCGCTTGAGCTGGTCACCGAACGCGGGCAGCGGCGCCTGGGGCTTCGGCGCCGGGACGCTGGCCGCGGCCGGCGCGGCGGCCGCTGCGGCCACCGGCACCGCGGTGACGCCGACCGGCTCGACGAAGCCGTCGTCGATCAGCGCGCGCAGCGCCTCCTCGCCCTGCGGCAACATGCGCTTGAGCTCGTCGTCGCTGCGCTTGCCGTCGACGAGGATCAGCGCCTGCCGCAGGCGCGGCGGCAGGCGGTGCGTGCGCGTGGCGATCTCGGCCTGGCCTTTGGCGGTCTTGCGGTAGACGGTGGGCATCGAGCGGTACCTCGGTCAGTGACGATGGCCGCGGCGCGCGCGGCGGCCGGCGGCGCGGGGCACGTATAGTGGATGCGTGCCGCCGGGCACGAACCCCTGGGAATCCCGATGAGCTACGAACACATTCTGACCACCCTGCACGGCGACGGTGCGCTGAAAACGGCGGTCATCACCCTGCATCGTCCGAAACAGCTCAATGCGCTGAACGACGCGCTGATGGACGAACTCGGCGCCGCGCTGCTCGCGTTCGACGCCGACGACGGCGTCGGCTGCATCGTGCTGACCGGCAGCGAGAAGGCCTTCGCCGCCGGCGCCGACATCTCGGCGTGGGCCAAGCTCGACTTCATCGACATGTACCGCGGCAACGTGATCACCCGAAACTGGGAGACGATCATGCGCGTGCGCAAGCCGGTCATCGCCGCGGTGGCCGGTTACGCGCTCGGCGGCGGCTGCGAGCTGGCGATGATGTGCGACTTCATCATCGCCGCCGACAGCGCCAAGTTCGGCCAGCCCGAGATCAAGCTCGGCATCATCCCCGGCGCGGGCGGCACGCAGCGGCTGCCGCGCGCGATCGGCAAGGCCAAGACGATGGACCTGGTGCTCACCGGCCGCTTCATGGATGCGGCCGAGGCCGAGCGCAGCGGGCTCGTCGCGCGCGTCGTGCCCGCCGACAGGCTGATGGACGAGGCGCTGGCCGCCGCAGCGACGATCTGTGGCTTCGGCCTGCCGGCGGTGATGATGGCCAAGGAGTGCGTCAACCGCGCCTTTGAAAGTCCGCTGGCCGAAGGCCTGGCCTACGAGCGACGCGCGTTCCACGCGCTGTTCGCGACGCAGGACCAGAAGGAAGGCATGGGCGCCTTCCTCGCCAAGCGCGCGCCCAAGTTCCGTCACGGCTGAGCGGCCCGCGGCGGGGTCCGGTCGTCGACCGCGGCCCACAGCTCGGCGACGTGCGCCGCCCAGTGGCGGTAGTGCGCGTCGGCCGGCGCGTAGTACGGCACGCCGCGCTCGACGCAGGCGCGCACGCGCCGAACGAGCGGGTCGGTGCCGGGCACGTCGTGCACGCGCTGCTCGAGTTCGTGCAGCACGGCGTGGCGCGCGAAGGCCTGCGCCGGCGAGGTCAGTCGCTCGAACACGGGATGCTGCATCGGATCGACGGCCATCGCGCAATTCCTGTCGCTGTCGTCACGCCCGCCGGGGCAGCGGGAACGAACCGGCGCCGGACCCCGGCGGCAGCCGCGGGGAACCGGTGCGTGGCCGCGATCTTCGTCAAGCCGTCAGCCTGCTGTAGGGTTGGCCGGGAAAAGACACGGGCCGCAGCGCCAAGAAGTCACGCCCGGCGGGCATGCGGTGGCGCACTCAGGGCTGCACCCAGCGCGCGCCGCGGTCGTCGAAGACGGCGCGGCGGTGACCGTCGGCGTGCAGTTCGAGCCAGTCGATCGCCAGCACCTGCGCCTCGACGAGCGCGAACGCCTCGCGCGCGACGCCGGGACCGTCGCGGACGCCAAGCGCAGTGCCCGGCGGCAGCGGCGACAGGTAGTCCTGCGCCGCCGGCGTGAGCTTCAGCCGCGCCCAGCGCGACGACGCGGCCAGCCCGCCGTGGTCGACGCTGAAGCGGCAGCGCAGCCGCACCTGCCAGCCGAACTCGGCCGACCACGCCATCAGCGTGCCCAGCGGGTGTGCGACGATCTGGGCCACCTTCGGCGAGCGCACGTCGGTGTAGAAGACCAGGCAGCGCGCGGCGGCGTCGACCTCGCGCAGGATCACGCTGCGCACGTGGCCGGCCTCGCCGTCGGTGGTGGCCAGCGCCATCGTGCGCCACGGGTGGCCGCGCTGCGCCGCGGCGCGCTCGAGCTGCTGCCAGCAGCTGCGCTCGATCGCGGGCAGGTTCTCGAGGCGCTCGCCCATCGCGTCCCCGCGCCGGTGGTCGCCGCGCTACGCGGCGTCGGGCGCCTCGCGCCGCAGCGCCGGGAAGAGGATCACGTCGCGGATGCTCGGGCTGTCGGTCAGCAGCATCACGAGGCGGTCGATGCCGATGCCGCAGCCGCCGGCCGGCGGCATGCCGTACTCGAGCGCGCGGATGAAGTCGGCGTCGTAGTACATCGCCTCCTCGTCGCCGGCTGCCTTCGCCGCGGCCTGCGCGGCGAAGCGCGCCGCCTGGTCCTCGGCGTCGTTGAGCTCCGAGAAGCCGTTGGCCATCTCGCGCCCGGTGATGAACAGCTCGAAGCGCTCGGTGATCGTCGGGTCGTGGTCGGCCGCGCGCGCCAGCGGCGAGACCTCGACCGGGTAGTCGACGATGAAGGTCGGCTGCCACAGCTGGTGCTCGACCGCGGCCTCGAAGAGGCCGAACTGCAGCTCGGCGAGCGACCAGTGCGCCGGCGGCTCCTCGCCGAGCGCCTTCAGCTTTGCGTGCAGCACGCCGGCGTCGGCCGCCTCGGCCGCCGTCAGCCCCGCGTACTCGACGAGTGCGTCGCGCACCGTCAGGCGGCGGAACGGCGCGTCGAGGTCCACCGGCTTGCCCGCGTAGTCGACGACGGCGCTGCCGGTGGCCTGGCGCGCGGCGTGGCGCAGCAGCTGTTCGGTGAAGTCCATCAGGTCGCGGTGGTTCCAGTACGCCGCGTAGAACTCCATCATCGTGAACTCGGGGTTGTGGCGGACGCTGATCCCCTCGTTGCGGAAGTTGCGGTTGATCTCGAACACGCGCTCGAAGCCGCCCACGAGCAGGCGCTTCAAGTACAGCTCGGGCGCGATGCGCAGGTACATCGGCTGGTCGAGCGCGTTGTGGTGCGTGACGAACGGGCGCGCGTTGGCCCCGCCCGGGATCGGGTGCAGCATCGGCGTCTCGACCTCGAGGAAGCCGTGCTCGACCATGAAGTTGCGGATCGACGCCACCGCCTTGCTGCGCGCGATGAAGCGCGCGCGCGCGTGCTCGTCGGTGATCAGGTCGACGTAGCGCTGGCGCACCTTCTGCTCGGGGTCCGTCATGCCGTGGAACTTGTCCGGCAGCGGCCGCAGGCTCTTGACGAGCAGGCGCAGCCGCTCGACCTTGACGCTGAGCTCGCCGGTGCGCGTGCGAAACAGCACTCCCTCGGCACCGACGATGTCGCCGAGATCCCAGTGCTTGAAGTCCTCGTAGGCGAGTTCGCCGATGCCATCGCGGCTGACGAACAGCTGCAGCCGCCCGCCGGTCGGGCCCATTGAGCCGTCCTGCAGCGTCGCGAAGCTGGCCTTGCCCATCACGCGCTTGAGCATCATGCGGCCGGCCACGCGCACGCGCACGCCCTGCGGCTCGAGCTCGTCGTTGGGCACCTGCGCGTAGCGGCGCTGCAGGTCGGCGGCGTCGTGACTGGGCTTGAAGTCGTTCGGGAACGCGGGCCCGTGGCGGCGCAGCGCGGCCAGTTTCTCGCGCCGCTGTTCGATGAGCTTGTTCTCGTCGGGGGTCAGCTCGGGCAGCGCGGGGCGGTCGTCGTTCATGGCAGGTCCGGGGTGGACCGCGAATTCTAGGCGGGCGCCCCGGCACGGTCGTGGACAATCGCGCCCCGTCGCCACCCCAGCCGCCCGCAACGCCCGCCGCCCGATGTCGCTTGCCGGTCTCGTCCCGGGCGCCGCCGTGCACCTGGCGTCGCGCGTCGCGACGGTGGCGCTCGGGCTGGCCGTCGTCGTCGCCGTCGCGCGACAGGGCCCCGAGGTGCAGGGCGCATTCACGCTGTTCGTCGCCGTCGAATCGGCGCTGCTGGCGCTGTGTTCGGGCTTCGGTCTCGCGCTGGCGCGTGGCGTCTCGCACCGCGGTGACGACCCGGCGCCGCTGCTGCGCGCGTGGCTGCGCGTCGCGCTGGCCGTCGGCGTGGTCACCGCGGTGGCGCTGTTTGCGGCATCGCACATCGCGACGCAACCGCCGTACGGGCAGCTCGGCTGGCTCGCGCTGGCCGCTCCGGTACTGCTCGTCGTGCCGACGGCGAGCGGCCTGTGGCTCGGCCGCGGCCAGATGGTGCGGCTCAGCGCCCCGCAGGTCGCGCTGCCACTGGCCGTGCTCGCTGCGCTCGGATTGGCCGCAGTGAGTCGGGGGGACGGGCACGGTGCGCTCACGCTGGCCGAGGTGCTCTCGGCGTGGGTCGCGTCGCGCGTGCTCGTCGGCCTGGGCAGCCTCGCGGCGTCGCTGCGCGAGGCCCCGCCGTCGCCTGGGATGACCCCGCGGCCGGCGCTCGCGCTGCTGCGCGACGAGTGGCGCTTCGTCGCGGCGGTGGGCGCCGCCAACGTCGTCGCGGTGCTGAACTACCGCGTGCCGCTGTTCGTCGTCGAGCACGTGCGCGGGCTCGACGCGACCGGCGTCTACGCCGTCGCGGTGCAGCTCGCCGAGCTGCTGTGGCTGCTGTCGGCGGCGCTGAGCACCGCGGCGTACCGGCGCATCGGTGCGCCCGACCGCGCGCAGGCCGCGCGCGTCGCGCTGCAGGCCACCGGCTGGGGCGTGGCCACCACGCTGGTGGCCGCGCCGCTGTTGTGGGTCGCGGCGTGGGCATGGCTGCCGCTGCTCGTCGGCGCCGCCTACGCCGACGCGTTGCGCCCGCTGGCGCTGCTGCTGCCCGGTGTCGCGCTGTACGCGACGGCGTCGGCGATGTCGGCGTTCTTCACGAACCACCTCGGCCAGCCGCAGTGGGCCGCGCGCATCGCGGCGCTGTCGCTCGCGCTCAACACGCTGGGCTGCCTGTGGGCCGTGCCGCGCTGGGGCCTCGACGGCGCGGCGGCGAGCACGAGCCTGAGCTACGCGCTCGCGATCGCGGTGGCCTGGGTGCAGTTTGCACGCGCGGCCGGCGTGCCGTGGCACGCGCCGTGGGTGGCGCGCGCGGACCGACAATCGCCGCCGTGAGTCTCAAGCACGCCTTCGCCGCCGCGTGGCGCCGCCTCGTCGCGCCGCGCATGGTCTACGGCTGGCGCGACGCCGACGGCCGCTGGCGCGCGCACACGCGCGTGAGCACGCACAGCGACATCGGCTGCCGCGAGCGGCTCGCGATCGGCGACCACGTCTACATCGGCCACTTCAACGTGATCGACGCGTCGGGTGGCCTCGAGATCGGCGAGGGCTGCCAAGTCACGAACCACGTGTCGATCCTGACGCACTCGACGCACCACGCGCTGCGCATCGGCGGGCGCGCGTTCTACGGGCACCCGCAGCCGCCGGGCTACCGGCAGGCGGCCACCGTGCTCGGACCGTACTGCTTCGTCGGACCGCACAGCGTGATCGGCCCCGGCGCGCGGCTCGGCAAGGGCGTGCTCGTCAAGGCCTACAGCCACGTCACCGGCGAGGTGCCCGACTTCGCGATCGTCGAGGGGCAGCCGGCGCGCGTCGTCGGCGACACGCGCACCGTCGACCGCGCGCTGCTCGACGCGCACCCGCAGATGCGCGCGCACTACGAGGCGTGGGCCGGGCCGCTGGCGGCACCGTGAGCGCGCCGCGTCTGCTCTTCGTCGGCGACGCCGACAGCGTGCACCTGCAGCGCTGGGTGCGCGAGATGCACGCGCGCGGCGCCGAGTGCCACGTGATCACGCGCCGCCCGGCGCCGCTGGCCGGCGCGACGCTGCACGCGGTGCGCCCGGGCGACGACGCGGCCGGGTGGTTCGCCGCGCTGCCCGAGGTGCGCCGCGTCGCGCGCGCGATCGCGCCCGACCTCGTCCACGGCCACTACGTGACGTCCAACGGCCTGTGGGCCGCCGCCTGCGGCGTGCGCCCGTGCGTGATCACCGCCTGGGGCAGCGACCTGCTGGTCACGCCGCGTGAGAGCCGCGCCAAGCGCTGGCTGACCGGCTGGATCCTGAGGCGCGCCGACCTGCTGACCGGCGACAGCGCCGACCTGCTCGACGCGATGCGCGCCTTCGGCGTCACGGCGCCGTGCCACGAGATCCTGTGGGGCGCCGACACCGAGCGCTTCGTGCCGCCGGCGCGGCCACGCGATCCCGACGTGTTCACGATCGTCAGCCTGCGCCAGTGGCTGCCGAACTACCACATCGACGTGATCCTGCAGGCCGTCGCGCGGCTGCGCGCGCGTGCGCCCGGCGCGGCGCTGCGCCTGCGGCTGCTCGGCGGCGGCGCGCTCGAGCCGCTGCTGCGCGACCAGGCCGCCGCGCTCGGGCTGCTCGAGCCCGGCGCCGAGGTGGCGCGCTTCGTCGGCCGCGTCGACGACGCCGGGCTGGTCGCGGCGCTGCAGGCGGCCGACGTGTCGGTCAGCGTGCCGGCCAGCGACGCGACGTCGGTCGCGCTGCTCGAGTCCCTGGCCTGCGGCTGCGCCGTCGTCGTCTCGGACCTGCCGGCCAACCGCGCGTGGGTCGACGATGCCGGCGGGCTGCGCGTCCCGGCGGGCGACTCGGTGGCGCTGGCCGACGCGTTGCATGCGCTGCTCGCGGACCGCGCGCGCTGCGCCGCGATGGGCACGCACAACCGCGCCGTCGCGCTGGCGCGCGCGTCGCGCCGCGCGCAGATGGACCGCATGTGGTCGCTGTACCTGCGGCTGCTGGGGCGTGCGGCATGAGCACGGCGCGCCTGGTCAGCGTCGTCGTGCCGTGCCGCAACGAGGCAGCGCACGTCGACACCTTCGTCGCGTCGGTGCTCGCGCAGCGGCTGCCCGACGGCGTCGCGCTCGAGCTGATCGTCGCCGACGGCGCGAGCGACGACGGCACGCGCGAGCGGCTCGCCGCGCTCGCGGCCACCGACCCGCGGCTGAAGCTGATCGACAACCCGCTGCGCATCGTCGCCGCCGGGCTGAACCGCGCGCTGGCCGCCGCGCGCGGCGACGTCGTCGTGCGCATGGACGTCCACACCAGCTACGCCGACGACTACGTCGCGCAGTGCCTCGCGACGCTGGCGCGCACCGGCGCCGACAACGTCGGCGGCCCGTGGCGCGCCGAGGGCTCGGGGCCGTGGGGGCGGGCGATCGCCGCGGCGTTCCAGTCGCGCTGGGCCGCCGGCGGCGCGCGCTCGCGCTCGCTGAGCCACGACGGTCCCGTCGACACCGTCTACCTCGGCTGCTGGCCGCGCGCGACGTTCGAGCGCTTCGGCGGCTTCGACGAGACGCTGGTGCGCAACCAGGACGACGAGCACAACCTGCGCATCGTGCGCGGCGGCGGGCGCGTGTGGCAGAGCCCGGCGATCCGCAGCACCTACCGCCCGCGCGAGTCGCTGGCCGCGTTCGCGCGCCAGTGGCTGCAGTACGGCTACTGGAAGCCGTTCGTGATGCGCAAGCACGGCCAGCCGGCGTCGGCGCGGCACCTGCTGCCCGGTGCGTTCGTCGCGGCGCTCGCGCTCTCGGCGGCGGCCGCGCTGCTCGGCCTCGGCGCGCTGCCGTTCGCCGCACTGGCGCTGTCCTACGCGCTGGCGGTGCTCGCGCTGGCCGTCGATGCGGCGGCGCGCTCGTCGTGGACGCTGCTGCCGCGGCTGCCGGTCGTGATCGCGACGCAGCATCTGGCCTACGGCGCCGGGACGCTGCTCGGCGCCTGGGACGCCTGGCGCCACGGGCGCGGTCGCGAGCGCTTCGCCCGCCTGACGCGATGACCGACCCCGCCCCGCCCGACGAGACCGGCGCCGTGCGCGAGCGCTACGCGCGCCGCGCCGCCGACGACCCGCGCTACCACCCGCTGCAGCCCGACGTGTGGCAGTCGCGGCTCGAGCGCGAGCGTGTGTTCCTGCGCTGGCTGGCCGCGCTGGGCTGGCGCGACCTCGACACCCGGCGCGCGACCGACGTCGGCTGCGGCAGCGGCGGCCAGCTGCTCGACCTGCTGCGCCTGGGCTTTGCACCGCAGCACCTGACGGGCCTCGAGCTGCTGCCCGAGCGCCACGCCGCCGCGCGCGAACGGCTGCCCGCCACCGTGACACTGTGGCTCGGCGACGCGTGCGAGGCGCCGGTCGCGCCGGCCAGCCAGGACCTGGTGCTGCAGTCGACCGTGTTCTCGTCGCTGCTCGACGACGCGTTCCAGCAGCGCCTGGCCGACGCGATGTGGCGCTGGGTCAGGCCGGGCGGCGGCGTCTGGTGGTACGACTTCACGCGCGACAACCCGCGCAACCCCGACGTGCGCGGCGTGCCGGTGGCGCGCATCCGCGCGCTCTTTCCGCAAGGCACAATCCGCACCTGGCGCGTGACGCTGGCCCCCCCGCTGGCGCGCGCCGTCTGCCGCGGTCACCCCGCGCTGTACCCCGCGTTCAATGCCTTGCCCTGGTTGCGCACCCACGTCCTCGCGTGGATCGGCAAGCCGTGCTGACCCCGCATCGGGGCCGCGCGCCGCGCGTTCTCGCTCACTGAAGGGATCCGAGAGATGAAGGTCACGATCGTCGGCACGGGTTACGTCGGGCTGGTCACCGGCGCCTGCCTGGCCGAGATGGGCAACCACGTGCTGTGCGTCGACGTCGACGAGCGCAAGATCCGCATCCTCAACGAGGGCGGGCTGCCGATCCACGAGCCCGGCCTGCTCGAGGTCGTGCAGCGCAACGTGCAGGCCCGGCGCCTCGAGTTCACGACCGACGTCGACCGCGGCGTGCAGCACGGCACGCTGCAGTTCATCGCCGTGGGCACGCCGCCCGACGAGGACGGCTCGGCCGACCTGCGCTACGTCGTCGAGGCGGCGCGCCAGATCGGCCGCCGCATGACCGACTACAAGGTCGTCGTCGACAAGAGCACGGTGCCGGTGGGCACCGCCGACAAGGTGCGTGCCGCGATCGCCGAGGAGCTCGCGCTGCGCGACGTGCAGGTCGAGTTCGCCGTCGTCAGCAACCCCGAGTTCCTGAAGGAAGGCGCCGCGGTCGAGGACTTCATGCGCCCCGACCGCGTCGTCGTCGGCGCCGACGACGAGCGCGCCGTGCTGCTGATGCGCTCGCTGTACGCGCCGTTCGTGCGCAGCCGCGACCGCCTGCTCGTGATGGACGTGCGCAGCGCCGAGTTCACGAAATACGCCGCCAACGCGATGCTCGCCACGCGCATCAGCTTCATGAACGAGCTCGCGCTGCTCGCCGAGAAGCTCGGCGCCGACATCGAGCGCGTGCGCCAGGGCATCGGCAGCGACCCGCGCATCGGCCACCAGTTCCTCTACGCCGGCGCCGGCTACGGCGGCTCGTGCTTCCCGAAGGACGTCAAGGCGCTGCTAAAGACCGCCGCCGACCACGGCCAGGCGCTGTGGGTGCTCGAAGCCGTCGAGCGCGCCAACGAGCGGCAGAAGCACGTGCTCGTCGACAAGATCGTCGCCCGTTTCGGCCCGAAGCTCGACGGGCGCACGTTCGCGCTGTGGGGGCTGGCGTTCAAGCCCGGCACCGACGACATGCGCGAGGCGCCGAGCCGCGTGCTGGTGGCCGCGCTGCTCGAGCGCGGCGC
Organism: Azohydromonas sediminis; assembly: GCF_003574675.1. Classification (GTDB taxonomy): domain Bacteria; phylum Pseudomonadota; class Gammaproteobacteria; order Burkholderiales; family Burkholderiaceae_C; genus Calidifontimicrobium; species Calidifontimicrobium sediminis. The sequence goes on from NZ_QOAZ01000010.1 coordinate 47,658, forward strand.
GCGCGTCGTCGCCTACGACCCGGTCGCGATCGGCGAGGCCAAGCGCGTGTTCGGTGACATCGCCGGCCTGGGCTATGCCGACAGCGCCGCAGCGGCGCTGGCCGGGGCCGACGCGCTGGTCATCATCACCGAGTGGAAAGAGTTCCGCAGCCCCGACTTCGATGCGATGCGTGCAGCGCTCAAGCAGCCGGTCGTGTTCGACGGACGCAACCTGTTCGAGCCCGAGCTGATGGCTGGCTTCGGCATCGAATACCACGCGATCGGCCGCGCGGCGCGCAGCCAGGGCGTCGGCGAGCCGTGACCCCGGCGCGAGCGTGACGGCGTCCGGCCTGCCTTTCCTGCCGTTCGCGCGGCCCGAGATCGGCGACGACGAGATCGCCGCCGTCGTCGAGACGCTGCGCTCGGGCTGGCTGACGACCGGGCCGCAGGCGCAGCGCTTCGAGGCCGAGTTCGCCGCCTGGCTCGGTGATGCGAGCCTGCACTGCGTCGCCGTCAATTCGGCCACCGCCGGCCTGCACCTCGCGCTCGAAGCCGCCGGCCTCGGCCCCGGCGACGAAGTCATCACGACGACGCACACGTTCACCGCGACCGCCGAGGTCGCACGCTACCTCGGCGCCGACGTGAAGCTCGTCGACATCGACGCGGCGACCCTCAACATTGCCCCCGCCGCGGTCGAGGCCGCGATCGGCCCGCGCACGAAGGCGATCGTGCCGGTGCACTTCGGCGGGCTCGCGGCCGAGATGCCCGCGCTGCTGGCGATCGCGCGCCGCCACGGGCTGAAGGTGATCGAAGACGCCGCGCACGCGCTGCCCACGACCTGTGGCGGCGCGCTCGTGGGCACGCTGGCCAGCGACGCCACCGTGTTCAGCTTCTATGCGAACAAGACGATCACGACCGGCGAGGGCGGCATGCTCGTCACGCGCGACGACGCGCTCGCGAAGCGCGCCAGGGTGATGCGCCTGCACGGCATCAGCCGCGACGCGTTCGACCGCTTCACCGCGAAGACGCCGGGCTGGTACTACGAGATCGTCGCGCCGGGCTTCAAGTACAACCTGACTGACGTCGCCGCCGCGATCGGCCGCGTGCAGCTGACGAAGGCGCACGCGTTCCAGCAGCGGCGCGCGTGCATCGCGGCGCGGTACGACGCCGGCTTCGCCGGGCTGCCGGTGGTCACGCCGCCGCACGCGAAGCCCGGCGACACGCACGCCTGGCACCTGTACGTGCTGCGCCTGGCCGACGACGCGCCGATCGGGCGCGACGCGCTGATCGAGCGCCTGTTCGCGGCCGGCATCGGCTGCAGCGTGCACTACATCCCGCTGCACCGCCAGCCGTACTGGCGCGAGCGCTACGGCCTCGCCGACGCGACGTTCCCGGCCAGCCAGCGCGCGTACGAGCGCTCGCTGAGCCTGCCGATCTACCCGGCGATGACCGACGCCGACGTCGATCGCGTGATCGACGCGGTGCGCGACGCGCTGCGCTGACGCCGGCGCGATGACGCGGCGATGGCCAAGCGCGTGTTCGACCTCGTCGTCGCGTCGGTGCTGCTCGTGTTGCTGGCGCCGCTGATGCTCGCGATCGCCGCGTGGGTGCGCCTCGACTCGCCGGGCCCGGCGCTGTTCCGCCAGGAGCGCGTCGGCCGCGGCGGGCGCGTCTTTCGCATCCACAAGTTCCGCACGATGGTCGTCGACGCGCCGCAGCGCGGGCCGGCGCTGACGGTCGGCGACGACGCACGCATCACGCGCGCCGGGCGCTGGCTGCGGCGCCACCGCCTCGACGAGCTGCCGCAGCTGATCGACGTGCTCAAAGGCGACATGAGCCTGGTCGGCCCGCGGCCCGAGGTGCCGCGCTACGTCGCGCACTATCCGCCCGCGCTGCGCGACGAGGTGCTCGCGCTGAAGCCCGGGCTGACCGACCCGGTGTCGCTCGCGCACCTCGACGAGAGCGCGCGGCTCGCGCAGGCGGACGACCCCGAGCGCGAGTACGTCGAGGTCGTGCTGCCGCGCAAGCTCGAACTGTCGCTGGCCTACGCGCGCCGCGCGACGGTGTGGAGCGACGTCGGCGTGCTGTGGCGCACCGCGGCGGCGCTGCTGGGGCGTCGGTGATGGAGTGTCGATGAGCGAGGCTGCACATCGCTTCTGGCTGCGGGTGGACCGCGCGCTCGCGCGCATCCGCCCGTGGCGGCAGCCGCTGTCGCTGGCGATCGACGCGGCGGTCGTCGTCGTCGCGTGGCAGCTCACGTACCTGTTCCGCCTCGGCTTCGAGCGCTGGTGGAGCGCACGTGCCGACTACGACGCGTGGGTCCTGCTCGGCGTCGTCGGCGCCTACCTCGCGGCGTTCGTCGCGGCCGGCGTGCCGCGCGGCCTGTGGCGCTTCACCGGCTTCGGCGAGCTGCGGCGCATCGCGCTGGCGTGCCTCGCCGCTGGCCTCGTCGCCGCCGCCGTCGTGCGCGGGCTCGGGCTGGTGCAGATCCCGCGTGCGGTGCTCGCGCTGCACCCGTTCGTCGTGCTCGTCGGCGTCGCGCTCGTGCGGCTCGCGTACCGCATGCTCTACGAGCACGCGCGCGCGCAGATCAGCGGCGGTGGCGAGCGGCGCGCCGTCGTGATCGGCGCCGGCGACGCGGCGCGGCTGCTGCTGGCCGGCATCCACCGGCAGGGCTGGACCGTGCTCGGCCTGCTCGACGACGACCCGGCCAAGCAGGGGGCGCGCATCGCCGGCGTGCCGGTGCGCGGCACGGTGGCCGACCTCGCGCGCGCCGACGTGCTCGCCGGCGCGACGCACCTGATCTTCGCGATCCCGACCGCGCGCGGCGCGCGCCGGCGCGAGATCTTCGCGCTCGCCGCGGCCACCGGCCTGCCGCTGCTGACGGTGCCGTCGGCGGCCGAGCTGCGCGAAGGCGGCGGCAGCGTCGAGCGCCTGCGCGACGTGCGGCCCGAGGACCTGCTCGGCCGCGAGCCGGTGCAGCTCGACGAGGCCGGCATCCGCGAGACGCTGGCCGGCAAGGCGGTGCTCGTGACCGGCGCCGGCGGCAGCATCGGCAGCGAGCTGTGCCGGCAGATCGCGCGCTTCGCGCCGGCATGGCTGGTGCTGTTCGAGCTTTGCGAATACAACCTGTACGCGATCGAGCAGGAACTCGCGCAGCGCTTCCCGCGGCTGACCATCGTGCCGCTGATCGGCGACGTCAAGGACCTGGCGGCGCTGCGCGCCGCGTGCGCGCGCTGGCGCCCGCACGTCGTGTTCCACGCCGCGGCGTACAAGCACGTGCCGCTGATGGAAGACGACGCCAACGCGTGGGGCTGCGTGCGCAACAACGTGCTCGGCACCTACCATGCGGCACTCGCGGTCGCCGAAGCCGGCGCCGAACGCTTCGTGCTCGTCAGCACCGACAAGGCCGTGCACCCGACCAGCGTGATGGGCGCGAGCAAGCGCGCCGCCGAGCGCGTCGTCGCGACGCTGGCGGCCACCCACTCGGGCACGCGCTTCATGGCCGTGCGCTTCGGCAACGTGCTCGGCTCGAGCGGCAGCGTCGTGCCCAAGTTCAAGCAGCAGATCGAGGCCGGCGGCCCGGTGACGGTCACGCACCCCGACGTGATCCGCTACTTCATGACGATTCCCGAGGCGGTGCAGCTCGTGCTGCAGGCTGCCGCGGTCGGCGAGACCGGGCAGGTGCTGGTGCTCGACATGGGCGAGCCGGTGAAGATCGTCGAGCTGGCCCGCCAGCTGATCCGCCTCGCGGGCCGGCGCGACGACGAGATCGCGATCGAGTTCACCGGGCTGCGCCCGGGCGAGAAGCTGTACGAGGAACTGCTCGCCGACGCCGACGAGACGCTGCCGACCGCGGCACCGCGTGTGCTGCGGGTGCGGCTGGCGACGCCGCCGCTCGATCTGTCCGCGCTGGCCGCCGCGCTGTCGCCTGCGGCGGCGGCACCGGGTGCGGCGCGCGCGTGGCTGGCCGACGCCGTGCCCGAGTACCGGCCCGCGCCGGGCGACACCGCCGCGGCGTGAGCCTCGCGTCGGGCTGTGCTCAGCGCGGCGGGGTGCCGTCGCCGGCGCAGCGCGTCGGGTCGGCGACGAAGAGCCAGCCGAGCGCGATCGCCAGCGGCACGGCGAGCCAGCCCCAGACGCTGCCGGTCCACGCAGCCACCACGCCGCCGACCGCCGCGCCCGCGCCGACACAGACGGCCAGCAGCACCAGGCGCGCCCGCAGCGACGTGCCGACCGCGAACGGCCTCATGCCAGCGCGCGGCCGATGAGGATCTTCTGCACGTCCGACGTGCCCTCGTAGATCTGGCACACGCGCACGTCGCGGTAGATGCGCTCGACCGGGAAGTCGCTGACGTAGCCGTAGCCGCCGTGGATCTGGATCGCCGCGCTGCACACGCGCTCGGCCATCTCGCTGGCGAACAGCTTGGCCATCGCCGCCTCCTTCAGGCACGGCCGGCCGGCGTCCTTCAGGCTCGCGGCGTGGTGCACGAGCTGGCGCGCGGCCTCGATCTGCGTGGCCATCTCGGCCAGGCGGAACTGCACCGCCTGGTGCTCGAAGATCGGCTGGCCGAACGCGACGCGGTCACGGCTGTACACGAGCGCCGCGTCGAACGCCGCGCGCGCCATGCCCACGCTCTGCGCCGCGATGCCGATGCGCCCGCCCTCGAGTCCCGACAGCGCGATCTTCAGCCCCATGCCCTCGTCGGCCAGACGGTTCTCCACCGGCACGCGGCAGTTCTCGAACACGATCTGTGCCGTGTCGCTGCTGTGCTGGCCCATCTTGTCCTCGAGCCGCGCGACGCGGTAGCCCGGCGTGTCGGTGGGCACGACGAAGGCGCTGATGCCCTTCTTGCCGGCGGCCTTGTCGGTCACCGCCATCACGATCGCGACGTCGCCGTGCTGGCCGCTGGTGATGAACTGCTTGACGCCGTTCAGCACGTAGTGGTCGCCGTCACGCCGTGCGGTGGTCTTCAGCCCCGCGGCCTCGGAGCCGACGTGCGGCTCCGTGAGGCAGAACGCGCCGAGCATCTCGCCGCGCGCCAGCGGCTTGAGCCAGCGCTGCTTCTGCGCCTCGCTGCCCCAGGCCATCAGGATCGAGCACACGGGGCAGTTGTTGACACTGACGACCGTCGACGTGCCGCCGTCGCCGGCAGCGATCTCTTCGAGGATCACCGCGAGCGCGAGGTAGTCGAGCCCGGCGCCGTCGTACTCGGGCGGTACCGCGACGCCGTAGCAGCCCAGCGCCGCGAGCCCTTTCAGCTCGGCGGCCGGGAAGTGGTGATCCTTGTCCCAGCGCGCGGCCTTCGGCGCGATCTCGGCCTGAACGTAGGCGCGCACCGCGTCCTGCACGGCGAGGTGGTCTTCGGACAGCAGCATCGGTCGGTCTCCGGGCTCACCAGGGGATCGGTGTGCCGTCGTGGTTCAGGAAGCGGCCGGTGTCGGCCGGCGTCAGCGCGGCGATCGTGCGCCGCAGGTCGGCCGCGCTCTGTTCGACCGTCAGGTCGGCGCCGGGCCCGCCCATGTCGGTGCGCACCCAGCCCGGATGCAGCGCGACGCAGACGGCGCGCCCGGCCAGCGCGAGCGCGACGTCCTTCAGCACCGAGTTGAGCGCCGCCTTCGATGCGCGGTACAGCCAGCCCGAAGTGCCGCTGCGCGCGCCGATCGAGCCCATGCGCGACGAGATCACCGCGAGCTTCGCGCCCGGCGCGAGCGCGTCGGCGAGCTGCGGCAGCACCAGCATCGCGCCGAGCACGTTGGTGTGCATCACGGCGTCGAAGTCGGCCACGGTCGGCGGCTCGAGCCCGGCGGTGCGCGGGCCGTAGACGCCGGCGCCGTGGATCGCGACGTCGAAGCCGGCGCCCTCGATGCGCCAGCCGATCGACGACGCGCTGACGGGGTCGGCGACGTCGAGCGCGAAGGCCTCGGCGCCGAGGGCGCGCAGGCGCGCGACGTCGGCCTCGGCGCGTGCGGTGGCCGTCACGTGCGCGCCGGCGGCGAGGTACTGGCGCACCAGTTCGGCGCCGATGCCGCGCGACGCGCCGACGACGAGCACCTTCACGCGCCGCCCTCCACTGCGCTCAGCCCGCGGGCCGCTGCACGAGCACGGTGCCGCGGCCGATCACGCACGGCGCGCTGCCCTTGACGCCGAGCGTGCCGTCGAGGTGGCCGATCGCACCGCCGAGGCGCTCGCTCCACTCGATGGCCGTCACGTGCCAGTGCAGCAACAGATCCTGGTCGGCGAACACCGGGCGCTTGAACGCGAAGTTGAAGTTCAGGCAGATCACCTGCCGCCCGGCCCCGCCCGCGGGCTGCGAGAAGTGGCTCGACACCAGCCCGAGCATCACCGCCGCGGTCTGCTGGCCGCTGGCGATGATCTCGCCGTAGCGCGCCCGCTGCGCGACCTGCTCGTCGAGGTGCAGCGGGTTGTCGTCGCCGGTCAGGCGCGCGAAGTCGGCGATGTCGTCGCGGCTGAAGCGCACGTGGCGCTCCAGCCGCTCGCCGAGCACGATCAGGCTGGGGTCGGGCAGCGCGGGGTTCATCGGGGCCGCTGCGGCGCTCAGCACAGCTCGACGGCCATCGCGGTCGCCTCGCCGCCGCCGATGCACAGCGCCGCGACGCCGCGCTTCTTGCCGTACTTGCGCAGCGCGCCGAGCAGCGTGACGACGATGCGCGCGCCGCTGGCGCCGATCGGGTGGCCGAGCGCACACGCGCCGCCGTGCACGTTGACGATCTCGTGCGGCAGCTTGAACTCGGTCATCGCCGCCATCGTCACTGCGGCGAAGGCCTCGTTGACCTCCCACAGGTCGACGCTCTTGGCGTCCCAGCCCGACTTCTTCAGCACCTTGTCGATCGCGCCCACCGGCGCGGTCGTGAACCACTCGGGCGCCTGCGCGTGCACCGCGTGCGCGACGATGCGCGCCACCGGCGTGAGGCCGCGCTTGGCCGCCGCCGACTCGCGCATCAGCACGAGCGCCGCGGCGCCGTCCGAGATGCTCGACGCATTGGCGGCGGTGATCGTGCCGTCCTTCTTGAACGCCGGCTTCAGGCCCGCGATCTTGTCGATCTTGGCCTTGAACGGCTGCTCGTCGTGCTTGACGACCGTCTCGCCACCCTTGCCCGGCAGCGTCACCGGCGCCATCTCCCAGTCGAAGCTGCCGTCCTCGTTGGCCTTCTTGCTGCGCGTCGTCGACGCAATCGCGAACTGGTCCTGCGCCTCGCGGCTGAACTGGTACTTCGCGACGCACTGCTCGGCGAACACGCCCATCGCCTTGCCGCGCTCGTAGGCGTCCTCGAGCCCGTCGAGCGCCATGTGGTCGAACAGCGTCGTGGCGCCGTACTTCACGCCCTTGCGCGCGAACACCAGGTGCGGCGCGTTGGTCATGCTCTCCATGCCGCCGGCGACCATCACGTCGGCCGAGCCGGCGAGCAGCATGTCGTGCGCGAACATCATCGCGCGCATCCCCGAGCCGCACATCTTGGTCAGCGTGACGGCGCCGGTGCCGTCGGGCAGGCCGGCGCGGCGCATCGCCTGCCGCGCCGGCGCCTGGCCCTGGCCGGCGATCAGGCAGCAGCCCATCAGCACTTCGTCGACGCTGTCGGGCGGCACGCCGGCACGCTCGACGGCGGCCTTGATCGCGACGGCGCCGAGTTCCCACGCCTGCAGCGACGCGAAGTCGCCGAGCAGACCGCCGATCGGCGTGCGGGCGGCAGAGACGATGACGACGGGATCGTTCATGAGGGGCTCCTTGGCTGTGGGTCGGTGAAAGGCGGATCCGTGGCCGGGGTCATCCCGGCTCGAGGCCGGCGGCGCGGCGCAGGTTCTGGAAGCGCCGGGACGGATCGTAGGGGAAGACGTCGTGCACGTGGCCAGCGGCGATGCGCTCCTTGTGCCCCTGCCAGAACGCGGGGTCCAGCAGGTCGGCGTGGTGCCTCATGAACACGTCGCGCACCGCCGGGTTGCCGAGCAGGAACGGGCCGAAGGTCTCGGGGAACACGTCGTGCGGCCCGACGCTGTACCAGACGTCGCCCGACATCTCGTCCTCCTCGCAGCGCGGCGGCGGCACGCGGCGGAAGTTGCAGTCGGTGACGTATTCGATCTCGTCATAGTCGTAGAACACGACCTTGCCGTGGCGCGTGACGCCGAAGTTCTTCCACAGCATGTCGCCGGGGAAGATGTTGGCCGCCACCAGGTCCTTGATCGCGTTGCCGTACTCGATCACGGCGTGCTCGATCTGCTGCGGGCTCGCGTCTTGCAGGTAGATGTTCAGCGGGATCATGCGCCGCTCGATGTACAGGTGCTTGATCACGAGCACGTCGCCGTCGTCCTCGAGCAGGCTCGGGCAGAAGTGGCGCAGCTCCTGGATCAGCTCGGGCTCGAAGCGCGCGCGCGGGAACGCGACGTTGCTGTACTCGAGGGTGTCGGCCATGCGGCCGACGCGGTCGTGGCTCTTGACGAGCAGGTACTTGGCCTTGATCTGCTCGCGCGTCGTGTCCTTCTGCGGCGGGTAGAAGTCCTTGATGACCTTGAACACGTACGGGAAGCTGGGCAGGTCGAACACCAGCATCACCATGCCCTTGATGCCCGGCGCGATGCGGAAGCGGTCGCTGCTGTGGCGCAGGTGGTGCAGGAAGTCGCGGTAGAACATGTTCTTGCCCTGCTTCTGCAGGCCCAGCGCCGAGTAGATCTCGCTGCGCGGCTTGCGCGGCATCAGGCTGCGCAGGAACTGCACGTAGGCGCTGGGGATCTCCATGTCGACCATGAAGTACGCGCGCGCGAAGCTGAAGACGAGCAGCAGGTCGTCCTCACCGAACAGCACGGTGTCGATCACGAGGCCCTTGCCGTCGGGGGCGTGCAGGATCGGCAGCGCGAACGGCACCTCGTTGAAGCCGTTGACGATCTTGCCGACGACGTAGGCACCCTTGTTGCGGAAGAACAGGCTGGAGAGCACCTGGATCTGGAAGTTCGCGCGCAGCCGCACGTTGCCGAACTCGGCCTGCATCGCCGCAAGCACGTGGTCGACGTCGCGCTCGAGGTTCTCGAACGGCACCGCGAGCTGGAAGTTGTGGATGATGCGCAGCAGCGTCTCGCGCATCGTCGCCAGCGTCGGGTAGTAGGCGCGGTAGGTCGGCGTGGCGGCCGGCTCGTCGTTCTCGATGTACTCGGTGCTGATCGCCGGACGCACGAAGATGAAGTCGTTGCGGAAGTAGCTGCGGTGCAGGATCTTCGTCGTGACCGAGTTGAAGAAGGTCTCGGCGAGCTCGGGCTGGTGGTGGTTCGTCAGCAGACCGATGTAGTGCAGCTTGACCTGCTGCCACACGTCCATCGGCAGGCTGCTGGCGGCGAACTCGCGCTGCAGCCGCTCGGCGGCCTCGTCGACGCGCTTGTCGTAGAACTCGATGCGCTCGCGCTGCGCGCGCTGCTGGCCGTGCCAGTCGGCGCGCTCGAAGCGCTGCTTGGCGGCGGCGCTGGCCTCGCGGAACAGGCGGTAGTGGCGGTTGAAGCCGTCGAGCAGGGCCTGCGCGATCTCGACGGCGCGCGGATCGGACAGGCGGGGGAACATCGGCATCGCGGGCTCGGGGGTGGTCGGGGCGGGGTCGCGGCGGGCAGGGTCGCGGGGCGACGGGTCAGGCGCCGCCGTCGGGCGTGTCGAAACGCTCCTCGGCGGGATCACCGCCGGCGTCGTCGGCCACGCGCGGATAGCGCTTGAACGCGTTGGCGAACACCTGCACGACGGTGGCGGAGTCGTCCATCGTGACGTCGAGGTCCTTCAGCAGGCCGTCGCGCAGGCCGTAGACCCAGCCGTGCACCGCCACCTTCTGGCCGCGCGCCCACGCGTCCTGCAGCACGGTCGACAGCGCGACGTTGCCGACCTGCTCGATGACGTTCATCTCGCACAGGGTGTCCTCCTGCTGCTCGGGCGGCAGGTGGTCGAGGCGCTTGCGGTGGCGCAGCCGCACGTCGTGGACGTGGCGCAGCCAGTTGTCGGCCAGACCCACGCGCACGCCGCGCATCGCCGCGCGCACGCCGGCGCAGCCGTAGTGGCCGACGACGAAGATGTGCTCGACCTTGAGGTGCTCGACCGCGAACTGGATCGTCGACAGCGCGTTGAGGTCGGAGTGCACGACGACGTTGGCGACGTTGCGGTGCACGAAGACCTCCCCCGGGTCGAGCCCGGTGATCTCGTTGGCCGGCACCCGGCTGTCGGCGCAGCCGATCCACATGTAGCGCGGGCTCTGCTGCTGCGCCAGACGGGTGAAGAAGCCGGGGTCGGCGGCCTTCTTGGCGGCGGCCCAGTCGCGGTTGTTGCCCAGAAGACGGTGCGGCATGGTGGCGGCGGGCGTTGATCAGGACGTGCGGGCGTGCTTCACGCGGGCCACAGCGACGACAGCGAAAAGCCCACCGCGTCGAACGGCGGCTGGCGCACCTGCTCGTCGTCCTTCAGCGTCGCCAGCAGCACCCAGCGCCCGCCCTCGTTGGCGTAGGCCTCGAGCGTGCGCAGGTCGGGGTCGACGAGCCACACGTGCGCCACGCCCCAGCGCGCATAGAGCGGCAGCTTCTCGGCGCGGTCGAAGCGCGCGGTGGAAGGCGACAGGATCTCGGCCAGCCAGTCGGGCGGCAGTTCGAACCAGGCGGTGTCGGGCAGCGTCGGCATGCGCTCGCGGCGCCAGCCGGCGAGGTCGGGCACGACGACGTCGGCGCCGACGTGGATCTCGGGCTCGTCGAGGATCCACCAGCCGCCGGGGCCGCCGCGGCCCTTGTCGAACGGGCCGACGAGCTCGCCGCCCAGCCCGGCGTACGCCACCGCGTGCCGCGGCGCCGGCCGCGGCTGCGTGACGAGCCGCCCGCCGACGATCTGGCCGACGACGTGCGGCGGCAGCGCGAGCAGGTCGTCGTAGGTGGCGGGCTTCTCGGCGGCGAGGGCCATGGCGTGCGCGGGGCGGATGAGGCGCTGCCCCGTATTGTGGGCCCGGCGTGCACCGTCTTCGGCACCCACCGCCGCGCCAGTCGACGCCGAACCGGCGCGCCGGGGCCAACGGGGCCCTGCTCGGCGAGCCACGCCACCGCGCGCCCGTCGGCCAGCCGCGCCCCCAGTCGACGGGCCAGCTGCCCGAGCGGAAAGCCCGCCACCGCGCCGCGCGCCGTCGGCCGCAGCCGCCGCAGCCCCGGCACCTCGACGTGCCCGCCGCCGCGCCGCCGCAGGTGCCGCGGCGGCCACTGCAGCCGCTCGACGAAGGCGCCCACCTGCACCCACACCTCGTCGCCCGTGAACTCGCGCTGCAGGTGCGCCACCTGGGCGAGCACGCCACGCGCGTCGCGTGGCAGCCGGTCACGCCGGCGCAGCGTGTAGCGCCGCGCATCGAGCTCGACGAACTGCGCCAGCCACGCGTGCTCCTGCCACAGCCGCGCCAGCAGTCGCCGGCTCGCCGCCCAGCGCAGGTGCCCCAGGTACGACGCCAGCGTGGCCTGCAGCGCGTCGAGCGTGGCCTCGTCGTAGCGGTACGTGTCGAGCGTCTGGCTACGCGCCACCAGCGCGCGCTCGAAACGCGCCAGCCGCTCGCGCAGGTGGCCCACCACGCGCCGGCGCACCAGCAGGTGGAACGGCCGCACGATGTAGCCGAGGAAGTCCACGCCGTCGGCCACCGGCCGCAGGCGCTCGCGCCGGTCGTTCAGTTCGAGCAGCAGCTGCTCGGCCAGGAAGGCGCGGATGCGGCTGCGCCACGCGAGCAGTTCGTCGCGCGAGCGCGCCAGCGGCACGAAGTCGTCGCAGTAGCGCAGGTACCAGCGGCACTTGAGCGTGTGCTTGACGAACTGGTCGAGCGCGTTCAGGTACACGTTGGCGAAGAACTGGCTGTTCAGGTTGCCGATCGGCAGCCCCTTGCCCGGCGGCGCGCGAAAGAGCGTCTTGTGCGGCGGCAGCCGGTCCACCAGCCGCGGGTCACCCTTGACGAGCGGAGCGTGCGTGCAGTCGTGGAACACGAGCTTCGCGGTCAGCCAGCGCGCGTCGTCGTCGCGCAGCTTCGCGTCGAGCATCGCGAACAGGCGCTGCTTGTCGATGCTCATGAAGTAGTTGCGGATGTCCAGGTGCAGCGCGAAGGCCTCGCGCGTGCCGTTGGCGGTGGCCTGCCGCATGAACTGCTGCAGCCGCGCCACCGACTTGTGCACGCCCTTGCCGGGGCGGCAGGCGTACGAATCGTGGATGAACACCGGCTCCCAGGTGCGCTCGAGGTGGCTGACCAGCACGTGGTGGACGACGCGATCGCGGAAGTCGGCCGCGAACACCTCGCGCAGCTTCGGGCGCGTGACGAAGAAACAGACAGAACGGGCGGGCTCGTACGTGCGCGCGACGAGTTCGTCGCGCAGCGCCAGCAGCTCCAGTTCCTGCCGCGCCTCGAAGCGCAGCGCGTTGGCGGTGCTGCGCTTGTGGCGCCGGCACGCCAGGTACTGCCGGGCGAGGTTCTCGAGCGAGAACAGGGACACGGGGTTTCATCCTCCGGGGCGAACGGCAACGGCGTAGTTCTGGTTGCTCTGGTCGTCGTTGTTCTGGTTGCCGTCGTTGGTATCGAAGTTCCACGCGTCGACCGACGGCGACGGCGCGTACGCCGTACCGGACCAGTAGTCGCTGGACTGCACTGAAGTCCACCCACTTCCCCCGCCGCCGGCGCGAAGCCGCCGGCGGGGCCACCGGGCGCGGATCCCGTCGCCGGGTACCGCGCCCTGCATCGCCATGCCTGCCGCGTGCGGCAGGCGGGATGGACGCACGATAAAACTCGGCACGCTGGCCGCGCTCGGCCGGAACACGGCACGGCGCGGCGCGGCCATTCAGGCCCCCGTGGGGTGGCACGCCAGCCTCAGGCTTTCGCCTGCGTCTGCCTGAGCCAGCCTTCGTTCTGTCGGGCCACCGAACCCACCTGCTCCACCGCGTGCAGGTAGGCGGCGAAACTCTTGAAGGCCTTCCTCTCCTTGCCCACGCGCATCGTGAGCAGCAGTGCGTCGATCTCTTCGCGCAGCTGCAGCAGTTCGGCAGCGCGCGCTGCGACCGTGCGCGCGTTGTTGGCGCGCACCACGCGCTGCAGCACCGCGCGACTGCCCTGCCGCAGCTCGGTGCCCAGCGTGTACTTGTGATAACGCGGGAAACCGGCCACGACGCGCTCGATGTGCACCGCGACGTCGAACGCGGCCTTGTAGATCGGCAGGTGCTCGTGCCGCGCCATCGGGGTCGGTCATGCACGTGGTCGGGGGCTGCGCCTTGCAGGCCGCGCCGGGCCATGGGCCCGGCCCCTCGCCAGGCACGGACCCTCCACCGGAGGCTCCGTGTCCAGGCTCGGCCCCCGAACCCCCGAAAGTGTCAAAGCGTCCGACGCGCCGAAGCCTCAAGCTGCGCGACGCCGGCGAAGGGCCGCGCCGAGCCCTGCCAGGGCCGTCAGCGCCAGCACCAGCGACGGCGGGGCGGGGACCGTGCCGACGTCACGCAGCACATCGCCGGGGCGAACGGCAACGGCGTAGTACTGGCCGCTCTGGCCGCCGTAGCCCTGGACGCCGTCGCTGGTAACGAAGAGCCACGCGACGACCGACGGCGACGGCGCGTACGCCGTACCGGACCAGTAGACGCTGGACTGCATGTTGCTGAACGGCCCGGTGTTGGTCAGCCCCCAGCCCGGTTGCGGCCCGCCAGCGCACGTTGTATCGTTGGGGGGGGCAGTAAGCCAGATTGCCCAGCGTGTCGTAGAACATGTGCGCCAGCGGCGAGCCGCGGCGCTCCAGCTCGCCCGAGTAGACGTTGAAGCCGCAGTCGGTGCCGCCGGCGTAGCCCACGTCGCAGCCAGGACTCGCGGTGTCCAGCACGCCGGGCAGCGACCAGCCGGTGAAGCCGCCGACGTTCAGCGCGGCCGCCCAGGCGTTGGCCGCGGCCCAGTTCATCAGCCCGTTGGCGTTCCAGTCGGCGAGCCAGGTGAGATTCAGCACGGTGTCGTAGAAAAACACTGCCGCGGGGTTCGGAGCTCCCGAAACGAGCAGCGGCACCGGATTGCCGCTCGCATCGCGGCCACGCAAGGTTCCATTCGTTCCGTCGGTGCCGTACCACGTGCCTCGCGTCGTGACGATCGCCGCCTGCGCGCCGACCACCGCCACCAGCAGCGCCGCCCCCAGCGCCGCCCGAACCTTGCCCATCGCGTTCATCCGCACCTCCATCGCTTGCGCACCCCAACGCCGGAGCGCACGCCCGGCCGTCTCGCGCGCGGCACGCACGAACCGTGCCCGGCGCGCGGCGAAGGAACTTTTCTCGTTGACCATCAAAGACTTGCGCGGCGCGGCGCGGCGCGGCGTCAAGCTGTCAAGTTTTCCGACAGGCCCGGCCGGCTCCGTGCGGCGGGGCGGGAAGCACGTCAGGGCGGCCTGCGACCCGGCCGGCGCGCCGCGCGTTCAGGCCGGCGCCGGGCACAGCGTCGCGAGCGCGTCGCGCCAGTTCGCCACCACCACGCCCTCGGCGTCGAACACCCCGGGCACGCCAGTGACGAGCATCGGCGCGCCCTGGCGCACGCCAGCGGCGTGGTGCGCCCACGTGTGCAGCGGACGCAGCCACTCGCGCTGGAACGTCGCGCCGGACTTCGCCTCCACCGGCCACAGCACGCCGCTGCGCTCGATCAGCAGGTCGACCTCGTGGCCGACGTTGTCGCGCCAGAAGTGCGGCGCGTACGGCAGCCCGAGGTGGCGCAGGTACTTCAGGTACTCGGCCACCACCATGCTCTCGAACAGCGCGCCGCGCATCGGGCGCACGGCCAGTGCTTCGGCGTCGGTGATGCCGAGCAGCCACGCCGCGAGCCCGGTGTCGTGGAAGTACAGCTTGGGCGTCTTGACGAGGCGCTTGCCGAAGTTGCCGTGGTAAGGCGGCAGGCGGAACGCCACGTAGCTGGCCTCGAGCACGCCGAGCCATTCGCGCGCGGTCGTCTGCGCGACGCCGAGGTCGTTGGCCACCGCGTTGAGATTGAGCAGCTGCCCCGTGCGCGCGGCCATCGCTCGCAAGAAGCGCTGGAACAGCATCAGGTCGGCGACGCGGCTGATCTGCCGCACGTCGCGCTCGACGTAGGTGGCGACGTCGCCCGCGTGCCAGTCGGCGTGGGCCACGTCGCGGTCGTACAGCGCCGGGTAGCCGCCGGTGACGATCCACTCGCCGAGCGTCAGGCGCGCCGCGCGCTCGCCCGCCTCGGCGTAGGACAGCGGCAGCAGCTCGGCGTAGCCGGCGCGGCCCGCCACGCTCTGGCTCACCACAGCCGACAGCAGCAGGTTCTGCGAGCCCGTGAGCACGACGCCGCCCATGCGCGGCGCCGCGTCGACCCGCGTCTGCAGTTACGACAGCAGCGCCGGCACGCGCTGCACCTCGTCGATCAGCAGGCCGCCGCGCCGCCCGGCCAGGAACCCGCGCGGATCGGCCGCGGCGCGCTCGCGCACGTCGCGGTCCTCGAGGCTGAGGTAGGCGTGGTCAGGGAACGCGGCACGCGCCAGCGTCGTCTTGCCCGACTGGCGGGGGCCGGTCAGCACGACGACCGGGAACCCGCGCGCGAGACGCAGCAGGCGATGGTGCAGGTGGCGGTCGAACAAGTCTTACAGTTTCAGCTTCTGAAGCAGAAACTGTAAGGCCAGCGCGCCTTACCCGGCAGGAGCCGCGCGCAGGGCGCGCGGCGCGACGACGCTCGACGGCGGCGTTCGACGCCGCATGCACCGCACGTCTGCACGGCGGCGTCGCAGCCGATCGCCCGCCGCCGCAGCGACCCGAAACGCCCAAGGTCCGGGCGGTTCACCCGAGGCGCAAGATCTGGTTGAGCACCGCGCAGGCCTCGGCCACCAGCGCATCGGGCAGCCGCCCGACCGGATGCGGCCGGGCACCCCGCGCGCGCCAGTCGAACGACTTGGGCTGGTGGCACAGCACGTAGCTCGTCGCGCGGCGCCGGCGCCCGGACGCTTCACCCACGGGCAGCGCGAAGGGGTTGTCGGCGTTGTAGGCTGCCGTCGTCATCGGCAGGCCGAGCACCAGCGACGTGCGCGCGTTGAAAGCCCGGTCCGACAGGACGAGGAAGGGGTGGGGCTCGCGCATCTCGCGTCCGGCCTGCGGGTTGCAGTCGATCCAGATCACGTCCTGCCGGTCGGGCACCCATCCCGCCGGGGCGCGGCGCACCGGGGGCCGGCGGGGCTCAGGGCTGCTCGGCGCCGACACGGCCGGTGGTCGCCATCGCCTCGCCGCCGTGGCGCGCGGGGTCGTAACGCGCCAGCCGGTCCTCGAGGGTCGGCCGCGCTTCGGGCGCCGGCACGATGACGACACGGCCGTCTTCCACCGTCACCCGCACGCGCTGATCGGCGTGCAGATGGGCCGCGCGCGCCACCGCCGCGGGCAGCCGCACACCCAGGCTGTTGCCCCAGCGTTTGATGTCGAGCACGGCCTCACTCATGGCACCCTCCGGCACGAGACGTATCAACGAAGTATAGACGGCACCACCCGCGCGCTACATCGTCTCGGCGAACAGCTCGCGGCCGATCAGCATCCGCCGGATCTCGCTCGTGCCGGCGCCGATGTGGCTCCGGCCGGCGCTTCGCGCCTTCACGTCCGCTGCGCGGACATGAGCCTGCGCCGAATCGGGGCCTCGGTCGTGGTCCATCACATCGTCTCCGCAAAGAGCTCTCGTCCGATCAGCATCCGCCGGATCTCGCTCGTGCCGGCGCCGATTTCGTACAGCTTGGCGTCGCGCCACAGGCGGCCGAGCGGGTACTCGTTGATGTAGCCGTTGCCGCCGAAGATCTGGATGCCTTCGCCCGCCATCCACGTGGCCTTCTCGGCGCACCACAGGATCACGCTCGCGCAGTCCTTGCGCACCTGGCGCACGTGCTCGGCGCCGAGCGCGTCGAGGTTCTTGCCGACCGTGTAGCAGAACGCGCGCGCGGCCTGCAGCACGGTGTACATGTCGGCGACCTTGCCCTGGATCAGCTGGAACTCGCCGATGCTCTGGCCGAACTGCTTGCGCTCGTGGATGTAGGGCACAACGTTGTCCATCACCGCCTGCATGATGCCGATCGGCCCGGCGGCGAGCACGGCGCGCTCGTAGTCGAGCCCGCTCATCAGCACCTTCGCACCGCCGTTGACAGCGCCGAGCACGTTCTCGGCCGGCACCTCGACGTCCTGGAACACGAGCTCGCCGGTGTGGCTGCCGCGCATGCCGAGCTTGTCGAGCTTCTGCGCGACCGAAAAGCCCTTCATGCCCTTCTCGACGATGAACGCGGTGACGCCGCGCGCGCCGAGTTCGGGCTCGGTCTTCGCGTAGACCACCAGGGTGTCGGCGTCGGGGCCGTTCGTGATCCACATCTTGCTGCCGTTGAGCACGTAGTAGCCGCCCTTGTCGACCGCGCGCAGCTTCATCGAGATGACGTCGCTGCCGGCGCCGGGCTCGCTCATCGCGAGCGCGCCGACGTGCTCGCCGCTGATCAGCTTGGGCAGGTACTTGCGCTTCTGCGCCTCGGTGCCGTTGCGCCGGATCTGGTTGACGCACAAGTTGCTGTGCGCGCCGTAGCTCAGGCCCACGCTCGCGCTCGCGCGGCTGATCTCCTCCATCGCGACCATGTGCGCGAGGTAGCCCATGTTCGCGCCGCCGTAGGCCTCGGGCACCGTGATGCCGAGCACGCCGAGCTCGCCCATCTTGCGCCACAGGTCCATCGGGAACTGGTCGCTGCGGTCGATTTCGGCGGCGCGCGGCGCGATCTCGGCCTGCGCGAACGCGCGCACGGCGTCGCGCAGCGCGTCGATGTCGTCGCCGAGCTGGAAGTTCAGGCCGGGCAGGTTCATCGCGGGGTCTCCTGGAGTCGGTGGGGGTGGCGGATCAGCCGTCGAGGCCGCGGCCGAGCACGGTCATCACGGTGGCGGTCATCGTCGCGACCAGCGTCTGCGCGTCGCTGCCGGGCGCGTGCTGCCACGCGCGGCCGTCGACGACACTGATCGTGCGCCCGGCCTTCGTCACCTGGCCCTCGAAGCGGAACCAGGGCCCTCGCGCCGGCGCGAGCAGGTTGGCCTTGAACTCGATCGTCAGCACCGCGGCGTCGGCCGGCATCAGCGAGAACGCCGCGTAGCCGCACGCCGAGTCGAGCGCCGTCGAGACGATGCCGGCGTGCAGGAAGCCGTGCTGCTGCGTCAGCTCGGGGCGGTGGTGCATCGTGATCACGACACGCCCCGGCTCGACGGTGTCGAGCGCGGCGCCGAGCGTGTGCATCACCTGCTGGCGCGCGAACGAGTCGCGCAGCCGCTGCACGTAGCCGGCGTCGGCGGGGATCGGGTGGGCCATCGGGGCGGGCAGCGCGGTGGCGGCGTTGATGCTGGACTTTGACGTTTACGTAAACGTCAATTGTAGGGCGGCGCGTCGTGCACGCTCACGCCGGCGCGCGTTCGCGCCCGCGCGGCCGTGCGCCCAGCTGCGCGAGCAGCCGCTGGCAGCGCGACTCGTGCTGCGCGATCTCGTCGAGCGTGACCTGGATGTCCTCGCGCTGGCGCTCGAGCTGCACGCGGTGCGCGCGCAGCACCTCGAGGAAGGCCTGCAGCTGCGGCGCCGTGTCGGCCGGCGAGTCGTACATCTCGACGAGCTCCTTGATCTCCGCCAGGCTCAGCCCGAGCCGCTTGCCGCGCAGCGTCAGCTTCAGCCGCGTGCGGTCGCGGTGGCTGTAGACGCGATGGCGTCCGCTGCGCGCCGGCTGCAGCAGCCCGACGTCCTCGTAGAAGCGGATCGCGCGCGGCGTGACGTCGAACTCCTGCGCCAGCTCGGTGATCGTGTACGTCCGCGCCGGGGCGTCGGACTTGGCGGTGGCGGTCATGGCTACACTCGGTTGACGTTGACGTCAACGTAAATCTAACAGGGTCGCCGCGGCGGCCGACACGCTGCGATGGCCCACCCCACCTCGACCGAACTGCACCACCCCTTCGGCCACGCGCTGCCGCCGCCCGGCGGCACGCTCGAGGTCGCGCCCGGCGTGCGCTGGGTGCGCATGGGGCTGCCGTTCGCGCTCGACCACGTCAACCTGTGGCTGCTGCGCGACCGCGACGACGACGGCCGCGACGGCTGGACCGTCGTCGACTGCGGCATCGCCAACGACGCGACACGCGCGGCGTGGGAGCAGGTCTTCGCCGCCGGGCTCGACGCACTGCCGGTGCTGCGCGTGATCGCCACCCACATGCACCCCGACCACCTCGGGCTCGCGCACTGGCTGACCGAGCGCTGGCGGTGCCGGCTGTGGATCAGCGCGACCGACTACCACGTCGCGCGCGTCGCGAGCCAGGCCACCACGGGCGGTGGCGGCGGCGACGAGGTGGCGGCCTTCTTCGCCGAACACGGGCTCACCGACGCCGAGTCGGTCGCCAAGGTGCGTGCGCGCGCGGGCTACTACCGCAGCCTCGTGCCGCAGGTGCCGCGCCAGTTCCGCCGGCTGATGGACGGCCAGGTGCTGCGCATCGGCGCGCACGCGTGGCGCTGCATCGCCGGCTACGGCCACGCGCCCGAGCACGTCGCGCTGCACTGCGAGGCGCTGGGTGTGCTGATCTCGGGCGACATGGTGCTGCCGCGCATCAGCACCAACGTCAGCGTCTACGACACCGAGCCCGAGGCCGACCCACTGCCGCTGTACCTCGCGTCGCTCGACCGCCTGCGCGCGCTGCCCCCGTCGACGCTGGTGCTGCCGTCGCACGGGCGGCCGTTTGTCGGGCTGCACGCGCGCATCGCGCAGCTGCACGCGCACCACGACGCGCGGCTGGCCGAGACGCTCGCCGCGTGCCGCGCGCAGCCCACCAGCGCGCAGGCGCTGGTGCCGGTGCTGTTCCGGCGCGAGCTGGACCTGCACCAGACGACGTTCGCGATGGGCGAGGCGATCGCGCACCTGCACGCGCTGTGGCACACCGGCCGGCTCGAGCGCCGGCGCGGCGACGACGGCGTGTGGCGGTTCACCGCCACCTGAGCCTGCCGCCCGAGCCCGCCGGCCACCGGGCGCCGCCGCCGCGGCGGCTCGCGCGTCAGTCGTCCGGCGGCAGCGGGTGCTCGCGCAGTGCGCGCCGCACGCGCTCGACGTCGGGGATCACCGAGCGCACGACGTCCCAGAACGCCGGGCTGTGGTTCATCTCGCGCAGGTGCGCGAGCTCGTGCGCGACGACGTAGTCGATGCTCGCCAGCGGCAGGTGCACGAGCCGCCAGTGCAGGCGGATCGAGCCGTCGGCGCTCGCGCTGCCCCAGCGCGTGGCCGCCGAACTGAGCGCCAGCCGCGTCATGCGCACGCCCAGCCGCGCCTCGAAGTGGCGGCAGCGCTCCTCGAAGATGCGCCGCGCCTGCCGCTGCAGCCAGCCGTGCACCGCGTCGCGGATCTGCTGCGGCGTCGCGTGCTCGGGCAGCCCGACGCGCAGCACCAGCCGCGCGATGCCCGGCAGCGCCTCGGCGCCGGCGTCGAGCACGGTGCCGCTGACGCGCGCGTCGAGCACGACGATCACCGGCTCGCCGAGGAAGGGCACCGTCGCGCCGTCGCGCCACTCGATGCGCAGCGCCTGCTGCCGGCGCTGGCGCTCGGCCTGCTCGTGCAGCTTGCGCAGCACCCACGCGGCCTTGGACTGCAGCGCGGCCTCGATCTCGGCGATGCCGACCCAGCGCGGCGCGCTGACCGCGAGCCCCTCGGGGCCGACGACGAAGCCGATGCTGCGCCGGCGCGCACGCCGCAGCGCGTAGCCGACGCGGTGGCCGCCGAGCAGCACCTCGCGCTGCGCCTGCGGGTGGCGCAGCGCGGGCGGGGGCGGCGGCGGTGCGGCAGCGGGCGGCGCCGACGGTGCGGCGTCCCCGCGGGGCACGGCGGGCACGGGATCCGCGGGCGGCGCCACGTCGAACAGCGACAGCTGGGTCGGTTCGGTGGCGCGCGCCATGGACCCCGATTGTCTAGGAAGCCGCCGGCTTCGCGCCGGTGACGTATGCCTCGGGGTCGAGGCGGCGCATCTCGGCCTCGATCCAGTGCTCGACCTCGCGCATCAGTTCGTCGGGCTCGCGCCCCTGCACCGCGATCGGGCGCCCGATCGACACGTCGATCACCCCCGGGCGCAGCAGGAAGCTCTTGCGCGGCCAGCATTTGGCCGAGGTGACGGCGATCGGCACGATCGGCGTGCCGGTGGCGATCGCCAGCCGCGCCGCGCCGGTCTTGTAGGTGCCCTGGCCGCCGCGCGGCGTGCGCGTGCCCTCGGGGAACATGATGACCCACACGCCTTCGGCCATCAGCCGGCGTCCCTGCTCGGCGACCCTGTGCCAGGCCTCGGTGCGCTTGCTGCGGTCGATGTGGATCATGTCGAGCCGCCCCATCGCCCAGCCGAAGAACGGGATCATCAGCAGCTCGCGCTTGAACACGTACGCCAGCGGGTGCGGCATGATCGTCGGCAGCGCGAAGGTCTCCCACGTCGACTGGTGCTTGGGCGCCAGCAGCACGGCCTCGCGGCCCTGCGCGGCGGTGGGCAGGTGCTCGAGCCCGTGCACGCGGTGGCGCACGCCGCAGATCCAGCGCGCGCCCCAGATCACGACACGCAGCCAGCCAACGCACATCCAGTACAGCGGCGCGCCGCGCACGAAGACCGACGCCGCCAGCACCGCCAGCGCCCACGGGATCACCGTGACGGTCATGAACAGCACGAATACGGCGGAGCGCAGCGCCGCCAGCAGCCCCGACATCAGCGCAGCTCTCCGGGCACCGAGTCGGCGGCGCGCGGGTGCTCGCGCCGCAGCAGGTCGTCGGCGAAGGCCGCGAGATCGGCGTGCACGCGCGCGGTGGGCACCTGCGCGACGATCTGCGCGAGCTCGGCATCGCCGAGCGCGGCGGCGCGGCCGCTGAGCACGAGGTGCGGCTCGCAGCCGGCGGCCTGCGCCGTGAGCAGGTCGCGCAGCGTGTCGCCCACCAACGGCACGTGCCGCAGGTCGACGCCGTAGCGGCGCGCGATGTCGTGCAGCATGCCCGGCAGCGGCTTGCGGCAGTCGCACGACTCCTCGGGCGCGTGCGGGCAGAAGAACACGGCGTCAATGCGCCCGCCCTGCGCGGCGAGCAGCTTCATCATGTGCGCGTGCACGGCGTTGAGCGACGCCATGTCGAACAGCCCGCGGCCGATGCCCGACTGGTTCGTCGCCACGACGACGTGCCAGCCGTGCTGGTTGAGCCTGGCCACCGCCTCGAGCGCGCCGGGGATCGGCTGCCACTCGTGCGGCTCCTTGACGTGGTCCTCGCGGTAGACGTTGAGGATGCCGTCGCGGCCGAGGACGATCAGACGCGGCGCGTGGCTCATCGGGCGACGGTGCTCAGGCGGCCAGACGCGACAGGTCGGCGACGCGGTTCATCGCCGCGTGCAGCGACGCCAGCAGCGCGAGCCGGTTCGCGCGCAGCGCCGCGTCGTCGGCGTTGACCATCACGTGGTCGAAGAAGTCGTCGACCGGCGCACGCAGCGCGGCCAGCCGCTGCAGCGACTCGGTGTAGGCGCCGGCGTCGTAGAGGCGGTCGGCCTCGGGGCGCACGGCGTCGATCGCCGCGGCCAGAGCGCGCTCGGCCGGCTCGCGCAGCAGCGCGGCGTCGACGGCGACCGGCGGCGCGCCTTCGGACTTCTTCAGGATGTTGCCCACGCGCTTGTTCGCCGCGGCGAGCGCGGCCGCCTCGGGCAGCGCGGCGAACGCGCGCACCGCCGCGAGCCGCTGCGGGATCTCGGCCCAGCGCGCCGGGTGTGCGCCGAGCACGGCGTCGACCTCGGGCGCGCTCCAGCCCTGCTCGCGCAGCCAGCCGGCGAGCCGCTCGCGCAAGAAGAAGCCGACCTCGGCCTGCGCCTGGCCGTGGCCGGGCGGAAACGCCGCGAACGCGTGCGCGATCGCCGCGTGCACGTCCAGCGGCAGCGCGCGCTCGATCAGCATGCGGATCACGCCCAGCGCGTGGCGGCGCAGCGCGAAGGGGTCCTTGTCGCCGGTGGGCAGCTGGCCGATGCCGAACAGCCCGGCCAGCGTCTCGAGCTTGTCGGCCAGCGCGACGACGAGGCCGACGTCGTTGCGCGGCAGCGCGTCGCCGGCGAAGCGCGGCTTGTAGTGGTCCTCGATCGCGACGGCGACGGCCTCGCTCTCGCCGTCGTGGCGCGCGTAGTAGCCGCCCATCACGCCCTGCAGCTCGGGGAACTCGCCGACCATGTCGGTCAGCAGGTCGGCCTTGGCCAGCCGTGCGGCGCGGTCGGCGTCGGCCGCCAGCGGCACGCCGCCGAGCTCGCCGGCGAGCGCGCGCGCGATCGCGCGCACGCGCTCGACGCGCTCGCCCTGCGTGCCGAGCTTGCCGTGATAGACGACCTTGGCCAGCTGCGGCACGCGGCTGTCGAGCGTGCGCTTGCGGTCCTGGTCGAAGAAGAACTTCGCGTCGGCCAGCCGCGGGCGCACGACGCGCTCGTTGCCGCCGATCACCGCGGAAGCGTCCGCCGGCCGCACGTTGGCGACGATCAGGAAGCGGTTCGTCAGCCGGCCCTGCCCGTCGAGCAGCGGGAAGTACTTCTGGTTGGCCTTCATCGTCAGGATCAGGCACTCGGGCGGCACCTCGAGGAAGGCCTCGTCGAATCGCCCGACCAGCACGTTGGGCCGCTCGACGAGCGCCGTCACCTCGTCGAGCAGCGCGTCGTCGTCGACGGGCCGCAGCCCCTCGGCGGCGGCCGCGGCGGCGAGCTGGCGTGCAATCTCGGCACGGCGCGCGTCGAAGCCCGCGATCACGGCGCCTTCGCGGGCCAGCTGCTCGGCGTAGCTGTCGGCGTCGACGAGTTCGATCGGGTCCTTGGCCGCCTCGAAGCGGTGGCCACGCGTCGTGCGTCCGGCGCGCAGGCCGAGCGCGCGCACCGGCACGACATCGGCGCCGTGCAGCGCGACGAGGCCGTGCGCCGGGCGCACGAAGTGCACCGTCGTCCAGCCGGGCTCGACGCTGTCGCCGCGCTCGAGCTGGTAGCTCATCACCTTGGGGATCGGCAGCTTCGCGATCGCCTCGTCGAGCGCGTGCTGCAGCCCCTGCGCGAGCGTCACACCCGCAGCGACGCTGTCGAGGAACAGCACCTCGGCCTTGCCGTCGACGCGCCGCGCGAGCGTGGGCACCGCCTGCGCGTCGGCGCCGAGCGCGGCGAGCTTCTTCAGCAGCGCCGGCGTCGGCCGGCCCTCGGCGTCGAACGCGACGGCCACCGGCATCAGTTTGTGCTGCACTGCCTTGTCGGCCGCCTTCGCGGCGACGCCGCGCACGTGCACCGCGAGCCGGCGCGGCGACGCGAACGGCGTCACCGCGGCGTCGGCGCTGGCGAGCCCCTGCGCCTTCAGCGCCGCGGCGAGCGCGGTCGCGAACGCCTCGCCGAGCGCCTTCAGCGCCTTCGGCGGCAGCTCCTCGACGAACAGCTCGACGAGCAGGTTCTTCACGGTCGCCGTCATGCCGCCGCCTTGCGCTGCTGCTCGAGTTGCGCCAGCGTGGCCTGCGCCCACGCCTTCGGCGCCATCGGGAAGCCCAGCCGCGCGCGGCTGTCGACGTAGCTGTGCGCGACGCTGCGCGCCAGGTGCCGGATGCGGCCGATGTACGCCGCGCGCTCGGTGACGCTGATCGCGCCGCGTGCATCGAGCAGGTTGAACGTGTGCGCGGCCTTGAGCACCTGCTCGTACGCCGGCAGCGCGAGCCGGGCGTCCATCAGCTCCTTGGCCTTGCGCTCGTGCGCGGCGAACGCGCCGAGCAGGAACTCGACGTCGCTGTGCTCGAAGTTGTAGGCGCTTTGCTCGACCTCGTTCTGGTGGTAGACGTCGCGGTACGTTAGCCCGTCGGTCCACTGCAGGTCGAACACGTTCTCGACGCCCTGCAGGTACATCCCCAGCCGCTCGAGACCGTAGGTGATCTCGCCGGTGATCGGCTTGCAGTCGATGCCGCCGACCTGCTGGAAATACGTGAACTGCGTAACTTCCATGCCGTTGAGCCAGACCTCCCAGCCCAGGCCCCACGCGCCCAGCGTGGGGTTCTCCCAGTCGTCCTCGACGAAGCGCACGTCGTTGTGCTTGAGGTCGAAGCCCAGCGCCTCGAGCGAGCCGAGGTACAGCTCGAGGATGTTCGCCGGTGCGGGCTTGAGCACGACCTGGTACTGGTAGTAGTGCTGCAGCCGGTTCGGGTTCTCGCCGTAGCGCCCGTCCTTCGGGCGGCGGCTGGGCTGCACGTAGGCCGCCTTCCACGGCTCGGGGCCGAGCGCGCGCAAAAAGGTCGCAGTGTGGCTGGTGCCGGCGCCGACCTCCATGTCGTACGGCTGCAGCAGTGCGCAGCCCTGGTCGGCCCAGTAGGACTGCAGCTGGAGGATGAGTTGCTGGAAGCTGAGCATCGGTGCGGCGCCGTTCGCGACGGCGAAAACCCGCAATTCTAGGAGCCTGCCCCCGGTGCGCGGCGCCGCCGCGCGCCGGCGGCGAACGCGGCCGCGACCGCGGCAGCCAGCCCCGCCAGCGGCCACAGCCCGAAGCGCGACGCCCAGCGCGCGTACGGCGTGAGGCCGTCGCGGCCCTCGACGCGCGCGTCGAGCACGCCGCGCGTGAACGGCTCGAGCCAGTGCGTGACGCGGCCGCGGTGGTCGATCACCGCGGTGGCGCCGGTGTTGGTCGCGCGCAGCATCGGGCGCTGGAACTCGAGCGCGCGCAGCCGCGAGATGTGCAGGTGCTGCGGCACCGCGATCGTGTCGCCGAACCACGCGATGTTGCTGACGTTGGCGAAGACCGTCGGCGCCGCCGCCGGGTCGGCGAAGCGCCGGGCGAGCTCCTCGCCGAACAGGTCCTCGTAGCAGATGTTCGGCGCGATGCGCTGGCCGGCGAACGCGAACGACGGCGCGTCGAGCGGCCCGCGCGCGAAGTCGCCCAGCGGGATGTGCATCAGGTCGATGAACCAGCGAAACCCCGGCGGGACGAACTCGCCGAAGGGCACGAGGTGCACTTTGTCGTAGCGGTACTCGCCGCCACCCGACAGCCCGACGACGGAATTGGTGTAGCCGCGCTCGAAGTCGCCCAGCGGTGCGCCCACCAGCAGCGCCCGCCCGGGGTCCCCGAACGCGGCGCGCAGCGCAGGCCAGTAGCCGGGGTCGAGCTGCTCGAGCTGCGACGGCAGCAGCGGCACCGCCGTCTCGGGCGCGACGACGAGCTCGCCGCGCGCGCCGACCAGCGCGTGCAGCAGCCACGCCAGCGACGCCGGCAGGTGCTCGGCGGCGAACTTCTCGTCCTGCGCGACGTTGGTCTGCACCAGCGTGACGCTGAGCGCGCCGGTGCTGCGGCTGAAGTCGCGCGCGGCGACGAACAACGGCAGTGCCACGAGCGCCACCGCGGCGGCCGCCGCCGGCCACGCAGCACGCCCCCGCCGTGCCGCGGCCGCGAGCGCCGCCAGCCACGCCGCGACGAAGCCGATGCCGTAGACACCGACCCAAGGCGCGAGCACCGCCAGCGGACCGTCGACGTGCGCATACCCCGAGGCGATCCAGGGGAAACCGGTGAACAGCACGCCGCGCGCGAGCTCGGCGGCCAGCCACAGCGCGGCGAACAGCAGCGCATCGGCCGCCGGCCGGCCGTTGCGCCAGCGCGCGTGCAGCCCCATTGCCAGCGCGAGGTACAGCGCCAGCAGCGCGCTCAGCGCCGCCACCGCGAGGGCGGCCAGCGGCGCGCTCAGCCCGCCGTAGCGGTGCATGCTGACGAACAGCCACCACACGCCGCTGCCCAGCCACGCGGCGCCGAACAGCCAGCCCAGCGCCGCCGCGCGCGCCGGCGTCACCGCCTGCACGCGCCACGCGAGCCCGCCGACGCAGGCCAGCTGCAGCCACCACGCCTCGGTGTGGACGAACGGCAGGCTGTGCAGCGCGCCCAGCGCCGACGCGACGAGCGCGTCCCATCCGGGCGCGCGGCGCGCAGTGGGCTCGGCGTTCAACCGCCGGCGGCCGCCGCCGCGGGAGCGCGCGACACCTTGAACCAGCGCACCGCGCCGCCGCGCGTGAGCATCACCGTGAAGCGCAGTCCCGCGATGTCGACCGATTCGCCGCGGCGCGGCACGCGACCGAACTCGTGTGCGACGAGCCCGCCGATCGTGTCGAACTCGTCGGTGGGCAGCGTGACACCGAAGGTCTGCGCGACGTGCTCGACGTCGACGTCGCCGGCGACGCGGTGCGTGCCGTCGGCCAGCGTGTAGATGCCGCCGTCGGCGTCGTGTTCGTCGAACTCGTCCTCGATCTCGCCGACGATCTCCTCGAGCACGTCCTCGATCGTGATCAGCCCGGCGACGTTGCCGAACTCGTCGATCACGATCGCCAGGTGGTTGCGGTTGCTGCGGAAGTCGCGCAGCAGCTCGTTGAGCCGCTTGCTCTCGGGCACGAACACCGCCGGACGCAGCAGCGTGCGCAGGTTCAGCTCGGGCGCGCGCTGCAGCTTGAGCAGGTCCTTCGCGAGCAGGATGCCGATGATGTTGTCGCGCGAGCCCTCGAACACCGGAAAGCGCGAGTGCGCCGTCGAGATGACGACGTCGAGCAGCTGGTCGTACGGCGCGTCGATGTCGAGCATGTCCATGCGCGGCGCGGCGACCATCACGTCGCCGGCGCTCAGGTCGGACATGCGCAGCACGCCCTCGACCATCGCGCGCGATTCCGGTTCGATCAGCTCGCGCTGCTCGGCGTCGGCGAGCGTCTTCATCAGCTCGGCGCGCGAGTCGGGGCCCGGGCTGAGCATCTCGACCAGACGTTCGAACAGGTTGCGCTTGTCGCGCGGCGGCGGGGGATCGGCGGCGGCGCGGCGCGCGGGCCGCGATGGCTGCGGGTCGGACACGTCGGGGTGTCGAAGTGGGGAGGCGTCGAGAATACCCGATCGGCTTGACAGCCCGGGGGCCTTGCACCACAGTCTGCCGCCCCCATCTTTCGGGCTTTTCCCCGACGTCCGCACCCCCATGACCACCGGCCTCATTCCCGCCACCATCCTGACGGGCTTCCTCGGCAGCGGCAAGACGACGCTGCTCAAGCGCGTGCTCGGCGAGGCGCACGGGCACAAGATCGCCGTCATCGAGAACGAGTTCGGCGAGGAGAACATCGACAACGACATCCTCGTCGCCGACACGCAGGAGCAGATCGTCCAGATGAGCAACGGCTGCGTGTGCTGCACGATCCGCGAGGACCTGCGCACGACGCTGTCGGACCTCGCGGCGCGCCGGCGCAAGGGCGAGCTCGACTTCGAGCGCGTCGTCATCGAGACCACCGGGCTGGCCGACCCCGGGCCGGTCGCGCAGACCTTCTTCATGGACGACGAGATCGCCGAGAGCTACCTGCTCGACTCGATCCTGACACTGGTCGACGCCAAGCACGCCGAGCAGCAGCTCGACACGCGACAGGAAGCGCGCCGGCAGGTGGGCTTCGCCGACCAGATCTTCATCAGCAAGACCGACCTCGTCGCGCCCGAGCAGGTCGACGCGCTGGTGCACCGCCTCAAGCACATGAACCCGCGCGCGCCGATGCGCAAGGTGCACTTCGGCGAGGTGCCGATCTCGGAGGTGTTCGACCTGCGCGGCTTCAACCTCAACGCCAAGCTCGACGTCGACCCCGAGTTCCTCACCGGCGACGGCCACGGCCACGCGCATGACCACGATCACGAACACGGCGAGCACTGCGACCACCCGCACCACCATCACCACGACGACGACGTCAAGTCGTTCGTGTTCCGTGCCGATAAGCCCTTCCATGCGGCCAAGCTCGAGGACTTCCTCGGTGCGATCGTGCAGGTCTACGGGCCGAAGATGCTGCGCTACAAGGGCGTGCTGCACATGAAGGGCAGCGACCGCAAGGTCATCTTCCAGGGCGTGCACCAGCTGATGGGCAGCGACCTGGGGCCGAAGTGGGCGCCGGGCGAGAAGAAGGAGAGCAAGATGGTGTTCATCGGCATCGACCTGCCGCGTGACATCCTGCAGCAGGGGCTCGAGCAGTGCCTCGTCTGATGAGCCGCGCGGACGCCGCCGCGGCGTCGCTATACTCCGCGCGCCCGAAAAGGCCCCGCCTGGAGGGGGCCCGCCGTGCGCGGCGGGTCGGTGCGCCGCTGTGAGGAGAGCGAATTGAGCAAGACCCCCGTCAGCAGCCCGTCGTCGAAGGCCACCAGCACCAAGCCGGCCAGCGCCAAAACGACCGCGCGGGGCGCCAAGGCGGCGGCACCGGCCGCCGCGACCGACTCATCCCGCCCGGCGCCGGCCAAGCCGGCGGCGCACAAGCCCGACGACGTGACGATGGATGCCGTGAAGCCCGCCGCCAAGGTGGACCCCAAGCTGGCCAACGCCTGGAAGATCAAGGCCGGCCGCGACCTGACCGAGGAAGAACTGCTGGCGATGCCCGAGTCGGAGTACATGAACGAGAAGCAGCTCGACTTCTTCCGCGCCCGCCTGACGGCGCTGAAGGACGACCTGCTGTCCAACGCGGGCGAGACGACCGAGCACCTGCGCGAGGACACCTCGATCGTGCCCGACCCGGCCGACCGCGCGACGATCGAGGAAGAGCACGCGCTCGAACTGCGCACGCGCGACCGCGAGCGCAAGCTGCTGAAGAAGATCGCGCAGTCGCTCGCGCGCATCGAGTCCGGCGAGTACGGCTACTGCGACGAGACCGGCGAGCCGATCGGGCTGCGGCGCCTGCTCGCGCGGCCGACGGCGACGCTGTCGCTCGAAGCCCAGCAGCGCCGCGAGCTGAAACAGAAAATGTTCGGGGACTGACCCCGGCAGGCGGCCACGGCGATGTCCGATCCGAAGAGCGGCGAAGGCTTCCTGCGCAAGGTCGTTCGCTTCGTCGCCAATCCGACGACGGACTGGGCCCAGCTGAACTCGCGGCAGGACGCGCCGTCGACGCTCGAGCTCGAGCAGTCCGAGCTCAAGGAAATGGTCGAGCGCAAACGGCGTAACGATTTCGTGCGCAAGCGCGAGTTCGACATGCTGCGCCGCGTGCGGCGCGAGGGGCTGACGCCCGAGCAGCTGGCGGCGCTGGGCAGCTCGTCGCAGATCGACGACTCCGACGCCAAGCTGTCCGATGCGGCGGCGCGCCCCGACAGCGGCGTCAAGGCCAAGATCGACGCCATCGAGAAACAGATGGTCGGCCCGACCGCCGCGCCGAGCGCGATTGCCCGCCACTCGACCGGCTTCTTCGAGGCGCCAACCGAACCGGCGGCGTTTCGCGCGGCACCGGGCGCCGGGCTCGCGGCACCGACCGCGGCGCGGGCCGTGCCGCCGGCCCCGGCGCCGGCAGCACCCGTCGTGATGGGCGCCGGTCTGTCGCCGCTATCGGGCTTCGGCGCCCTGACGCCCGCGGCACCGGCGCCCGCGCCGATCGCGGCCGCGCCGGCCACCCCCCCGGCGCCTGCGGCGCCGCCGCCGCCATCGGTCGAGTTCAGCGAGGTGCAGCACGACCCCGAGCTCGACGAGGCGGTCATCGCCTTCGCGAACGCCGACTTCGACCAGTGCGAGCGCTCGATCGAGGCGCTGACCGCCGTCGGCGGTCCGCGCGCGCAGCACGTCGAGACCTGGCTCGCGCGCTTCGACCTGTACCGCGCGACGGGCCAGCAGGACAAGTTCGAGGCGCTGGCGGTGGAGTACGCACAGCGCTTCGGCTGGTCGGCGCCGCAGTGGTTCTCGCTGCCGCGCATGGTGGCCGACGCGGTGGCGGCGCAGAAGCCGGCGAAGCGCCGCGGCGCCGACGCCGGCAGTGCGGGCGCGGCGGGCTGGTCGTGCCCCGAGGTGCTCGACGTCGACGCGGTGGCGCGGCTGCGCTCGCAGACGCTGCAGATGCCGCTGCCTTGGGTGTTCGACTGGTCGCACCTGCGGCGCGTCGAGCCCGACGCCGCGACCCAGCTCACCGAGCTGATGCGGCACTGGGCGACGCAGCCGCTCGAGATGCACTGGCGTGCCGGCGACCAGCTCGTCGCGGTGCTGGCCGAGCAGTCGCCCACCGGCGAGCGCGACGCCGACCCGGCGTTCTGGGTCGCGCGGCTGGAGGCGCTGCGGCTGGCGAACCGCCCGGACCAGTTCGACGAGACGGCGATCGACTACTGCGTCACCTACGAGGTGTCGCCCCCGTCGTGGGAACGCGCCAAGTGCAAGCTGCGCATCACCGGGCGCGGCCCCGACACCGGATCGCCGCCACTGTCGCAGCTCAGCGAGGTGACGACGACGTTCGCCGACTCGTCGGTGCTCGACGACGACGACGGCACGCCGCCGGGCGTCAAGGTCGCGCGCGTCGAGCTGTCGGGCCAGCTGGTCGGCGGCATCGATGCGACGCTCAAGCGCCTGGACGAGCAGCTCGGCGACGCGAGCGTCGTGCAGGTGTCGTGCGCGCGGCTGATCCGCGTCGACTTCCTCGCCGCCGGCGACCTGCTGAACTGGGTGCTCGCCAAGCGCGGCGAGGGGCGGCAGGTCAGCTTCATCGACGCGCACCGTCTGGTGGGGCTGTTCTTCGGCGCGATGGGCATCAACGAGCACGCCCGCGTGCGGGTGCGCCACGTCTGAACGTCCGCGCCGCGCCCGCCACCCGCGGCGGCCGCTCGACCGGCCACAGCAGAATCGACCCGATGGACACGTTTCACGGCACCACCATCGTCAGCGTGCGCCGCGGCGCACGCGTCGCGCTCGGCGGCGACGGCCAGGTCACGCTCGGCAACATCGTCGTCAAGGCCAGCGCGCGCAAGGTGCGCAAGCTGTACCGCGACCACGTGCTCGCGGGCTTCGCCGGCGCCACCGCCGATGCGTTCACGCTGTTCGAGCGCTTCGAGGCCAAGCTCGAGAAGCACCAGGGACACCTGGTGCGCGCGGCGATCGAACTGACGCGCGACTGGCGCACCGACCGCGTGCTGCGCCGCCTCGAGGCGATGCTCGCGGTGGCCGACCGCGAGGCCTCGCTGATCATCACCGGCGCCGGTGACGTGCTCGAGCCCGAGCACGGCATCATCGCGATCGGCTCGGGCGGCGCCTACGCGCAGGCGGCCGCGCGCGCGCTGCTCGGCCACACCGAGCTGCCGCCGGCCGAGATCGTCAAGAAGTCGCTCGAGATCGCCGGCGACCTGTGCATCTACACCAACCAGCACCACACGGTGGAAGTGCTGGAGTGACGCCATGTCGATGACCCCGCAGGAAATCGTCTCCGAGCTCGACCGCCACATCGTCGGCCAGGCGCAGGCCAAGCGCGCGGTGGCGATCGCGCTGCGCAACCGCTGGCGCCGCCAGCAGGTCGACGAGAAGCTGCGCGCCGAGATCACGCCGAAGAACATCCTGATGATCGGCCCGACCGGCGTCGGCAAGACCGAGATCGCGCGCCGGCTCGCCAAGCTGGCCGACGCGCCGTTCGTGAAGGTCGAGGCGACCAAGTTCACC
This sequence comes from Azohydromonas sediminis, assembly GCF_003574675.1. Classification (GTDB taxonomy): domain Bacteria; phylum Pseudomonadota; class Gammaproteobacteria; order Burkholderiales; family Burkholderiaceae_C; genus Calidifontimicrobium; species Calidifontimicrobium sediminis. The sequence goes on from NZ_QOAZ01000010.1 coordinate 80,044, forward strand.
GAGGTCGGCTACGTCGGCAAGGACGTCGACACGATCGTGCGCGACCTCGTCGAGGTGGCGGTCAAGCAGGAGCGCGAGCGCCAGATGAAGGCCAAGCGCGCGCTCGCCGAGGATGCGGCCGAGGACCGCATCCTCGACATCCTGGTGCCGCCGCCGCGCTCGGGCATGGGCTTCGGCGCCGACACGCCGCCGGCCGACAACACGGCGCGGCAGGTCATGCGCAAGCGCCTGCGCGAAGGCGCGCTCGACGACAAGGAGATCGAAGTCGACGTCGCCGAGCCGCGGCCCGCGCTCGAGATCCTCGGCCCGCAGGGCATGGAGGAGATGGCCGAGCAGCTCAAGGGCCTGTTCTCGCAGCTCGGCGCGGCGCGCAGGAAGACGCGCAAGCTCAGGATCCGCGAGGCGCTGAAGCTGCTCGTCGAGGAAGAAGCGGCCAAGCTCGTCAACGAAGACGAGATCCGCAGTGCCGCGCTGGCCCATGCCGAGAGCAACGGCATCGTGTTCATCGACGAGATCGACAAGGTCGCCTCGCGCGCCGAGCACGCCGGTGCCGACGTCTCGCGCCAGGGCGTGCAGCGCGACCTGCTGCCGCTCGTCGAAGGCACGACGGTGAGCACGAAATACGGCATGGTCAAGACCGACCACATCCTGTTCATCGCGTCGGGCGCCTTCCACCTCGCCAAGCCGAGCGACCTGATCCCGGAGCTGCAGGGGCGCTTTCCGATCCGCGTCGAGCTGACGTCGCTGTCGGTCGACGACTTCGAGGCGATCCTGTCGAGCACGCATGCGAGCCTGGTCAAGCAGTACCAGGCGCTGCTGGCCACCGAAGGCGTGACGCTGGAGATCACGCCCGACGGCATCCGGCGGCTCGCGCAGATCGCGTTCGACGTCAACGAACGCACCGAGAACATCGGCGCGCGGCGGCTGGCCACCGTGCTCGAGCGCCTGCTCGACGAGATCAGCTTCGACGCGCCGATGCTCGCCGGCCGCACCGTGACGCTCGACGCCGCGGCGGTCGACGCCAAGCTGGCGGCGCTGGCGAACAACGAGGACCTGTCGCGCTACATCCTGTAGCGGCGCGCAGGCACGGCAGCTACAGCGCGAGGCGGTGCGCCTGCAGCGCGAGCAGCCCGTCGAAGATCAGCGACTCGACCAGCTCGTGCTCGAGGTCGAGGAACGGCGCGACTTTCCAGCCCGCACCACCGGTGATCAGCGTCACCGGGCGCTGCCCGCACCGCGCCGCCAGATGGCGGTGCATGCGCTCGATCGCTCCGGTGATCGCATAGGTGCCGCCGCTGGTCAGCGCATCGGATGTGTTCGACGGGAACGGACGCACTTCGCCGGTGGGCACGCGCAGCCCCGCGGTGCCGCTCTCGAGTGCGCGCAGCATGATGCCGTGGCCCGGCAGGATGATGCCGCCGAGGAAGTGGCCGTGCATGTCGAGCGCGTCGACGGTCACCGCGGTGCCGATCATCACGACGAGCACCGGCCGCGCGGCAGCGTGCGGCGCGCGCGCGCGCAGGTGCGCGCGCGCGCCGATCAGCGCGACCCAGCGGTCGGCGCCCAGCCGCGCGGGGTGGTCGTAGCCGTTGATGACGCCGGCGTCGTGGCTGCTCGGCACGACCCAGCGCGGCGCAACGTCCCACAGCTCGAGCTGCTCCTCGACGCGGCGGCGGATCGCGTCGCCGGCGACGTTGCAGCCGAGCATGCTCGTCGGCGGGGTCAGCTGGCGCCACTCGCCCTCGGCCAGTTCGTCGATCGTCTCGAGAAAGACGGCGCCGTGGGCCAGCACCGCGGCGCCCGGCTGCGGCGAGGCGTACTGCGCCCACTTCAGCCGCGTGTTGCCGATGTCGATGGCAAGAAAACTCAAGGTCGCATCCCGGGTCGAGCGCGCCGCCGGCGTCGGGGCCGGTGACGTGCACGGAGGGTATCAGGCGCGGGCACCGGCGAACACCCGGGCGAGCCGCGGTGGACGCCGGGGCCTCGGCTACACTGGCGTTGACGTTGACGTAAACGTCAACTGCAGTCCGGATCGACGCTGGAGACACCGATGACCGACCTGTCCGCGGAGTTCAAGGCCCTCGCGCAGTACCGCCCGACGCACAAGGTGCGCTTCGTCACCGCCGCGAGCCTGTTCGACGGCCACGATGCCGCGATCAACATCATGCGACGCATCCTGCAGAGCATGGGCGCCGAGGTGATCCATCTCGGCCACAACCGCTCGGTCGACGAGGTCGTCACCGCTGCGCTGCAGGAGGACGTGCAGGGCATCGCGGTCAGCAGCTACCAGGGCGGGCACGTCGAGTACTTCAAGTACATGATCGACCTGCTGCGCGAACGCGGCGGCGCGCACATCCAGGTCTTCGGCGGTGGCGGCGGCGTGATCGTGCCGCCCGAGATCCGCGAGCTGCAGGACTACGGTGTGGCGCGCATCTACAGCCCCGAAGACGGCCAGCGCATGGGCCTGCAGGGGATGATCGGCGAGATGCTGATGCGCTGCGACCACGACCTGTCGGGGTATGCGCCCAAGCGCGTCGACGACATCGTCGGTCACACGGAAGCGGCGTGGCGCGCGCTGGCGCAGCTGATCACGGCGCTGGAAAACGGCCGCGCCGACGCGGCGCTGGTGGAGGCGCTGCGCACCCGCGCCGCGCAGGCGACCGTGCCGGTGCTCGGGATCACCGGCACCGGGGGGGCCGGCAAGTCGAGCCTGACCGACGAGCTGATCCGGCGCTTCCGCCTCGACCTCGACGACCGGCTGCGCATCGCCGTCGTCTCGATCGACCCGAGCCGGCGCAAGAGCGGCGGCGCACTGCTCGGCGACCGCATCCGCATGAACGCGATCGGGCCGTGGCGCGCCGGCGCGCGCGTCTACATGCGCAGCCTCGCGACGCGCGACACCGGCAGCGAGATCAGCGCCGCGCTGCCCGACGTGCTGGCCGCCTGCAAGGTCGCGGGCTTCGACCTCGTCATCGTCGAGACCTCGGGGATCGGCCAGGGCGACGCGGCGATCGTGCCGCATGTCGACGTGCCGCTGTACGTGATGACGCCCGAGTTCGGCGCCGCCAGCCAGCTCGAGAAGATCGACATGCTCGACTTCGCGGAGTTCGTTGCGATCAACAAGTTCGATCGCAAGGGTGCGGCCGACGCGCTGCGTGACGTGGCCAAGCAGGTGCAGCGCAACCGCGAAGCCTTTGATGTGCCGGTGGACCAGATGCCGGTGTTCGGCACGATGGCCAGCCGATTCAACGACGACGGGGTCACGGCGCTCTATCAGGCGCTCAAGGCGCGGCTGGTCGAGCTCGGGCTCGACGCCGGCGGCGTCGGCAGGTTGCCGGTGGTGAACACGCGCTTCAGCACCCACCGCACGCCGATCGTGCCGCCGTCGCGCGTGCGCTATCTGGCCGAGATCGCCGAGACGGTGCGCGCGTACAAGCGGCGTGCGCACGAGCAGGCCCGCCTCGCGCGCGAGATCCAGCAGCTGCGCGCCAGCGCGGCGATGCTGCTCGAGGCGATTCCGCACAAGTCGAAGGCGCGCGAAGCGCTCGAGGAGCAGGCCCAGCTGCGCGAGGCCCGGCTGGATCCGCACGCGCGCAAGCTGCTCGCGATGTGGCCCGACATGCAGCGGGCCTACGCGGGTGACGAGTATGTCGTCAAGATCCGCGACAAGGAGATCCGCACGCGGCTGACGTACACGACGCTGTCGGGCAACAAGGTGCGCAAGGTCGTGCTGCCACGCTACGAGGACCACGGCGAACTGCTGAAGTGGCTGCTGCTCGAGAACGTCCCTGGCAGCTTCCCGTACACCGCGGGCGTGTTCGCGTTCAAGCGCGAGAACGAGGACCCGACGCGCATGTTCGCCGGCGAGGGCGACGCCTTCCGCACCAACCGGCGCTTCAAGCTGCTGTCGGAGGGCATGCCGGCCAAGCGGCTGTCGACGGCGTTCGACAGCGTCACGCTCTACGGGCACGACCCCGACCCGCGGCCCGACATCTATGGCAAGGTCGGCAACTCGGGCGTCAGCATCGCGACGCTCGACGACATGAAGGTGCTGTACTCGGGCTTCGACCTGTGCAGCCCGAACACGTCGGTCAGCATGACGATCAATGGCCCGGCACCGACGATCCTCGCGATGTTCATGAACACCGCGATCGACCAGCAGCTCGACAAGTTCAAGGTGGACAACGGGCGCGAGCCGACTGACGACGAAGCCGCGAAGATCAAGGCGTGGGTGCTGTCGAACGTGCGGGGCACCGTGCAGGCGGACATCCTGAAGGAGGATCAGGGCCAGAACACCTGCATCTTCTCGACGGAGTTCAGCCTGAAGGTGATGGGCGACATCGCCGAGTACTTCGTGCACCACGACGTGCGCAATTTCTACTCGGTGTCGATCTCCGGCTACCACATCGCCGAAGCCGGTGCGAACCCGATCAGCCAGCTCGCGTTCACGCTGGCCAATGGCTTCACGTTCGTCGAGGCCTACCTGGCGCGGGGGATGCACATCGACGACTTTGCGCCGAACCTGAGCTTCTTCTTCAGCAACGGGATGGACCCGGAATACACGGTACTCGGCCGTGTCGCCCGCCGAATCTGGGCCACCGCGATGCGCGATCGATATGGTGCGAACGAGCGCAGCCAGAAGCTCAAGTACCACATCCAGACTTCGGGGCGCTCGCTGCATGCGCAGGAAATCGCGTTCAACGACATCCGCACCACGCTGCAGGCGCTGATCGCGGTCTACGACAACTGCAACTCACTGCACACCAACGCGTACGACGAGGCGATCACCACGCCGACCGAGGAGAGCGTGCGGCGCGCGATGGCGATCCAGCTGATCATCAATCGCGAGTGGGGGTTGGCGAAGAACGAGAACCCGAACCAGGGCGCGTTCATCATCGAGGAACTCACCGAACTCGTCGAGGAGGCTGTGCTCGCCGAGTTCGAACGGCTGGCCGAACGAGGCGGCGTGCTGGGCGCGATGGAGACGGGGTACCAGCGCGGCAAGATCCAGGAGGAGAGTCTTCACTACGAGATGCTCAAGCACACCGGCGAATATCCGATCATTGGCGTGAACACGTTCCGCAATCCGCACGGCGACCCGATGCCACAGTCGCTGGAGCTGGCGCGTTCGACCGACGAGGAAAAAGCGAGCCAACTGCGGCGCCTGCAGGACTTCCACGCCCGCCACGCCCACGTCGCCCCTGCCATGCTGGCACGACTGAAGCAGGTCGTTCTCGATGGAGGCAACGTTTTCGAGGTGCTGATGGATGCCGTGCGCTACTGCAGTCTCGGCCAAATCACCGAGGCACTGTTTGAAGTCGGTGGACAGTACCGGCGCAGCATGTAGCGCGCTCGAGAATCCATCAGCAGCACGCGAAAGGCCAGACACGAAGGTCGACCGCGCGCTGCCAGCGCGCCCGCCAAAGCGCGAAAAAGGAAAAGGGCCTCGCTGCAGAAAGCGAGGCCCTTTTAAATATTAGCCTGACGATGTCCTACTTTCACACGGGAATCCGCACTATCATCGGCGCTGAGGCGTTTCACTGTCCTGTTCGGGATGGGAAGGAGTGGGACCACCTCGCTATGGTCATCAGGCTTAACTTGTCACGTGGAAGCGCGTGCTTCGCACGTCAAATCGATAGAGTCGAATACAGCAGACTGCGTCACCACACGACATAACCTTCGACGACAGCGCGTCAAAGTTATAGGGTCAAGCCTCACGAGCAATTAGTACCGGTTAGCTCAACGCATTACTGCGCTTCCACATCCGGCCTATCAACGTCCTGGTCTCGAACGACTCTTCAGGGGGCTCGAGGCCCCGGCAAGACTCATCTTGAGACGAGTTTCCCGCTTAGATGCTTTCAGCGGTTATCTCTTCCGCACATAGCTACTCGGCAATGCCACTGGCGTGACAACCGATACACCAGAGGTGCGTCCACTCCGGTCCTCTCGTACTAGGAGCAGGCTCTCTCAATCTTGCAGCGCCCACGGAAGATAGGGACCAAACTGTCTCACGACGTTTTAAACCCAGCTCACGTACCTCTTTAAATGGCGAACAGCCATACCCTTGGGACCGACTACAGCCCCAGGATGAGATGAGCCGACATCGAGGTGCCAAACACCGCCGTCGATATGAACTCTTGGGCGGTATCAGCCTGTTATCCCCAGAGTACCTTTTATCCGTTGAGCGATGGCCCTTCCATACAGAACCACCGGATCACTTAGTCCTACTTTCGTACCTGCTCGACTTGTCAGTCTCGCAGTCAAGCACGCTTATGCCTATGCACTAACAGCACGATTTCCGACCGTGCCTAGCGTACCTTCGAACTCCTCCGTTACGCTTTGGGAGGAGACCGCCCCAGTCAAACTGCCCACCATACACTGTCCCCAACCCGGATCACGGGCCTAGGTTAGAACCTCAAACACACCAGGGTGGTATTTCAACGTCGGCTCCACCGGAACTGGCGTCCCGGCTTCAAAGCCTCCCACCTATCCTACACAGATCTGTTCAAAGTCCAATGTAAAGCTACAGTAAAGGTTCATGGGGTCTTTCCGTCTTTCCGCGGGGAGATTGCATCATCACAAACATTTCAACTTCGCTGAGTCTCTGGAGGAGACAGTGTGGCCATCGTTACGCCATTCGTGCAGGTCGGAACTTACCCGACAAGGAATTTCGCTACCTTAGGACCGTTATAGTTACGGCCGCCGTTTACTGGGACTTCGATCAAGAGCTTTCACCCCATCACTTAATCTTCCAGCACCGGGCAGGCGTCACACCCTATACGTCGACTTTCGTCTTTGCAGAGTGCTGTGTTTTTAATAAACAGTCGCAGCCACCGATTCTCTGCGACCTCTTTGGGCTCCGTCTGTTCAACTTCACCTACTCGAGGCACACCTTCTTCCGAAGTTACGGTGTCAATTTGCCGAGTTCCTTCTCCAGAGTTCTCTCAAGCGCCTGAGAATACTCATCACGCGCACCAGTGTCGGTTTGCGGTACGGTCGTGTGCAGCTGAAGCTTAGTGGCTTTTCCTGGGAGCAGGGTATCACTCGCTTCGGAAGCAAGCTTCCTCGTTATCACCCCTCATCTAAGGCCCCCGGATTTGCCTAAGGGCCACGACTACAGGCTTGAACCGGGACGTCCAACACCCGGCCGAGCTAACCTTCTCCGTCCCCACATCGCACTGCACATCGGTACAGGAATATTGACCTGTTTCCCATCAGCTACGCATCTCTGCCTCGCCTTAGGGGCCGACTCACCCTACGCCGATGAACGTTGCGTAGGAAACCTTGCGCTTACGGCGAGGGGGCTTTTCACCCCCTTTAACGCTACTCATGTCAGCATTCGCACTTCTGATACCTCCAGCGGACCTCACGATCCACCTTCACAGGCGTACAGAACGCTCTCCTACCACTTGCACCTGCGTGCAAATCCGCAGCTTCGGTAACTGGCTTAGCCCCGTTACATCTTCCGCGCAGGACGACTCGATCAGTGAGCTATTACGCTTTCTTTAAATGATGGCTGCTTCTAAGCCAACATCCTGACTGTTTTAGCCTTCCCACTTCGTTTCCCACTTAGCCAATTTTGGGGACCTTAGCTGGCGGTCTGGGTTGTTTCCCTCTTGAGTCCGGACGTTAGCACCCGGTGCTCTGTCTCCCAGGCTGTACTCATCGGTATTCGGAGTTTGCAATGGTTTGGTAAGTCGCCATGACCCCCTAGCCATAACAGTGCTCTACCCCCGACGGTAATACCTGAGGCGCTACCTAAATAGCTTTCGGAGAGAACCAGCTATCTCCAGGTTTGTTTAGCCTTTCACCCCTATCCACAGCTCATCCGCTACTTTTGCAACAGTAGTCGGTTCGGACCTCCAGTGCGTGTTACCGCACCTTCATCCTGGCCATGGATAGATCACCTGGTTTCGGGTCTACACCCAGCGACTAGACGCCCTGTTCGGACTCGGTTTCCCTTCGCCTTCCCTACTCGGTTAAGCTCGCCACTGAATGTAAGTCGCTGACCCATTATACAAAAGGTACGCCGTCACCCTTGCGGGCTCCGACTTTTTGTATGCATGCGGTTTCAGGATCTATTTCACTCCCCTCCCGGGGTTCTTTTCGCCTTTCCCTCACGGTACTTGTGCACTATCGGTCGATTACGAGTATTTAGCCTTGGAGGATGGTCCCCCCATCTTCAGACAGGATTTCACGTGTCCCGCCCTACTTTTCGCACACCTAGTTCTACGCGCAACCTTTCCCGTACGGGGCTATCACCCGCTATGGCCGACCTTTCCATGTCGTTCCGATAGATCGCGCGCTAAAGAGTGCAGGCTGGTCCGATTTCGCTCGCCACTACTCTCGGAATCTCGGTTGATGTCTGTTCCTCGAGCTACTGAGATGTTTCAGTTCGCCCGGTTCGCCTCAACATCCTATGGATTCAGATGTTGATGCCCTTGCGGGCGGGTTTCCCCATTCGGAAATCTCCGGATCAAAGCTTATTTGCCAGCTCCCCGAAGCTTATCGCAGGCTATCACGTCCTTCATCGCCTGTAATCGCCAAGGCATCCACCACATGCACTTAGTCACTTGACCCTATAACTCTGACGCTTGCGCGTCGCCAAGGACTATCGAAGTATTTGCGTTATGCCGTATTCGTGACCGTCAGGTCACGATTTGGTGACGCAATCATGATCGATCTGTTCCGGGGTTAAGCCCCCGACACAGACCGACGCTGATTCGACTCTACGATTTGTTAAAGAACGACAGCCGATCAAATCGGACACGCAAACGTCGACCAAAGGACGCTTGAGTGTCAGATTTTAGTGGTGGAGGTGAACGGGATCGAACCGATGACCCCCTGCTTGCAAAGCAGGTGCTCTCCCAGCTGAGCTACACCCCCGAACGAGAGTTGGTGGGTCTGGTTGGATTCGAACCAACGACCCCCGCCTTATCAAGACGGTGCTCTAACCGACTGAGCTACAGACCCTTCTCGTGTCTACCGTGAATCGCGAAGGGCCTTTGGCCGAGATGCGCGCCACACTTGGCGCCGCATCGCAGTTCACGCCTCACTCACTGTCGAAAACAACAGCCGATAAGTGTGGGCGCGAGACTTTGAATGCATCTTCCAGAAAGGAGGTGATCCAGCCGCACCTTCCGATACGGCTACCTTGTTACGACTTCACCCCAGTCACGAACCCTGCCGTGGTAATCGCCCTCCTTGCGGTTAGGCTAACTACTTCTGGCAGAACCCGCTCCCATGGTGTGACGGGCGGTGTGTACAAGACCCGGGAACGTATTCACCGCGGCAAGCTGATCCGCGATTACTAGCGATTCCGACTTCACGCAGTCGAGTTGCAGACTGCGATCCGGACTACGACCGGTTTTCTGGGATTGGCTCCCCCTCGCGGGTTGGCAGCCCTCTGTACCGGCCATTGTATGACGTGTGTAGCCCTACCCATAAGGGCCATGAGGACCTGACGTCATCCCCACCTTCCTCCGGTTTGTCACCGGCAGTCTCATTAGAGTGCCCTTTCGTAGCAACTAATGACAAGGGTTGCGCTCGTTGCGGGACTTAACCCAACATCTCACGACACGAGCTGACGACGGCCATGCAGCACCTGTGTCCCGGTTCTCTTTCGAGCACTCCCACATCTCTACAGGATTCCGGGCATGTCAAGGGTAGGTAAGGTTTTTCGCGTTGCATCGAATTAAACCACATCATCCACCGCTTGTGCGGGTCCCCGTCAATTCCTTTGAGTTTCAACCTTGCGGCCGTACTCCCCAGGCGGTCAACTTCACGCGTTAGCTTCGTTACTGAACAGCAAGCCGTCCAACAACCAGTTGACATCGTTTAGGGCGTGGACTACCAGGGTATCTAATCCTGTTTGCTCCCCACGCTTTCGTGCATGAGCGTCAGTACAGGCCCAGGGGACTGCCTTCGCCATCGGTGTTCCTCCGCATATCTACGCATTTCACTGCTACACGCGGAATTCCATCCCCCTCTGCCGTACTCTAGCCGTGCAGTCACAAATGCAGTTCCCAGGTTAAGCCCGGGGATTTCACATCTGTCTTGCACAACCGCCTGCGCACGCTTTACGCCCAGTAATTCCGATTAACGCTCGCACCCTACGTATTACCGCGGCTGCTGGCACGTAGTTAGCCGGTGCTTATTCTTCAGGTACCGTCATTACGCCGAGGTATTAGCCCAGCGCGTTTCTTCCCTGACAAAAGCGGTTTACAACCCGAAGGCCTTCTTCCCGCACGCGGCATGGCTGGATCAGGGTTGCCCCCATTGTCCAAAATTCCCCACTGCTGCCTCCCGTAGGAGTCTGGGCCGTGTCTCAGTCCCAGTGTGGCTGGTCGTCCTCTCAGACCAGCTACGGATCGTCGCCTTGGTAGGCCTTTACCCCACCAACTAGCTAATCCGACATCGGCCGCTCCAATAGCGCGAGGCCTTGCGGTCCCCCGCTTTCACCCGTAGGTCGTATGCGGTATTAATCCGGCTTTCGCCGGGCTATCCCCCACTACTGGGTACGTTCCGATGCATTACTCACCCGTTCGCCACTCGTCGCCAGGTTGCCCCGCGTTACCGTTCGACTTGCATGTGTAAGGCATGCCGCCAGCGTTCAATCTGAGCCAGGATCAAACTCTTCAGTTCGATCTTGAAGTTGCTCAAAACGGAATTGAAGTGAACTTCACTTCTGCTTCCGTGAGCGTTTGTGGACCTTGCGATCCTTGGCATTCGCCGTCAAACGCCCACGCTTATCGGCTGTATGTTGTTAAAGAGCTTGCCTTTCGGCGCGTCGCTGTTGTCATCAGCGAAGACTGCTATTCTGATTCGATCTGCATACCCGTGTCAAGCGCTGGGTTTTTGCGTTTCGACCGAAGCGGCGCGGGCTGCACTTCAGCGAGGGGCGGACTATAGCAGGCTCGCCGGCCCGGCCCGCTCCAGACCTCTCTGTGTGCGCACGTAAGCCACCCGGATGCTCCCGGCGTCACCGGCTTCGCAGCAAGCGCGCCCAGGCCTGCGCCGGGTCATCGGCCGCAAGCGCCTCGTCGACGAGGGTGGCAAGCCGGCGTGCGTCTGCGCGCAGGATGCGCTGCTTGATGGCGGCGATTTGCGCCGGGTGCATCGAGAAGCTGCGCAGGCCCATCGCCAGCAGCAGTTCGGTGAACGCCGGGTCTCCGGCCATCTCGCCGCACACGCTCACGGGCTTGCCCGCCCTGCGGCTGGCGGCGATCACGTCGGCAACCAGGCGCAGCACGGCGGGGTGCCACGGCTCGTACAGGCTCGCGACGGCCTCGTCGGCACGGTCGATTGCGAGCGTGTACTGGATCAGGTCGTTGGTGCCGATCGACACGAAGTCCACCAGCGGCAGCAGCGACGGCAGCGTCAGCGCAGCGGCTGGCACTTCGATCATCGCGCCGATCTCGATGTCGGTGTACGGCCGCCCTGCGTCCTCGAGCTGGCGCTTCGCGCGTGCGACCACCTCCCGCGTCTGATGCAGTTCGCGCGGGTGCATCACCATCGGCACGAGCATGCGGACCTTGCCGTGCGCGCTCGCGCGCAGGATCGCACGCACCTGCTGGCGAAACATCGCGGGCTCGGCGAGGCTCCAGCGGATCGCCCGCCGCCCGAGCGCCGGATTCAGCGAATGGTCGTGCCGCAGTTCCTGCGCGGACATGCGATCCAGCGGCTTGTCGGCACCGATGTCGACGGTGCGGATCGTCACCGGCAGACCGCCCATCGCCTCGACGGCCGCCCGGTAAGCCTCGTATTGCTCGTCCTCGTCCGGCAGCGCGCCGCCGCGGTTGAGGAACAGAAACTCGCTACGGAACAGGCCCACGCCGACAGCGCCGGCCTCGAGTGCCGCCGGGGCGTCGCTCGGCAGCTCGATGTTGGCCAGCAGTTCGACGGCTTCGCCGTCGAGCGTGACGGCCGGCGTGAAGCGAAGCCGGTGCAGTCTCGCCCGCTCGAGCTCGATCTGGCGCTGGCGGAAGCGGTACTCCTCGAGGACGATCGGCGACGGGTTGACGATCACGGCGCCGGCGTCGCCATCGATCACGAGCCAGTCGTCCTGCCGGATCACGCGGCTGGCCTCGCGCGCGCCGACCACCGCCGGGATGTCCATGCTGCGCGCGACGATCGCGGTGTGCGACGTTCGGCCGCCGACGTCGGTGACGAAGCCGGTGAACACGCTGCGCTTGAAGTGCAGCAGGTCGGCCGGTGCGATATCGCTCGACACCAGCACCAGCGGATCCTCCCCGCCGAAGTCGCGGGTCAGCGCGCCGGGACCCGCCGGCGGCTGTCCGGCCGCGTCGCGCGCCAGCGCGCGCAGCAGCCGCTCGATCACCTGCTCGAGGTCGGCCTTGCGCTCGCGCAGGTACTCGTCCTCCATCTCGTCGAACTGCCGCGCGACGACTTCGAACTGCGCCGACAGCGCCCACTCGGCGTTGTAATGACGCTCGCTGATCCACTGCTTGGTCGGCTGCGTCAGCGCCTCGTCGTGCAGCAACATCAGGTGCACGTCGAGCAGCGCCGACAACTCGGGCGGCGCGTCGTGCGGCAGCTCGTCTTTCAGGTGCGACAGCTCCTCGGCCACGGCGTCGCGCGCACGACGCAGGCGCTCGACCTCGCGGGGGATGTCGGCGGCATCGATGAAATAGTGCGCCACGTCGACCCGACTCGACGCCACGAGCACCGCACGCCCGATCGCGACGCCGCGCGACACCGGCAGCCCGAAGATCTGGATGCTCATGCGGTCACTGTAGCAGCGGCGCCGGCCGCCGCAGCACGCAGACGCAGCCTGGCCGCTCGAGCCCGTCAATGGCGCCATCCAGCGGCGCCGTCACGCGGCTGTCACCGCCACTTCATCGCGCGTTCACGCCAGGCCCCGACGATCGTCGCCGTAGACGGAGGATGTCGATGCGGGACCTGCCCCTGCCCACCCGGCCGCTGGCCGCCCTGCTGCACCGGCCGCCGGCCGACGACGCAACGGCGCGCGACGCCGGCGCCACGCGCGCCGCGGTGCGCATCGACGTGGCCTGGGCTTGCGACGAGGAAGACGTGCGCGCCGCACAGCGATTGCGTCACCGCGTCTTCGTCGACGAGATGGGGGCCCAGCCGCGCGTGCCGCCGGGAACGCCTGCCGGCCACGACGCCGACGTCTTCGACCCGTTTTGCGAGCACCTGCTCGTGCGGGTGCACCGTGGCGCCGACGACGCCCCCGAGGTCGTCGGCACCTATCGCGTTCTGACGCCCGAGGCGGCGCGCCGCGCCGGCGGCTACTACACCGACACCGAGTTCGACCTCACGCGGCTGCGCGCGCTGCGCCCGCGCATGGTCGAGCTCGGCCGCGCCTGCGTCGCGCCCCAGTGGCGCGACGGCGCCGTGATCCTCGCGCTGTGGAACGCGCTGGCCGACTTCCTCGGCCGCAACCGCTTCGACACGGCGATCGGCTGCGCCAGCGTCTCGATGCGCGACGGCGGCCACCTGGCCGCCAGCCTGTGGGCGCGACTGGACCGCAGCCACCGCGCGCCGATCCAGTGGCAAGTGCGTCCGCGTCTGCCGCTGCCGATCGAGTCGCTGCGGCGCGACCTCGACGCGCCGCTGCCCTCGCTGATCAAGGGCTACCTGCGCTGCGGCGCTCGACTGCTCGGCACACCGGCTTGGGATCCCGACTTCGCGACGGCCGACCTGCCGCTGCTGCTGCGCACCGCCGACCTGCCGGCGCGCTTCCGGCGCCCAGCCGCAGTGGCCTGAGGGCCGCCGGCCCGCCGCCGCGTCACTCGCCTTCGCCGAAACGGTCGGCGACGAGCGCAACGATCGCCGCGGCCGCGGCCTCGGCGTCGGGGCCGTCGACCTCGAGCTCGACCTCGCTGCCGGGACCGGCCGCCAGCATCATCACGCCCATGATGCTCTTGGCGTTGACGCGCCGGCCGTTGCGGCTGAGGTGCACGTCGCTGGCGAAGCCGCTGGCCAGCTTGGTCAGCTTGGCCGACGCGCGCGCGTGCAGGCCGAGCCTATTGCTGATGCTGAGCGTGGTTCTGATCATGGGCGGCGGCACGGCGGGGTTGAACCTGCGGGGCGGGCGTCGACAACTGCATCACGCCCTGCTGGCCGGCCGCGACAGCGGCGGCCACGAGTTGATCGAGCGGGTCGCGCACGTGGTCGACGACCTTCCACAGCATCGGCACGTTGACGCCACTGACGACGCGCACGCTCACGCCGTCGGCGCACTGCAGTGCGGCGTTGCACGGCGAGGCGGCGAAGACGTCGGTCAGCACCAGCACCTGCGGCTGGTTCATGCGCACCAGCACGTCGCGCACCCGCTCGCTGATCTCGTCGAGGCCGCGCAGCCCCGGCGGCACGTCGAACGCCTCGATCACGGCGTCGGGATTGAGGCCGGTGTGCCGCGCCACCGACGCCAGGGCCGAGGCCAACGGCGCGTGGGCGACGATCAGGAGGGCAGCCATGGCGACGGCGGATTATGCGAGGTCACGACGGGCGCGCCGCCGTCCCCGCCGGTGCCACGCGCCCGCCGAGCGCCAGAAACCACAGGTACGACGCGACACAGAGCACGGCGAAGACGGCGAACGCGGCCTGGAATGACGCCAGCGGCGCCCAGCCGAGCGCGCGCAGCAGGTCGATCAGCAGCCCGATGCCCCATTGAACGCAGAACACGCCGCCGAAGATGACGAGGTTGTAGGCCGACAGCGCACGACCGGCGCGCGCGGTGTCGAAAGCCTGTCCGATGGCCGGCTGCGCGAGCGACACCACCGTGCACGAGACGCACCACAGCGCCCAGGCCGTGGCGCCGCTGCGCTCGCCGAGCGCGACCACCACGACCAGCAGTGCCAGGCTCACCGGCACGCCGGCGGTGATCAGGCGCTGCGCGTGCCAGCCGGCGCGCAGCAGTCGCGGCATCACGAGGCCCCAGGCGAGGAACGCGACCAGCATCGACAGGTTGATCGCGAACAGCCCGCGCGCCGCGGCCTGCGGCGTGTGGCCGGCGACCTGCGTCAGCCACGGCCCCGCCCACAGCGACTGCACCGCCACCAGACCGCCGTAGTGCACGAAGCCCATCGGCAGCAGACGCACGAACATCGGGTGACGGAAGATGTCGCGATAGCCGCCCCGCGAGCCCGGCCCTTCGTTCTCGGCCGCCGCGCGCTCGTCGCGCGGCACGCCCCACGCGATGACCGCCATCGACACCGCGAGCAGCGCCGCCAGCACCCAGAACAGGCCGCGCCAGCCCAGCAGCGGCAGCAACGCCTGCACCGGCACCGTCGACGCCAGCATCCCGAGTGATCCCGTCATCAGCATCCACGAGTTGGCGCGCAACTGCAGCGCCGGCGTGAAGCGATGACGGAAGGATGTCAGCGGCGCCATCAGGCACGCCGCGACGCCCACACCGATCAGCGTGCGAGCGACCAGCAGCCCGGCGAAGCTGCGCGCCAGCGCGAACGCCGCGCACGCGAGCACGGCCACCGCGAGGAACGCGAGCAGCACGCGCTTGGGGCCGTGACGGTCGAGCGCACTGCCCAGCGGCAGCTGCAGCGCCGCGAAGCCGAGGAAGTACGCGCCCGCAAGGAGCCCGAGGTCGCCTGCGCCCAGGCCGAGCTCGGCGCTGAACGCCGGTGCGAGCGTCGCCATCACCGCGCGCAGCAACGCGGAGAAGAAGTAGGCGAACGCGAACCCGACGAAGATCGTCGCCGCGGTGCGCGTCGCCACCGCGGGCGTGGCCGCCGCAGTGCCGCTCACGGCGTCAGCTTCACGCTCTCGAAGAACACGCGCACCGACTCCGGCTCCGGCGCCGGGCCGATCACGGTGGCCTGAAACACGCGCGTGCCCTTGGCGAACGTCAGCACGTCTTCACGGACCTCGGAGCCGTCGGGCAGCCGCCCGTGCAGCGCCCAGCGCCGCGCGTACGGGTTGGGCGTCATCCCGGGCACCGCGATCGGCTGGCCGCTCACCGGCTCGGCGCCGATGTTGGCAGCCGCCGACGCCGCCAGCGCCTGCAGGGCCGGCGTCACCCGCGCGGGGTCGACGACGTCCCCATGCGTCAGCGCGTAGGTGGTGGACCCGGCGGCGCAGGCCAGCAGCGTCAGCTCGACCGCAGCGCCGGCCAGCGCAACCGAGCGTGACACGGCAGTGGGTTTGCACGGGAACAGCAGCAGCGCACCGCTGCCGGCCGGGCGCACTTCGCGCCAGTCTTCGACCGGGCTGCACGCCGCCACGGCCAGCACGACGGCGAGCGTCCACGGGGTCGTCTTCATCGCGGCGCATTATGGGCGGCGCCCGCACGCGGCCCGCCCGCCCCGCGAACGCGGGGCACGGGCGTGCGGTTTTGGCACGACCGCGGGCGCCCCCCGATCGCCCGGGCGCCGGCGCGGAGATACTGTCGACGGTTCACGAGAGCCCGGCACGGCGCTGCCGGTGGCACCGGCGACCCCACGAAGAAGCCCACGACGGCCAGGAGGTATGGACTCGACCCACGACGCCCCGCGGGCGGGTGATCCCGCGCGCACCGCCATCGACGGCGGCGATGCGCACGACGTCGCCGACGCGCACTGGTCGGCCCTGTTCGCCCAGTTCGGCGCCGAAGTCGCGCAGCCGCTGACCGCCGCGCTCGAACGCCTGCGTGCGCTGACCGACGTCCCGGGCCGCGACCCGGTGGCGCTGCAGGCCCTGGCGCGCGAGATCGAGCGCGCCCGCGCCGCGGCGCTGCTCGCGCAGCAGCTCGCGCGGCTCGCGAACCCGGCGCTGCAGCGGCGCCCGGAGCAGCTCGATCTGGCGCTCGTGCTGCGCGAAGTCGTCGCCGAGCGGCAGCCCGCGGCGCGCAGCCGCGGCACCCCGCTGCTCGAGACGATCCGGCCGGCCGCCGTCGTCGTCGACCCGCCGCTGCTGCACCGCCTGCTGCACGCCGCCCTCGACTGGGCGCTCGCGCACACGCGCTCGGCGCTGCACATCGGGCTCGACCACCGCTCGTGGCCGGCGCGTGCGCGACTGCACGTGCGCTTTCGCCACCGGCCCACCGACGAGGTGCCCGACCCGCAGGCACCGATGCACGTCGACGCACTGGACACGCTCGACTGGCAGCTGCTGCGCCAGATCGCCGTCACCGCCGGCCTCGTGCTCGAGCGCGCCGACACCGCCTGCGGCTGCCGGCTGACGGTCGAGTTCCCGTGCACCGTCTACGCGCCGATCGAGGGCATCAGCACGCTCGAACTCGACACCGGCTTCCCTTCGACGTTCGGCTCGCGGCCGCTGGCCGGCCACCACGTGCTCGTCGTCACCGCGCGGCGCGACCTGCGCCAGGAAATCCGCGACGCGCTGCGCCCGCTCGGGCTGATGATCGACTTCGTCGGCTCGGTCGAAGGCGCACGCGAGTTCTGCCAGGCCGGCCCGCCGCACGTGCTCGTACACGACGCGCAACTGGCCGGCGAGCGGCTGCGCGCGCTGCACGCCGACCTGCGCGCGCTCGCGCACCCGCCCGTGTTCGTCGAGGTCGCCGACGACGGTCCACGGCTGAACACGTCGCCGTTCGACGCCGGCGGCATCGCCCGCGTCGGCCGGGCGACGCTGGCCGACGCGCTGCCCGCGGCGCTGATGTTCGAGCTGTCGCAGGACGCCCCGCCGCCGCTCAGCGACCGAACACCCGCTTGAGCAGCGCGCTGCCGGTGGCCACCGGGTCGCGGCGGATCTTGCGCTCCTCCTCGCCGATCGTGCGGTACAGGCCGTCGAGCGCCTTGTCGGTCACGTAGGCCTCGATGCTCGCCTGCTCGCCCTTGACGAGCCCGGCGCTGGCGGCGCGCTGGGCCAGCGCGTTGTACTTCTCGGCCAGCGCGTGCTTGCGCGTCGCGTCGTCGACGATCGGGCGGAAACGCTGCGTCAGCGGCTCGCGCGTCTTGCGCTCGAAGAACTGCGTGACGGCCGTATCGCCGCCGCGCACGATCGCCACCGCGTCCTCGACCGTCATCGAGCGCACCGCGCCGCGTACGAGGTCGAGCGAACCGGCGACCGCCGTTTCGGCCGCGCGGTTGATCGCCAGTTCGAGCTCGTCGACGCGCCTGCCCTGGCCCATCGCCTTCATCACCTGGGCCGCCGAGTCCAGCGGCGGCGGCAGCCCGATGCGCAGCGCCTTGTTGCCCCAGAAGCCGTCCTTGCGGCCGAGCAGCTGCACCGCCGCGGTGCCGGCGCGCTCGAGTGCGGCACGCACCCCCGCCGCGGCATCGGACTCGCTGAGCGCCCACGCCGGGAACGCCAACCCCGCTGCCGCACTCGAAACGAGCGCTGCCGTAAACTGCCTTCGACCGACCGCACCTGCTGTCATGAAGCTCTCCCGTTCCGTCGTCATCGCGCTTGCCGGCACGATCGCCGTCGTGATCGCCCTGCTCGCGTGGCAGAGTCTGGCACGTCTGGAGCCGGCGCCGGCGGTCACTTACACCTTGTTGGATGGCTCGAAGGTCACCAGCGACGACCTGCGCGGCAAGGTGGTGCTCGTCAACTTCTGGGCGACAAGCTGCGTCACCTGCGTCAAGGAGATGCCGCAGATCGCCGCGACGCACGAGAAATTCCGCGCCCGCGGCTATGAGACGATCGCCGTGGCGATGAGCTACGACCCGCCGGCGTTCGTCTCGCGCTTCGCCGAGACGCGGCAGCTGCCGTTCGCGGTGGCGATCGACAACACCGGCGAGATCGCGCAGCGCTTCGGCGACGTGCGGCTGACGCCGACGACGTTTTTGATCAACCAGCGCGGCGAGATCGTCAAGCGCTACGTCGGCGAGCCCGACTTCGCGGCACTGCACGCGCTGGTCGACAAGCTGCTGACGCGCGGCTGAGCCGGCCTCCCGCGCGGCGGGCTTGCGCGAGGTCAAGCCCGGCAACGGCGATTGCGTCTAGGGTGGCGGGTATCGTTCAACCTGCCTCCTTTCGCCATGACCACCCCGTCGTTTCCCGAGCTGACGCAGAACGTGTCGAAGCAGCTCGTGCCGTTTCGCAAGTCGCAGGCCGCGACGATCCAGGGCTTCAGCGCGATGGCCTCAGCCGCAATGGCCGACGGCACGCTCAGCGAGAAGACCAAGGAGCTGATCGCGCTGGGCATCAGCGTCAGCCAGCGCTGTCCGGCGTGCATCGGCTTCCACACCAAGGCGCTCGTGAAGCTCGGCGCGACGAAGGCCGAGTTCGAGGAAGCCCTCGGCGTGGCGGTCTACATGGGCGGCGGGCCGTCGCTGATGTACGCCGCCGAGGCGCTGCAGGCCTGGGAGCAGTTCAGCGCCTGCTGAACGCGTCGGTCACGCCACCGGCGCGATGCCGGCCGCGTGCGCCTGCCGGTCGGCGTGGTAGCTCGAGCGCACGAGCGGTCCGACCGCGGCGTGCGTGAAACCCATCGCGTAGGCCTCGCGCTCGAACATCGCGAACGTGTCGGGGTGCACGTAGCGGCGCACCGGCAGGTGGTGGCCGCTGGGCGCGAGGTACTGGCCGATCGTCAGCATGTCGATGCCGTGCGCGCGCATGTCGCGCATGACCTGCAGGATCTCGTCGTCGGTCTCGCCCAGCCCCACCATCAGCCCGCTCTTGGTCGGCACGCCGGGCACCTCCTGCTTGAAGCGCTGCAGCAGCGTCAGGCTGAACTGGTAGTCCGAGCCCGGGCGCGCTTCCCTGTACAGCCGGGGCACCGTCTCGAGGTTGTGGTTCATCACGTCGGGCGGCGCGGCCTTCAGGATGCCGAGCGCGCGGTCCATGCGGCCGCGGAAGTCGGGCGTCAGGATCTCGATCTGCGTGCCGGGCGACAGCTCTCGCGTCTTGCGGATGCACTCGACGAAGTGCGCCGCGCCGCCGTCGCGCAGGTCGTCGCGGTCGACGCTGGTGATGACGACGTACCTGAGCTTGAGCGCCGCGATCGTCTTCGCGAGGTTCAGCGGCTCGTCGGCGTCGAGCGGGTCGGGGCGGCCGTGGCCGACGTCGCAGAACGGGCAGCGGCGCGTGCACTTGTCGCCCATGATCATGAACGTCGCGGTGCCGTTGCCGAAGCACTCGCCGATGTTCGGGCAGCTCGCCTCCTCGCACACGGTGTGCAGCCGGTGCTCGCGCAGGATCTGCTTGATCTCGTAGAAGCGCGTGCTCGGGCTGCCGGCCTTGACGCGGATCCACTCCGGCTTCTTCAGCACCTCGGCCGGCACGACCTTGATCGGGATGCGCGCGGTCTTGGCCTGCGCCTTCTGCTTGGCGGACGGGTCGTAGGCGGGGGTGGGCGTCGTCATCGCGGTCGGCGTCGGCGGGGCGCAGGTCAGGGCGTCAGCTGGTCGGCCAGCCGGCGCGCAAGCCGATCGGCCGCCTCGCCCCAGGTGGTGAAAACCCCAAGTCTAGCCAGATCGACCGTCTCGAGCCCGGCATAGCCACAAGGGTGGATGCGGCGAAACGGCTCCAGGTCCATCGCGACGTTGAGCGCGACGCCGTGGTACGCGAAGTGGCGGCTGACCTTGATGCCCAGCGCGGCGATCTTGCCGAGCCCGCGGAACGGGTCGCGCGGATCGCTCGGCCCGGCCAGTGCCGCGTGGCCGAAGGGGTCGTCGAGGCGCACGTAGACGCCCGGCGCGCCGGCGACGCGGTGGCCGGTGACGCCGTAGTCCTCGAGCACCTTCAGCACCGCCGTCTCGAGCCGGAACACGTACTCCTTGACGTAGATGCCCAACCGCTGCAGGTCGACCAGCGGGTACGCGACGACCTGCCCCGGCCCGTGGTACGTGACCTGCCCGCCGCGGTTGGTCTGCACGACGGGGATGTCGCCGGGCGCCAGCACGTGCTCGCTGCGGCCGGCTACGCCCTGCGTGAACACCGGCGGGTGCTCGACGAGCCAGACCTCGTCGCGCGTGGTGGCGTCGCGCGCGGCGGTGAAGGCGCGCATCGCCGCGTCGGTGGCCACGTAGTCGCGCGTCCCGAGCAGGCGCACGACCGGGGGCTCGGGCAGGGGCGAGGCAGCAGCCGTCATGCCGGCATTGTCGGCGGCGCGGCGCATCCTGCGGCACACTCGCAGCCGGGGGTGTGCAGGCGCGTGCCAGCACGACGGCCTTTCCCGCCGACGACGAAGGACCGCGCATTGAAAGCCCCCCGATCCCGCCTGCTGCGTGCCCGGCTCGCAGCGCTCGCCCTGGCCGTGGCTGCCACGGCGGCCTTCGCACAGTCGCCGCCGCCCTCGGGGGCCTTGCGTGCGCAGCTCGAACTCGGCGTGCGCGCGTACGAGGCCGGCCGCGTCGACGAGGCACGCGCGATCTTCGAGCGGCTGTCAGCGGCCGGCGTCCCGGCGGCGCTGGTGCTGCTTGAGCGTGCGGCCGACGGCGGCTTCGTCACCGCGATGGTGCAGCTGGCGCGGCTGCACGAGGACGGGACGGCCACCGGCCGCGCCGACCTGCCCGCCGCACACCGCTGGTACCTGCGCGCCGCGACCGCCGGCAGCGTCGAGGCGCAGATCGAGGTCGCGACGTCGTATTACCTCGGCCGCGGCACCGAGACCGACATGGCGCAAGCCGCACGCTGGTACCGCGAGGCGGCCAACGCCGGCGACGTCGGCGCGATGTATCTGATCGCATCGATGTACGAGGCCGGCCTGGGCGTCGAGTGCGACCTGCGGCTGGCGCTGTACTGGTACGCGCTGGCCGCCGACGCCGGCGACGCCGCGGCGGCAGCGAAGGCGCGCGAACTGCAGGACCGGCTGCGCGCGCCGGGCTGCTGAACCGCGCGCGCCGTCGACGACGACCGGCGCGCGCCGCGCACCACGCCCATCGCGGCGCCCTTCAGGGTCGCGGGCGCACGAGCGGCCAGCCGCGCCGCGCCCACTCGCTCATGCCACCGTCGACGTAGTGCACGTGCGTGTAGCCTTGCTCGTGCAACGCCTGCACCGCCGCGCGCGAGCGATTCTGCGTGTTGCAGATCAGCAGCACCGGCGTCGCCGGGTCGCGCGGCGGGATGTCCTCGAGGCGCGCGGCGAGCTGCCGCATCGGCCACAAGCGCGCACCGGGGGCCACGCCGGTGGCATGCTCGGCCGGCTCGCGGATGTCGATCAGCAGGGCGCGGCCCGCCTCGTGCTCGGCACGCGCGTGTTCGAGCGTGACCCGCAGCGGCGCCGTCGTGCGGCGGCCGCGACTGCGAGTGCGGCCGCCGCCATGACGACGGCACGCCGCGACCCCGTGGCGGCGGGGCGGGCAGTGCGAGGCGGTGCAGCGGGATCGGTCATCGTCGTGGACGGCAGGTGCAGAACGTCGCATGATACCCGTCGCCGTATACTGCCTGCACCATGCATCGGTCTCGCGATCCTGTGCGCCCGGCGGCCTTGCAGCGCCGTCGTCGAACCGCGCGAACCGATGCGCGCGCGGCGCACTCCAACGCGCGCCGACGCTGCCGCAGCCGCGCCGCGATCGCCGGGCTGCGCGATGGCTCTTTGCGGAACGGCTGGCGCCGGCACGGGTCTTGACGGTCGGCAGCGGAGCGGCCGCGATCGCACGGCCCGGGACACAGAGTGGCCCCGAAGAATCCCCACTGACCGAAGAAAGGAGAGTCCGAGATGAGCACCGACACGATGCGCCCGACGCCGACCGACCCCGAGCGCCGCTTCTGGGTTCTGACGGCCTCGGCCGCCGGCGGCGTCGCCGCGGTCGGGGCGTCGGTCCCGTTCGTCGCGTCATTCGCGCCGAGCGAGCGCGCCCGCGCGCTCGGTGCCGCCGTCGAGGTCGACCTGTCGGACATCCCGCCGGGCGGCATGAAGACCGTCGAGTGGCGCGGCAAGCCGGTGTGGATCGTGCGTCGCACACCCGAAATGCTGGCCGCCGTCGAACGCCCGCACCCCGACCTCGCCGACCCCCAGTCGCTGCGCCCCCAGCAACCCGACTACGCACGCAACGCGACGCGCTCGATCCGGCCCGAGATCTTCGTCGCGGTCGGGATCTGCACGCACCTGGGCTGCTCGCCGACCGCGGTGCCGGCCGGCAGCGCGAACCCCAGCGTCGGCGCCGACTGGGCCGGGGGCTTCTTCTGCCCGTGCCACGGCTCGACGTTCGACGGCGCGGGCCGCGTGTTCCGCAACAAGCCCGCGCCGACCAACCTCGAGATCCCGCCGCACCGCTACGTCAGCGACTCGCGGCTGCTGATCGGCGAGGACCAGGCCTGAACGGCGACGCGGCCGGCCCTGCGGCGCGCGGGCAGAATGCGGGGGCCGCTGCCCGCGCCGCCCCCGGATGACGCCTCCCGACCCCGGCACCCCCACGACGCACCTCGCGCTGCCGCCCGACGACGCGCTGCGCGAGGTGCTGCACAACGAAGTGCACGCGCGCCCGTCGGCGCGCATCCGGCTGCCGGCGCTCGTCGTCTACGTCGCCGTGCTCAACGCGGGCATCGGCCGCGACGCCGAGTGCGCGCACCTGCGCCGCCTGCCCGGCCAGGACGCGCTGCCGCTCGACGCGCTGGCGGGCAACTTCCTGCGCCTGCGCCTGGGTGGCTGCACCGTCAAGTGGGAGCGTCACACCGAGTTCACGCGCTACTCGATCGTGCAGCCGCTGCCCGACAGCGCCGCGCTCGGCGCTGCCGACCCCGAGCTGCTGCCGGCCGTCGTCGTCGATCCGCAGTGGCTGCGCGAGATCCCCGGGCGCACCGTCGCGGCGATCAAGCTCGCGATGGTGCACGGCGACCTCGCCGACCCCGCGGCGCTGGTGCCGCTGGCGCAGCGCTGGTTCGGCGGTCGCCCCGTCGTCGCGTCGCTGATGGGCCGCGCCCCGGGCGGCGGCAGCCACTCGTGCGCCGTGACCGACTTCCAGCTGCGCGCGAGCGGCTACGAGCGCATGCTCGTCATCGCGCCGCCCGACACGACCGAGACGCGCGCCGGGCGCATCTCGCAGCGCCTTCTCGAGCTCGAGACCTACCGCATGATGGCACTGCGCGGCCTGCCGGCGGCCAAGTCGCTGGCGCCGATGCTCGGCGACGCCGAGGCGACACTCGCGTCGCTGACCGAGCAGCTCGAGGCCGGCCAGGCCTCCGACCAGGAGCTGCTCGACCGCCTCGTCGCGCTGGCCGGGCGGCTCGAGCGCGCGACCGCCGCGCACGACTACCGCTTCGCCGCCACGCGCGCGTACAGCACGCTGGTGGCCGAGCGCCTCGCCGAGCTGCGCGAAGCGGCGATCCCCGGCACGCAGACGATCGGCGAGTTCCTGCAGCGCCGGCTCAACCCGGCGATCGCCACCGTGGCCGCCACCGCGCAGCGGCTCGCGTCGCTGTCGCAGCGTGTCGAGCGCGCGAGCGCCCTGCTGCGCACGCGCGTCGACATCGCCACCGAGACGCAGAACCAGCAGCTGCTGGCCAAGCTCACGCGCGGGCAGGAACTGCAGCTGCGGCTGCAGACCACCGTCGAAGGGCTGTCGATCGCCGCGATTTCGTATTACGTCGTCAGCCTGATGCTGTACGGTGCGAAGGCCGCGAAGTCGGCCGGATTGCCGCTCGACCCCGAGATGACGGTCGGCGCGCTGATCCCCTTGGTGCTGTGGGGCGTGTGGCGCACGACGCGCCGCATCCACGAACGCCTGCACGCGAAGGACGCATGACGGCGCTGCAGGTCGGCCCGCTCGCGTTTCCCATCGTTCCGCTGCTGTGGCTCGTCGCGCTGCTGGTCGCGCAAGGGCTCGCCGCGCGCATGGCCGGGGCGCACGCGCGCGAAGCCGGCGACGCCGTGTGGCTCGCGGCGCTGGCCGGCTTCGCGGCCGCGCGCGTCGCGTTCGTCGCCGGCGCCGCCGACGCCTACCTCGCGTCGCCGTGGAGCGTGCTCGACATCCGCGACGGCGGCTGGTCGCCGGCGGTCGGCATCGCGGTGTCGCTGGCCGTGCTCGCCTGGCACGGCCTGCGTGCCGCACCGCTGCGGCGTCCGCTCGCGGCGGCATCGGCCGCGGGCGCCGTGTGCTGGGGCGTGTCGTCGACGCTGCTGGGCGTGCACGACCGCCCCGCGCTGCCTGCGCTCGCGCTGCAGGCGCTCGACGGCGCGCCGGCCGAGCTGGACGTGCTCGTGCACGGCCAGCCGGCCGTGATCAACCTGTGGGCGAGCTGGTGCGCACCGTGCCGCGCCGAGCTGCCCACGTTCGCCGCCGCGCAGCAGCGCGAGCGCGGTGTGCGCTTCGTGTTCGTCAACCAGGGCGAGGACGCTGCGGCCGTGCAGCGCTTCCTCGCGGCACAGCCGTTCGCGCTCGACGGCGTGTGGCTCGACCGCGCGTCGCGGCTCGGGCCCGCGATCGGTTCGACCGGGCTGCCGACGACGCTGTTCGTCGACGCGCAGGGCCGCGTCGTCGAGCGTCACTTCGGGATGCTCAGCGCCGCGTCGCTCGCGAGCCGGCTGCGCGTGCTGCAGACCACGACCGCCTCGCGGCCATCCCCGCACTGACACGGCCGGCCGACATTCAGCGGGCGCCCCGCCGCCACCGCTGCGGCGTGTGCGCGGGGGTGGGGCTGCCGCGTTCAGCGGCGCCGCAGCCCGAGCCCCACGACGGTGGCGACGACGACGATCGCGCCGGCGACCTGCACCGGCGCGATCGCCTGGCCGAGGATCGCCCACGCGAGTACCAGCGCGAACACCGGCTCGACGTTCATGATCGCCGAGTTGCCGACGACGCCCAGCCGCGGCAGCACGGTGAACATCACCGTGAACGCGGTGCCGTACAGCAGCGTCAGCGCCACGAGGCCCCACCAGCCGGCCGCCGCCTGCGGCAGGTGCAGGCCGCCCTGCGTCGCAGTGCCGGCCAGCGCCAGCACCGCGACGATGCCCATCGTGCCCGCGGTGCGCACGCGCCCGTCGAGGTCGCCGGCCTCGTGCTGCGTCCACACCAGCGCGAGGCCGAACACGGCGCCGGCGCCGAGCGCGAACGCGACACCGGCACCGATGCGCCCCCACTGTGCGGCCGCGCCGAGCCCCGACGCGGCGCCGAACACGTCGAGCGCGAGCGCGAGCCCGGCCAGCAGCACCGGCATCGCGACGAGCACGCGGCGCTCGGCGCGCTGGCGGTACAGCACGCGCGCCCACAGTGCGGTCCACAGCGGGTAGGTGTTGAACGCGAGCAGCGCGAGCGCCACCGGCAGCCGCGCGACCGCCGCGTACAGCCACAGGCTCTGCACCGCGACGAGCACCCCGATGGCCGGCAGCGCGCGCCGGTGCCGCGGCTGCAGGCGCAGCGGCACGCGTTGCACCGCCAGCAGCACGCCGACCGCGAGCGCCGTGAACGCGCTGCGCCACGTCACCGCGGTCGCGACGTCGACGCCGTGGTCGAACGCGACGCGCGCGGCGACGTGGTTGGCGCCCATCATCAGCGCGATCAGCAGCAGCGTGGCGAAGGCGCTCGGCGGCAGCGCCGTGGGGCGGGCAATCATGCGGCCATTGTCGGCGCCGACGCGCGAGGCCCCTGTCGGCCACTGCTTACACTGCCGGTCGATGCGCCAGCCCGTCGACCTGTCCCACGCCAGCCGCCTCGTCAACCACGGCCCCACCGTGCTCGTGACGAGCGCGCACGGCGGGCGGCGCAACGTGATGGCGGCGGCGTGGTCGATGCCGGTCGAGTTCACGCCGCCGCGCGTGGCCGTCGTGATCGACAAGCACACCGTCACGCACGATCTGGTGCTGGCCAGCGGCACGTTTGCGCTCAGCCTGCCGGGCCGTGCGCTGGCCGACCTGACGTACACGGTGGGCAGCGTCTCGGCGCGCGACGTCGCCGGCGGCGACAAGTTCGCCGCCTACAGCATCGCGACGTTCAGCGGCCCGGTGCTGGGCCTGCCGCTGGTCGAGGGCTGCGTCGCGTGGCTCGAGTGCCGCCGCATCCCCGAGGCGCACACCGAGCAGGCCTACGACACCGTGTTCGCCGAAGTCGTCTCGGCGCAGGCCGACGCGCGCGTGTTCGCGCACGGTCGCTGGTCGATGCACGACGGCAACGCGGCGCTGCACACGCTGCACCACCTCGGCGGCGGCGTGTTCGCGTCACCGGCGGCCACGGTGCGCGGCCGCGTGCTGCCGCCCGTGGCCTGATCGGCGCGCTGCCGGCGGTCGCGCACGCGCCGGCGGCGTGCGGCTTACAGTGCCGGCGTTGCCCGCCGTCACGACGTCACCGATGCCGCCTGCCGCCACCGCCCGCCTGCTCGAGCTGTACCCCGCGATCGCCGAACTGGCCCCGCCGCTGCGCGATCCGGTGCTCGCCCGCCACGCGCAGGCGATGCAGGTGAGCGCCGGCACCGTGCTGTTCGAGGAGGGCACACCGTGCCGCGGCTTTCCACTCGTCGTCGCCGGCGAGGTGCGCGTCGCGCGCGGCACGCCACAGGGCCGCTCGCTCGAGCTGTACCGCGTGACGCCGGGCGAGGTCTGCGTCGCGTCGACGTCGTGCCTGTTCGGTCGCGGCCTGCTCGCCGCGCACGGCGTCGCGGCGCAGCCGAGTGAGCTCGTCGTGCTCGACCCGACCGGCTTCGAGCGCTGGACCGCGCACGAGCCGTTCCGGCGCTTCGTGTTCGGCGTGTTCGCCGACCGGCTGGCCGAGCTGATGGCGCTCGTCGAGGCGGTGGCGTTCCAGCGGCTGGACCAGCGGCTCGCCGCGACGCTGCTCGGGCACGGCAGCGTCGTGCTGGCCACGCACCAGGCGCTGGCCGACGAGATCGGCACCGTGCGCGAGATCGTCACGCGGCTGCTCAAGCGCTTCGAGCGTGCCGGCTGGGTACGGCTGGGACGCGAGCGCATCGAGATCGTCGACGCCGCCGCGCTGCGCGCACTGGCCGCCGCCGGCTCGGTGTGACCGGGGTCACCGACCGCAGGCGGCACGCGATCTAGCATCATTCGCACGCGGTCCCGCGGGGACCGTCCTTTTCGAGGAGATCGCGCATGAAACCCAACGTCGGCGGCATCGACCGCATCCTTCGCTTCGTGGTCGGCATCGTGCTGGTGGCGCTCGCGGCCACCGGCACGATCGGTGCGTGGGGCTACATCGGCATCGTGCCGATCGTCACCGCCGCGCTCGGCTGGTGCCCGGCCTACCTGCCGTTCGGCATCAGCACCTGCAAGACCAAGGGCACCTGAGCCCACCGGCCGCCGGCGCCACCGCGTCGGCGGCCGGCCTCGACGTGCACGCGCCCGACGCGCCGGGCGCGCGCACCCCGGCCGCACCGCGGCAGCCACGGGCCGGGACACCGCCCTCCCCCTAGGGAAACGCTGATCAAGTCCTCCGCATCGTAGTGGCGTGCGTTGAAGGAGTCGACGCAGGTTCGGAGGGCGACGATGAAGCAGATGACC
>NZ_QOAZ01000100.1 GCF_003574675.1 Azohydromonas sediminis
CGGTGCAGCCGATCTTGCTGGCGATCGACTCGATCGCTGCCCACTGCGACGGGTAATGGTCCTTGGCGTCGAAGACCATGCGCACTGCACGCTCCTGCACCTCGGGGGAAAACTTCGGGGACTTCCTCATGATGACTCCATTCTCAATCGAAGGAGCCTCCTCAAAATCCGGGGCGGTTCAATGTGGTTCCTGGCCATGCACCTGATGACGCAGGCCAAGAACAACGTCTCGGCGCTTGAGCTCAAGCGCCACCTGGGCGTGTCGTATCCGACGGCCTGGCTGCTCAAGCACAAGATCATGCAAGTGATGGTCGATCGGGAGCAATCGCGCCAGCTCACCGGGCGGGTCGAGATCGACGACGCTTACCTCGGCGGCGAGGTGCAGGGTGGCAAGGCGGGACGCGGCTCGCCCAACAAGGTCCCGTTCGTGGCCGCGGTGCAGACCACCGAGTCCGGCCAGCCCGTCCTCATGTGCCTGTCGCAGCGGCCCTTCACCAAGGAGTCGATCCGGGCGTTCGCCGCGCAGTCGTTGGCGGCGCCGGCCACCCTGGTGTCCGATGGGCTGGGCTGCTTCACGGCCGTACGCGGCATGGGAATCCTGCACGAACCCCACGTCACCGGTGGGGGCCCCCCCGCGTCAGAATTGTTGTCGCCCCGATAGAACCTGGTCTTCGTTGAGTTCCAGGTTCATGTAGATGGTGGTGGGAGGCTGTGGAGCTTGTGGGCGAAGGCCTGCGCGGTGGGCAACGCGACAGCGTTG
>NZ_QOAZ01000101.1 GCF_003574675.1 Azohydromonas sediminis
CCTGAGCCAGCCGCGCTGCTGCGCCGTGAGAGTCTTGCTCTTGCCGCGGTGGATGACCTGGACCGACACCGCGTCGTCGACACCGCGATAGCCCAGGTCGACGATCGCCGCCTTGGGCTCGACGCCGACGTCTTGCAGCAGGTTGCGCGTCTGCTCGAGCTGCTCGGCCAGCGTGTGGCCGTCGTACGGGTTGCCGGGGAAGGTCCTGGCACCGACCACCAGTCCGTGTCTGTGCGTGACCGCCAGGCTGACCTTGACGCCGAACTCGAAGGGCTTGCGCGCTTTGCCCTTGCCGATGCACTCCACCTCGGGGGCGTGCAGGGCATACAGCTTGCCCTTGTCGTGCGGGCGTTGGCTGCGGATGCGCTCGGCGCGCTCGATCCACGGCAGCAGGCACTCGCGCGTAGCCTCGTCGAGTTGGCCGAGCTTGCGCTGCACCTGGCGCAGCACGCTGCCCAGGATCGTGCGCTGGCGCCGCAGCACCTTCTTCAGCCGCCGGAACTGCCGTGCGTGCGCGTAGCCGGCAGCGCGCCGCCGCAGCGTCTTGCCTTCGCGCTCGTGCGTGAGCTTCAACTTGATGCCCGCGCGCTTGGCCAGCCGGGCGACCTTGTCGCGTGCGACTTCCAGCAGCCGGCTGTCGGTGGGGTGCGCTGCGGCCTTCTCCTGCACGGTCGTGTCGACGATGACGCGCTCGAACTCGGTCTTCTTGACCGCACCCATCTCGACGGCTGCCTCGA
>NZ_QOAZ01000102.1 GCF_003574675.1 Azohydromonas sediminis
TAGGCCACATCGGTGACCAGCACCGCGTACTCCCACAGCCGCTCGCCCTCGTGCACGCTTGGGCCCGCCAGGTCCAGCCGCAGCTGCTTGCCGTCCATGCGCCGCTCGCGCGCGATGCCGCCGCGAATGCGCTGGCGCACGATGACGACGCGGCGCTTCTTGCTCCAGCCGTGCAGCTGCAACTGCGCCTCGACCATCTGGCAGCCCTGGCTGTCGGGGCGGCTCCAGTCTTGCCGGGCGAACTGCTGCGCGACCAGCCGCTGCACGTTCTGGGTCTGCCGCAGCCGCAGCAGGTAGGGCTGGTGGCGGCTTTCCAGCTCGGTGAGGATGCCCTCGTTGCCATAGCCCGAGTCGCCGCGCACGAGCGCCGGGCGCCGATTGCCAAGAGGATCTTGGCCGAGTTCGTCGAGCAACTGCCCCAGCGCCGCCCTGGCATGTACGCTGGTGTGCTGCTTGCCCGAGCTGACCTGCACGTCCAGCACCAGGCGCAGGTTGGCCACCAGGAAGGTGTGCAGCACGTGGCTGGGGCGCATGGGTTTGGTCGGGTTGTAGCCGATCTGGGCACCTTCCTGGCGCCCGTACAGCGGCTTGATGCTCGCGTCGATGTCCAGCACCCACGGCCGGTCCAGCGCCTCGCGAACCGAGTGCATCAGGCTCGGGCGCATCCACGCCGCACTGGCCGCCTCGTCGATGCGTTCCAACGCCCGGCGCAGCGCGTCTTCGCTGACGACCTT
>NZ_QOAZ01000103.1 GCF_003574675.1 Azohydromonas sediminis
GCCGGACGCGCGGCGATCGACCCGCGCATCCTGTTTGCGCTGTGGCTGTACGCCACGCTCGAAGGCGTGGGCAGTGGACGCGAGCTGGCGCGGCTGACGCGCGAGCACGACGCCTACCGCTGGATCTGCGGCGGCGTGTCGGTGAACTACCACGCGCTCAACGACTTCCGCTCGGGCAACGAGGCGCTGATGGACGAGGTGCTGACGGCCAACGTCGCGGCGCTGGCGGCCGCAGGCGCGATCAGCCTGGAGTGCGTGGCGCAGGACGGCATGCGGGTGCGGGCCGACGCAGGCGCGGCGTCGTTTCGCCGTCAAGCCAGTTTGCAGCAGCACCTGGCCGAGGCGGGCGAGCTCGTGCGACAGACCAAGCAGCGGGCCAAGGACGATCCTGGGGCGAGCAGCCGCCGCGCGCAGGCCGCGCAGCAGCGTGCAGCCCAGGAGCGCGAAGCACGCATCCAAGCGGCGCTGGAGCAGCTGCCCCAGGTGCAGGCGGCCAAGCTGCGCAACGGCGACAAGGCCGAAGACGCTCGCGCCAGCACCAGCGATGCCGACGCACGGGTGATGAAGATGGGCGACGGCGGGTTCCGGCCGGCGTACAACGTGCAGCTGGCCACCACCTGCAAGGACCAGGTCATCGTGGGCGTGGCGGTGAGCAACGCCGGCAGCGACATGGGGCAGATGGCGCCGATGGTTGAGCAAGTCAGCGC
>NZ_QOAZ01000104.1 GCF_003574675.1 Azohydromonas sediminis
ATCTAGTAGCTCAAGCAGCTCTACAACAAAATACTTTCTACGCAGGTGCGAAAGTTGGTCAATCATCATTTCACCACGGTGTTAACCAATTAAAATCTGGTCACGATGATCGTTATAATGATAAAACACGTAAGTATGGTATCAACCGTAACTCTGTAACTTACGGTGTATTCGGCGGTTACCAAATCTTAAACCAAAATAACTTCGGTTTAGCAGCTGAATTAGGCTATGACTACTACGGTCGCGTACGTGGTAACGTAGATGAATTCCGTACAGTTAAACACTCTGCTCACGGTTTAAACTTAGCGTTAAAACCAAGCTACGAAGTATTACCTGACTTAGACGTTTACGGTAAAGTAGGTATTGCGGTTGTTCGTAATGACTATAAAAAATATGGTGCGGAAAACACTAACGAATCAACAACAAAATTCCACAAATTAAAAGCATCAACTATTTTAGGTGCAGGTGTTGAGTACGCAATTCTTCCTGAATTAGCGGCACGTGTTGAATACCAATACTTAAACAAAGCGGGTAACTTAAATAAAGCATTAGTTCGTTCAGGCACACAAGATGTGGACTTCCAATATGCTCCTGATATCCACTCTGTAACAGCAGGTTTATCATACCGTTTCGGTCAAGGCGCTGTAGCACCC
>NZ_QOAZ01000105.1 GCF_003574675.1 Azohydromonas sediminis
GTTTTTTTAATCCTTGCTTCCACAAGTTGGTGACTGGCTAAAGTTGGAGGCTGCTAACCCGTAAGGATAGTCAATGCGTCACTACGAAATCGTTTTTATGGTTCACCCGGACCAAAGCGAACAAGTACCGGCAATGATTGAGCGTTACACAGCGTCTGTTAAAGAAGCTGGCGGTCAAGTTCATCGCTTAGAAGATTGGGGTCGTCGTCAATTAGCATACCCAATCAACAAACTTCACAAAGCACACTACGTGTTAATGAATGTAGAAGCACCTCAAAGTGTAATCGACGAGTTAGAAACTAACTTCCGTTATAACGATGCAGTTCTTCGTAACTTAATCGTTCACACTAAAGCGGCAGTAACTGAAGCGTCACCAATGGTGAAAGCGAAAGAAAGCAAAGTTGCTGAAGCGGTAGCTGAAGTTGAATCAGAGGAAGCTGGCGAGTAATTCGCCGATTGATAATTGCTTAATTCTGAGCGGCTCGGTCGCTTCAACGGTTAAGCAAAGCCAAAACCCGTTAGGGGTTCCGAATTACCGTTTTTGGCTTGAACATCGTTCAATTCAAACCGAAGTAAATTTAGAGCGTCAAGCGTGGTGTAAAATCCAAGTGATTTTAAATGGCAATCAATTTAGTTTAATAAGATC
>NZ_QOAZ01000106.1 GCF_003574675.1 Azohydromonas sediminis
GCCAGTTGGGGTGGATGCGGTTCATGGCGTTTCTCCTGCGGGGTCGATGACTTCAATCACCCGCTGCGCATGTCGTTTGATGATTTCTCTGGCGCGGTCTACGGTTGCGGAGGTATTGCAGAAAAAGCACTGCACATAGAAAGGCATCCACCACCGCCTGAATTGCGCTTCGTATCCGTTGTAGTTGTCAGTCACGATGCGGTATCGCGTGCGGAACATGCTCATACCGCCTCCAGATCAACAAGACCCGACCCCTTGAGTTCCAGACCCGTCATCCAAGTCTGCCCCTGCCTCACCGCAACCCCATAGATTCGCGCATCGCTTGCTGTTGCGCTTGCAGAGCCGTATTCCTTCACCACCTTCCGCGTGGTCAGATCAACCACGTAGATATCGCTGTCGTTGATTGACTGCCGCGATGGCTGGGGAACTGCTGGGTTGGTTGCAAAGATGCGCTGGAATGTGTCGTGGACGTTGTTCATGCTCTGCTCCAATGAAAAAAGCCCGACTAAGCGGGCTGGGTTGTCAGTCTGTGTAGGCGATGAATCTGAACTTGCCGCCGCCGAATTGCTCGAAACGGCCGCCAAACGTCCCATCGACTTCTTTGCGGACCTCGGCTTGCGTCATCCCTTCCGGGTACACGCCCT
>NZ_QOAZ01000107.1 GCF_003574675.1 Azohydromonas sediminis
ACCCCGTGGGAATCCGGCAGGACCATCTGCTAAGGCTAAATACTACCTAGCGACCGATAGCGAAGCAGTACCGTGAGGGAAAGGTGAAAAGCACCCCGGAAGGGGAGTGAAACAGAACCTGAAACCGTGCGCTTACAAGAAGTCAGAGCCCTCTATATGGGTGATGGCGTGCCTTTTGTAGAATGAACCGGCGAGTTACGTTCCCGTGCGAGGTTAAGTCGATGAGACGAAGCCGCAGCGAAAGCGAGTCTGAATAGGGCGAATTACAGTACGTGGACGTAGACCCGAAACCGGGTGATCTACCCCTGTGCAGGGTGAAGGTGCGGTAACACGCACTGGAGGCCCGAACCCACGAGCGTTGAAAAGCTCGGGGATGACGTGGGGGTAGGGGAGAAATTCCAATCGAACTCGGAGATAGCTGGTTCTCCCCGAAATAGCTTTAGGGCTAGCCTCGGAGTAAAGAATTGCGGAGGTAGAGCACTGATTGGGTGCGGGGCCCGCCAAGGGTTACCAAGTCCAGTCAAACTCCGAATGCCGCGTATTCGTATCCGGGAGTCAGACGGTGAGTGCTAAGATCCATCGTCAAAAGGGAAACAGCCCAGATCATCAGCTAAGGTCCCCAAGTGTGTGTTCAGTGGGA
>NZ_QOAZ01000108.1 GCF_003574675.1 Azohydromonas sediminis
GCGCTGTGCGGCCCCAAGGGCGTGCCCGACGCTGGCCGGCGCGCCGTGCGCGGCGGCACCACCGCCAGCCAGGTCGTGCTGGGCGGCCAGCGCATCGCGGTGCGACGCCCGCGTGCACGCTCGCTGAGCGAAGGTGAACTGGCGCTGGCGAGCTTCGAGTGGGCCGCCAGCGCGGACCCGCTGGACGCCGCCACGATGGCGGCCATCGCCGCAGGCGTGTCGACGCGCCGCTACGCCAGCACCCAGGAGCCGGTGCCGGCGTCGCACCGGCCGCGCGCGGCCTCCAAGAGCGCGGTCTCGCGCCGCTTCGTGCAGCTCAGCCAGGAGCAGCTCGCGCAGTGGCTGGCAAGGCCCCTGGGCGATCTGGACCTGCCGGTGGTGATGATCGACGGCATGCACTTGCGCGACCGCGTCATCCTGCTGGCCCTGGGCATCGACGCGCAGGGCAACAAGCACGTGCTGGGGCTGCGCGAGGGCTCCACCGAGGCCACGCGCGTGGTCGCCGCGCTGCTGTCGGATCTGGTCGAGCGCGGGCTGGATGCCCAGCGCATGCGGCTGTGGGTGATCGACGGCGGCAAGGCGCTGCGCCGGGCCATC
>NZ_QOAZ01000109.1 GCF_003574675.1 Azohydromonas sediminis
GTCAGCTCCATGTGTCGCCACACTTCCACCTCAGACCTATCAACCTGATCATCTTTCAGGGATCTTACTTCCTTGCGGAATGGGAAATCTCATCTTGAGGGGGGCTTCATGCTTAGATGCTTTCAGCACTTATCCCGTCCGCACATAGCTACCCAGCGATGCCCTTGGCAGAACAACTGGTACACCAGCGGTGCGTCCATCCCGGTCCTCTCGTACTAAGGACAGCTCCTCTCAAATTTCCTGCGCCCGCGACGGATAGGGACCGAACTGTCTCACGACGTTCTGAACCCAGCTCGCGTACCGCTTTAATGGGCGAACAGCCCAACCCTTGGGACCGACTACAGCCCCAGGATGCGATGAGCCGACATCGAGGTGCCAAACCTCCCCGTCGATGTGGACTCTTGGGGGAGATAAGCCTGTTATCCCCGGGGTAGCTTTTATCCGTTGAGCGATGGCCCTTCCATGCGGAACCACCGGATCACTAAGCCCGACTTTCGTCCCTGCTCGACCTGTATGTCTCGCAGTCAAGCTCCCTTCTGCCTTTGCACTCTTCGAATGATTTCCAACCATTCTGAGGGAACCTTGGGGCGCCTCC
>NZ_QOAZ01000011.1 GCF_003574675.1 Azohydromonas sediminis
AGCCGCGCCAGCTCGCGTCCACTGCCCACGCCTTCGAGCGTGGCGTACAGCCACAGCGCAAACAGGATGCGCGGGTCGATCGCCGCGCGTCCGGCGTTGCTGCCGCGCGCCTTGATCGCATCGGTCAGCCGGCTCAGGTCCTGCCGCTCGACGTAGCCCCATACCAGCCGCGCTCGGTGATCCTCGCCCAGCAGCGACTCCAGGTCCGATGCCCGCAGTTCGATCTGCTTGCGGTTGGGCTGCAGCAGCCGCGGCGGCTGCGCGCGCAGCGCAACGGCTCGCGCTTGCGCGGCGGCCTGCGCTGCTTGCTCATCGACGGGCGCCAAGTCCTCGAACAAAACCCCGGCCACGCTGTCTTGGTGCTTCGGATCGCTCATGCCCAACAGCAAGCCAGAGACATGCCAGCACGAGGGCAGCGGACGAAAAACTCTCACGCTCTCAGTCGATGCCGGCTTGGCCGCTTCGGCTGCCGATCATCGCCTTGACGTCGGCGATCGCATCGATCAGCCCGTCGAGCCGGCGCGCCTGCGCCTTGAGCCGGTAGTCGATCTCTGCCGCGCTGCCTTCGACGATTTCGCTGACGTGCGAGGCCACGTCGTCGGGCGGCAGGCGCAGGCGCGCCTGCGAGTCGGTGCCGGCGCGGTCGATCGTGGCACCGGCGTTGCGCGCAATGCGCAGCATCGCCGTGTTCTCGCTCAGCGCGTGGATCACCATCGTGTCGACGCCACGGTTGCGCGCGTGCAGCACCGCGTGGTCGAACAAGCGCGCGCCATAGCCTCGCCCCCGCGCCTTGGGCAGCACCGAGACGCCGAACTCCGCCTCGCGCGAATCGCCCAGGTACGCCAGGTGCGCCAGCGCGATCAGTTCCAGCCGGCGGTTGAAGATGCCGAACACCTCGTCGCGCTCGAAGTCGATCCCGTCGACGTAGCGTGCGATCTGCGCGTCGGTGGCCGGATGGCCGAAGCGCAGATAGCGATCGGCCTCGTCGAGCGCCAGCAGGTGCGCGAGGATGCGCGGCCGGTGCCGCTCGGCCAGCGAGCGGATCGGGATCCAGCGAAACGCGGGGGCCGGCGGGCGCGGGTCGTCGTCGCGCCCGTGGCGGTGCTCGCGCAGCCCCGGGCGGCTCAGCATGTCACCGGGAAAGCCCATGCAGTTCTCCTTCCTTCGGCACGTCGGCCTAGGGTTAACCCCAATCGTAGCGGACACTGCTGGAGTGCGCTCCCCAGCGTTCGTGCCGGTGTGTGGACGATGCCGCGCCGCGAGCGGCATTGCACGCTATACTCGCGGGCTTTCCCGATAGCGGCGGGGAATGCGCTGGCGGCAGCACGAGGCGTTCGCCTCCAGC
Organism: Azohydromonas sediminis; assembly: GCF_003574675.1. Lineage (GTDB taxonomy): Bacteria > Pseudomonadota > Gammaproteobacteria > Burkholderiales > Burkholderiaceae_C > Calidifontimicrobium > Calidifontimicrobium sediminis. The sequence goes on from NZ_QOAZ01000011.1 coordinate 1,346, forward strand.
GAATCAGCACCGAAGCACCTGAGCACCGAGAGGCGGCCCCCAATAAGCCGCGCCGAGGTGAGAGCGACGGGGCACAGCATGCAGCCGTGTCGAGGTCAGTGGTGATCGGCGCGAACGAGCGTCGGTCGCTTCCGGCCGCAACGAAAGACCCTCATGAAGACCTTCAGCGCCAAGCCGGCCGAGGTGAAGCACGAGTGGTTTGTGATTGACGCCACCGACAAGGTGCTCGGACGTGTCGCCAGCGAAGTGGCACGCCGTTTGCGCGGCAAGCACAAGGCCATCTACACGCCTCACGTCGATACCGGTGACTACATCATCGTCGTCAACGCCGCCAAGCTGCGCGTGACCGGCAACAAGGCCACCGACAAGATCTACTACCGCCACAGCGGCTACCCCGGCGGCATCTACGCCACGTCGTTCAAGGACATGCAGGCCAAGCATCCGGGGCGCGCGCTCGAGAAGGCGGTCAAGGGCATGCTGCCCAAGGGGCCGCTGGGCTACGCGATGGCCAAGAAGCTGAAGGTCTACGCGGGCGGCGAGCACCCGCACGCCGCGCAGCAGCCCAAGGCGCTCGAGATCTGAGGAGCGGTGTGATGATCGGAAACTGGCATTACGGCACCGGCCGCCGCAAGTCGTCGGTGGCGCGCGTGTTCATCAAGAAGGGCAGCGGCAAGATCACCGTCAACGGCAAGCCCGTCGAAGAATATTTCGGCCGCCAGACCTCGATCATGATCGTCAAGCAGCCGCTGCTGCTGACGAACAACGGCGAGGCCTTCGACATCAAGGTCAACGTCCATGGCGGCGGCGAGTCGGGGCAGGCGGGCGCGGTGCGCCACGGCATCACGCGTGCGCTGATCGACTACGACGCGGCGCTCAAGCCCGAACTCAGCCGCGCCGGCTTCGTCACGCGCGACGCGCGCGAGGTCGAGCGCAAGAAGGTCGGCCTGCACGGCGCGCGCCGTCGCAAGCAGTTCAGCAAGCGCTGATCGCGGCGCCGTAGGGATCGCCAAGGGGGGCCGCCGCGGTGCGGCCCTTTGCTTTTTCGCCTCGCACGAAGCCCACAACCTGGGCAAGGGCAAGCGGCGGCGCGGCGGGAGCCTTTTGCGCTAACGTCGCGCCTGTGGGCGTGCCTGCTTCTGCAGGCAGGCGATCAGGGTCGGCATGGACGCAGTTGAAAACCGCGGGCCGCGACCCCAATATCGAGTTGATGTCACCGAGGGATGCCACATGAGTGCTGTCGCCGAACCGAAGTCCGACGTCGCGGGTGAGATGCCGGCCCCGCTGCTGTTCACCGACAGCGCGGCCGACAAGGTCAAGCAGCTCGTCGACGAAGAGGGCAACCCCGACCTGAAGCTGCGCGTGTTCGTGCAAGGCGGCGGCTGCTCGGGATTCCAGTACGGTTTCACGTTCGACGAGGTCGTCAACGAGGACGACACGCAGATGACGAAGAATGGCGTCACGCTGCTGATCGACGCGATGAGCCTGCAGTACCTGGTCGGTGCCGAGATCGACTACAAGGAAGACCTGCAAGGCGCCCAGTTCGTCATCAAGAACCCGAACGCCACGACGACCTGCGGCTGCGGCTCGTCGTTCTCGGTCTGACCGTCACCTGATCGTGCCGGCGGCCGCCAGCGGGCGGCCGTCGTGCTTTCAGCGCGCCGGATAGAGCGCACCGAGCACGCGCGGGCCGCGCGCGCCGGTGACCTCGCAGCGGTTGCCGGGCTGCCGCTCGAGGTGCGCGTGGGCGAGCCATGCGAACGCCGCCGCCTCGACGTGCATCGGGTCGAGCCCGACGGCGGCACTGGTCACGACCTCGACGCCCGGAGAATGCGCGGCCAGCGCCGTCATCAGGGCGTGATTGCGCGCACCGCCACCGCAGACGATGAGCCGCTCGGTGGCGGGGGCATGGCGGCGCAGCGCGTCGCTGGCGGCCGCCGCGGTCAGGGCGACCAGCGTGGCCTGGACATCGGCCGCAGGCAGGGTCTTGAACGGCTGCAGCCGCGCGTCGAGCCACTCGGCATGGAACAGGTCGCGGCCGGTCGTCTTCGGCGGTGGCAGTGCGAAGTAGGGCTCGGCGAGCAGCGCGGCCAGCAGGGCGGCGTCCACGCGTCCGCCCGCGGCCCAACGGCCGTCTTCGTCGTAGCGGCGGCCGGTGTGACGCTCGCACCACAGGTCGAGCAGCACGTTGCCGGGGCCGCAGTCGAAACCGGCGACCTCGCCGCCCGCGCCGAGCAGCGTCAGGTTGGCGATGCCGCCGATGTTGAGCACCGCGACCGCGCGGCCCGGCCGCGCGAAGCAGGCGGCGTGGAACGCGGGCACCAGCGGCGCGCCCTGGCCGCCGGCGGCGAGGTCGCGGCGGCGGAAGTCGCAGACGACGTCGATGCCGGTGTGTTCGGCGAGCCAGGCCCCATCGTCGAGCTGGATCGTGTAGGGCACGGCGACGTCGGCAGCGGGCGGCCGGTGCCGCACGGTTTGCCCGTGCGAGCCGATCGCGCGGACCTCGGCCGCGCGAACGCCGGCATGCGCGAGCAGCTGGCGCACGGCGGTGGCGGCCAGCGCGACGAGACGACGCGTCGCGACGGCGGCACGGTGCAGCTCGTCGTCGCCGCGCCGGTTCAGTGCCAGCAGCTCGGCGCGCAGGCCGTCGTCGAACGCGCTGTGGTGGTGGGCGTGCACCGTCAGCGCCAACCCGGCCGGTGTGTCGTCGATCCGCGTCAGCACGGCGTCGAGCCCGTCGAGCGAGGTGCCCGACATCAGACCGACGTACAGCGGCATCGCGGCGGCGGTGGGCCGCTCAATCGCGCGTCAATGCCGCGCTGACCGTGGCGCGCGCGGCGTCGAGTTTGGTCGCCGCGATGCGGGCCTGCTGCTCGAAGGCGGCACGCTCGGCCGCCGGCAGCACGACGGGCTCCGATGAGCGCGCGATGCGCAGCGGGTCCTCGTGCTGGCCATTGACGTGGAACTCGAAGTGCAGGTGCGGGCCGGTGGCCCAGCCGGTGGCGCCGACGGCGCCGATGTGCCGCCCCTGGGCCACGCGCTCGCCGCGCTTGACGTCGATGCGGCTCAGATGCGCATAGAGCGTCGTGCGGTTGTTGCTGTGGCGCACGATCACGACGTTGCCGTAGCCGTTCTGCCAGCCGGCGAAGTCGACGACGCCGTCGCCGACGACGCGCACCGGCGTGCCGGTCGGTGCGCCGTAATCGACGCCCTTGTGCGCGCGCATCTGCTGCAGGATCGGGTGCATGCGCATCGCGAAGCCCGACGTCACGCGCGAGAATTCGAGCGGGCTGGCGAGGAACGTGCGGCGCTTGCTCTGGCCGTCGAAGCCGTAATAGCCGCCGCGCCCGTCGCGGCCGCGGTACCACAGCGCCTGGTGCGTGCGTCCGGCGTTGACGAACTCGGCAGCGAGCACCCGGCCGGTGCCCTGGTTCCAGACGATGGGTTCGCCGTCGGCGGTCAGCGTCTCGTAGACGACGCTGAACGTGTCGCCGCGGCGCAGCTCGCGGTGGAAGTCGATGTCGGCGGCGAAGACCTCGGCGATCTGGATCGCGACCGGATCCGGGATGCCGGCCTCGTCGGTGGCCGCGAACAGCGACGAGCGGATCGTGCCGCTGCCCACGCGCACTTGCGTCTCGAGCGGCACCGTCTCGAGACGCGTCTGCCACGTGTCGCCCTGGCGCTGCACCGTCAGGCGCGAGAAGTGCGTCGCCGCGCGTTCGCCTTCGGCCGGGTAGCGCGCCACCAGCTCGACCAGCGAGCCGTCGTCGCGCGCCACGGCGCTGACCAGCTTGCCGGGCCGGCCCTCGACGATGCGGCGCGCCACGGCGTCGCGGCGCAGGAAGGCGGCGGCGTCGGCGTCGCTGACGCCCAGGCGCTGCAGCAGGCTGTCGGCCGTGTCGCCCGTGCGCGTGATCTGGCTGCGCGACAGCTCGAGCGAGTGCGCCGCCAGCGCTTCGAGCTGCACCTCCAGCGGCAGCGGCTCGATCACCTCGGAGATCACCCGCCGCGGCAAATCGTTGGCATCGGGCGCCAGCGGCGCGATGCCGAACGCCGTCGCGGCAAAGCCGATCAGCGCCACCGTCACGCCGGTGACGACGCCGCGGTGATGGCGGGTGACGAATCGTTGGCCACTCTCGGCGGCCTGGTTCAACCAGCCCAACGGTTCCACGTACCAGGAGGGGCCGCCTCGGCCCGTCGCTTGTTGATCTTCTCGAGCCCGGCACGGCCGTGGCCTCGATCGTGCTCGCACGGGTGCCCAATAGAATCATGGACCCGCCGAACGTCGCTGCGGTTGTTTTTTTCGATGACGGCCAGATGACCGCGACGAAGTATAGCCAGCGTGATCGTCCGCGCAACGCGGCAGTTGAGGCCGGTTCTGTGATTTGACCTTTCGCCATGTCTGCAGCTGTGACGACCGTTTCGCATCCCGGAAAGTCGGTCTACCCGGTGACCGATCGCACGCGCGAGGCGCTGGCGATCACGCGCCGCGGTTGCGAGGAACTGTTGCCGGAGGACGAGTGGCTGGCCAAGCTGGCCCGTGCCGAGGCCACCGAGCAGCCGCTGCGCATCAAGCTCGGGCTCGATCCGACGGCGCCCGACATCCACCTCGGCCACACCGTCGTGCTCAACAAGATGCGCCAGCTGCAGGACTTGGGGCACGAGGTGATCTTCCTGATCGGCGACTTCACGTCGACGATCGGCGACCCGTCGGGGCGCAACACGACGCGCCCGCCGCTGACGCGCGAGCAGATCGAGGCCAACGCGCAGACCTACTATGCGCAGGCGAGCCTCGTGCTCGACCCGGCGAAGACCGAGATCCGCTACAACTCCGAATGGAGCGACGCGCTCGGCGCGCGCGGGATGATCCAGCTCGCCGCCAAATACACGCTCGCGCGCATGCTCGAGCGCGACGACTTCAGCAAGCGGTTCAAGAGCGGGGTGCCGATCAGCGTGCACGAGCTGCTGTACCCGCTGATGCAGGGCTACGACTCGGTGGCGCTGAGGAGCGACCTCGAGCTCGGCGGCACCGACCAGAAGTTCAACCTGCTCGTCGGCCGCGCGCTGCAGCAGGAATACGGCCAGGAGCCGCAGTGCATCCTGACGATGCCGCTGCTCGAGGGGCTCGACGGCGTCGAGAAAATGTCCAAGAGCAAGGGCAACTACATCGGCATCACCGAGCCGCCAGCGACGATGTTCGCCAAGCTGCTGTCGATCAACGACACGCTGATGTGGCGCTACTTCACGCTGCTGAGCTTCCGCAGCGAGGCCGAGATCGCCCGGCTCAAGGCCGAGGTCGACGCCGGGCGCAACCCGAAGGACGCCAAGGTGCTGCTCGCGCGCGAGATCACGGCGCGCTTCCACGGTGCCGCGGCGGCCGACGCCGCGCAGACTGACTTCGAGTTGCGCGCGCGCGGCGGCATCCCCGACGAGATCCCCGAGGTGTCGCTGACCGGGGCGCCGTTGCCGATCGGGGCGCTGCTCAAGCAGGCCGGCCTGGCGCCGTCGACGAGCGAGGCGATGCGCCTGATCGACGGCGGCGGCGTGCGCATCGACGGCGGCGTCGTCAGCGACAAGGCCCTCAGGCTCGGTGCCGGCACCTTCGTCGTGCAGGTCGGCAAGCGCAAGTTCGCGCGTGTCACGCTCGCCTGAGGGGACCGCGGTGTCCGTTTCGGCCACCCGAGCGCCGTCGCCTTCGACCGCCGCGGCCCGCGCGAGCGGCGTCGCGGCGCCGCCGGACGTGTCGATCGTCGTGCCGGTCTACAACGAAGTCGACAACCTGCCCGACCTCGTCGCGCGCATCGGCGACGCGATGGCCGGCAGCGGCTTCACGTTCGAGCTGATCGCCGTCGACGACGGCTCGACCGATGGCAGCGCCGACCTGCTCGAGCGGCTGGCGCCCCAGTACCCATGGCTGCGGCCGGTGATCCTGGCACGCAACTACGGCCAGTCGAGCGCGCTGCAGGCCGGCTTCGACCGCGTGCGCGGGCGCTACGTCGTCACGCTCGACGCCGACCTGCAGAACGAGCCGCTCGACATCCCGCTGCTGCTGCAGCGCCTCGAGACCGATCCGAACGTCGACATGGTCTCGGGCTGGCGACGCGAGCGCCAGGACGCGGCGATCTCGCGCCGGCTGCCGAGCCTGATCGCCAACCGCCTGATCTCGCGCGCGACGCGCGTGCACCTGCACGACTACGGCTGCGCGCTGAAGGCCTACCGGCGCCCGATCATCGACCGCATCCGTCTGTACGGTGAGCTGCACCGCTTCATCCCGTCGCTGGCGCGCGACGCCGGCGCGCGCATCGCCGAGATGCCGGTGCGCCACCACCCGCGCACGAGAGGCCAGAGCAAGTACGGCATCGACCGCACGTTCCGCGTCATCCTCGACCTGGTGCTGATCGTCTTCTTCATGCGCTACCGCCAGCGCCCGCTGCACGCGTTCGGCGGGCTCGGCCTGTGGCTGGCGACGCCGGGCGTGCTGATCCTCGCGTACCTGCTCGCGCTGAAGATCGGTGGCGAGCCGATCGGCGGGCGCCCGCTGCTGATCGCCGCCGTGATGCTGATCCTCATCGGCGCGCAGCTCGTCGTCGCCGGCCTGACCGGCGAGATGCTGATGCGCGTCTACCACGAAGGGCAGGGACGCCCGCAGTACCACGTGCGTGCGCCGGCCGCCGCCGACGACGCGGCGCCCGCGCCGCGCGCAGCGCCGCCACGACCGGCAGGCGCGGAGGCCGGGGAGGCCGGTTGAGTCCGCGTGCGCGCGCCGCGGCGCGCATCGCGGTGGCGGTGCTGCTGCTCGCGGCGCTGCTGTGGTGGACCGACCCGCGCACGCTGTGGCAGCTGCTGCGCAGTGCCGACGGGGGGTGGCTCGTGCTCGGGCTGCTGTCGGCCGTGGCGGCCAATGTCGCGTCGGGGTTGCGCTGGTGGGCGCTGGCGCGGTGGCTGGGTGCGCGTGTCGGCGCGCGCTGGGCGCTCGTGATGTATTTCCGCGGTGTCGCGATCAACGCCGTGCTGCCCGGCGCCGTCGTCGGCGGCGACGTCTACCGTGCGCACGCGCTCGCGCGGCGCGGCCTGCCGATGCTCGAGGCAGGGCTGTCGGTGCTGTTCGACCGCGTCGGCGGGCTGTGGGTGCTGATCGTCATCGGGGCGCTCGCCGCCGCGTTCGCACTGGCCGGCGAGGGCGCCGCAGCCGCGCTCGGCCGGCTCGGCGCCGGCGCCCTCGTCGCCATCGGGCCGTGGGCTTTTGCCGCGCTCGCCGTGCTGGCGTTGCTGGTACCGCTGGCGGTGCTCGTCGCGTGGCGCCGCGGTGCCGCGCCGCCGGGCGGCGAGGTGGCCGCGGCGCGCTGGCACGAGCGGCTTGTGCGGCTGGCGCATCGCCGCGGGGCGGTGGCGCAGTACGGCTGGCAGGTGCTCGGCTCGGCGGCGGTGCAGGTGCTGTCGGTGGGCACGCTGGCGTGCGCGGGGGCCGCCGTCGGCGTCGCGCTGCCGTACTGGGCCTGGGCGGTCGCCGCGGTGCCGGTGTTCCTGTTCGCGGCGCTGCCGGTGAGCTTCGGCGGCTGGGGCACGCGCGAGGCCGCAGCGGTGGTCGCGCTGGCGGCGTTCGGCGTCAGCGCATCGCAGGCCGTCGCCGTGGCCATGCTCTACGGCGTGGCCGCGCTGGTGCAGGCGGTCGCCGCGGTGGGCGCGCTGGCCGGCACGACCGACCGGTGGTCTTGACGCCGCGCAGCGGGCCCGCGGCCGTGCACCGACAATCGCGCCATCATGCAGGTCAGTACCTATCTGAAGCTGTCGGTCGCCGTCGCGGTGGCGACGATCGCGCTCAAGGCCGGGGCGTGGTGGATCACCGACTCGGTCGGTCTGCTGTCCGACGCGCTCGAATCGCTCGTCAACTTGGCCGGCGCGAGCTTCGCACTGCTGATGGTCACGCTCGCGGCGGCGCCTCCCGACGAGGACCACCCGTACGGCCACCACAAGGCGGAGTACTTCTCCAGCGGCTTCGAGGGGGTGCTGATCCTCGCCGCGGCGCTGGCGATCATCGTGACCGCCGTCGAGCGGCTGTGGGCGCCGCAGCCGCTCGAGCAGCTCGGCTGGGGGCTGGGCCTGTCGCTGCTCGCCTCGGCGCTCAACGGCGCGCTCGCGTGGGCGATGCTGCGCAAGGCGCGCGAGCACCGCTCGATGGCGCTCGAGGGCGACGCGCGCCACCTGATGACCGACGTGTGGACCTCGGTCGGCGTCGTCGTCGGCCTCGCCGCCGTCACGGTCACCGACTGGCTGTGGCTCGACCCGGTCATCGCGATCGCGGTGGCGGCCAACATCGCGCGCGAAGGCGTGTCACTGATCCGCAGCTCGGCCGACGGGCTGATGGACCGCGCGCTCGAGCCCGAGGTGCGCGCGCAGATCGACCAGGTCCTCGCCGGCTTCGCGCACCCGACGATCCGCTTCGACCACGTCGTCACGCGCCGCGCCGGGCAGCGCCGCTTCGTCGACCTGCACATGCACATGCCCGCCGGCTGGTCGCTCGGCCGCGCGGCCGCGCTGCGCACCTCGGTCGAGCAGGCGCTGATGAGTGCGGTGCCGGGGCTGCGCGCGACGATCCAGCTGCTGCCCAGCGACGTCGAGGCGCACTTCGACGACGCGCGCGACCTGCTCTGACGCGGCGATGCTGGCGCTGGTGCAGCGGGTCGGCGAGGCGCGCGTCGTCGTGGCCGGCGAGACCGTCGGCGCGATCGGGCCCGGCCTGCTCGTGTTCGTCTGCGCCGAGCCGAGTGACACCGACGCACGGGCGCGCAAGCTGGTCGACAAACTGCTCAAGCTGCGCATCTTCGGCGACGCTGACGGGCGCATGAACCTCAGCGTGCGCGACGTCGGCGGCGCGCTGCTGATCGTCAGCCAGTTCACGCTCGCGGCCGACACCTCGGCCGGCAACCGGCCGAGCTTCGCCGGCGCCGCACCACCCGAGCAAGGTCGCGCGCTGTACGAGCGCGTGCTCGAGTTCGCGCGCGCCGCGCACCCGCGCGTCGAGGCCGGGCGCTTCGGCGCGGCGATGCAGGTGCACCTCGTCAACGACGGGCCGGTGACGATCCCGCTGTCGGTGCGCGGCTGAGCGAGCGGCCGCTTCAGGCCCGCCGCAGCCACGTGCGCACGGCGAGCCCGGCGCGGGCACCCAGCGCGACGGCGGCGGCGTTGGCGTGCGAGATCACGCCGTCGTCCCAGGTCGAGCGCGCGTCGCCGATGCGCGCGCTGTCGTGCCGCACGGCGCAGGCCGGCACCCCTTCGCGCTGCAGCCCGTCGAGCCCGGCGATGCCGGCTGCGTCGCGGCCGACGCCGGCGTCGTTGAACACGGCGAGCGCGACGCGGGCCTCGAGCGCGAAGCGCGCGGCGCTGATGCCGCCGTGCGAGCCGCTGACGACGGCGCAGCCGGCACCGCGGCCGATGGCCTCGGTGATGCTGTCGACGACGAGCAGCGGCCATCGCCGGCCGGCCACCGCAACGAAAAGGCCGCCCTCGCGGGCGGCCTCGGGGTCGTGCATCGTGCGGACGCCGACGGTCGCCGTCAGTCGGCGTACTGGCCGGCGGCCTTGATCGCCGCACCCCACTTGTCGATCTCGGCGGCGACGAACTGCTTGTGGCCGGCCGGCGTGAGCCGCTCGTCGGTGACGATGACCGCGCCGAGCGCTTCCTGGCGCTTGACGAAGTCGGGGTCCTTCAGCGCCTCGCGCAGCGCGGCGTTGAGCTTGTCGGTGACGGCCTTCGGCGTGCCCTTGGGCGCGTACAAGCCGTGCCAGATCGAGACGTTGAAGCCCTTGAGGCCTACCTCGTCGAGCGTCGGGAGGTTCTTCAGCGCCGGCGTCGTCAGGCGCTGCTTCGTCGTCACCGCGTAGGCCTTGACCTTGCCGCCTTCGATCTGCGCCGTCGTGTTCGTCGTCTGGTCGCACATGATGTCGACCTGGCCGCCGATGAGGTCGGTCATCGCCGGCGCGGTGCCCTTGTACGGCACGGTCGTCATGTCGATCTTCACCGCCTGCTGGAACAGCAGCCCGCACAGGTGCGACGCGGCGCCGAGGCCGGCGTTGGCGAGGTTGATCTTGCCCTTGTTGTCGTTGAGCCACTTCTGCAGCTCGGCGAAGTTGTTGGCCGGCAGCGTCGGGCGGCCGATCAGCGTCATCGGCACGTCGTTGACCAGGCCGAGGTACTCGAAGTCGTCGAGCGTCTTGTACGGCAGGTTGCGGTACAGCGTGGCCGAGGTCGCCATGCCGATGTGGTACAGCAGCAGCGTGTAGCCGTCGGGGGCGGCCTTGGCGACCTTGTTGGCGCCCAGCGTGCCGCCGGCGCCGCCGACGTTCTCGACGACGATCGTCGCGTTGCCCAGCGGCTTGCGCAGCGCTTCGGCGAGGTCGCGCGCGACCTTGTCGGTCGGCCCGCCGGCGGCGAACGGCACGACGATCGTGATCTGCTTGTCGGGGTAGGCGAACGCGGCGCCCGTGGCCAGCGCCAGCGCGGCGATCAGCATCTTCTTCATGGAAGGGACTCCTCGGTCGATGACGGCCCGGCGATGCTAGCGGGGCCAGGCTCGCTTCCGCGTCGCGGGAACTACGTAGAGTGGCGCGCCGCGGGCGGCGTCGCGGCCGGCCGCGGCCGCGGCGCTGGGCGCTGGCGTCAGTCGTACTTGCGCGCGTCCTCGATGACCTTGCCGTCGTTGGGCAGCGTGCCCGGTGCGACGAGCGCAACCTCGCCGCGCAGCTTCGTGACGTCGCGGATCGTCGCCGCGACGGCCTGCGCGAGTCCCTCGGCGGCAGCGGCGACTTCGGCCTGGAGCGTCATGCGGTCATTGGCCATCTCGCCTTCGATCACGAGCCGCGCGCGGCCGATCTCGGGGTGGCGGCGCACGATCTCGGCGACCTGGCTCGGGTGGACGAACATCCCGCGCACCTTCGCGGTCTGGTCGGCGCGGCCCATCCAGCCGCGGATGCGGACGTTCGTGCGGCCGGTCGGGCAGGTGCCGGGCAGGATCGCCGACAGGTCGCCGGTGCCGAAGCGCACCAGCGGGTAGTCGGGGTTGAGCACGGTGACGACGACTTCGCCGACCTCGCCGTCGGGCAGCGGCTCGCCGGTGCCGGGGCGCACGATCTCGACGATCACGCCCTCGTCGAGCACCAGGCCCTCGCGCGCGGCGGTCTCGTACGCGATCAGCCCGACGTCGGCGGTGCCGTAGCTCTGGTATGCCTCGATGCCGCGTGCGCGCAGCGCGTCGCGCAGCGCCGGCGGGAACGCCTCGCCACCGACCGAGGCCTTGGTCAACGACGGCAGACGGATGCCGAGTTCGTCGGCCTTCTCGAGCGCGATGCGCAGGAAGCTCGGCGTGCCCGCGTAGGCCTGCGGCTTCAGCTCGGCCATCGCCTGCAGCTGCAGCTCGGTGTTGCCGACGCCGCCGGCAAAGACGGTGCAGCCGATCGCGTGCGCGCCGGTCTCCATCATCGAACCGGCGGGTGTCAGGTGGTAGCTGAAGCTGTTGTGCACGAGGTCGCCGGCACGGAATCCCGCGGCGAACAGCGCCCGGCCGAAGCGCCAGTAGTCGCGCGCATCGCCCTCGGGCTCGTAGATCGGCCCCGGCGACTGGAACACGCGCCGCGCAGTGCGCGCGTGGCCGAGCGCTGCCCAGCCGATTGCCGAGAAGCCGCCGAACGGATCGCCGCCGGCTTCGCGCGCCGCCTTCTGGCGCGCGAGCAGCTCGCTCTTGCGCGTGACCGGCAGCGCAGCCAGCGCCTCGCGCGACGTGACGGCGCGCGCGTCGACGCCGCGCAGGATCTCGCCGAGCGCGGGCGTGGCCTGCGCGCGCTCGATCTGCGCGGGCAGCGCCGCCATCAGTGCCGCTTCGCGTGCGGCGGGGTCGCGCGTCTCGAGCGCGTCGTAGAACTCAGTCATCGCGGTCGCTCCAGGCAGCGAGGTTCTTCTTCACGTGGGCCACGAAGTCGCGCACGTCGGCGCCGGACTTCAGCGTCTTCGTCTGCCACTCGGGGCTCAGGCGCGACGGCTTCTTGACCACCGCTGCGGCGATCGCACCGCCGTCGACCGCCGCCTTCGCGATCGCGATGCCGCGCCGCTCGAAGCGACCCTCACGCTCGCTGAGACCCAGCTCGCGCAGGCTGCGCTTCAGCCCCGCGAGGGCGTCGTCGGGCTTGAACGGCGGTGGCGCAAAACCGAAGTCATCCACGGGCAAGCTCCGCACACGCGCAAGCGATCAAGCAGCCGCCGCGGATCCGGCTTCGCCGGTCCGCGGGCGGCGCCCCCCTGGGGGGGAGCGCCGTAGGCGCTACGGGGGGGGTCAACTCAACCACCGCTTGCGGCGCTTGTACGACTTCACGTCGCGGAAGCTCTTGCGGTCGCCGCCGCCCATGCCCAGGTAGAACTCCTTGACGTCCTCGTTCTCGCGCAGCGCCTTGGCCTCGCCGTCCATCACGATGCGGCCGTTCTCGAGGATGTAGCCGTAGTCGGCGTAGCGCAGCGCCATGTTGGTGTTCTGCTCGGCGAGCAGGAACGTGACCTTCTCCTTCGTGTTGAGGTCGCGCACGATCTCGAACACTTCCTCGACGATCTGCGGCGCCAGCCCCATGCTCGGCTCGTCGAGCAGCACCATCTTCGGGTTGGCCATCAGCGCGCGCCCGATCGCGCACATCTGCTGCTCGCCGCCCGACGTGTACGCCGCCTGGCTCGTGCGGCGCTGCTTCAGGCGCGGGAAGTAGGTGTAGACCTTCTCCAGTGTCTGCGCCACCGCCGCCTTGCCGTCGCGGCGCGTGTAGGCGCCGGTCATCAGGTTCTCCTCAATCGTCAGGTGCGCGAAGCAGTGGCGGCCTTCCATCACCTGGATCACGCCGCGCTCGACCATCTGCGCCGGCGTCATCTTCTCGATGCGCTCGCCCCGGTACTCGATCGAGCCCTTCGTGACCTCGCCGCGCTCGCCGGCGAGCAGGTTGCTCACCGCGCGCAGCGTCGTCGTCTTGCCGGCGCCGTTGCCGCCGAGCAGCGCGACGATGCCGCCTTCTGGCACCTGCAGCGAGACGCCCTTGAGCACGAGGATCACGTGGTTGTAGATGACCTCGATGCCGTTGACGTTGAGAACGATCTGTCGTGGTGTGCTCATGAGGCGCCTTTCGACTCGTTCGAGCGCCGCGCGCGGCGCTCGAACGAGTCCCCTGCAGTCCGTCCCCCTCCCCGCGGGGGAGGGGCCAGGGGAGGACCCCGGCATCCCTCCCTCATGGAGGGAGGGGCAGGGGCGGGAGCCGTCAGTGCGGCGATCCCCGAAGGCCAGCCTGATCGGGAAAGCCGATCAGGACTGGCAATCGGCCGCCGTCCGGCGCTGGATCTTCTTCTCGGCCGCGTACTTGTCGGCGGCGGCCTTGATCATCGGCTTGATGATCGACTGGTCGCTCTGGTACCAGTCGCTCGTGAACTGCCACTTGCTGCCGTCCCAGGTGTGGATGCGTGCCCACACCTCGCCGCGGTGGTCGGCGCACGAGGTGCTGATCGGGCGCAGCACGCCGGCGAAGCCGAGTTCGTCGAGTTTCTTCTGGTCGAGCGCGAGGTTCTCGTAGCCCCAGCGCGCCTGCTCGCCGGTCATCACCTTGCCCTTGCCGAAGCGCTCCTGCGCGCGGCGCACGCCCTCGACCGACAGCATCGCCGCCATCAGGCCGCGCATGTACAGCACCTGCCCGACTTCTTCGCGCGGCCCCGTGCCCTGGCCCTTGTCGTGCACGAGCGCGAGCACGTCCTTGACGACCTTGGCGTTCGGCTCGGCGCCGTGCTGCAGCGCGAGCGCGTTGTAGCCCTTGGCGCCTGCACCGACGTCCTTCACGTCGGGTTCGGCGCCGGCCCACCACACGCCGTACATCTTCTCGCGCGGGTAGCCGGTGGCCTGCGCTTCCTTCAGTGCGGTCGAGTTCATCACGCCCCAGCCCCACAGGAACACGTAGTCGGGGCGGTTCTGGCGGATCTGCAGCCAGGTCGCCTTCTGCTCGACGCCCGGGTGGGCGACCGGCAGCAGCTGCAGGTCGAAGCCGTGCATCTTGCTGCGCTCGGTCAGCAGCGCGATCGGCTCCTTGCCGTAGGGGCTGTCGTGGTAGACGAGGGCGATCTTCTTGCCCTTGAGCTTGTCGAAGCCGCCTTCCTTCTTCGCGACGTGCTGCACGAGGATGTCGGCGGCGTCCCAGTACGTGCCGGTCAGCGGGAAGTTCCACTTGAACACCATGCCGTCGGTGCTCTCGCTGCGGCCGTAGCCCGCCGTGATCAGCGGGATCTTGTCGACCGGAACCTTCTCGGTCAGCGCGAACGTGATGCCGGTGGACAGCGGGTGGAACACGGTGGCGCCCTTGCCCTTGAGGCGCTCGTAGCACTCGACGCCGCGGTCGGTCGCGTAGCCGGTCTCGCACTCCTCCCAGCTGACCTTGACGCCGTTGATGCCGCCCTTGGCGTTGACGAGCTTCAGGTAGTCGATGTAGCCGTTGGCGAACGGCACGCCGTTGGGCGCGTAGGCACCGGTGCGGTAGACCAGCGCCGGAAAGAACTGCGTGTTCGCCTGCGCGTAGGCGCTGGTCGCGACGCTGCCGAGGCCGGCAGCCATGATGGCGGTCGCGACGGCAAGGGACTTTAGGTTCATGTCTGCCTCCAGAGGGTTGGTAACGACAACGTGTGCACTCTCGTCAGTGCTCGGGGCACCGCCCGTGGGCGGTGAATCGCGGAATCAGTGCGGGAACGGCCACAGTCGCAGCTTCTCCTTGCCGATCGACCACAGCCGCGCCAGCCCGTGCGGCTCGACGATCAGGAAGAACACGATCAGCGCGCCGAAGATCATGAACTCAGCGTGCGAGACCGCCGCGGTGCTGATCTCGACGCCGACGAGGTGACCGAGCGCCGGCAGGAACTGGTTCAGGAAGATCGGCAGCATGACGATGAACGCGGCGCCGAAGAAGCTGCCCATGATCGACCCCAGCCCGCCGATGATGACCATGAACAGCAGCTGGAACGAGCGGTCGATCGAGAACGCCGCCGGCTCCCACGCGCCGAGATGCACGAAGCCCCACAGCGCGCCCGCGACGCCGACCATGAACGAGCTGACCGCGAATGCGGTGAGCTTGGCGTAGACGGGCCGGATGCCGATCACCGCGGCGGCGACGTCCATGTCGCGGATCGCCATCCACTCGCGGCCGATGTGGCTGCGCACGAGGTTCTTCGCCAGCACGGCGAACACGATCATGAAGCCAAGGCACAGCAGGTACTTCTCGGCGGGCGTCTCGATCGGGATGCCGAACACGTTCAGGTTCGACACTGACACCGACCCGGAGGTCGAGTAGTTTGTGAACCACTTGATGCGCAGGAACGCCCAGTCCCAGAAGAACTGCGCGGCCAGCGTCGCCACCGCCAGGTACAGCCCCTTGATGCGCAGGCTCGGGATGCCGAACAGCACACCGACGACGGTCGCGCACACGCCGCCGAGCAGGATCGCCACGACCATCGGCAGGCCGTCGACGCGGATCACGAAGTTGTAGGCGGCGTAGGCGCCGACCGCCATGAAGGCGCCGGTGCCGAGCGAGATCTGGCCGCAGTAGCCCACCAGGATGTTCAGCCCGAGCGCGGCCAGCGACAGGATCAGGAACGGGATCAGGATCGCGCGCAGCAGGTACTCGTCGACGAGCAGCGGCACGCCGACGACGGCGAACGCGATCAGCAGCCCGATCGCGATGCGGTCCTGCGCGATCGGGAAGATCTGCTGGTCGGCGCGGTAGCTGGTCTTGAACTGGCCGTTCTCACGGTAGAGCATCTTGCGACTCCCGGGTGCTCACACGCGGTCAATGATCTTCTCGCCGAACAGCCCCTGCGGCCGCACGAGCAGCACGAACAGCACGAGTACGTAGCCGAACCAGATCTCGATGCCGCCGCCAATCTGCGAGCCGATGTAGATCTCGGCCAGCTTCTCGCCGACGCCGATGATCAGCCCGCCGATGATCGCGCCCGGCACGCTGGTCAGACCGCCGAGGATCACGACCGGCAGCGCCTTGAGCGCGACCAGGCTCAGCGAGAACTGCACGCCGAGCTTGGAGCCCCAGATGATCCCGGCCACCAGCGCGACGAAGCCGGCCACGCTCCAGACGATGACCCAGATGCGGTTGAGCGGGATGCCGATCGACTGCGCGGCCTGGTGGTCGTCGGCCACCGCGCGCAGCGCGCGGCCGGTGGACGTGTACTGGAAGAACATCGACAGACCGATCACCAGCGCGGCGGCGATCGCCGCGGCGTACAGGTCTTCCTTGTTGACGAGCACGCCCCCCTCGAACACGCTCTCGAGCAGGAAGATCGGGTCCTTCGGCAGGCCGACGTCGATCTTGTAGATGTCGCTGCCGAACAGCGTCTGCCCGAAGCCGTCGAGGAAGTAGGTGATGCCCAGCGTGGCCATCAGCAGCGTGATGCCCTCCTGGTTCACGAGCTTCGACAGCGCGAGGCGCTCGATCAGCCACGCGACGACGACCATCAGCGCCATCGCGGCGATGAACGCGAGCACGTTGGCGAGCACCTTGCTGTCGAAGCCGCCCCAGTGCGGGAACCACTCCGAGAAGCGCGCCATCGCGAGCGCGGCGAACAGCACCATCGCGCCCTGCGCGAAGTTGAACACGCCGCTGGCCTTGAAGATCAGCACGAAGCCGAGCGCGACCAGCGAGTACAGCATGCCCGTCATCAGGCCGCCGATCAGCGCTTCGATGAAGAACCCCATCGTCGGTCTCCTGGCGGGTCAGTGCGAGGTGCCGAGGTACGCGCGGATCACGTCCTCGTTGCGGCGCACCTCGTCGGGCGTGCCGTCGCCGATCTTCTTGCCGTAGTCGAGCACGACGACGCGGTCGCTGATGTCCATCACGACGCCCATGTCGTGCTCGATCAGCACGATCGTCGTGCCGTACTCGTCGTTGACGTCGAGGATGAAGCGGCTCATGTCCTGCTTCTCCTCGACGTTCATGCCGGCCATCGGTTCGTCGAGCAGCAGCACCTGCGGTTCCATCGCGAGCGCGCGGCCAAGGTCGACGCGCTTCTGCAGTCCGTAGGGCAGCCGGCCGACCGGCGTCTTGCGGTAGGCCTGGATCTCGAGGAAGTCGATGATCTTCTCGACCACCTCGCGGTGCTCGACCTCCTCGCGCTCGGCCGCGCCCCAGCGGATGGCCTGCTGGAAGAGGTTCGTCTTCATCTTCAGGTTGCGGCCCGTCATGATGTTGTCGAGCACGCTCATGCCCTTGAACAGCGCGAGGTTCTGGAACGTGCGCGCGATGCCCATCTCGGCGACCTGGCGCGAGTTCATGTGGCTGAACGTCTGGCCGCGGAACGTGATCGAGCCCTCCTGCGGCGTGTAGACGCCGTTGATGCAGTTGAGCATCGAGCTCTTGCCGGCGCCGTTGGGGCCGATGATCGAGCGCACCTCGTGCTCGCGCACGTCGAAGCTGATGTCGGTCAGCGCCTTGACGCCGCCGAAGCGCAGGCTGATGTTCTTCACCTCGAGGATCACGTCGCCCTGCCGGCGGCGGCGTCCTCCGTCGGCGGCGGCCTGCACGACCGGTTCGGCCACGGTGTTCATGCTGCCCTCCGCATGGCCGGGAACGTCTTCACGTCGACGATCTTCAGCGTCGCCGACACGCTGCCGGTGCGCCCGTCCTCGAACTTGACCTGCGTCTCGATGTACTGCTCGCTCTTGCCCGCGTACATCGCGTCGACGAGGACCTGGTACTTGTCGCCGATGAAGCCGCGGCGCACCTTGCGCGTGCGCGTGAGTTCGCCGTCGTCGGCGTCGAGCTCCTTGTGCAGCACGAGGAAGCGGCTGATCTGGCTGCCGGCGAGCTTCTCGTCGGCGGCGAGGTCGGCGTTGACCTTCTCGACGCAGTCGCGGATCAGCTCGAGCACTTCCTTCTTGCCGGCGAGGTCGGTGTAGCCGGCGTACGGCAGGTTGCGCCGCTCGGCCCAGTTGCCCACGGCCTCGAAGTCGATGTTGATGAACGCGCAGACCTTGTCGCGGCGGTCGCCGAACGCGACCGCCTCCTTGATGTAGGGGAAGAACTTCAGCTTGTTCTCGATGTACTTGGGCGCGAACATCGAGCCGTCGGCCATGCGGCCGACGTCCTTCGCGCGGTCGATGATCTTCAGGTGTCCGCTGGCGTCGAGGAAGCCGGCGTCGCCCGTGTGGTACCAGCCGTCGGGGGTCAGCACCTCGGCGGTGGCCGCCGGGTTCTTGTAGTACTCCTTCAGCAGGCCGGGCGACTTGACGAGGATTTCGCCGTTGTCGGCGAGCTTGATCTCGACGCCCTCGATCGGCACGCCCACCGTGTCGGCCCTGGCCTCGTGGTCGGGCTGCAGGCAGACGAACACGGCCGTTTCGGTCGAGCCGTAGAGCTGCTTCAGGTTGATGCCGATCGAGCGGTAGAACGTGAACAGGTCGGGGCCGATCGCCTCGCCGGCGGTGTAGGCCACGCGCACGCGGTTCAGGCCCAGCGTGTTGCGCAGCGGCCCGTAGATCAGCACGTTGCCCAGCGCATAGTTCAGCCGGTCGAGCACGCCGACCGGCTTGCCGTCCATCAGCGCCGGGCCGACGCGCCGGGCGACGTCCACGTAGGTGTGGAACAGCCAGCGCTTGAACGCGCCGGCGTCTTCCATGCGGATCATCACGCTGGTGAGCAGCCCTTCGAACACGCGCGGCGGCGCGAAGTAGTACGTCGGGCCGATCTCTTTCAGGTCGATCATCACCGTGCTCGACGACTCGGGGCAGTTGACGACGTAGCCGCACGCGAGCCACTGCGCGTAGCTGAAGATGTTCTGCCCGATCCACGCCGGCGGCAGGTAGGCGAGCACTTCTTCCTTGTCGGTCAGCTTGTCGAAGCGCGCGCCGGCGCTCGCGCGGTCGAGCAGTGTGAAGTGCGTGTGCACGACGCCCTTCGGGTTGCCGGTGGTGCCGGAGGTGAAGAACATCGCCGCGACGTCGTGCGGCTGGCCCTTGGCGACCTCGTCGTCGAACAGCCGCGGGTGCTGCCGGTCGTGCTCGGCGCCGGCGGCGATCAGCACGTCGAGCGATGCGAGCCCGGGCTCGGCGTAGTTGCGCAGCCCGCGCGGGTCGTCGTACCACAGGCGCGCGAGCTGCGGGCACTGCGCGCGGATCTCGAGCAGCTTGTCGACCTGCTCCTGATCCTCGACGACGGCGAACGCGACCTCGGCGTTGTTGATCGGGAACACGAACTCGGCGGCCACCGCGTCCTGGTACAGCGGCACCGGCACCGCGCCGAGCGACTGCGCGGCGAGCATGCTCGCGTACAGGCGCGGGCGGTTCTCGCCGACGATCACGACGTGGTCGCCGCGCTTCATCCCGGCCTGCGCGAAGCCGCACGCGAGCTGGCGCACCAGCGTGGCCAGGTCGGCCCAGGTGAGCGTCTGCCAGATGCCGTAGACCTTCTCGCGCAGCGCCGGCGCCTGCGGGCGCCTGGCGGCGTGGTCGAGCAGCAGTCGGGGAAAGGTGGCCGTCACGGACGTCTCCTCGTGGCGCCAGGGTGGGGGTCGCACCGTGCCTCTGCGACCACCTGACGGCGCCGATTGTGGAAACAAGTTTGACGCCGGCTTGTCGTTGTGACGACAATCCTCGGGCTTGTCCTATGCGGCCTTTCCCGAAGTGAGCGCCCTCGCACCCGGCCCTTCGACGCTGCTGGCGCGTTCGCGCACGCTGCGCGCCGACGAGTTGGAGGGCATCCCGTGGCTGCGCACGCTGCGCCCCGACGAGCGCGCCGTGGCCGAGGCCGACTTGCGCGTCGTCCAGGTCGAGGCCGGCGAGTACGTGTGCCGCGTCGGCCGGCCGGTGACGTACTGGTTCGGGCTCATCGACGGGCTGCTGAAGATGAGCAACGACACGTCGCTGGGCATCCCGATCACGTTCACCGGGGTGCCGCCGGGCGGCTGGTTCGGCGAGGGCACCGTGCTCAAGCACGAGCCGTACCGCTACAACATCCAGGCGCTGCGGCGCAGTCTGGTGGCCGGCATCACGGTGCGCACCTTCGACTGGCTGCTCGACCGCAGCATCGGCTTCAACCGCTTCGTGATGCAGCAGCTCAACGAGCGGCTCGGGCAGTTCATCGCCGCGCGCGAGATCGATCGCCTGACGAGCCCCAACCAGCGCGTCGCGCGCAGCCTCGCGGCGCTGTTCCACCCGGTGCTGTACCCGGGCGTCGGCGAGCTGCTGCGCATCACGCAGCAGGAACTGGGCTACCTCGTCGGGCTGTCGCGCCAGCGCGTCAACGAGGCGCTGCACGCGCTGCAGCAGCAGGGGCTGATCCGCATCGAGTACGGTGGCGTGCGCGTCGTCGATCTCGAGCGGCTGCGCCGCTACGACTGACCGCCCGCCGGCCCGCGCGCTGGAGCGGCCGGCTCACGCCACAGCCGCCACAGCACGACGAGCGACGCCGCGGCGTTGGCCAGCGCGAGCAGGCCGAACAGCGCGACGCCCGCACCGCTGAGCCCCGGCAGCCGAAGCGCCCAGCCGAACGTCGACGACAGCACGCTGAACAGCACCCACAGCCAGAACAGCGCACGCCGCGGCTGCCACAGACGGCGCCACGGGCTCAGCATTCTTGGCCGTCGGTGGGCACGACCGCGTCGGCATCGGCGTTGGCGATGCCGGCGGCGACGTGCCCCGCCGGGACGTGGCGGGCCGCGTGCTCGACGTGACCGGTCTGGTCGTCGAAGAAGAAGTCGGGTTCGAACGCGCGCAGGAACTCGCCTTTGGGCAGGCCGCCGAGGAACATCGCCTCGTCGACGTCGATGCGCCAGTCCATCAGCGTGCGGATCGCGCGCTCGTGCGCCGGCGCGCTGCGCGCGGTCACCAGCGCGGTGCGGATGCGCATGCCGCTGCCGGGCTGCTGCTGCAGCCGGTGCAGTGCCTCGAGCAGCGGCTTGAACGGCCCCGGTGCGAGCGGCGTCGCGGCGCGGGCGTGCTCGTGGTGCTGGAACGCGTCGAGCCCGCCGGCGCGGTAGACACGCTCGGCCTCGTCGGAGAACAGCACGGCGTCGCCGTCGAACGCGATGCGCACCTCGTGCGGGTGGTGCTCGCTGGCGCGCGCGCTCGCCGGGTACACGCGCGCGGCCGGCACGCCGGCGGCCAGCGCCTGGCGCACGTCGGCCTCGTTGGCCGACAGGAACAGGTGGGCCTTCAGCGGGTGCAGGTAGCGCCAGGGGCTCTCGCCGCGCGTGAACACGCCGCGTTCGATCGCCAGCCCGTAATGCCGCGCCGAGCGGAACACGCGCAGCCCCGACACGGGGTCGTTGCGCGAGAGCATCACGACCTCGACGCGGTCGCGCTCGGCCGCGCCGGCGTTGAACGCGAGCAGCTTGTGCACCAGCGAGAACGCGACACCCGGGCGTGCCGGTTCGTCGAGCCGCGAAAGCTGCAGCTGCATGTAGGCGCGGTCGTCGCCGGCCTCGAAGACGCGGTTCTCGTCCTCGAAGTCGAACAGCGCACGCGACGAGATGGCCACGACGAGGCGGCCGGCGAGCGAGCCGGGCATGGCCGCGATGCTACGCGCAGGGCCATGCCCGCGCGCGCCGGGCGCCGCCCGCCTTCAGTGCACGAAGCCGATCGGGGCGCGCCTGGTGCTCGGCTCGGGCAGGTCGCGCACCTCGACGGTGCCGCGGCCGTCGAGCTTGGCGTTGCCGAACGCCGTCATCCACGCGCGGCGCATCTCGCGCGGCGCGAGCTCGCTCATGCGGTCGAGCACGGCCTCTGCGGGCTGCGGCTCGAAGCGCGCCCCCCAATCGTGGCTGGCGCGGATGCTCGCGTACAGGCGCAGCGCGATCGCGCGCGCGGCGTCGCGGTCGGGCATCTGCACCTGGTAGACGTTCATGCGGTTGAGGATCGGCTCGGGGATCGCGCGCTCGTCGTTGGCGGTGGCGACCCAGATCACCTGGCTGGCGTCGATCGCGACCTCGGCGAACTCGTCGGTGAAGTGGTGCGCCGTGTCGTGCTCGAGCAGGCTGTACAGCGCGCCCAGCGGGTCGTAGGCGTGCTCGCCGCGCGCCTTGTCGATCTCGTCGACGACCATCACCGGGTTCGCGTAGGCACCGTCGACCAGCGTCTCGAACACCTTGCCCGGGCGCGCGCCCTTCCACTGGCTCGACGCGCCCGACAGCACCCAGCCGGCGGTCAGCGAGCTCATCGAGATGAAGCCCAGCCCCGTGCCCAGCAGCTGTGCGACCTCGCGCGCGAAGTGCGTCTTGCCGACCCCCGGCGGGCCGAGCAGCAGCATCGGCGTGATCTCGAGCGCGTCGCGGCTGTCCTCGCACAACGCGAGCTGGCGCTTGACGTCGTCGAGGACTTCATGGAAGTTGGGCAGCTCGTCGTAAAGGTGGTCCATCGCCGGCACGCCGGCGGGCTTGACCTGGAAGCGCTCGGGGCCCTTCTCGAGCATGCGCTCGTAGGTGCTGCGCAGCGTCTCGTGTTCCTTCGGCGGCAGCTTGGCCAGCCGCTTCTCGACGTCGTCGACGCGGAACACGGTGCGCATCTTCGCGATCGGGATCGCACCGCGATCGGCCACCGGAACGAGCTCGTGCGACTTCGTCATGCACACCTCCAACAACGGCACACGTGCGAATGATTCAAACAAACCCGGCCGGGCTTCAAGCCCGGAGCAGCGGGGAAATTCCCAACAACTGCACGCCGTAGATTAGCAAGACGCGCGCCTGCTGTCCGGACGCCGCAGTCGCTGCGGCGGGCTACCGCACCCAGGTGTTGAGCTGGATGATCGGCAGCAGCACCGCGAGCACGATCAGCATCACGACAACGCCCATCGCGACGATCAGCAGCGGCTCGAGGAGGGTCGCCAGCGCCATCGCGCGGCGCTGCACCTCGGCGCTTTGCTGGTCGGCGGCGCGCTGCAGCATCTTCGGCAGCGTGCCGGTCTGCTCACCCAGGCGCGCGAACATCGCCAGCAGCCCGGGGAAGCGCTTCTTGGCCGCCAGCGCGGCGGCCAGCGGCGCGCCCTCGCGCACCTGCACCAGCGCGTCCATCGCGTCGGCGCGCAGCGCGTTGTTGGCCAGCGTCTCGGCCGCCGCCTGCAGCGCCTTGAGGATCGGCACGCCGGCGCCGGCGAGCATCGCCAGCGTGCCGGCGAAGCGCGCCGCGTTGTAGCCGCGCGCGAGCCGCCCGACGAGCGGCAGCGCGAGCCACGCCGCGTCGAAGCGCTCGCGAAACGCGGCGTTGCGCAGCGCCAGCGCGAGCGTGGCCGCGCCGCCGGCCAGCGCGAACGCGACGAGCCAACCCCAGCCGCGCACGAAGTCGCTGACCGCGAGCATCGCCACCGTCAGCAGCGGCAGCGCGCGCTTCGAGCTGGCGAACACGCTGGCCACCTGCGGCACGACGTAGGTCACGAGGAAGACGACGATCACGATCGCGATCAGCGAGACGATCCCCGGGTACAGCGTCGCGCCGACGAGCTTGGCCTTGAGCGCCTGGCGCGCCTCGAGGTCGTCGGCCAGCCGCTCGAGCACCTGTCCGAGCGCGCCGCTCTGTTCGCCGGCCGCGACGACGGCGCGGTAGACCTCGTCGAACTCGTGCGGCGCGCTCGCGAGCGCGCGTGCGAACGTGCTGCCGGCGTTGACCTCGCTCTTCAGGTGCGCGACGAGCTCGCGCTGGCGCGGGTCCTCGGCCTCGTCGGCCAGCGCGGTCAGCGCACGCTCGAGCGGCAGCCCCGAGGTCACGAGACCGGCGAGCTGGCGCGTCCACACCGCCAGCGACGTCGCCGTGAACACGCGCCGCGAGAAGCGCACCGCGCCGCGCGCGGCGTCGCCGGCGGCCACCGGCGACACCGCCAGCGGCACCAGCGCCTGCGCGCGCAGCTGCGCACGCGCGGCCTTCGCGTTGTCGGCCTCGAGCAGGCCGGTGGTCGACTTACCGGCGGCGTCGAGCGCTTCGAAGCGGTAGGCCGGCATCGGTCATTCGCGGGTCACGCGCAGCACCTCCTCGAGCGAGGTGACGCCTTCGGCGATCAGGCGCTCGCCGTCTTCGCGCATCGGCTTCAGGCCGGCGGCCTGCGCGGCGGCGAGGACTTCGCTCTCGGCAGCGCGCGCGTGGATCAGCGCGCGCACCTGCTCGTCGGCGACCATCAGCTCGTACACGCCGGTGCGGCCCTTGTAGCCGGTGTGGCCGCAGGCGTCGCAGCCTACCGGGTGCCAGCGCCCCTGCGCGTCGGCGCGCTTGCACTGCGGGCACAGCTTGCGCACGAGCCGCTGCGCGAGCACGCCCAGCAGCGAGCTCGACAGCAGGAACGGCTCGACGCCCATGTCGGTGAGCCGCGTGACCGCGCTCGGCGCGTCGTTGGTGTGCAGCGTCGCGAGCACTAGGTGGCCGGTGAGCGACGCCTGGATCGCGATCTGGGCGGTCTCGAAGTCGCGGATCTCGCCGATCATGATCACGTCGGGGTCCTGGCGCAGAATCGCGCGCAGCGCGCGCGCGAACGTCAGCTCGATCTTCGGATTGACCTGCGTCTGGCCGATGCCGGGCAGCTCGTACTCGATCGGGTCCTCGACGGTCAGCACGTTGGTGGTGGCCGTGTCCAGCGTCTGCAGCGCGGCGTACAGCGTCGTCGTCTTGCCGCTGCCGGTAGGGCCGGTGACGAGCACGATGCCGTGCGGCTGCTGCACGAGCCGACGGAAGCCGGCCAGCACGTCGCCGCTCATGCCCAGCGCCTCGAGCGTGAAGCGGCTCTCGCTCTTGTCGAGCAGGCGCAGCACGGCGCGCTCGCCGTGCGCGCTGGGCAGCGTCGAGACGCGCACGTCGATCGCGCGCTGGCCGATGCGCAGGCTGATGCGCCCGTCCTGCGGCAGGCGCTTCTCGGCGATGTCGAGCTCGGCCATGATCTTCAGCCGCGAGATCAGCGCCGCGTGCAGCGCCTTGTTCGGCTGCACGACCTCGCGCAGCGTGCCGTCGACGCGGAAGCGCACGCTCGAGCTGCGCTCGTACGGCTCGATGTGGATGTCGCTCGCGCCGTCCTTGGCCGCCTGCGTCAGCAGCGCGTTGAGCATGCGGATGATCGGCGCGTCGTCGGCGGCCTCGAGCAGGTCCTCGACCGCGGGCAGGTCCTGCATCAGGCGCGACAGGTCGACCGCACTCTCGACCTCGCCGACCACGGCCGCGGCGCTCGACTCGCCGCCGGCGTAGGCGGCGGCGATGCGCTGCGCGAGCGTGGCCGCCGCCTCGCGCTCGAAGGTCTCGACGTCGTAGACGCGCAGCACCTCCGACAGCGCCGCCGGCGGCGTCGTGTCGCCGACCCACAGCGTCAGCGCGTGCCCGTCGTCCTCGAGCAGCAGCGTGTTCGCCTTCGCGAATGCGTAGGGCAGGGGGTGGCGTGCGCCCATCGCTGCGGTGCCGCGTTACTGGACCGGCGCGCTGACCGCCGGCGCCGCGCCCGTGCCGGGCGGTGACGGTGCGGGCCCGGGGGCGGACGTGGACGGGGGCGCGGGCGGCAGCACCGGCGACTCGTTGATCGGCAGCAGCAGGCTCGGCACGGGCTGCGCGCCCTGCTGCTGCGCGCGGATCAGGTCGTAGCGGTCGAGCGACAGCTGCGCCGCGCTGGCGGCGTCGCGCATGATCACCGGGCGCAGAAACACCATCAGGTTGGTGCGGTTCTTGGTGCGGCTCTGGCTGCGGAACAGCGCGCCGATGCCCGGCAGGTCGCCGAGCAGCGGCACCTGCGAGCGGCTCTCCTCGAACTTGTCCTCGATCAGGCCGCCGAGCACGAGGATCGCGCCGTCGTCGACGACCACCGTCGACTCGATCGAGCGCTTGCTCGTCGACGGCCCGGCGTTGGAGGTGCCCGGCGCGACGCGCGCGTCGACGCTCGAGGACTCCTGGTAGATCGTCATGCGCACGCTGCCGCCTTCGCCGATCTGCGGCTTGATGCGCAGCGTCAGGCCGACGTCCTTGCGCTCGATGGTCTGGAACGGGTTCGTCGTGCCGGTGCCGGTGTTCGTGAACTGGCCGGTGATGAACGGCACGTTGGCGCCGACGACGATCTTGGCTTCCTCGTTGTCGAGCGTGATCAGGTTCGGCGTCGAGACGATGTTGGTGTTGGTCTGGCTCTGCAGCATGCGCGCGATCGCCGCCAGCGCGTAGGTGCCGCCGTAGTTGCGAATCAGCCCGACGTTGATGCCCTCGCCGAGCGAGACGCCCTGCGTGTTGCCGCTCAGCCCGGCGGCCGTCAGGTCGATGATGTTGCCGGTGCTGCCGAAGTTGGTGCCCACGCCGCCGATGTAGCGGTCGCCCTGGCGGCCGAGCACGCCCTGCCACTGGAAGCCGAAGTCGGCGGCGTTGTCGCCCTTGACCTCGACGATCATGCTCTCGATGTAGACCTGCGCGCGGCGCGTGTCGAGCTGCTCGATCATCGCGCGCACCTGCCGGTACAGCGGCTCGGGCGCGGTGATGATCAGCGAGTTGGTCGACGGGTCGGCCTGGATGAAGCCGCCGGTCGACGGGCCGGCCGAGGCCGCGAGCGGCGCCGTCGCGGCCGTCGAAGTCGCTGTCGTGGCGCCGCCGGGCGTCGTCGGCGTCGCGGCGGTGGGCAGCGCGGCCGGCGCCGTCGTCGCGGTGCCGCCGCCACTGCCGGCGAACGCTGCGCGCAGCACCGTCGCGAGCCTGGTCGCGTCGGCGTTCTTCAGGTGCACGACCCAGATCTGCCCGCCCGCGCTGCCGGCGGCGCCGGGCACGTCGAGGCGCTCGATCAGCGCGCGCACCTGGCCGAGCTTGGCGTTGTTCGGCGCGCGCACGAGCAGCGCGTTGCTGCGCGACTCGGCCACCACCTGCACGGCGGCGCCGCCGGCCGCGGGCGGCGCGCCGGGCACCACGGCCACCGCGCCGCTGTCGGCCGCCAGCCGCTGCACCAGCGGCGCGAGGTCGGCCGCCACTGCGTGCTTGAGCGGGACGACGTCGACGTCGGTGGCGGCCGGCTGGTCGAGCGCCGCGATGATCTTGGCCAGCCGCTGCAGGTTGTCGGCGTAGTCGGTGATGACGAGCGACGCGCTCGCCGGGTTGGCGTTGATCGTGTTGTTCGGGCTGATCAGCGGGCGCAGGATCGCGACCAGGTTGTTCGGGTTCTCGTAGTTCAGCCGGAACACCTGCGTGACGATCGTGTCGCCGCGCGCGGTCGGCGTACCCACCGAGACGACGCCGGTCTGCAGCTTGGCGTCGGCCTCGGGCACGAGCTTGAGCAGGCCGGAGGTGTCGACCACCGTGAACCCCAGCCCGCGCAGCGCCGCGAGGTAGCTCAGGTAGGCCTCGCGCACCGTGATCGGCTGTTCGCTGTACAGCGTCATCGTGCCGCGCACGCGCGGGTCGACGACGATCGGGCGGTCGATCATCGCGCTCATCGCGCGCGTGACGGCGTCGATGTCGGCGTTGACGAAGTTCAGCGTCACCGGCGTGCGCGAGCGCATCGCGGCGCCGACGCCGCCGCTGCCGCGCAGGGCGTCGGCGCTTTGCGCGGCGGCCGGGCCGACCATCGCGACGGCCGCGGTCAACACGGCGGTGGCCAGCGCGGCGGGGGGGCATCGCGGGGACATGGTCATCCGATCCTGATCAGCGAGGCCGCGCCCTGGCGGCGGCCGATGATGTTCAGCAGGTTGTTCAACGCGGCCTCGCTGCCGGGTGCGGCCTCGGCCTGCCCGGCAAAGTGCAGCCGGCCGTCGCGCCACTGCCCGCTGCCCGACAGGCGCAGCGCGCCGTCGAGCGTCGTCAGCACCAGCGACGGGCCGTCGTCGCCGGCGCCGCCTTGCAGCGACACACTGTAGCTGCCCAGCGGGTCGATCGTCGCCAGCCGCGACGACGCGCCGACGAGGTCGAGCTGCAGCCGGCCAGCGAAGCGCGTGCGGCCGGCCTCGTGCTCGATGCGCCACCCCGGCGAGCTCAGCCGCAGCGCGCCGCCGAGCTGCAGCGTGTTCCACGGCGTGCCCAGCCCGGCGAGCCACGCCGCCGGCCACTGGCCGATGGTGCCGCTGCGCGTGGGCAGCATCTCGACCGTCTGGCGCGCGACGCCGGGGTGCCAGCGCAGCGTGACGCCCTCGGGCAGGCAGCAGGCGTGCTCGAGCCTCAGGTCGACCGTGCGTGCGCGCCAGTGCAGCGACCACGCGAGCCGCCCGGGCAGCGCGGCGGCGTCGCGGCTGCCTGCACCGCCGGTGAGCAGCAGCACGGCGCTGCCGCGCCAGACGGTGCCCTGCGCGTCGGCGAGCTGCACGCGCCCTTGCGTCGCACCGTCGACGGCGCGCGCGAGCCACGCCGCCGGCGCGAAGACGACGAGCGCGGCGAGCGCGCCGACGGCCGCGCCCCACGCGCCCCAGCGCCGCACCGCGCGGCGGCGGCGCTCCCAGGCGCGATCCGCCAGCGTCGACTCGGCGAAGGCCGACGTCGCGAACCCCGTGCGCACCGTCGTGCGGCGCGGCAGCCATGCGCTGCGGCGCGTCGCGTTCACGTGCTGCCTCCCGGCAGCACCAGCACGACGCTGCCGCTGTAGCCCTGCGCGCTGCGCGTGAGCTGCAGCTCGACCGGCTGCGCACGCGCGCCGCTGCGCACCTCGGTGAGCCACTCGCGCAGGCGCACGCCGTCGACGCCGTTGAGCGTCACCGTCGCGCGGTCGCCGGCGACGACGAGCCGCGCCGCGCCGCCCAGGCGCTGCGTCGATGCCTCGAGCGCGGCAGTGGCCTGCCCCGGCGGCAGCGGCGGCGTCGCGCGCAGCTCGCGTGCCTCGGCGGCCAGCCGCTGCATCTCCTGCCATTGCCGCTCGAGCCGCTCGAGTTCGGCCGGTGCGTCGCGCACGGTGCGCCACGCCGGTGCGACCGCGACCGACCACAGCGCGAACGCCGCGACCACGGTGGCGGCCAGCGCGAGCAGCCGGCGTTCGCGTGCCGCCAAGGCCTGCCAGCGTGCGCGCCACGGCGCGGCCCAGGCCGTCAGTGCACCGCGCGCCGACGCCGTCACGAGCGCCCCCCTGCCGCGTCGGCCGGGCGCGAGACGGTCACGCGCCCGTCGGCGGCCTCGACGCGCCAGCCGCCGGCGCGCAGGCGCTGGCCGAAGGCCTCGACGTGCGGTGCGCTCCAGCCGGCGGCGCCGAAACTCAGCCGTCCGCTTTCGTAGCGCAGCGACGGCGCCGGGCCCTGGTCCTCGGGCCACGCGGCCGCGGCGGCGCCGAGCAGCGCTTCGAGGTCCGCGTCGCCGGCGCGGCCGGCCGACGCGCGCAGCAGCGCCGTCTCGCGCTGCATCTGCAGCGGCGCGTCGAGCACGCTGCGCACCTGCGGGTGCGTGCTGCGCAGCAGCTCGACCATCGCCTGCCGGCGCTCGGCGATCGCCGCGCGCTGCTGCCAGGCCCACAGGTTCAGCCCGACGACGTGCACGACGGCCAGCACGGCGAGCCCGATGCGCACCGGCCGCCACGCGGGGCCGAGCAGCTGGCGCGCCAGCGCGCGCAGCGCCCGCGTGCCGCGGTGGCGCGGCGCGAGGTCGAACTGGCGCAGGTTCCATAGCGAGCGCGCGGCCTGCAGCGCGCGTTCGTCGTCGCTGACGACGCGCACCGGCTGGCCGAGCCATTGCTCGGCTGCGGCCGCGGCCGCCGGCGTCGCGCTCCAGCGCGTGTCCTCGCGCTGCCACTGCGGCTGCAGCGCGCGCGCGAGCCCGCCCGCCAGCCGCAGCGTGGCCACGCCTTGCGCGTCGGACCAGGTCAGCATCGGGGGTGTGTCGGCGTCGGCGCCGGCCGGCAGCCAGAAATGGCCCTGCGGCTCGTCGCCGGGCCACGACGACGGCACGACGCGCTCGACGACGACACCGGCCTGCTCGAGCGCGGCCAGGTGCGCGGCGAGCCAGTCCTTGTGCACGACGGCCACCCACGCCGGCTGCCCCGCGACGGCGTCGGGCGCGAGCGCGAAGTGCATCGCGTCGGGCTCGTCGAGCAGCGCGTCCTCGAGCACGCCGACCAGCGCCGCGCGCAGCTTGGACGGCGGTGCCTTCGGCAGCGTCGGCCGGTGCCAGCCGACGTCGGTGTCGGCGACGACGGCGACGACGGTGTCGGCCTTCGGCAGCAGCGCCGGCGCGCAGCGGCCGTGCGCGGCGACGCTGCGCCCGTCGGCGCTCGTGACGTAGGCGTATTCGCCCGCCGCGCGGGCCGCGGCGGTGGCGCCGGGGCGCAGGCGCTCGCGCGCGGGCAGCTGGATCACGAGGTACGACATCGGGGCGGGCAGGCTAGCGGGTTCGGCAACGGCGGACAACGTCGAAAACGACGACGCGGCGCGGGGTGGCGTCTGCGGCGGCGGTCACCGCGGTGCCTCGACCATGTTGACACGCTCGCGCTGCAGCACGACGACATCGCGCCCGGCGCGCTGCACCAGCGAGCGTTCCTCGACGATGCGGTCGTCGAGCCGCAGGCGGCCCTGCACGACGAAGTAGGCGGTCGTCACGCCGGTGCCGTCGAAGCGCACCGGCGAGTCGGCGCCGAGCACCGACTTGGCCTGTTCGACGCTGCGAAACGGGCTGCGGTCGCGCGCCTGCACGAGGCGCTCGGCGCTGGCGGCGTCCAGCCCCTCGAGCACGGCCACCAGCACCTCGCGCGGCGCCGTGTTCAGGTTGACCGGCGTGGCCGCCGGCAGCAGCGTCAGCCACGGGGCCAGACGCTGCACCGCGTCGTCGGACACGCCGAGCCAGCGCAGCTCGGCGACGTGGCGCGGCGCGAGCGGCGCGTCGGCGTCGGCGCTGTCGCTCCACGCGGCGCGCAGCCCGGCGGCGATCTGCTCGGCCACCGAGGCCGGCAGCCCCGCCGCCTCGCACAGGCGCTGCAGCACGCGCAGCTGCGCCGGCACGACCTGGCCCTGCACGACGAGGTTGCGCAGGTTGTAGCGCGCCTGCGCGTCGGTGATGGCGCCGGCGAGAAAGGCCTCGGGGCCGTCGTCGGTCGTCGCATCGCGGTCCACCGCGAGGAAGGTCGACAGCCGCGCCTCGGCCAGCGGCACGGCCCACGGCTCGCCGAGGTGGTCGGCGCCACCGTCGCGGCCGTCCTCGCGCAGGATCAGCCGCGCCCAGTCGAGCGCCCCGTTGAGGATCCACGCCGCTTGCGTGCGCGCACGCTCGGCCGCCTCGACCTGCACCGCACGCCACTGCTGCCAGACCATCCCGGCGGCGAGCGTCGCGACGACGCTGAGGATCAGCATCGCCACCAGCAACGCGGCGCCGCGCTGCGGGCGCGGACGCCAGCGGGGGACGGCGTGGTGCGGCGCGTTCATTGCGGCGTCTGAGGGCCGAGCGCGACGTCGCGCGTGAGCGTGCCGGTCCACCCCGACGCGGCGTCGAGCGCGAGCACGATGCGCACGCCGCCGGGCAGTTCCTCGGTGGCGGCACCGGCCGGCGCGGTTCCCGGCGCGGCGACGTCGCCGCTGGACTGCGCGTTGCTCCAGCCGTTGCGGCGGAAGAAGAAGACCTGCAGCGTGGCCACGCCGTCGAGCGCGCGCAGCTGCCCCGGCTCGTTGCCCAGCAGCTGCAGCGAGCGCAGCCAGCTGTCCTGCAGCTCGCCCACGCGCGTGACGACGGGGCCGGCCCAGCGCGTCAGCGTCGTGCCGCGCAGCGCCCACACGACGAGCTGCACGCCGTCGCCGGCGTCGCGCACGAGCCGCAGCGACGCGCCGTCGAAGGCCAGCGCGGGCACGACGCCGACCTCGCGCACCGCCTGCAGGTCGTGCGCCCACTGCGCGAGCACCGTGTCGAGGCGCAGGATACGCTGCGTCTGTTCGGCGTTGACCTCGCGCGCGCGCGCCATGCCGTCGACGCCGCGCCACGCCAGCGCGCTGAGCACCGCCATCACGACGAGCGCGACGAGCACCTCGACGAGCGTGAAGCCGCGCGTACCGCGGCGGCGCGGTGGGCCGAAGTCGCTGTGAAGACGGGCCATCTCAAAAGCGCGGCAGCACCGTCGACAGCGTCAGCAGCGGCTGCCCGGCCTCGTCGGCGATGCGGGCATCGACGCGGCGGAAATTGGGGTTCGGCGTCGCGCGCACCTCGAGCCGCCCGGCGTAGGTACGGCCGAGCTGCTCGCACGCGAAGTCGCTGTCGCCGATGCCGGGGAACTGGCGCGCGAGCTTCAGCTCGGTCAGCCGGTTGTCGGCACACCACTGCGCCGCGGTCACGTCGACGAGCCGCTGCGTGTTGCCGCTCAGCGCGCCGGCGGCCTTCAGGCCGGCGCCGAGCGTGATCGCGACGATGGCCAGCGCGACCAGCGTCTCGACGAGCGTGAACCCTGCAGCGCCGCGGCGGCGGTGGCGTGCCGCCGAGGTCATGGCGTGACCGGCGCCGACGGCGCGAACGGCGCGAGCCCGTCGGTGGCCAGCGTCAGCCGCTGCGCGCCCAGCCGCAGCACGATGGCCTGCGGCGGCAGCAGCGGCTCGGGGCCGAGCACGAGCGCGCGCGCGCCGACGATCTGCGCGCCGACGTCGGCGTCGAGCCAGCGCGACGGCAGCGGCGTCGCCGACGGCAGGCCGACGAAGCGAAAGTGCGCGCCCGACGGGTCGTCGGCGGCCGCCAGCTCGAAGCGCACCGGCACGCCGGTGGCGCGCGCCTCGGCGCGCGCCGACTCGAGCAGCGCGGCCAGCCGCGCGCCCTCGCGCTCGAGGCGGTCGGCGGCGCTGTCGCGCAGCGCGAGCGCGATCGCGCCGGCGCTGATCGCGACCAGCGCGACCACCACCATCAGCTCGATCAGCGTGAACCCGCGTTGGACGCGCATCACGGGTCGTCGCGCCAGCGCGCGGCGCTACTGCCAGAACCCGATGTCGGCGTCCTTGCCTTCGCCGCCGGGCTGTCCGTCGGCGCCGAAGCTGAAGACGTCGATCTCGCCGCGCACCCCGGGGTTCAGGTACTGGTACGGGCGGCCCCAGGGGTCGTTGGGCAGCTTCTCGACGTAGGGCTTCCAGTTCGGCGGGATCGGGCCGGTGGTGGGCCGGCGCACCAGCGCGTCGAGCCCCTGCTCGGCGGTCGGGTAGCGCTGGTTGTCGAGGCGGTACAGCTTGAGCGCCTGCATCAGGTTGTTGACGTCGGTGCGCGCGGCGGTCACGCGCGCGTCGTCGGCGCGGTCGAGCACGTTGGGCACGATCAGCGCGGCGAGCACGCCGATGATGACGAGCACCACCATCAGCTCGATCAGCGTGAAGCCCGCCGCGGCGCGGCGGCGCGCAACGGCAGGCAAGTCGCGGGCGGGGCGGGGTTGGGGGGGCGGGGGCATGGCGCGCGGGAACCCGGCAGCGGGCGTGAACGGAACTTCTCAATAATAGACGCCGATGATGACCCGCCTGTTTGCGTTCGTGAGCTGGGGCGCCGTGGGCGCGAGTACGGTGTTCTGGGCGCTGCGCCTGGGCGTCGAGGCGCCGCGCGCGCCGTCGTTCACGACGCCGGTGGGCCCCGCCGCGGCGATGCGCGGCGACTGGTCGCGCGTGCTCGGCGAGCCGCCGCAGGCCGCAGCGACCGACGACGGCGACGCCGACGGGGCGGTCGAGCCGGCTTCGGCGTCGCGCTTTCGCCTGTTCGGCGTCGTTGCACCGAAGACGCCGTCCGACCGCGACGGCGTCGCGCTGATCGCCGTCGACGACAAGCCCGCGCGCGCGTTTCGCGTCGGCGCCGTCGTCGATGGGCAGACCGTGCTGCGGGCCGTGCACCGGCGCGGCGCGTCGCTCGGGCCGCGCGACGGCACCGCGACGGTCGAACTCGAACTGCCGGCGCTGCCGCCGCCCGCCACCGGCGCGCTGCCGCCGGCACGCGCCGGCGCGATGCCGCCGCCGGCGCCGATGCCCGGGATGCTGCCGCGTCCGCCGGCTGTCGCTGCCCCTGCGCCGGCGCCGCCAGCGGGCGACGAACCGCCGAGCAACGACTGAACCGCCGGCGCGGGCCGGCCGATTGACGGCCGCGGCGCTCAGCCCTGCAGGCCGCGGCCTCGCAGAGCTCGGCCTCTTCGCGCCGTCCCGGCCTGCACCGGCAGGCCGTGAGCCGCGGCGCTCAGCGTACCGAGTCGCCGGCGGTGGCGGGGATGGCGGCCGGCGCGGCATCGAGCGCGGCCGGGCGCGACGGGCCGGGCTCGTCGCCTTCGGCGACGTCGGTCAGCAGCGCGGCGGCCGACTTGACCAGCGGCCACGCGAGCGTCGCGCCGGTGCCGTCGATGCTGTCCATGCCCAGCTCGAGCAGCGCGCTCGCGTGGAACACGCCCAGCGCGTGGTCGAGGTTCTGGCGGCCGTGGCTGCGGCAGAACACGCAGTAGTCGGTGACCGGCGCTGCGATGCGCTGCGCGACGCGCAGCGCCGCGCAGGCCGCCATGCCGTCGACGAGCAGCAGCTGGCGCTTGGCGGCCACCGCGAGCATCAGGCCGGCGAGCATCGCGATCTCGAAGCCCCCGAACGCGGCCAGCACCTCGACCGGCTCGGCGACGCCGCGGTGGCGCCCCTGCGCACTCTGCGCGACGAGCAGCAGCTGCGCCAGCGTGGCCTCCGTCATCGTCGGGCCGGCCCACAGCAGGTGACGCAGCGGCACCTGCGAAAGGCGCGCGAGCACCAGCGCGGCACTGACGTCGGCGCCCACGCCGAGGCCGGCGCACAACGCGACGTTGCCTGGCATCGCCTCGGCGATCTCCATGCCGGCGCGGATCGCCGCGTGCGCCTGCTCGAGGCTCATCGCCGCGTGCACGCGCGCGTTGCGCGTGCCGTGCGCGATCTTGCGCACCAGCAGCAGCTCGTGCGCCGGCAGCGGGTCGGCGACGCCGGCGTCGACGACCGTCAGCGCGATGCCCTGCTGGCGCGCGAACACCGTCAGCGGCGAGCGCGCGTGCAGCACCTGCAGCACCTGGTCGCGCGTGCTGCGCCCGGCCTCGGCGATGCCGTCGACGGCCAGCCCGTGATCGCTCGCGAACAGCAGCACCTGCGGGTCGCGCAGCCGCGGCTTGAGCGTGTTCTGGATCAGGCCGAGGCGCACCGCCAGCGGCTCGAGCTCGCCGAAGCTGCCGCACGTCAGGCTGCGCTTGTGCAGCTTGTCGAGCAGTGCGCGTTCGAGCAGCGGGTTCGACGTCGGGGCGACGAGCGAGCGCGAGGCGGACATGGCCCCAGTGTATGCGCGCCCCCGCGCGACGCGTCAGCGCAGGAACAGGCGGTACACCGGGTTGTCGGTCTCGTCGACGTAGGGGTAGCCCAGCGTGTCGAGGAACTGCCGCAGCGCGCGGCGGTCGCCGCGCGGCACCTGGATGCCGACCAGGATGCGGCCGTAGTCGGCGCCCTGGTTGCGGTAGTGGAACAGGCTGATGTTCCAGCCCGGGTGCATCGCCGCGAGGAACTTCATCAGCGCGCCGGGCCGCTCGGGGAACACGAAGCGGAACAGCCGCTCGTCGCGGGCGAGTTCCGAACGGCCGCCGACCATGTGGCGCACGTGCAGCTTGGCCAGCTCGTCGTCGGTGAGGTTGACGGTCGGGAATCCGTGGCGCTCGAAGTTCGCCGCGATGCGCGCCGCCTCGCCGCGCTCGTGCGTCGCGACGCCGACGAACACGTGCGCGACCTTTGCGTCACTGATGCGGTAGTTGAACTCGGTCACGTTGCGCGGGCCCACCAGCGCGCAGAAGCGCTTGAACGAGCCGCGCTCCTCGGGGATCGTCACCGCGAACAGCGCCTCGCGCTGCTCGCCGACCTCGGCGCGCTCGGCGACGAAGCGCAGGCGGTCGAAGTTCATGTTCGCGCCGCAGGTGATCGCCACCAGCGTCTGGTCCCGCGCGCCGGTGGCCTCGACGTACTGCTTGATCGCCGCCACGCCCAGCGCCCCGGCCGGCTCCATGATGCTGCGCGTGTCCTCGAACACGTCCTTGATCGCGGCGCACACCGCGTCGGTGTCGACGACGACGTAGTCGTCGACGAGCGCGCGCGCGAGGCGGAACGTCTCCTCGCCGACCATCTTGACCGCGGTGCCGTCGGAGAACAGCCCGACGTCGTGCAGCGCGACGCGCTTGCCGGCGCGCACCGAGCGCAGCATCGCGTCGGAGTCGCGCATCTGCACGCCGATGACGCGCACCTCGGGGCGCACCGCCTTGATGTACGCCGCCACGCCCGAGACCAGCCCGCCGCCGCCGATGGCGACGAACACGGCGTCGATCGGCCCCGGGTGCTGGCGCAGGATCTCCATGCCGATCGTGCCCTGGCCGGCGATCACGTCGGGGTCGTCGAACGGATGCACGAAGGTCAGGCCGCGCTCGCGCTCGATCTCGAGTGCGCGCGCATAGGCGTCGGAGTAGCTGTCGCCGTGCAGCACGACGTGGCCGCCGAGCGCGCGCACCGCGTCGATCTTGAGCTGCGGCGTCGTCACCGGCATCACGATTTCGGCGCGGCAGCCCAGCCGCTTGGCCGCGAGCGCGACGCCCTGCGCGTGGTTGCCGGCCGACGCGCAGATCACGCCGCGCGCGAGCTGTTCGGGTGCCAGGTGCGCCATCTTGTTGTACGCGCCGCGCAGCTTGAAGCTGAACACCGGCTGCTGGTCCTCGCGCTTGAGCAGCACCGTGTTGCGCAGCCGCTTCGACAGCGACCGCGCCGGCTCCAGCGGCGACTCGATCGCGACGTCGTAGACCTTGGCCGTGAGGATGCGGCGCAGGTAGTCGGGGGCGGTTTTGGACGCGCGGCGCGGTGCGCGCGGCGCTCGGTCGGCTCGGGGGCGGGCACCAGCCATGGCGTGGGCGAATCGGTGGGGGCGGCGATGATAGCCGCCGCTCCGGCGCGACAAAAAAAGAGCCCGGGGCTCGCGCCCCGGGCCCGAACCACCATTGAAGGAGGTGGAGGAGACAACCGGTGGTCGGCGTCGCGCAGCCTGCGAGGCTTGATCGCTCGTCCAAACCTTGGTGGTAGTCTAGCGCGAGCGATGTTGCGCTGCAATATGCCCATGGCGCCATCGTTGGAGTGACCACTCCAGACGCCCGTCGCCGCAGTGCACAATGCCACGCTTTCGCAACACCGGCACCGTCGTGGTGCAGGAGCGCACGCATGGAATGCACGGTTCAGTGGCTCGCCGACAGCGGCATGGCCTTCGTCGCCGAGACGGGCAGCGGCCACCTGCTCGCGATGG
Source organism: Azohydromonas sediminis (assembly GCF_003574675.1). GTDB lineage: Bacteria > Pseudomonadota > Gammaproteobacteria > Burkholderiales > Burkholderiaceae_C > Calidifontimicrobium > Calidifontimicrobium sediminis. The sequence goes on from NZ_QOAZ01000011.1 coordinate 38,490, forward strand.
ACGGCGCCCCCGACGGCGGCGGGCGCAACCTGGCGCCGCGGCCGATGGAGACGCTGCTCGCCGGCGCCGGCGGCTGCACGGCCTACGACGTCGTGCTGATCCTCAAGCGCGGCCGCCACGACGTGCGCGGCTGCCAGGTGAAGATGAGCGCCGAGCGCGCCGCCGCCGACCCCAAGGTGTTCACGCGCATCGCGCTGCACTTCGTCGTGCGCGGCAAGGGGCTGCCCGCGGCGGCCGTCGAGCGTGCGATCGCGCTGTCGCACGAGAAGTACTGCTCGGCCACCGCGATGCTGGCCAAGACGGCCGAGATCGTGACCAGCTTCGAGATCGTCGAGACGGCCTGAACGACGCGAGCGGCATCCGACGCCGCTGCACGCCGCGTCAGACGCGGTGCGCCGTGACCGTCATCACCTTCGCCGCGACGCGCATCAGCAGCCGCACCGGCAGCGGCAGCTCGGCGCCGCCGGCGGCCAGCGCGTCGGCGGCGTGGCGCGCCTCGTCGACCATCATCTGCTCGACGATCGCGCGCGACGCGGTGTCGCGCGCGGGCAGGCGCTCGAGGTGCCCGGCCAGGTGCTGCTCGACCTGGCGCTCGGTCTCGACGACGAAGCCCAGGCTCACGCGGTCGCCGAAGCGCCCGGCCAGCAGGCCGATGCCGAACGCGCCGGCGTACCACAGCGGGTTGAGCCGGCTCGCGTGGTCGCCGAGTTCGTCCAGCCGCTGCTGCGTCCACGCGAGGTGGTCGGTCTCCTCGCGCGCCGCGCGCTGCATCTGCGCGCGCAGCGCGGGCGAGCGCGCGGTCAGCGCCTGCGCCTGGTACAGCGCCTGCGCGCAGACCTCGCCGACGTGGTTCACGCGCATCAGCGCGCCGGCGAGTTCGCGCTCGTCGGCGTCGAGTTCGGGTGCCGCAGCGCCCGCCGCGGGCGCCGGGCGCGACGCGTGCACGCGCCCGAAGAGGGTGCGCAATCCGTTGTCGGCGGCCACCAGCAAGGCGTCGGCGAAGCTCATGCCCCCGAGCATAGCCGATCGCCGCGGCGTGACACGGTTCACAGTCGAAAGAAGCGAGCGCATGCTCACATGTAAGTGCGTTGTATCACTGCAACAAAGTCGGGCTGCTTCACGGTTCCCCGCTAGCGCGCGGGCGAACCCGTCTGGTGCAATACGCCCCGACTTCCCGTTGCGGAGGTTACGCAGATCGACCCCGCTGCGCAGGCGGGCATCGTTCCCCGAACCGGGACTTCCCCCGTTCAACCCTGGAGATAGGTAATGAAGAAATCCCTGATTGCCCTGGCCGCAGCGCTGGTCGCGGGCGGCGCGTTCGCGCAGTCGTCGGTTACGCTGTACGGCGTCGTCGACATCGGCTACGGCGGCAAGAGCTGGAAAGACGACACGGTCGGCGACTCGAAGACGCTCGGCATCCAGGACGGCGCCATCGCCGGCAGCCGCTTCGGCTTCCGCGGCACCGAAGACCTGGGCGGCGGCCTGAAGGCCAGCTTCGTGATCGAGCAGGGCTTCAGCCCGACCAGCCAGCAGCTGACGAACCAGCGCACGTCGACGTCGGGCCACCAGATCGACACCAACCTGAACTGGAGCCTGACGGGCCGCTCGTCGACCAGTCTGAACCGCCAGTCGTTCGTCGCGCTGAGCGGTGGCTTCGGTGAAGTGCGCCTCGGCTACCAGTACACGGTCGGCTACGAGATGTCGACGCTGGCCGGCTACAACATCGGCTCGGAAGGCGTGCACGGTGCCGACACCTCGCGCACCTACGGTCTGGCGGCCATCGGTGGCGGGCGTGCCAACGGCATCAGCTACATCTCGCCGAAGATCGCCGGCGGCCTGACGCTGCGCCTGCAGTACGGCGCGGGCGCCAACCAGAACGAGTACGGCAGCGACCTCGAAGGCTACAAGGACGAGAAGCGCTTCGGCGTGATGGCGCAATGGGCCTCGGGCCCGCTGAGCGTCGGCGTCGGCTACACGCAGTACAAGACCGACACCGAGGCCGGTACGGCGGCGACCCCGATCTTCGCCACCGCCGACACGTCGCCGACCGCCAAGCTGACGCAGATCGGCGCCAGCTACGACTTCGGCATCGCGCGCGTGGCCGGCACCTACAACATGGGTGAAGACGCCAGCGACAACGACCTGAAGGCCTGGCAAGTCGGTGTGCGCGTGCCGTTCGGCGCCGCCGCCGTGCTGGCCACGTACGGGCAGGGCAACACCGAAAACACCGCCGGCACCAAGATCAGCGACCACACCCAGTGGCAGCTCGGCGCGACGTACAGCCTGAGCAAGCGCACGACGGCGTACGTCTACTACGGTGTCACCGAGGACGACGGCACGAACACCAGCGCGATCGACAAGAAGACGAACTGGATCGCTGGCGTCATCCACACGTTCTGATTGGGGCGCTGACCACCGCGTCAGCTACCCAAGTTCGATCTGGGAACCCGCCGTGCACCGCACGGCGGGTTTTTTCTTGCCCGCCTCGCGCGGCTCCCGCCTACGGCGCCCGACAATCGCCGCTGTGAACCGCCGTCCGTCCCCCCCCTTCTCGCCCATCGGCTGGCAAGCGGCGCGCCTGCGTGTGCTGTTCGAACAGGCGCTGCAGTGCCACCAGCGCGGCCAGCTGGCGCAGGCCGCGCAGCTCTATGCGCAGATGCTGAGCCTGCAGCCCGACCACGTCGACGCGCTGCACCTGAGCGGCGTCGCCGCCGCGCAGGCCGGCGAGCCGCAGCGTGCGATCGGCTTCTTCGAGCGCGTGCTGCGCCGCGATCCGGGCCACGTTGCCGCGCACAACAACCTGGGCAACGCGCTGCTCGCGCTCGACCGCCTCGACGAGGCGCTGGCCAGCTACGAGCGCGCATTGGCGCTGCAGCCGGACCACGCCGACGCGCTGTACAACCGCGGCAACGTGCTCAAGCGCCTCGACCGGCCGCGCGAGGCGCTGGGCAGCTACGACCGTGCCCTGGCGCTGCGGCCGGACTGGGCCGCAGCCTACGGCAACCGTGGCATCGTGCACCACGTGTTGCGCCACTTCGACGCCGCATGGGCCGACTACAGCCGCGCCATCGCACTGAACTCGCGTCTGGCCGAACCGTTCTACAACCGTGGCCGGCTGCTGGTCGACCGCCGGCGCTTCGCTGAGGCGCTGCGCGACCTCGACCAGGCCGTGATGCTCAAACCGGATTACGCGGACGCGCACGAGCAGCGTGCGCACGTGCTGCGCGAGCTCAAGCGACTCGAGGAGGCCCTGCAGGCCTATCGTCGCGCGGCGCAACTGGAGCCCGACAACGGAAGTTTCCTTGCCACCTGGCTCGGCGCGCGCATGATGACGTGCGACTGGGCGGGTTGGGCGGCAGATGTGGGGCGGCTGGTGGACATGGTGCAGGCCGGCGTCGAGGAGGGGCCGACGCCGTTCTCGCTGCTGTCCATGATCGACCGACCGGAAGTTCATCAGCGCGCCGCACGTGCGTGGATCGCATCGCGGCAGTTCCCGGCAGCGGTGTGCGCGGCCATGCAGGAGCCGCAGCTGCGACCGAGGAAGATCCGCATCGGCTACTACTCGGCCGACTTCCACGACCACGCGACGATGTTCCTGATGGCGCGGCTGTTCGAGGTGCACGACCGGCAGCGCTTCGAGTTCACCGCGTTCTCGTTCGGTCCCGAGTCGGACGGCGCGATGCGCCAGCGGCTGGTGGCCGCCGTCGACCGTTTCGTCGACGTGCGCGAGCGCACCGACGACGAGGTCGTCGCGCTGTCGCGCGAACTGGGCATCGACATCGCCGTCGACCTCAAGGGTGCGACGGGCGGCGAGCGCATCGGCATCTTCGCCGGGCGGCCGGCGCCGGTGCAGGTGCAGTACCTCGGCTACCCCGGCACGATGGGGGCCCCGTTCATCGACTACGTCGTCGCCGACGCCACCGTGATTCCGCCGCCCGAGCGGGTCTGGTACGACGAGAAGGTCGTGTGGCTGCCGCACAGCTACCAGGTCAACGACCCGACGCGCGCGATCGCCGAGGCGACGCCGACGCGCGAAGCGGTGGGCCTGCCGGCCGAGGGCTTCGTGTTCTGCTGCTTCAACAACAACTACAAGATCGTGCCGGCGGTGTTCGACGTGTGGATGCGCATCCTGCAGCGCGTGCCGGCCAGCGTGCTGTGGCTGCTCGAGGACAACGCGCTCGCGGCGGCGAACCTGAAGCGCGAGGCCGCGGCGCGCGGCGTCGACCCGCAGCGCCTCGTGTTCGCGCCGCGCGCGCCGCTGCCCGAGCACCTCGCGCGCCACCGGCTGGCCGACCTGTTCCTCGACACCGCGCCGTACAACGCGCACACGACCGCCAGCGACGCGCTGTGGGGCGGTGTGCCGCTGCTGACCTGCATGGGCCGCTCGTTCGCCAGCCGCGTCGGCGCGAGCCTGCTGCGCGCGGTGGGCCTGCCCGAACTCGTCACCGAGAACTGGGCCGACTACGAGGCGCTGGCGGTGGCGCTGGCCACCGAACGCCGCGGCGAGCTCGACGCGCTGCGTGCGCGGCTGGCGGCGAACCGTCTGAGCGCGCCACTGTTCGACGCCGAGCGGTTCGCGCGCCACCTCGAGGCGGCCTACGTCGCGATGGTCGAGCGGCACCGCGCCGGTTTGCCTGCGGTGCACCTGAAGGTTCACGACGACGCCACCGTGGTGGTTGCCGACGAAGCCGAAGGCACCCACTGACGCGCCGGCGGCCGCGCGCAAGACGGGTGTGCACCGCGCAACCGGGATGACCCGCGTTCACACGCGGCACGCCCGTTGCAACACTCGGGTATCGACCCCATTCGAGGTATCGACATGGTGCAGTTTCGGCGCCTTTGCGCGGGCGTCATGTTCTGGGCAGGCGCGACGCTCGCGGCCGCATCGAGAAGGACACCGACTCGGCGATGCACGACGCTCTGATCGAGTCGGCGCTGCGGCTCGGCCACCGGGACGTCTCCCACATCCTGCGGCACGACCCGGCGATCGCCTGGGCGGTGAAGGCCAGCCTGAGTTCGTGCACCGCGCGGACCATGGCATCGACATGCGGCTCGTGAAGGTTCCCTGAGGCCCGAAGGCCGGCCCGCCGCTGCGCGCCTGCAGGCGCGCTACAGTCCGCCCCCGATGCTCGCGTTCATCCTCCGCCGCCTGGTGCAGGCCATCGTCGTGATGCTGACGGTGGCCTTCATCGCCTTCATGCTGTTCCAGTACGTCGGCGACCCGGTGACCAACCTGCTCGGCCAGGACGCGACGCCCGAGCAGCGCGAGCGGCTGCGCGCCGACCTCGGGCTGGACCAGCCGTTCGTCGTGCAGTTCGCGCGCTTCGTCGGCAACGCGGTGCAAGGCGAGTTCGGGCTGAGCCTGCGCCAGGGGCGCAAGGTGTCGGCGCTGATCGTCGAGCGCTTCCCGGCGACGATCGAGCTCGCCTTCGCCGCCGCGGTGCTCGCGCTCGCGGTCGGCGTGCCGCTGGGCGTGTACGCGGCGCTGCGGCGCGGCAGCTTCGGTGCGCAAGTAGCCATGGCGGCGTCGCTGCTCGGCGTGTCGCTGCCGACCTTCCTGATCGGCATCCTGCTGATCCTCGTGTTCGCCGTCGAGCTCAAGGTGCTGCCGAGCTTCGGCCGCGGCGAGGTGGTCGCGATCGGCGCGTGGACCACCGGGCTGCTGACGCCCGCCGGCTGGAAGCACCTGATCCTGCCGGCGGTCACGCTGGCGATCTTCCAGCTCGCGCTGATCATGCGGCTGGTGCGCGCCGAGATGCTCGAGGTGCTGCGCACCGACTACATCAAGTTCGCGCGTGCGCGCGGGCTGCCCGACCGCGCGGTGCACTTCGGCCACGCGCTGAAGAACACGCTGGTGCCGGTGATCACGATCACCGGGCTGCAGCTGGGCTCGCTGATCGCGTTCGCGATCATCACCGAGACCGTGTTCCAGTGGCCCGGCATGGGGCTGCTGTTCATCCAGGCCGTGCAGTTCGCCGACATCCCGGTGATGGCCGCGTACCTGTGCCTGATCGCGCTGATCTTCGTCGTCATCAACCTCGTCGTCGACCTGCTGTACTTCGCCGTCGATCCGCGACTGCGGATCGAGACAACCGCTGCCGCGCACTGACGGCACTTCGTCCCAGGAGATCTGCATGAAGCTCAAGACCACCCTCGTCGCCGCCACGCTCGCGCTGGCGTTCGGCGCCGCGTCGGCGGCCACGCTGCGCGTGGCCAACCAGGGCGACGCGACGTCGATGGACCCGCACTCGCTCAACGAGTCGCTGCAGTTGAGCGTGACCGGCAACGTCTACGAGCCGCTGGTCGGGCGCGACGAGAAGCTCGCGCTCAAGCCCGCGCTGGCCACCGCGTGGCGGCAGACCTCGCCCACCGTGTGGCGCTTCGAGCTGCGCAAGGGGGTCACGTTCCACGACGGCACGCCGTTCACCGCCGACGACGTCGTGTTCTCGTTCAGGCGCGCCGCCGGCGAGGGCTCCGACATGAAGAGCTACACGGCGTCGATCAAGGAGGTGCGCAAGGTCGACGCGCACACCGTCGAGATCGAGACGACGGCGCCGTTCCCGATCCTGCCCGACGTGATCTCGCTCGTGTACATCATGAGCAAGAAGTGGTGCGAGGACAACAAGGCCGAGCTGCCGGTCGACCGCCGCAAGGGCGTCGAGAACGCCGCGAGCTTCCGCGCCAACGGCACCGGCCCGTTCCGCCTGCGCGAGCGCCAGCCGACGACGCGCACGACGTTCCAGCGCAACCCGAACTACTGGGGCAAGATCGAAGGCAACGTCACCGAGGTGATCTTCACGCCGATCGGCAACGACGCGACGCGCGTCGCGGCGCTGCTGTCGGGCGAGATCGACCTGATGGAGCCGGTGCCGCTGCAGGACGTGCCGCGCATCGCCGCGAACCCGAACCTGAAGGTGATGCAGGGCCCCGAGCTGCGCACGATCTTCCTCGGCATGGACCAGAAGCGCGACGAGCTGCTGCAGTCCAGCGTCAAGGGCAAGAACCCGTTCAAGGACAAGCGGGTGCGCCAGGCCTTCTACCAGGCGATCGACATCGAGACGATCAAGAACCGCGTGATGCGCGGCGCGGCCACACCGACGGGGCTGATGGTCGCGCCGGGCATCAAGGGCTTCGTGCCCGAGCTCAACAAGCGCCTGCCGTACGACCCCGACGCGGCGCGCAAGCTGCTCGCCGAGGCCGGCTACCCGAACGGCTTCGAGGTCGGCATGAACTGCCCGAACGACCGCTACGTCAACGACGGCGAGATCTGCCAGGCGGTGGCGGCGAACCTCGCGCGCATCGGCGTCAAGGTCAACCTGCAGGCCGAGAGCAAGGCGACGTACTTCCCGAAGATCCTGCGCCGCGACACGAGCTTCTACCTGCTGGGCTGGACGCCGGGCACCTACGACTCGCACAACCCGCTCAACGCGCTGATGCACACGCCCAACGACAAGGGCCAGGGCCAGTTCAATCTGGGCTCGTACAGCAATCGGCGCGTCGACGAGCTGACCAACCTGATCCAGAGCGAGACCGACCAGGCCAAGCGCAACGCGATGATCGCCGAGGCGTTCAAGATCCACCAGGACGACATCGGCCACATCCCGCTGCACCAGCAGGCGCTGGCGTGGGGCATGAAGAAGAACGTCGAGGTCGTGCAGCTGCCCGACAACTTCATGCCGTTCCGCTACATCCACGTGAAGTGAGTCCTGCGGGTCCGCCCGTCGCCGCGTGCGGCGGGCGGACCGGCCGTGTGAAGTCCCGCTCCCATGCAAGCCGCGCTGCGCCGCTTCTTCGACGGCGACGTCTGGTACAGCTTCCGCACCTCGCCGGTGGCGATCGCCGCCGCGGCGATCACGTTCGTCTGCGTGTTCTGCGCGCTGTTCGCCGAGGTCGTCGCACCGCACAACCCGTTCGACCTCGCGTCGCTCGAGCTCGCCGACTCGCGGCTGCCGCCGGCGTGGATGGACGAGGGCCGCGCCAAGTACCTGCTCGGCACCGACGACCAGGGGCGCGACATCCTGTCGGCGCTGATGTACGGCGCGCGCATCTCGCTGCTCGTCGGGCTGGCGTCGGTCGTGCTGTCGGTCGTGATCGGCGTGTCGCTCGGGCTGCTGTCGGGCTTCGTCGGCGGCAAGACCGACGCCTTCATCATGCGCGTGTGCGACGTGATGCTGTCGTTCCCGGCGATCCTGATCGCGCTGCTGATCGACGGCGTCGGCCGCGCGATGTTCCCCGACGCGCACGAGACGCTGGCCTTCGCGGTGCTGATCCTCGCGATCTCGCTGTCGGGCTGGGTGCAGTACGCGCGCACCGTGCGCGGCTCGACGCTGGTCGAGCGGCACAAGGAGTACGTGCAGGCCGCCCGCGTGATCGGCGTGGCGCCCGCGCGCATCATGCTCAGGCACGTGCTGCCCAACGTGATGGGCCCGGTGCTGGTGCTGGCGACGATCCAGGTCGCCTCGGCGATCATCATCGAGGCCACGCTGTCGTTCCTCGGCGTCGGCGTGCCGCCGACGCAGCCGTCGCTGGGCACGCTGATCCGCGTCGGCAACGACTTCCTGTTCTCGGGCGAGTGGTGGATCACCGTCTTCCCCGGCGCCGTGCTGGTGCTGATCGCGCTGTCGGTCAACCTGCTCGGCGACTGGCTGCGCGACGCGCTGAACCCCCGGCTGCGGTGAACGTGGTGGCGACCTTCCTTCGTTCGGTGTCGCCCCGGCGGGCCGCGGCGCCCGCGCGGCGGTGTGGCGGGTGCCGATGAAGCCGCCGCTGCTCGAGGTGCGCCACCTGCGCGTCGAGTTCCCGACGCGCCGCGGCACGCTGCTCGCGCTCGACGACGTGTCGTTCACGATCGCGCCGGGCGAGATCCTCGGCGTCGTCGGCGAGTCGGGGGCGGGCAAGAGCCTGACCGGCGCGTCGATCATCGGCCTGCTCGAGCCGCCGGGGCGCATCGCCGGCGGCGAGATCCGCCTCGAGGGGCAGCGCATCGACGACCTGCCGCACGAGCAGATGCGCGCGATCCGCGGGCGCAGGATCGGCGCCATCTTCCAGGACCCGCTGACGTCGCTGAACCCGCTGTACACGGTGGGCCGCCAGCTCGTCGAGACGATCCGCACGCACCTGCCGGTGTCGGCGGCCGAGGCGCGGCAGCGCGCGATCCGGCTGCTGCAGGAGACCGGGATCCCGGCCGCCGAGCAGCGCATCGACCACTACCCGCACCAGTTCAGCGGCGGCATGCGCCAGCGCGTCGTGATCGCGCTCGCGCTGGCCGCCGAGCCGCGGCTGATCGTCGCCGACGAACCGACGACGGCGCTCGACGTGTCGATCCAGGCGCAGATCATTGCGCTGCTCAAGCGCCTGTGCAAGGAGCACGGCGCGGCGGTGATGCTCGTCACGCACGACATGGGCGTGATCGCCGAGACCTGCGACCGCGTCGCGGTGATGTACGCCGGGCGCATCGTCGAGATCGGCCCGGTGCACGACGTGATCCACCGCCCGAACCATCCGTACACCGAGGGCCTGATGGGCTCGATCCCGGCGATGGACGACGGGCGCGAGCGGCTCGCGCAGATCGACGGCGCGATGCCGCGGCTGAACGCAATCCCCGCGGGCTGCGCGTTCAACCCGCGCTGCCCGAAGGCGTTCGAGCGCTGCCGCCGCGAGCGCCCCGAGCTGATGCCGGCCGGCGCGACGCGCGCGGCGTGCTGGCTGCACGTGCCGGGAGCAGGGGCGTGAGCGCCGTGGCCCAAGACACCCGCATACTCGTCGAGGTGCGCGACCTGGCCAAGGTGTTCGACGTCTCGGCACCGTGGCTCAGCCGCGTCGTCGAGCGCAAGCCGCGCCAGTTCGTGCACGCCGTCGACGGCGTGAGCTTCGCGATCGCGCGCGGCCGCACGCTGGCGCTGGTGGGCGAGTCGGGCTGCGGCAAGAGCACCGTCGCGCGGCTGCTCGTGGGGCTGTATGCGCCCACGCGCGGCAGCGTGTACTTCGACGGCGCCGACACCGCGTCGCTCGACGGCGCGGCGCTGCGCATGCTGCGCCGGCGCATGCAGATGATCTTCCAGGACCCGTACGCGAGCCTGAACCCGCGCTGGAAGGTGCTCGACATCGTCGCCGAGCCGCTGCGCGAGCACGGGCTGGTCAAGGGCGACGCGGCGATCCACGAGCGCGTCGTCGGGCTGCTGCAGTCGGTCGGACTGGCCGCGGCCGACTGCGAGAAGTTCCCGCACCAGTTCTCGGGCGGGCAGCGCCAGCGCGTGTCGATCGCGCGCGCGCTGGCCACCGGGCCCGAGTTCCTCGTCTGCGACGAGCCGACCTCGGCACTCGACGTGTCGGTGCAGGCGCAGGTCCTCAACATCATGAAGGACCTGCAGCGCGAGCGGCAGCTGACCTACCTGTTCATCTCGCACAACCTGGCGGTGGTGCGTCACGTGGCCGACGAGGTCGGCGTGATGTACCTCGGGCGGCTCGTCGAGCTGGCACCCAAGCGCGAGCTGTTCGCCGCGCCGCGCCACCCGTACACGCGCATGCTGCTCGACGCGATCCCCGACATCCACATGACGGGCCGCGCGCGCACGCCGGTGCAAGGCGAGGTGCCCAACCCGCTGAACCCGCCGAGCGGCTGCGCGTTCCACCCGCGCTGCCCACACGCCGACGCGCGCTGCCGCCGCGAGCGGCCGGCGCTGACGACGTTCAAGGGCGTGCAAGTGGCCTGCCACGCCGTTGAGGAAGGGCGGATCTGACGCCGGGCCTCGGCCTGCGCCGGCTGGCCGTCGCGGGGCCCAGCCCACAGGGGTTTGACGGGCGGAATCGACCCGTGGCGGTTCCTCGCATCTGGTCGACTGCGCAGGTGGGCGCGTGGCACGCGGCGCGGGCATGCGTTCTCCGGCCCAACTCGCGCGGCAGCGTCGGCGCACTGCACGCCGTCGTGCCGTCCGGCCCGTCGCGGTCCTGCCACGCTGGGCGGCGGGCGCGAATGGGGCCTGCGCCCGCACACCCGTGCCGCGCGCCGTCCCAACGATGGCGCACTGCGCGCGCGTGCAGGCTGACCACAGTGGAGAGCAGGGCGATGGGGGTACCTGCGGGCGCAGGCCCCATTCGCGCTTGCGCCAGCCCGAGCACGGCACGGTTGGGGGTCGATCGTGCCGACCCTCGCATGCCGCGACCTGTCCGCGCGAGGTGGGCCGGAGAACGCAGGTACCGCCGTCGCCCTGTCGCCACGACCTCTGCAGACAGGCCGAATCAGCCGGGCAGCAGGTGCTCACCGGCGAACAGCGCGCGCACCGTCTCGCGCTCGCGCACGACGAAGGCGCGGTCGCCGTCGACCATCACCTCGGCGGCGCGCGGGCGGCTGTTGTAGTTGCTCGCCATCGCCATGCCGTAGGCGCCGGCCGACAGCACGGCGAGCACGTCGCCGGCCGCGACCGCGAGCACGCGGTCGCGGCCGAGCCAGTCGCCCGACTCGCACACCGGGCCGACGACGTCCCAGGTCCGCGGCGCGGCGTCGCGCTCGACGCAGGGCACGATCGCCATCCAGGCCTCGTACATCGCCGGGCGCACGAGGTCGTTCATCGCCGCGTCGACGATGCAGAAGTTCTTGTGCGCGCCGGGCTTGAGGTACTGCACCTCGGTCAGCAGCACGCCGGCGTTGCCCACCAGCGAGCGGCCCGGCTCGAGCAGCAGCTCGCGCTGCGCGTGGCCGCGCGCGTCGAGCCGCGCGAGCAGCGCGCGCACCAGCGCGTCGGGTGTGGGCGGGCTCTCGTCGGTGTAGGTGATGCCCAGGCCGCCGCCGAGATCGAGGTGGTGCAGCGCGATGCCCTCGGCTTCGACGGCTTCGACCAGGTCGAGCACGCGGTCGAGCGCGTCGAGATACGGTGCGACTTCGGTGATCTGCGAGCCGATGTGGCAGTCGATGCCGACCACCTGCAGGCCCGCCCGTGCGGCCGCGTCGCGGTACGCGGCGAGCGCCTCGTCGTGCGCGATGCCGAACTTGTTGTCGCGCAGCCCGGTCGAGATGTACGGGTGCGTCTTCGCGTCGACGTCGGGGTTCACGCGCAGGCTCACCGGCGCGCGCACGCCGTGCGCGCGCGCGACCTCGTCGAGACGCTCGAGCTCGGCGCGGCTCTCGACGTTGAAGCAGCGCACGCCCGCCTCGAGCGCGCGCGCCATCTCGGCGCGCGTCTTGCCGACGCCCGAGAACACGACCTGGCCCGCGTCGCCGCCCGCGGCCAGCACGCGCTCGAGCTCGCCCACCGAGACGATGTCGAACCCGCAGCCCGCGCGCGCCAGCGTGTGCAGCACGGCCAGGTTCGAGTTGGCCTTCATCGCGTAGCACAGCAGGTGTGCGCGGCCCGCGAGGGCACGGTGGTAAGCCTCGGCGGCGGCGACGATCGCGCGCTTCGCGTAGACGTACAGCGGCGTGCCGTGCGTGCGCGCCAGCGCGTCGAGCTCGACGCCGTCGAGCCACAGCGAACGGCCGCGGCGCTGCAGCCAGGGCGCGCCGGGCAGCGTCATCGTGCGGGGGCCGAGGCGGCCTTGTCGGGCGGCGGCAGGTACAGGTCGCCCTTCTGGCCGCAGCCGGCGAGCGCCGCGGCTGCGGCGACCAGCGCGATCAGCGCCGTCGGCCGCAGGGGCATCGAGGTCGCCGATACACTGCGCCGACGGGTTTCGTTCATCGCGCGAATTCTATCGACCATGGCTTCCGTCCCTGCCGCCACGCCGCTGACCGACAGCGAGTACGACCGACTGAGCGCCGCCGTGCTGGCCACCGTCGAGGCCGCGGCCGACCGCTGGCTGCAGGACGACGTGATCGACGTCGACACGCAGCGCACCGGTGGCCTGCTCGAGCTCGTGTTCCCGGGCGGGCGCAAGATCGTCATCAACACGCAGCCGCCGCTGCACGAGATCTGGCTCGCCGCGCGCCAGGGTTACCACTTCCACCACGCCGGCGGCGCGTGGATCGACCGCGAGGGGCGCGAGTTCTTCGCCGTGCTGTCGGACTGCGCAAGCGAGTACGCGGGTCGGCCGCTGCGCGTCGCGCCCTGACGGTCGGCCGGCGCGAGCCGCGCCGGTTCAGCGCCGGAACAGGTCGAGGATGCCGCGCCGCTCGTCTTCGGTGGGCGTCGGCGGCAGCGCGTCTTCGAGCCCGATGGCGCGGATGCCGGCGCCGTCGGCGAACTCGGCATAGGCCCAGTCGCCACCGCTGTGCACGACGCCCTCGGGCGGCGTGGGCTCCTGCACCGGCACGCCCTTGAGGGCGTAGGCCATGTAGTCGATCCAGATCGGCAGCGCCAGCCCGCCGCCGGTTTCGCGGTCGCCGAGCTTGCGCGGCGTGTCGTAGCCGACCCAGGCCACCGCGACGAGGTTGGCCTGCCAGCCGGCGAACCAGGCGTCCATCGAGTCGTTGGTGGTGCCCGTCTTGCCGTACAGGTCGGGGCGCTTGAGCGTGGCCTGCGCACGCGCGGCGGTGCCGCTGCGCGTGACTTCCTGCAGCAGGCTCGTCATCACGAACGCGTTGCGCTCGTCGATCACGCGCGTGCTCGGGTCGAGCACCGGCGGCTCGGCCTCGAACAGCACGCGCCCGCGCGAGTCGGTGATGCGCTGGATCAGCGTCGGCGGCACGCGGTAGCCGCCGTTGGCGAACACGGCGTAGGCGGTGGCCATCTGCAGCGGCGTCACGCTGCCGGCGCCCAGCGCCATCGTCAGGTACGGCGGGTGCTTGTCGCGGTCGAAGCCGAAGCGCACGATCCAGTCCTGCGCCGTCTGCGGACCGATGGCCTGCAAAAGCCGGATCGAGACCATGTTCTTCGACTTCGCCAGCGCCGTGCGCAGCGGCATCGGGCCCTCGAACTTGCCGTCGTAGTTCTTCGGCTCCCACGGCTGGCTGCCGGTGGTGGCGGCGTCGAAGAACAGCGGCGCGTCGTTGACGATGGTGGTCGGCGTCACGCCGTGCTCGAGCGCGGCGGAGTAGATGAAAGGCTTGAAGCTCGAGCCCGGCTGGCGCCAGCCCTGCGTGACGCGGTTGAACGCGCTCTTGCGGAAGTCGAAGCCGCCGACCATCGCGCGCACGTGTCCCGTCTTCGGCTCGAGCGCGACGAATGCGGCCTCGACCTCGGGCATCTGCGTGAGTGTCCAGCTGCCGTTGGCCAGCCGCACCGCACGCACGACGGCGCCGCGGCGGATCTGCTTGTTCGGCGGTGCCTTGGCCGACAGCCCCGATTCGACCGGCTTGAGCCCGGCACCGGTGACGGTGATCGTCTCGCCCGACTGCAGCGCCGCGACGACGCGTTGCGGCGACGCCTCGAGCACGACGACGGCGCGCAGCTCGTCGTTGTCCGGGTGGTCGGCCAGCGCCTCGGCGATGCGCAGGTCGAGTGCGGCCGGGTCGGCGGGCAGGTCGACGTAGGCCTCGGGCCCGCGGAAGTGCTGGCGGCGCTCGAACGCCATCAGACCATCGCGCAGCGCGCGGAACGCGGCCGTCTGGTCGCCGGTGTCGATCGTCAGCGTCACGTTCAGCCCGCGCGTGTAGGCCTCTTCGCCGTACTGGGCGAACACGAGCTGGCGCGCGGTCTCGGCGGCGTGCTCGGCGTGCACGCGCACCTCCGACGGGCGGCGGTAGCGCAATTCCTGCGCGCGCGCCCTGGCGTGCTCGGCCTCGTCGATGAAGCCGACCTCGAGCATGCGGTCGAGGATGTAGCGCTGGCGCTGCAGCGCGCGCTGCGGGTTGGCGAACGGGTTGTACGCCGATGGCGCCTTCGGCAGGCCGGCGAGCAGTGCCGCCTCGGCGGTGGTCAGCTCGGCCAGCGGCTTGCCGAAATAGGTTTGCGCCGCGGCGGCGAAGCCGTAGGCGCGCTGGCCGAGGAAGATCTGGTTCATGTAGACCTCGAGGATCTGGTCCTTCGAGAGCTGCGTTTCGATCTTCAGGGCCAGCAGGATCTCGTAGATCTTGCGCGTGAACGTCTTCTCGGACGACAGGTAGAAGTTGCGCGCGACCTGCATCGTGATCGTCGAGCCGCCCTGGCTCTTGGCCTCGCCGACGTTGGCCAGGCCGGCGCGCACGATGCCCAGGATGTCGACGCCCTCGTGCTCGTAGAAGCGCGCGTCCTCGACGGCGAGCACCGCGTGGCGCATCACGAGGGGGATCTGCGCGATCGGCGTGAAGGTGCGCCGCTCCTCGCCGAATTCGGCCAGCAGCATGCCGTCCGAGGAGAACACGCGTAGCGGCAGCTTGGGACGGTAGTCCGTCAGGCTGTCGATCGGCGGCAGGTTCGGGTACGCGAACGCCAGCGCGATGGCCACCAGCGCACCGGCCGACAGCACCGCCGCGACGGCGCCGCCGACGGCCCACACCAGGGCCTTGAGCAGCCAGGACTTCGAAACGGCGATGTTGGGCACGAAACGAGACGTAAGGGGCGGGCGGGCGCAGCCGGCGGTGTGCCGTCCGGGCCGTCACCGCCGCGCGTGGCGCCGAGGCGCCATCACGGTGCCGCAACGGACCGCCGATTATAGGAATCGGGGCCAGGAAACCTGCGGCCGCGTGAAGTGTGCCGCGAACGCCGCCGTGCCGCCAAGGCCGCGATGGCCGATGCTGTCACACGCACGCAGCGTGGCCGGCAGGCGTCGGCGGGGTGCAACGAGATGAGATGGGCGCCAGGTGCCCGTCTTTTCGCCCTTCGCACACGGGCTTTGCTGCTAGCATGGAAGTAACTTATTAAGACAGTTGGCCCAGCGACGGTGGCTCCAGGGGCCGCGCTTCGGTGCCGATAACGGGTCTGCGGCGGCGCGCCGCGTGCGCAGGTCCATCGTTGGGAGAGTCGGTCGTGAGCTTTGTCGATGCGCTGCTCGGGCGCAAGCACCCGGCGATGTTCGGGCTGGACATCAGCTCGTCGAGCGCGAAGCTCGTCGAGCTCAATCGCGGCCCCGATGGCGAGTACGTGCTCGAGCGATTCGCGTCGGAGCCGTTCGAGAAGGGCTGGATCGTCGACGGTCAGATCGAGAAGTTCGACGAGGTCGCCGAGGCCGTCAAGCGCGTCGTCAGCAAGAGCGGCACGAAGACGCGCCAGGCCGTGCTCGCGATGCCGCAGTCGGCGGTGATCACGAAGAAGATCATCCTGCCGGCAGGCCTGCGCGAGGAAGAGCTCGAGCTGCAGGTCGAGTCCGAGGCCAACCAGTACATCCCGTTCTCGCTCGACGAGGTCAGCCTCGACTTCTGCGTCATCGGGCCGAGCACGACCTCGGTCGGCGACGTCGAGGTGCTGATCGCCGCGTCGCGCAAGGACAAGGTCCAGGACCGCCAGGGCCTCGCCGAGGCCGCGGGCCTGAAGCCGGTCATCCTCGACATCGAGTCGCATGCATCACGGCTGGCGATGAGCCGGCTCGTCGCGCAGCTGCCCGGCGGCGGCAAGGACGCGCTGGTCGCGCTGTTCGAGATCGGTGCCGACACGACGAGCCTGAAGGTGCTGCGCGACGACGAGCTGCTGTACGACCGCGACCAGGCGTTCGGCGGATCGCAGCTGACGCACCTGATTTCGCGCCAGTACGGCCTGTCGTTCGAGGAGGCCGAGGCCAAGAAGCTCTCGGGCGACCTGCCGGACGACTACGAGTCGACCGTGCTCGTGCCCTTCGTCGACACGCTGTCGCAGGAGATCGGGCGCGCGCTGCAGTACTTCTTCACCAGCACGCCGCACCACAAGGTGCACTACATCATGCTCGGCGGCGGCACGGCGACGCTGCCGGGACTGAAGGAGCGTGTGACCGATCTGACCGGTTTCGCTGCGCAGGTCGTCAACCCCTTCGAGCACATGAGGCTCGGCTCGGCGGTGCGCGAGAGCCGCGTGCGTCGCGAGGCGCCGTCGTACCTGACTGCCTGCGGTCTGGCGATGCGGAGGTTCGTGCAGTGATCCTGATCAACCTGCTTCCCCACCGGGAAGAGAAGCGCCGTCGGCGCCAGCAGGCGTTCTACGCCGGTCTCGTCGTCTCCGCCATCGCGGGCCTGGCCATCGCCGGCACGTGGTGGGTGCTGCTGCAGCAGCTGACGTCGGCGCAGCAGGGCCGCAACGCGTTCCTGACCAGCGAGATCCGCAAGCTCGAGGCGCAGATCAAGGACATCGCGAACCTGCGCGCCGAGATCGAGGCGCTGAAGGCGCGGCAGAAGGCGGTCGAGGACCTGCAGACCAACCGCAACGTGCCGGTGCACCTGCTCAACGAGATCGCCAAGCAGACGCCCGAGGGTGTCTACCTGACGGCGATCCGCCAGAGCGGCAACGTCGTGACGATCACCGGCGTGGCGCAGACCAACGAGCGCGTCTCGGAGTTTCTGCGCAACACGCAGTACAACTCGCCGTGGCTCGAGCGTCCGGAGCTCGTCGAGATCAAGATCGCCGGCACGCAGTCGTCCAATGCCCGCGAGGCTGCGCGCGCCCAGCAGCGCCGCCTGTACGACTTCTCGCTGCGCGTGTCGCTCAAGCAGGTGCAGCCGCCGGCCGACGCCCCTGGCGCGGCTCCCGCGCGCGTGGCGCAAAAGCCCTGAGGACGGACCCACCATGGTGACCAAGGCGAACAAGCCCGGCCTCGACCTCGGGCGCGCGTTCCAAGAGGCGGCGGCGCAGTTCCGCGGCCTGGACATGAACAAGCCCGGGCAGTGGCCGCCGCTGCCCAAGATCACTGCCTACGCCGTCGTCGCGGTGCTGGTGGTCGTCGCCGGCTGGTTCTTGGTGATCTCCGACGCCACCGACACGCTGCAGGCCGAACGTGACCGCGAGCCGGCACTCAAGCAGGACTACCGCAGCAAGCTGACGCAGGCGGTCAACCTCGAGGAACTGCGCAAGCAGAAGCTGCAGGTCGAGGAGTACGTGACGCAGCTCGAGAAACAGCTGCCCGGCAAGGCCGAGATGGACGCGCTGCTGTCGGACATCAACCAGGCCGGACTCGGTCGCGGGCTGCAGTTCGAGCTGTTCCGCCCGGGCCAGGTCGCGGTCAAGGAGTACTACGCCGAGCTGCCGATCTCGATCAAGGTCAGCGGCCGTTACCACGACATCGGCGCGTTTACCGCCGACGTGGCCAATCTGTCGCGCATCGTCACGCTGCACAACCTGGTGCTGACGGCGCCTTCGGGCCGCGACGCGCAGGCCGGCAGCGGGCTGCTGGCGATGGAAGCCACGGCGCGAACCTACCGCTATCTCGATGCGGCCGAAGTCGCCGAGCAGCGCAAGGCCGCCGCCGAGGCCGCCAAGAAGAAGTCCGGAGCGAAGAAATGAAGAGGGCGCACCGACATCGCGTGTGGCTCGCGCTGGCCGGCGTGCTCGTCGCGCTGGCCGGCTGCGGCGGCGAGCAGGAAGAGCTGAGCCAGTGGATGGCGCAGCAGCGCCGCGAGGTCAAGCCCAACGTGACCCCGCTGCAGCCGCCGAAGAAGTTCGAGCCCGAGCCGTACTCGGGGCTCGACGTCGTCGAGCCGTTCAGCAGCCAGAAGCTGACGGTGGCGCTGCGCCAGGAGGCGCGCCAGCCGAGTTCGGTGCTGGCGGCCGAACTGAACCGCCGCAAGGAGCCGTTGGAGGACTTCCCGCTCGACAGCATGACGATGGTCGGCAGCGTCAGCAAGGGCGGTCGCCCGCACGCACTGCTCAAGGTCAACAACCTGCTGTACCAGGTCGGCGTGGGCGACTACATCGGCCAGAACTTCGGCCGCATCACGGCGATCAGCGAGACCGAGATCAAGCTGCGCGAGATCGTGCAGGACGCCGCCGGCGAGTGGATCGAGCGTCCGATGGCACTGCAACTGCAGGAGGGGCGCCGCTGAACGCGGCGCACGGAGTGACAACCATGCTGGAGAACCGCATGTCGATCAATTGGCGAGCCTGGGGCGCGGCGATCGCGCTGGTGGCCGGGACCCCGCTGGGCGCGTGGGCGCAGAGCCTGATCCAGTCGATCAGCAGCAGCCAGCAGGCCGGCGCCGACGTCGTGCGCATCGAGCTGAGCGAGCCGCTGGCGGCGGTGCCCGCGGGCTTCGCGATCCAGGCGCCGCCGCGCATCGCGATCGACCTGCCCGGCGTGCGCAGCGCGATGGGACGCCCCAGCGTCGAGATCAACCAGGGCAACCTGCGCTCGGTCAACATCGCGCAGGGCGAAGACCGCACGCGACTGGTGCTCAACCTGCGCCAGGCGGCCAACTACCGCGCCCAGCTCGACGGCAAGGCGCTGCTGCTCGTCGTCGACAGCGGCGCGCCGTCGCCCACCGTCGCGGCCACCGGCACCGCACCGGCTGCACCGTCGTTCGCGCCGGCGCAGAACACCGAAGTGCAGGCGATCGGCGACATCGACTTCCGCCGCGGCGCCGACGGCGCCGGCCGCGTCATCGTCGAGTTGCCGAGCACGCAAGTCGGCGTCGACATCCGTCAGCAGGGCCAGAATCTGGTCGTCGAGTTCCCGCGCACGACGGTGCCCGACCGCCTGCGCCGCCGCCTCGACGTGACCGACTTCGGCACGCCGGTCAACCTGATCACGACGACGCAGGACGGCGACCGCGTGCGCATGGTCGTGCAGCCGCGCGGCGCGTGGGAGCACAGCGCCTACCAGAGCGACCGTCAGTTCGTGCTCGAAGTGCGGCCGATGGCGATCGACCCGAACAAGCTGGTGCAGGGCCCCGGCTACACAGGCGAGAAGCTGAGCCTGAACTTCCAGAACATCGAAGTGCGCGCGCTGCTGCAGGTCATCGCCGACTTCACCAACTTCAACGTCGTCACCAGCGACACCGTCACCGGCAACGTCACGCTGCGGCTGAAGGACGTGCCGTGGGACCAGGCGCTCGACATCATCCTGCAAGCCAAGGGCCTGGGGCTGCGCAAGTCGGGCAACGTGATCTGGATCGCGCCGAAGGAGGAGCTGCTGGCCAAGGAGCAGGTCGAGCTCGAGGCGCGGCGCAAGGTCGCCGACCTGGAGCCGGTGCGCACGCAGTCGTTCCAGCTCAACTACACGAAGGCCGAGGAGGTCGCCAAGGGGTTGACGGGGCAGTCGATGGGGGGCGGCGCCAGCGGCAGCGCGGCCAACAACCCGGCGCGCATCCTCAGCCCGCGCGGCAGCGTGATCTTCGAGACGCGCACGAACCAGTTGTTCGTCACCGACATCCCGAGCAAGCTCGAGGAGATCCAGGCGCTGATCGCCAAGATCGACATCCCGGTGCGCCAGGTGCAGATCGAGGCGCGCATCGTCGAGGCCGAGGACTCGTTCGGCCGCTCGCTCGGCGTCAAGCTCGGCTTCAGCGACCTCACCGGCCTGAAGGGCGGCATCCCGGGCGCCAACCTCGGTGCCGGCAACTACATCATGCCCGGCGGCAACTACAGCGCGATCGGCTACCAGACGCTGCAAAGCCCGCAGGTGCCGTTCAACAACACGCAGTTCGTCAACCTGCCTGCGCCCAATCTGGGCACCGCGGCGCCCGCGACGTTCGCGCTGTCGCTGTTCAGCGCGTCGATGAACCGCTTCCTGAACCTCGAGCTGTCGGCGCTCGAAGCCGATGGCAAGGGCAAGATCGTCTCGAGCCCGCGCGTGATCACGGCCGACCAGGTCAAGGCCGAGATCGAGCAGGGCGAGGAGATTCCCTACCAGAACGCGACCAGCTCGGGCGCGACGGCGGTCGAGTTCAAGAAGGCCAGCCTGCGCCTCGAGGTGACGCCGCAGATCACCCCCGAGGGCAACGTGATCCTCGACGTCAACGTCAGCAAGGACAGCCGCGGCGCGCTGACCAACGCCGGCCCCGCGATCAACACCAAGCGCGTGCGCACGCAGGTGCTGGTGGAGAACGGTGGCACCGTGGTGATCGGCGGCATCTTCACGCAGGAAGACCGCACCGACGTCAACAAGGTCCCGGTGCTGGGCGACGTGCCGGTCCTGGGCAACCTGTTCAAGAACACGGCACGCACGACGAAGAAGACGGAGTTGCTGGTGTTCCTGACGCCGAAGGTGGTCACGGAGCGCACGGCGGCGCGCTAACACCCCGGCTCGACGGCGCGCAGCGGGACAGTGCCCTCGGGCGCTGTCCCGCTTCTTCTCGCGCGAGGCGCCGGCACTACTACTGGAGCCGCCGCAAGGCTCGCCGCGCCAGGGCCACGTGCCGATGGCGCCGAACCTTCGGGCCGACAGCCGAGCCGCGTACAGGAGCATGACCGTCGGGGCCGACGCCCCAACTGTGGGCGCTCCATGGTGTCCGCTGATCGAGGGGCGCTCCACAGCGCGCTCTGGGCCCCGAGGGTCGGTGTCAGGCGGGCGCGGGTGGTAGCGCGGCGACACCTCGAGTCGTTGCGTTCGACCAGGGCGCGGTCGACTGGGGGCAGGATCGGTTCGCGCCAGGGATCCGGTCGATCTGGTCGGGCCACGTCACGGATCGCGCGCGGCACGCGGCAGAGGGGCAGGAGCGGAACGCAGCCCGGCGCGCGCCTTCGAACCGCGACCGGGGGCTTGGGGCTTGCCTGCACCCCTGCCGGGCGCAGGTAACTGCTGGCCGGCCCCGATGCCGACGTGTCAGATCGACGCGGGCGTCACGACGCGCGCCACAGGCGCCATTGGCCGTTCGGCGTGCCCTCGACGAAGCGCACCTCCAGATGCCAGCGCGGCGCCGTCGCCGCCACCGCGCCGACACCCGGCAGCGGCTGACCGACGAACGCCTCGCGGACGGCGTCGACCAGCGCATCGAGCGCGTCGGGGTCGAGCGGCTCGAGCGCGGCCACGTGGCCCGTCGCATCCACGCTGAGCGCCAGGCGCAGCACCGTCACCGGGCCAGGCATCGCCAGGTCGGGCATCGGCAGCACGAAGCCGGTGCCGCCGAGGGTGGAATCGAACATGGGCGACCCGTACACGGTCTCGTCAGCGGTCTCGTCCACGAGGGACGCCGACGGCCGCGGGACGACCGGCGCGACCGAAGCCGCCGCCTCATGGGCGCCTGTCGTGGGCTGCGCCACGAGCTCCGAAGGCGCCGCATCCGGACTTGCGCTCCTCGGCAGGGCCTCGACGCGCACGCTCACGCGTTCGGTTGCCTCAGCGGGCGCAGCCGGGGGCGGCGCGGCGGCGATCCACCGGACCTCGAGCGGCACGTGCACCGCGGTGCCTGCCGAGACAGCCATCGGGCCCGGCGCGGGCAGCAGCACGGCCGCCACGGCGTGCAGAGAAAGCGCGGCCAGCAGGCTCGACGCCCACGGGCCGCGCGGATCGGAAGGTCTGCGGGCGCCGGCAGGAGCCGGCTGCCGCGCATGACCTCCCGGCTCACTCCTCGATCGCGAGTTCACGCCACGACAGCCGGCGTGCCGTGCCTCCGGGCAGCGAGACCGGTACCGGTGACACGACGGTGCGGTCGTTCGACAGCCGCGTCAGTGCGCGGATGCCGCCGCCTTCGAGCCGCACGACGGTCGGACGGGTGGCCAGCGCATTGCCGAGCGCCACGCTGGCGACGCCAGTGGCGGTCGCCACCGGCGCGCCGGTGCGGTAGTCGAAGAAGTTGATGTAGCTCTTGCCGCCGACGCTGCACGCGCTCTGTTCAGGGATGTTGGTCGTCATCACAAGGGTGCCGAGCACCAGCTGCGGGTCGGTGTTGGCCCGCTCGCGTGTCAGCGGCAAATCGATGTACCAGCCGTCATGGGTGGCAAAGTCGACCACATGATGGCTGCCGGTGCGCACTTCCTGGCCCGGTGTGCAGATCGTCGCACCGCTCGGGCAGGTGCCGGCCGTCAGCGTTTGGTTGACGAACGTCGGCAGGGTGCGCGGGTTGTGGTGGGTCGTGCCGTCGAGCGGGTCCTCGATCGCGTAGATGCTCTGCGGGCTGTCGTCCGTGAGGTCGGGCGTACCCAGATAGCGGCCGGTCCCAACGAAGACCACGGCCCGGCCCGCGACCAGGCCGAGTTCGGGGCGCGCCGTGAGCGGCTGAACGTTGCCGGCCGGGCCACGCAGCGTGGCCAGCAGGTGGGCATCGTGGCCCGCGGGGTCGATGTCGCCGTTGACGTCGAAGCGCCACAGGTTGCCGTCGTTGTCGCCGCCGTAGACCCGCTTGACGGTGTTGTCGACGTCGGGTTTGTCGACCCAGCTGCGCACGTGCGCCAGACCACTGCCAGTGCTCGTGGTGATGGTGCGGATCAGCACGCCGGTTTTGGCGTCGACGATGAACAGCCGGCTCGCGCCCGTGTGGTTGTAGCCGGAGCCGAAGATCACCACCCAGGTGCCGTCCTTGAGCTTGGTGATGTCCGGGCGGCCGAAGGTCAGGCCGAGATTCGGATGCGTGAACTCCCACAGCACCTTCGGTGACGCCGGATCGGTGACGTCAAGCGCATAGTAGCCGCTGCCGCCGGCGCCGAGTCCACCAACGAGGATGGTGCGCCACGCGCCATCGATCCGAACGTCGCCCGCCGTGGGGGTCGCGTCGACGTAGAACTGGTGGCGGTTGGCGTAGTCCTTGTCGGCGAGCCGGTACAGCTTGGGCAGCACCATGCTCGGCACGAAGGCCCATTCCTCGACGCCGGTGTCGGCGTTGAATGCATGCAGCATGCCGTCGTTGGCGCCCACGTAGACCATGCCCTGGCGCGTCATCATGCTCGTCTTGAACGCCGAGTAGCCCGAGTCGGCGTAGTTGAACATCGGCTTGCCGACGAAAACCGCTTCGGAGTTGACGATGTCGCCGAGCAAGTGTGCACGCTTGCGGAAGGGCTTGTCGAGCTGCGTGGCCTCGCCCTCGTCGGTGCGTACGCCGCGCAGGAAATTGACCAGCCGTTCGCCAGCGGCCGCGCTCTGCACCGAAGGGGGCAGGCAGGTGCTGCCGAAGGTGCAGAACTGGCTCAAAGACTGCCCCGGCGCCGTGATGTGCGCCAGGCCGAAGTAGGCCCGTTCAGCCGCCGTGAGGTGGTCCCAGTCGAATGGGCGCCGGCCCGTCGACGTGTTCGAGGGGTCGTGCATGAAGAGGGTGCGGCTGGCGTTGCCGTCGAGCAGATCGCGCGCCGACCAGTCGCTGTCCAGCGGCAGCTTCTCGCCCGTCGTCGGATCGACCTCGTCCTTGGTCAGGATCTCGCCGGTGGTGGCGCTGATTTGGCGGCCGAGCAGCTCGCCCGACCACTCGTTGGTAACGTAGCGCGACAGGTACAGGAAGTTGTCGCCGGCCGAGATGTTCGGGTTGCTCGTCGTCGCCGCGGCTGCTGCACCCTTGACGCGGTCGATCTGCGCCAGTGCATTCGACAGGCCTGTGTACAGCGACGCCGGGTCGGTGGCGGCGAAGTAGGTGCCACGGCCATTGACGGCGGCGTGCCACATGTCGTCGATCGCCGTCTCGGTGTTGTTGACGGGGGCCGGCCAGGTGCACACGGTGCCGGCGGCCTGCCAACTGCAAACACCGGCTGCAGGATTCGCCGTGGTACCGTTGGCGACCGCATGGTAGTCACCACTGGTCGCGGAGCGGTAATTCGGGTCGTACAGCATGTAGCCCGGCGCGCCCAGACCGAGCGTGAACGTCGTCATGTGCTGGTGCGGCGCGGTGTCGTCGCCGGCGGTGGGCACGTTGTTCTGGCACAGGTCGACGCCGCCGGGTCCGGTGCAGTTGTTGAGTTCGGGCGTGCGCAGATCGGTCAGGTAGTAATACGCAGCGACGTCCGACAACGAGTTCGACGTGTTGGTACCGTCGCGGTAGGGCCGGTCGAGGCTGCCATCGACGTTGCCGATGGCTGTCGAGCCGTCGATGCGCACCGGTGTCGCCGTCTCGTTCCAGTAGCCGTCGGTCGACAGCAGCGTGAAGTTCTGCTGGCACGACACCGTCATCGGGTCCACGACGGTGGATCCATTGAGGGTCTGGCCGTTGAGCTGCCCGGCGTACAGCCGGCCGGCACGCGACAGCGCGGTGCGCAGTGGCGTCCAACCGCTCGGCCTCGCCGCGCGCAGTTTGTCGAACCAGTTGGTCTTGTGCGTGCCGGCGAACGTGTCGAGGTTGAGGAAGTCGCTGCCGGTGCCGTTGTTGATGCTCAGGTAGCCGAGGCGGAACTGGTCGGAGACGGGCGCGAATGCGATGCTGGCCGACGTCTTCATCATTTGCATGCGCGTGCGGTAGTACGTCCACCAGTTCGCGAAGTTGGTCATTTCTTCTTCGTAGGTGCACGTGCCACCGGCGCAGTCGGTGCGCGTCGGGGCCTTCGGATAGCTGGTGACCGACGGGACGATGTCGATGCGCTCGAAGCGGCCGGCGTAGCCCGCCGGGGTGGCAGGAATCGCTGGCGTCGGGGCCACGTAACCGCTGAAGGTCGGCGTCGATGGCGAGATCGACACCGTGCATGCATTGCTGCCCGAGCGGATCAGCATGACGGTGTGGCTGATGTTGCCCGCCGAGACCGGAGCCGTGATGACAACCGTGTTGCCAGTGCCGCCGGCCGTGTAGCCAGTGATCACGGTCTTGTTGTTGATTTGCGTGCGGATGTTCGCCGCGATGTTGTTGTTGCCGGTCGTGGGCACCGTGTTGGCCGCGAGCAGGTTCACGCCGTTGACCATGACCGCGCTGTAGGCGACCTGATTGCTGCCGTTGCAGGTGCCGGACTGCATCACCGTGAACGTGGCCTTTGCCCCCGATCCGGGCGTGGCCGCGACGGCCGGCGCGCCGGGTGTCGCGAACTTCGTCGGATAGCGGACCTGGTTGTATGTCGCGGTGCGCACGGCCTGGCAGGAACCGGCAGCTGGCGTCGCGGCGCGCGCGTTGGCGTCGCTGTTGCACCAGCGCACGTAGGCCGGCACCGGGTGGGTGGCCGACGCAGTCGCCTGGCAGTTGCGCAGCGTCGTGTCGGTGCAGTACTCACCGGGCACGATCGCGTAGTAGTGCGGGCCGAAAGTGCGCCACTGCGTCGTCGCCGCGTCGGGCGCGCCGATGGCGATCAGCCCGGTGCCAATGGCCACCGTGGGGCGGTACGTCGTGTAGCTCTTGCCGTTGACGGTGCCCGGCAGCACGTAGTTGCCGTTGCGCAGGCAGTCGGTGTAGGTGGTGTCGGTGCACCAGGCCGTGTCGGGAAACTGCGTCAGCAGGTTGATCGACGACGTGAACTGGACGTTGTAGTGGTCGTTGCGGACGCTGGTCCACCCGGCCGTGTTCGACGCCGTCATGCTCGGGTATGGATTGCCGTTGGCGTCCAGCGGCGGCTGGTAGCGCACCGCAGGGTTGTAGGCGACGCCGTTGAACGCGCTGGCCAGGTACGGTGGATGACCGCGCCAGGTGCCGAAGACCGGGCTCGAGGCGAAGTTGCTGCTGCGCCAGCAGGCGTTGCTGCCGCTGCCGCTGCCCGCGTCGTTCTGGCAGCAGGCGCGGTTCCAGGTTCCGCTGTTCGTCGCCGTCGCGCCGGCGGCGCGGCAGAAGTTGTCGTTGACCCAGTCGGGCATGTAGTCCCAGTCCATGCTGCCCGAGTCGTCGAGGATGAACAGCATGTTGGGCTTGACCGACGCGCCCGCCGAGGTGACCAATGGAACCGGCGAGATGTCGACCGCGCTTGCGGGTATTCCGGCGCCGACCAGCACGAGGCCGGCCAGCGCCGCGACGGCATACCTGGCAATCTGGCGCAAGACGTTCATGGTGTCCTCTGTGTCGTTCTCAGACCGGTGTGCGTCGCCTCACATCGCGACGACGACCTGCACGTAGCTCAGCGTGTTGCGCGGGCCACTGACCCGCGCCGTGATGCGGTAGTACTGCTGCTGCGGGGCGCTGAAGGCGGGGCTGAGCGCCGTCTGGCTGTTGCCTTCGTTCTTCGTCAGCGGCGACGTCTCGCAGCGTGCGCCGGCCAGCGGGTCGCCGACCGAGTTGCACAGCCGGTGAATCACGAAGGCGACGGTGTTGCCGGCAGCATCGGGAGGCAGCACATTGACCCGGTTGGAGCCGGCGAGCACCTGCTGCCAGAAGTCTTCCCACGACTGCCCGGGCCCCGGATCCTCGCGGCGGGCGAAGTAGCCGAGCTCACCACCGGCGGCATCGCGTGACTGGTGCAGTGTCGTACCGGTGTTGTTGTTCTCGAGCCAGGCGATCGCCGTCTCGATGCCGACGTCGGCCGACTGCGTGGCGGCTTGCTGGAATGCGAGGTTGCCGGCGATGCGGTTGCTCGTGAACACCGAGCGCAGCAGGCTCAGCCCGGCGAGCGTCATGCCGATCAGCACGACGAGAGCCACCAGCAGCACGATGCCCTGCTGGCGCAGCGGCGGCGCAGCGCGCCGGCGGTGGAGCGGGGCGGGGGTCAGCATCCGGACTGCACTCCTTGCCAAGCCATGTTGCGCAGCGGCACCGTCGTCTCGTAAGTCCGGTAGCGGTAGCGCTGCCAGTCGGGGAGATCGCCCAGGTCGATCGCGGCGTTTGCATCGGCGCTGCCGGCCCACGCGGGAGAAGCCGTCGTGACGGCCTCCTTCTCGAATTGCGCACTGCGCGCCACGAGTGCCAGCCGCAGCGCCGAGGTGCGCGCCCAGGCACAGGCGCTGCCGGGTGTCGTGCGGTCGTAGACGTCGACCACGCCGTCCATTGACGCCGAACTGTCGCGCCCGTATTGCGCACGCAGGCTGACCACGTTGCTGCTGACCGGCACCCACACGCTGGGGTCACTGGCCAGATCCGGGTCCATGCAGTCGGCCGCCATGTGGTCGCACACGGTCAGGTTGCCGTCGCGCACCGCGTAAACGAGCACGCGCGGGGCCGGACCGAGGTTGAACAGCGTGCCATTGGCCATGCCCGCGATACCGGTGCCCACCGTGACGTACGGCGGCGAAGCCGTGACGGCGGTCACCGCCTCCGCGGTCAAGGTGCAGGGATCGGGCCGCGACGCCGGGGTCGCGAGCACGATGTCGCCGGCGCGAAATGCGGTCGGGGTCGCGACAGCATAGGTGTCGGTGGACGGCTGCAGGTTGATGCGGTCGCCCTCGGGTGACCCCGCGTTGCTGCCGTAGACGATGAGCAGCGTATCCGTGTTCGCGTCACCGGCGGGCACGCTTGGATGGTTGATGGTCACCGGCCCCATCCCGGGCACGCTGCGACCGCCAGGCAGCGCAATGTCACAGCCGATGAAGGCCAGCGCGCTGGCGCCGTAGCCGGCCTGGCGAAGGTCGCGCTGCAACGCTGCGAGGGCGATCGCCCCGTTGATCTGCGCGTCGTCGCCACCGAGCGTCGTGCGCTTCGATCCCTCGGACACTTGGAACACCTGCAGGATCACGATGACGGCGACCATGCCGAGCACGATGCCGACGAGCAGCTCGACCAGCGTGATCCCCGTCTGGGCACGCCGCGGCAGGCTGGGTGTGTGGGTCACGGCCGGCTCCTTACTTGATGCGGGTGACCACGGTCAGACTGTGCGGCGGGTCCCCGGCCGGTTCCTGCGGCGGCTTCCAGCGCAGTGTGATCGTCACCAGGCTGCTCGGCTCCGACGGCGGGGTACCGCCGCCCTCGATCGACTCGACGGTCACCTCGGGCGGGTTGTCGGCAGCGCCGGGCAGCGTCGCGGCGACGTTCGCCAGCCACTGTCCGTAACCGTCACCGCCGGTCGCAAAGTTCTCGCTGAGCGTCTCGAACTTGCGGTCCGTGACCCACATGCGGCCGACCAGGTCGTTGGCCAGCAGCGTCGCGTCGGCACGGTACTTGGCCTTGGTCGACTGCTGCACCGACGCGGCTTGCAGCCCGACGATGGTCAGCACGCCCAGCGAGAAGACCAGCACCGCGATCAGCACCTCGATCAGCATGAAGCCGGCCTGCGGCCGCAGTCGATGCGATGGACTCATGTCAGCACCCTTGGGGATCGGGCAGCGCGAACTTCGGGTTGCACATGCGGATCTGGCCCGCTGGCGAGACAACGATGCGCAGGCACGCAACCTCGCCGCCGGCGGTGGCGCAGTCGCCGGCCGCGGGGGCCGTGACGTCGATCGTGATGTCGCCCGCCGGCACCGGGGTCACGCGGCCCAGTCCGTTGAACACCAGCGTCGCTTCGGAGGCGTTCACCTGCGCCATGGCGGCGGACTCTGCGCCCGGCCGCGTGTGCAGGATGCGCGGCGCCACGGTGTCGGACGGTTCGGCGCTGCACGCACCTTCGACGGCATCGGGCTCGTTGGCCGGATCCAGATTGACGACCCAACTCGTGCCAGCAGCGTCGATGGCGCAACTGTCGCCCAGAGAGTCGACGAGCTGGAATCGCACGCGTGCGTTGCGCGCGACGGCCTCTGCTTTGGCCATCTGCAGGCCGGCGAGCAGCGACTCGGCGGTCGTGCGCACACGGCTGTTCGTCAGCCATGTCGAGAAGCCCGGAGCGCCCAGCGCGAGGATGATGGCCAGCAGCGTCAGGCCGACCAGCACCTCGATCAGCGTCATGCCCCGTGCCGCGGGTCGCCGGCTCAGCATACGCCGCCCCTTCGCGTGACCCAGCAGTTGTTCGGCGACGGCGTGGACCAGCCGTCGGGCACGCTCGCCGTCGTCTTCTGGCCGGCCTGGTTGACCGTGAAGGTGAACCCGGCCATCGCGCCC
Source organism: Azohydromonas sediminis (assembly GCF_003574675.1). Classification (GTDB taxonomy): domain Bacteria; phylum Pseudomonadota; class Gammaproteobacteria; order Burkholderiales; family Burkholderiaceae_C; genus Calidifontimicrobium; species Calidifontimicrobium sediminis. The sequence continues at coordinate 67,963 of NZ_QOAZ01000011.1, forward strand.
TTGCCCTGCGCGCGCAGCGTGTAGCCGTTGGCATCGGCGGCGGTGCATTCGAAGTCGAACACCCGGCTCGTCGTCGTGTCGGCCGCGCAGGCGGGCGCGCCGGCGTAGGTGCGGTTGTCCTGGAAGAACTGCTCCAGCCGCACCTGCAGTGCACCGAGCTGCGACGTGGCCTCGGGGATGCGGCCGCGGATCACGTAATCGCGGTACGAAGGCAGCGCGACGGCGGCAAGGATCGCGACGATGGCCACCGTGATCATGACCTCGGTCAGCGTGAAGCCCCGTGTCGACCGGCGGCGGAGGTGGGCAAAGTCGATGTGCAGCGGGCGCATGGCAGTCAGTCGTCCTGTGCGGCGGGTCATCGGTCCCGACCTGCCAATGGCACCACCCCAGAGGGGCGCCGGCAGGTGGCTCGTACTCGGCATTGTCGGAACGCCCTTCGCATCGGTGAGGCAAAAATGCACTGTCAAAGCGCCGCTTTCGATGGCCGGCCGGTAATCGGCGACGAACGGACAGCGCGCTGGCGACCGGCGGTTGCCCCGGGGCGACGGACGGCGTCGGGCATACTCGGCCACGTCAACGGCAGGCGGGACGCAGCCTTGGTTCCACCCCGCACCATCAGCCTCATCGGCATGCCCGGCGGCGGCAAGTCCACCGTCGGGCGGTACCTCGCGCGGCAGCTGGGGCTGCCGTTTCGCGACACCGACCACGAGATCGAGTCGGTCATCGGCTGCACGATCCGTGACTTCTTCGCGTCGCACGGCGAGGCGGCGTTCCGCGACCTCGAGCAGGAGGCGGTCGACGTGCTGACACAGGGCAAGTCCATCGTGCTGGGCACCGGTGGCGGCGTCGTGCTGCGCGAGGCCAACCGGCGCGCACTGCGCGAGCGCACGACGGTGATCTACCTGCGCTCGACGCCCGAGGAGCTGGTGCGCCGGCTGCGTCACGACACGCAGCGCCCGCTGCTGCAAGGCGGCGACCCGCTGCTCAAGCTGCGCCAGCTGTACCGCGAGCGCGACCCGCTGTACCGGCGCACCGCCCACTACACGATCGACACCGGGCGCCCGTCGGTGTCGGCACTGGTGCACATGATCCTGATGCAGCTCGAGCTGGCCGGCCTGGTCGACCCGGCGCGCGTGCCGTCGCCGATCAGCGCGCCGCGCACGCCCCGGAGCGGCGCCGACGAGCCCGAGGGCCGCTGACCGTCTAATTGGGGCGCAAGGCGCCCGTACACTCGGCGCCATGTCCATCGACTCCGGCTCCAACGGTCACATCGCACCGGTCGTGCGCGTGCCGATCGCGCTCGGTGAACGCAGCTACGACATCCTGATCGGCGAGCGCGTGCTCGACGATCCCGCCTGCTACGAAGGCCTGCCGCGCGCAGCCACCGCGGTCGTCGTCAGCAACCCGACCGTGTCGGCGCTGCACGGCGCGCGCCTGCATGCGCAGCTCGAGGGCCGCTACGCGCGCGTGCTGCACGTCGACCTGCCCGACGGCGAGCAGTACAAGGACTGGACCTCGCTGAACCTGATCTTCGACCACCTGCTCGCCCACGCCTGCGACCGCAAGACGGTGCTGTTCGCGCTCGGCGGCGGCGTGATCGGCGACGTCGCGGGCTTCGCCGCGGCGTGCTACATGCGCGGCGTGCCGTTCGTGCAGGTGCCGACGACGCTGCTCGCGCAGGTCGACTCGTCGGTCGGCGGCAAGACGGCGATCAACCACCCGCGCGGCAAGAACATGATCGGCGCGTTCTACCAGCCGCGGCGCGTGCTGGCCGACCTGTCGGTGCTCGACACGCTGCCCGAGCGCGAGCTCAGCGCCGGCCTGGCCGAAGTGATCAAGTACGGCCCGATCGCCGACGCCGCGTTCCTCGACTGGGTCGAGGCGAACGTCGATGCGCTGCTCGCGCGCGACAAGGCGGCGCTCGCGCATGCGGTGCGCCGCTCGTGCGAGATCAAGGCGGCGGTGGTCGGCGCCGACGAGCGCGAGAGCGGGCTGCGCGCGATCCTGAACTTCGGCCACACGTTCGGCCACGCGATCGAGGCCGCGCTCGGCTACGGTGAGTGGCTGCACGGCGAGGCGGTGGGCTGCGGCATGGTGATGGCCGCCGACCTCTCGGCGCGGCTCGGGCTCGTGCCCCCCGCGTTCGTCGAGCGCATGCGCCGCGTCGTCGCGCGGGCGCGGCTGCCGGTGGTGGCGCCGGCTGCGATCGGCGTCGAGCGTTTCATCGAGCTGATGCGCGTCGACAAGAAGGCCGAGGGCGGCGAGATCCGCTTCGTGTTGATCGAGGCCGACGGCGGCCAGGTTGGCCACGCGGTGCAGCGCCCGGCGTTGGATGCCGCGGTGCGCGCGACGATCGCCGCCTGCAGCGCGTGAGCGGTCAGGCCGGCGCGCTGGCTCCTTACGCGTGCGACCCCGCGCGCTCGCGCGGGCGCCGCCACGCCGAGCCGCCGGCGCCAACGCGCAACGACCACCAGCGCGACCGCGACCGCATCGTGCACAGCACGGCGTTCCGCCGGCTGGTCTACAAGACGCAGGTCTTCCTGAACCACGAGGGCGACCTGTTTCGCACGCGGCTGACGCACTCGCTCGAAGTCGCGCAGCTCGGCCGCTCGATCGCGCGAACGCTGCGGCTCAACGAGGATCTCGTCGAGGCCATCGCGCTGGCCCACGACCTCGGCCACACGCCGTTCGGCCACGCCGGGCAGGACGCGCTCGACGAGTGCCTGCACGACCACGGCGGGTTCGAGCACAACCTGCAGAGCCTGCGCGTCGTCGACCGCCTCGAGCAGCGCTACCCCGAATTCGATGGGCTGAACCTGACCTTCGAGACGCGCGAGGGCATCCTCAAGCACTGCACGCGCCGCCGCGCCGAGGAGCTCGACGCGCGCGAGCCCGGCGGCGTCGCGCGCCGTTTCCTCGATGGCACGCAGCCCTCGCTCGAGGCGCAGCTGGTCAACGTCGCCGACGAGATCGCGTACAGCGCGCACGACATCGACGACGGCGTGCGCTCGGGGCTGCTGACGCTCGAGCAGCTCGAGGCGGTGCCGCTGGTGGCGCGCTATCTCGCAGCGGCGCGCGCCGACCATCCGCGGCTCGCCGGGCGGCGGCTGCTGTTCGAGACGATCCGCCGGCTGCTGTCGCAGCTCGTCTACGACGTGATCGACCACACCGGCGAGCGCCTGCGGCAGCTGGCGCCGGCCGACGCCGACGCCGCGCGGCGCGCGCCGCCGCTGGTGGGTTTCGGCGAGGCGACGCGCGCCGAAGTCGTCACCCTCAAGCGCTTCCTGTTCCAGGCGCTGTACCGGCACCCGCAGGTGGTCGCGAAGACCAACGCCGGGCGGCAGGTCGTGCGCGAACTCTATGCCGCCTACCTGGCGGCGCCGACCGAGATGCCGGCCGACTACGCGCAGGCGGTCGACCTGCCGCGCGCCGTGGCCGACTACATCGCCGGCATGACCGACCGCTTTGCACTGCGCGAGCACCAGCGGCTGACCGGCCGCGCCGTGTTCGCCGATGCCTGACGGGACACGGTGATGGCGCGGCTGCGACGGCTGGCGGTCGGCGGCATGCCACACCTGGTGGTGCAGCGCGGCCACGACGGCAAGGCGGTATTCGCCGACGACGTCGACCGCCAGGCCTACCTGCATGCACTGGGCGAGGTGCTGCGCGCGCACGGCGTGCTGCTGTACGGCTACACGTTGCTCGACGCCGAGGTCTGGCTCGTCGTGCAGCCCGACGCCGCCGAGGGCTTGAGCCGTGCGATGCAGGCGCTCGGGCGGCGCTTCGTTGCGGCGGTCAACCGCCGGCACGGGCGCAGCGGCACGCTGTGGGACGGTCGCTACCGTGCGACCGTGATCGATTCGGCAACGCACCTGGTCGATGTGCTGGTGCACGTTGAGACCAAGCCGGTCGACGCCGGGCTGGCCGCGACCCCTGTGCAGTGGCCCTGGTCCAGCGCCGTGCACCACGTCGGCCAGCGACGCGACCCGCTGCTGGCCGATCCCCCGCCGCTGTGGGCGCTGGGCAACACGCCCTTCGAGCGCGAGATGGCGTGGCGGCGCCGTCTCGACGCCGGCCTTGCGCCGGCGCAGCGACAGGCCATTGACGACGCGGCGCGGCACGGCTGGGCCCTCGGCCCGCCGTCGTTCCTCGCGCTGGTCGAACAGCTGGCGGGGCGGCCAGTGGCGCGGCGCCGCCGTGGCCGCCCGCCGCGCGCGGTAGCGACCGCAGGCGCGGCATCGCGCTGAATCCGCGGCCCGCACCGACCGTTCGCTGTGCGGCGCGGGTCGGCCCACGGCATCGTTCCTGCTTGTCCTTGGCGTCCGCGGTTGGCGGGTCGAGCACGATCGTGCTACCCGAAGATTGCTTGTCCCCAATTTATTTGGATAACCAGACGCGCTGCTTATTTAATAACTCCGACCCCATTTAATTTGGCTTGCGGTTCATGTTGCACTGCATTAGGCTTGCGGACCCTGCCCGATCGCACCGAACGGAGGCTGCCATGCGTCACCTCAATGCCGGGGCCGATGCCCCGCTGTCCGCCGACGACGAACGCGCCGCGCTGGCGCGCGGCGGCCTGTACGACCCGGCGCACGAACACGACGCGTGCGGCGTCGGTTTCGTCGCGCACATCAAAGGTGATCGCTCGCACCCGATCATCGAGCAGGGCCTGAAGATCCTCGAGAACCTCGACCACCGTGGCGCGGTGGGCGCCGACAAGCTGATGGGCGACGGCGCGGGCATCCTGATCCAGATCCCCGACGAGCTCTACCGCACCGAGATGGCGCGCCAGGGCGTCGAGCTGCCGCCGCCGGGCGAGTACGGTGTCGGCATGATCTTCCTGCCGAAGGAGCACGCCTCGCGGCTGGCGTGCGAGCAGGAGCTCGAGCGCGCCGTCAAGGCCGAGGGCCAGGTGCTGCTCGGCTGGCGCGACGTGCCGGTCGACCGCGAGATGCCGATGAGCCCGGCGGTGCGCGCGAAGGAGCCGGTGATCCGCCAGATCTTCATCGGCCGCGGCGCCGACGTCATCGTGCCCGACGCGCTCGAGCGCAAGCTGTACGTGATCCGCAAGACCGCGAGCGCCGCGATCCAGCGCCTGAGGCTCACGCACAGCCGCGAGTACTACGTGCCGAGCATGAGCTGCCGCACCGTCATCTACAAGGGGCTGCTGCTCGCGAACCAGGTCGGCCAGTACTACCGCGACCTGCAGGACCCGCGCGCCGTCTCGGCGCTCGCGCTCGTGCACCAGCGCTTCTCGACCAACACGTTCCCCGAGTGGCCGCTCGCGCACCCGTACCGCATGGTCGCGCACAACGGCGAGATCAACACCGTCAAGGGCAACTTCAACTGGATGCGCGCGCGCGAGGGCGTGATGAAGTCGCCCGTGCTCGGCGACGACCTGAAGAAGCTCTACCCGATCAGCTTCGAGGGCCAGAGCGACACCGCCACGTTCGACAACGCGCTCGAGCTGCTCGTGATGGCCGGCTACCCGCTCGCGCACGCGGCGATGATGATGATCCCCGAGGCCTGGGAGAACCACGAGCTGATGGACGAGCGCCGCCGCGCGTTCTACGAGTACCACGCGGCGATGATCGAGCCGTGGGACGGCCCGGCGGCGATGGTCTTCACCGACGGCAAGCAGATCGGCGCGACGCTCGACCGCAACGGCCTGCGCCCCGCGCGCTACTGCGTGACCGACGACGACCTCGTCGTGATGGCCAGCGAGTCGGGCGTGCTGCCGATCCCCGAGAGCAAGATCGTCAAGAAGTGGCGGCTGCAGCCGGGCAAGATGTTCCTGATCGACTTCGAGCAGGGGCGCATCGTCGACGACGAGGAGCTGAAGAACCAGTTCGCGTCGGCGCGCCCGTACCGGCAGTGGATCGAGAACGTGCGCATCAAGCTCGACGACGTGCCGCACCCCGACAGCGCGCCGCTGCCGTTCACCGAGACGCTGCTCGACCGCCAGCAGGCCTTCGGCTACACGCAGGAGGACCTCAAGTTCCTGATGAGCCCGATGGCCGCCGCCGGCGAGGAAGCGGTGGGCTCGATGGGCAACGACTCGCCGCTGGCGGTGCTGTCAGACCGCAGCAAGCCGTTGTACAACTACTTCAAGCAGCTGTTCGCGCAGGTCACGAACCCGCCGATCGACCCGATCCGCGAGGCGATCGTGATGAGCCTGAACAGCTTCATCGGGCCGAAGCCGAACCTGCTCGACATCAACGCGGTCAACCCGCCGATGCGGCTCGAGGTGTCGCAGCCGGTGCTCGACTTCGACGACATGGCGCGTCTGCGCGCGATCGAGAAGATCACGCACGGCAAGTTCAAGTCGTACGAGCTCGACATCGTCTACCCGCTGGCCTGGGGCCGCGAGGGCATCGAGGCCAAGCTCGCGTCGCTGTGCGCCGAGGCGCAGGACGCGCTGGCCAGCGGCCACAACATCCTGATCATCACCGACCGCCGCATGGACCGCGACCACGTCGCGATCCCGGCGCTGCTCGCGCTGTCGGCCGTCCACCACCACCTCGTGCGCGAGGGCCTGCGCACGACGGCCGGCCTCGTCGTCGAGACCGGCTCGGCGCGCGAGGTGCACCACTTCGCCGTGCTCGCCGGCTACGGCGCCGAGGCGGTGCACCCGTACCTCGCGCTCGAGACGCTGGTCGCGATGCACCAGGACCTGCCCGGCGACCTGAAGCCCGAGAAGGCGATCGCCAACTACATCAAGGCGGTCGGCAAGGGCCTGTCGAAGATCATGTCGAAGATGGGCATCAGCACGTACATGTCTTACTGCGGCGCCCAGATCTTCGAGGCCATCGGCCTGCAGAAGGAGTTCGTCGACAAGTACTTCCGCGGCACCGCGAGCCAGGTCGGCGGCATCGGCGTGTTCGAGGTCGCCGAAGAGGCGATCCGCCTGCACAAGGCCGCCTTCGGCAACGACCCGGTGCTCGCCCAGATGCTCGACGCCGGCGGCGAGTACGCCTGGCGCGTGCGCGGCGAGGAGCACATGTGGACGCCCGACGCGATCGCGAAGCTCCAGCACAGCACGCGTGCGGGCAAGTTCGAGACCTACAAGGAATACGCGCAGCTCATCAACGACCAGAGCCGCCGCCACATGACGCTGCGCGGCCTGTTCGAGTTCAAGCTCGACCCGAGCAAGGCGATCCCGATCGAGGAGGTCGAGCCCGCCAGCGAGATCGTCAAGCGCTTCGCCACCGGCGCGATGTCGCTCGGCTCGATCTCGACCGAGGCGCACACGACGCTCGCGATCGCGATGAACCGCATCGGCGGCAAGAGCAACACCGGCGAGGGCGGCGAGGACCCGGCGCGCTATCGCAACGAACTGAAGGGCATCAAGATCACGGCCGGCACCAAGGTCAGCGACGTGATCGGCAAGCACGTCATCGAGGCCGACTACGAGCTCAAGGACGGCGACAGCCTGCGCTCGAAGATCAAGCAGGTCGCGTCGGGCCGCTTCGGCGTCACGACCGAGTACCTCGTCAGCGCCGACCAGATCCAGATCAAGATGGCGCAGGGCGCCAAGCCCGGCGAGGGCGGCCAGCTGCCCGGCGGCAAGGTCAGCGAGTACATCGGGTTCCTGCGCTACAGCGTGCCCGGCGTGGGCCTGATCAGCCCGCCGCCGCACCACGACATCTACTCGATCGAGGACCTCGCGCAGCTGATCCACGACCTGAAGAACGCGAACCCGAAGGCGTCGATCAGCGTCAAGCTGGTGTCCGAGGTCGGCGTCGGCACCGTGGCCGCCGGCGTGGCCAAGTGCAAGGCCGACCACGTCGTGATCGCCGGCCACGACGGCGGCACCGGCGCGTCGCCGTGGAGCAGCATCAAGCACGCCGGCACGCCGTGGGAGCTGGGCCTGGCCGAGACGCAGCAGACGCTGGTGCTCAACCGCCTGCGCGGGCGCATCCGCGTGCAGGCCGACGGGCAGATGAAGACCGGGCGCGACGTCGTCATCGGCGCGCTGCTCGGCGCCGACGAGTTCGGCTTCGCGACCGCGCCGCTGGTCGTCGAGGGCTGCATCATGATGCGCAAGTGCCACCTCAACACCTGCCCGGTGGGCGTGGCCACGCAGGACCCGGTGCTGCGCCGCAAGTTCGCCGGCAAGCCCGAGCACGTCGTCAACTACTTCTTCTTCGTCGCCGAAGAGGCGCGCCAGATCATGGCGCAGCTGGGCATCCGCAGGTTCGACGACCTGATCGGCCGCTCGGACCTGCTCGACATGCGCAAGGGCATCGCGCACTGGAAGGCCAAGGGCCTGGACTTCAGCCGCATCTTCCACCAGCCCGACGTGCCGGCCGACGTGCCGCGCCACCACTGCGAGGCGCAGGACCACGGCCTCGAGAAGGCGCTCGACGTCAGGCTGATCGAGAAGTGCCGCCCGGCGATCGAGCGCGGCGAGAAGGTCCAGTTCATGGAGGAGGTGCGCAACGTCAACCGCAGCGTCGGCGCGATGCTGTCGGGCGAGCTGATCCGCCGCCGCCCCGAGGGCCTGCCCGACCACACCATCTTCATCCAGATGGAAGGCACCGGCGGGCAGAGCTTCGGCGCCTTCCTCGCGCCGGGCATCACGCTGTACCTGATCGGCGACGCCAACGACTACACCGGCAAGGGGCTGTCGGGCGGACGCATCGCGGTGCGCCCGTCGATCGAGTTCCGCGGCGACGCGACGAAGAACATCATCGTCGGCAACACCGTGCTCTACGGCGCGACAAGCGGCGAGGCCTTCTTCCGCGGCGTGGCCGGCGAGCGCTTCGCGGTGCGGCTGTCCGGGGCGACCGCGGTCGTCGAGGGCACGGGCGACCACGGCTGCGAGTACATGACCGGCGGCACCGTGGCCGTGCTCGGCAAGACCGGGCGCAACTTCGCCGCCGGCATGAGCGGCGGCATCGCCTACGTCTACGACGAGGACGGCCAGTTCGCCAAGCGCTGTAACACCAGCATGGTCTCGCTCGAGCGCGTGCTGCCCGCCGACGAGCAGAAAGCCGCCGGCGGCCCGCTGCACAAGGGCCAGACCGACGAGGCGCTGCTGAAGAAGCTGATCGAGGACCACCACAAGTGGACCGGCTCGCTGCGCGCTCGCGAGATCCTCGACGACTGGGCCGCGGCGCGCGCGAAGTTCGTCAAGGTCTTCCCGCACGAGTACAAGCGCGCGCTGACCGAGTTGGGGGCGCGCGCCGAGACGGCGGCGACGATCGCCAAGGCCAAGGGCAGCGACACCAAGCCGGTGCCGGCCAAGTGAGGCGCTGACCACAGGAGAACGACGATGGGCAAGGTCACGGGTTTTCTGGAGTACGAGCGCCTCGAGGAGGGCTACGAGCCGGTGCCGCAGCGGCTGAAGACGTGGAAGGAATTCGTCATCGGGCTCGCCGAGCCCGAGGCCAAGGTGCAGGCCGCGCGCTGCATGGACTGCGGCACGCCGTTCTGCAACAGCGGCTGCCCGGTCAACAACATCATCCCGGACTTCAACGACCTCGTGTACCGGGGCGACTGGAAGCACGCGATCGACGTGCTGCACTCGACGAACAACTTCCCCGAGTTCACCGGCCGCGTGTGCCCCGCGCCGTGCGAGGCGGCGTGCACGCTCAACATCAACGACGACCCGGTGGGCATCAAGTCGATCGAGCACGCGATCATCGACCGTGCGTGGGCCGAGGGCTGGGTCGTGCCGCAGCCGCCGAAGGCGAAGACGGGCAAGAAGGTCGCGATCGTCGGCTCGGGCCCGGCCGGGCTCGCGGCGGCGCAGCAGCTCGCGCGCGCCGGCCACGACGTGACCGTGTTCGAGAAGAACGACCGCGTCGGCGGGCTGCTGCGCTACGGCATCCCCGACTTCAAGATGGAGAAGTCGCACATCGACCGCCGGCTCGAGCAGATGAAGGCCGAGGGCGTGACGTTCCGCCCCGGCGTGCTCGTCGGCGAGTTGCCCGCGGGCAGCAAGGTCACGAACTGGGCGAAGGAGACGGTCCGCCCCGAGCAGCTGCTCGCCGAATTCGACGCCGTGCTGCTGGCCGGCGGCGCCGAGAACAGCCGCGACCTGCCGGTGCCCGGGCGCGAGCTCGACGGCATCCACTTCGCGATGGAGTTCCTGCCCCAGCAGAACAAGGTCGTCGCCGGCGACAAGGTCAAAGGCCAGATCCGTGCCGACGGCAAGCACGTGATCGTGATCGGCGGTGGCGACACCGGCAGCGACTGCGTGGGCACCAGCAACCGCCACGGCGCGGCCAGCGTCACGCAGTTCGAGCTGATGCCGATGCCGCCCGAGCACGAGGACAAGCCGCTGACCTGGCCGTATTGGCCGTACAAGCTGCGCACTTCGTCGAGCCACGAGGAGGGCTGCCAGCGCGAGTTCGCGATCGCGACCAAGGAGTTCATCGGCGGCACCGGCAAGGACAAGGGCCGCGTCGTGGGACTCAAGACGGTGCACGTGCAGTGGCAGGGCGGCAAGATGGTCGAGGTGCCGGGCACCGAGAAGGTCTGGAAGGCCGACCTCGTGCTGCTCGCGATGGGCTTCGTCGGCCCGGTGGGCACCGTGCTCGACGCGTTCGGCGTCGAGAAGGACAACCGCGGCAACGCGAAGGCCACGACCGAGGTCACCGGCGGCTACGCGACCAACGTGCCCAAGGTCTTCGCCGCCGGCGACATGCGCCGCGGCCAGAGCCTCGTCGTGTGGGCGATCCGCGAAGGCCGCCAGGCGGCGCGCGCCGTCGACGAGTTCCTGATGGGCACGAGCGACCTGCCTCGTTGAACCGCTGGTCGGCGCGCCACCGCAAAGCGGTCGCTCACCGCGGTGGCTGGCCTTCGCGCGCCACGCCTCGTGCAGGGGCATGACACAATCTGCGCTTTCGTCGCGGGTGACCCGCGGCGCGATCCTCCAGAAGAACCTGCGGCACCGGTCGGTGCCCGACAGCGAGCGCGCTCACGCGTGGAGTCCGACACTCTCATCGAGATCGACCATGTGTCGTTCGGGTACGACGCCAGCCGTCTGATCCTGAACGACGTCACGCTGCGCTTCCCGCGCGGCAAGGTCACGTCGATCCTCGGCGGCTCGGGCTGCGGCAAGACGACGCTGCTGCGGCTGATCGGCGGCATCCACGGCGCCACGCGCGGGCGCGTCGTGTTCGACGGCGAGGTCGTCGACGCGAAGAACCGCAAGCAGCTGCAGGCACTGCGCCGGCGGCTGGGGATGCTGTTCCAGTTCGGCGCGCTGTTCACCGACCTGTCGGTGTTCGAGAACGTCGCGTTCCCGCTGCGCGAGCACACCGACCTGGCCGAGCCGCTGATCCGCGACATCGTGCTGATGAAGCTCAACGCGGTGGGCCTGCGCGGTGCGGCCGGGCTGCGCATCTCGGAGGTCTCGGGCGGCATGGCGCGGCGCATCGCGCTGGCGCGCGCGATCGCGCTCGACCCCGAGCTGATCATGTACGACGAGCCGTTCGCCGGGCTCGACCTGATCTCGATGGGCGTGGCCGCCAACCTGATCCGCAAGTTGAACGACACGACCGGCGCCACGTCGCTGGTCGTTTCGCACGACGTGCCAGAGTGCATGGCGATCAGCGACTACGTGATCCTGATGACGGCGCCCGGCGGGCGCGTCGTCGCGCAGGGCACGCCGCAGCAGCTGATGGACTCGACCGACCCCGAGGTGCGCCAGTTCGTGCGAGGCGAACCCGACGGGCCGGTCAAGTTCCACTACCCCGCGCCGCCGCTTGCGCAGGACCTCGGGCTGGAGCCACGGCCGTGAGCGCGTTCGTCGAGTTCGTCACGCGTCTGGGCGAGCGCACGCTGCACGTGCTGCGCAGCTTCGGTCACGCGGCGCTGTTTTTCGTCGACCTGCTGCGCGCGCTGCCGGCGTCGCTGCGGCGCTTCTGGCTCGTCGTCGTGCAGGTGCACGCGATCGGCAACCTGTCGCTGTTGATCATCCTGGCCTCGGGGCTGGCCGTGGGCTTCGTGCTCGCGCTGCAGATGTACTACGCGCTGGTGCGCTACGGGGCCACCGAGTCGCTAGGGCTGATCGTCAACCTGTCGCTCGTGCGCGAGCTCGGGCCGGTGGTCACGGCGCTGCTGTTCGCCGGCCGTGCCGGCACGTCGCTGACGGCCGAGATCGGGCTGATGAAGGCCGGCGAACAGATCGCCGCGATGGAGATGATGGCCATCGACCCGCGCGAGCGCGTGCTCGCGCCGCGCTTCCTTGCCGGCGTGTTCTCGATGCCGCTGCTGGCGGTGCTGTTCTCGTCGATCGGCATCCTCGGTGCGTGGCTCGTCGCGGTCGGGCTGATCGGGCTGGACGGCGGCAACTTCTGGTCGACGATGCAAAACGGCGTCGACGTCTGGGACGACGTCGGCAACGGCCTCGTCAAGAGTTTCGTGTTCGGCATCATCTGCACCGCCGTGGCGCTGTACCAGGGCTACGAGACCGAGGCCACACCCGAGGGCGTGGCCTACGCGACGACGCGCACGGTGGTGATCTCGTCGCTGTCGGTGCTGGGGATGGACTTCATCCTCACGGCGCTGATGTTCTCGACGCCATGAAGCCAATCACCCGCCACGGCCCGCAGCCGCCCGGCGCCGGCGGCGCAGCAGCCCAGCCGGGTCGGCGGCGCTGCCTGCAAGGCGTGGCAGCCCAGCGCTGCACACGCGACGCGCGAAACGTGTAGAACTGACACCCTACAAAAGAAAGATCGGCATGGGCAAGAAAGGCATCGAGACCCTCGTCGGCGGCTTCGTGCTGCTGGGCATCGTCGGGCTCGTGTTCCTGTCGCTGCAGGCGGCCAACCTGACGAGCTTCTTCGAGCAGCGCAACACCTACGAGCTGCAGGCGCGCTTCGACAACATCGGCGGGCTCAAGCCGCGCGCACCGGTGCGCAGCGCCGGCGTCACGGTGGGCCGCGTCACGTCGATCCGCCTCGACCCGAAGACCTTCGAAGGCGTCGTCACGATGGCGATCGACACCGGCGTCAAGTTCCCGCGCGACTCGTCGGCCAAGATCCTCACGTCGGGCCTGCTCGGCGACCAGTACGTCGGCATCGAGCCTGGCGGCGACGACGCCGACTTCAAGCCCGGCGAGCGTATCGCGCAGACGCAAGGCGCCGTCGTGCTCGAGAACCTTATCGGGCAGTTCCTCTTCAGTCGGGCGGCCGAGTCGGGTAGCGGCGGCAGCGGTAGCAGCGGCAGCGGTGGCGCCAGTCGGCCATGAGCAGGCGGGCCCGCACCACGGCCACTGTCGTCGCACTCGCGGCGGTGCTCGGTGGCTGCGCCAGCGTGCCGCCGGCGGGCGCTGGCATGGCGCCGCCGCCTTCGCCGCAGGATCCGTGGGAGCGCTGGAACCGCGGCGTGTTCGCGTTCAACGAGGCGCTCGACGAGGCGATCGTCGCGCCGGTGGCGCGCGGCTACCGCGACGTCGTGCCCGAGCTGGTGCGCACCTGGGTCGGTAACTTCTTCGGCCACATCGGCGATGCGTGGTCGGCGGTCAACCACCTGCTCCAGGGCAAGCCCGCCGACGCGGTGCACATGGGCATGCGCTTCGGGCTGAACACGGTGTTCGGCTTCGCCGGCCTCATCGACATCGCCAGCAGCGCCAACCTCGAGCGGCGCAGTGAGGACTTCGGCCAGACGCTCGGCCGCTGGGGGCTCGGGCCGGGGCCTTACGTCGTGCTGCCGCTGCTCGGGCCGTCGACGCTGCGGGACACGGCCGGTCTCGTCGCCGACGCACAGGCCTCGGCCGAGATGCTCGTGTTCAGCCATGCGAGCGACCGTGCGGCCGCGACGGTGCTCGACGTCGTGCACCGCCGCAGCACGCTGCTTGGCGCGACGCAGCTGCTCGGCGAGGTCGCGCTCGACCGCTACCAGTTCGTGCGCGACGCGTACCTGCAGCGCCGGCGCAACCTGGTCTACGACGGCAACCCGCCGCCGCAGGACGACGGCTTCGACTACGACGAGGACAACGGCGCCATCGACGGCAGCGCGCCCACGCCGCCGGCCGCTGCGCCCGCCAAGTGAACGCCGCGCTGCGGCGCGGGTCGAAGGCGTGCAGCGAGAATCCGGTCTGCACTGAAAGGAATCCGCCCATGTGGAAGACGCTGTTCACCCGTTTGGCGCTCGTGCTTGGTCTGGTGACCGGCGGCGCCGCGCAGGCGCAGGCCACGACGCCCGACGCACTGATCCAGAAGCTGTCGGAGGAGGTCATCGCCACCGTCAAGGCCGACCCGGCGATCCAGGCCGGCGACATCAGCAAGATCATCGCGCTCGTCGACACCAAGGTGATGCCGTACGTCAACTTCCAGAAGATGACGGCGTCGGCCGTCGGCCGCCACTGGCGCAGCGCGACGCCCGAGCAGCGCGAGCGGCTGCAGGCCGAGTTCAAGACGCTGCTGGTGCGCACCTACTCGGGCGCGCTGAGCGAAGTGCGGGACCAGAACGTCGTGCTGCGGCCGTTCCGCGCCGCGCCGACCGACACCGACGTCGTCGTGCAGACCGAGGTGCGCGGCCGCGGCGACCCGATCCAGCTCGACTACCGCCTCGAGAAGGTCGGCGACACCTGGAAGATCTACGACGTCAACGTGCTCGGCGTGTGGCTGGTGCAGCAGTACCGCACGAGTTTCAACCAGGAGATCACGCAGTTCGGCATCGACGGGCTGATCGCACGCCTGGCCGAGCGCAACAGGGCGGCGCGCAGCTGATGGCCGGCCCCGCCGCCACCGTGGCCGGTGCAGCCGCCGCGCTGCCGGCCACGCTGACGCACCGCGAGGCCACGGCCACGCTGGCGTCGCTGGCCGCGGCCTTCGGCTCGCCGGGGAGCGGCGAAGTGCGCCTCGACGCGTCGGCGCTGCGCCAGTTCGACACCTCGGCGATCGCCGTGCTGCTCGAGTGCCGCCGCCTGGCGCAGCAGCGCGGGCGGACGCTGCGCATCGACGGCCTGCCCGCGCCGCTGCTCGAGCTGGCGCGGCTCTACGGCGTCGAGGAACTGCTCACTTCGGGGCGCGCGGCGTCGGCGACGTAACGCGTCGCGCGCAGGTTCTTCTTGATCTCCTGCAGCAGCGGGCGCAGCGCCGCGCTGCCCAGCCGCAGCGCGACGCCGGTGGCCAGCACGTCGATGATCACGAGGTGCAGCAGCCGCGACACCATCGGGCTGTAGCGGTCGTGGTCCTCCGGGTGGTCGGCAGCGAGCAGGATCTGCCGCTCGCCGGTCGCGGTGGCGGCCAGCGGCGAGCCGCTCGCGGTCACGAGCACCGTCGTCGCGCCGCGCCGGCGCGCGATCTCGGCCACGTCGAGCAGGTCGCGGCTGCGCCCCGAGTTGCTGATCAGCACCGCGACGTCGCCGGGCTGCAGCATCGTCGCGCTCATCACCTGCACGTGGCCGTCGCTGACCGCGGCCGCGTGCACGCCGAGGCGGAAGAACTTGTGCTGCGCGTCGAGCGCGACGATGCCCGAGTTGCCGACCCCGTAGAACTCGATGCGCCGCCCCTGGCGGCCCGCGTCGGCCAGCGCCGCGATCGCGCGCTCGAACGCGTGGGCGGCGGCCTGGTTGCGGTAGCGCAGCAGTGCCGCGACGGTGTTGTCGACGATCTTGACGACGAGGTCGGCGGGCTTGTCGTCGTCGTCGACGGCGACGTGCACGAACGGCACGCCCTCGTTGACGGTGCCGGCGAGCTTGCGCTTGAAGTCGGCGAGCCCGTCGTAGCCGACGCGGCGGCAGAAGCGCACCACCGTCGGCTTGCTGACGCCGGCACGTGCGGCCAGCGCCGCGACGGGCTGCGTCGCGAAGGCGCGCGCGTCGTCGAGCACGAGCTGCGCGACGCGCCGCTCGGCCGGCGACAGCGCCGGCAGCGATGCGCGGATGCGCTCGAGCATCAGCGCGCCCCTCGCGGCGCGCAGCGGCACGGGCTCACGCTTCCTCGTCCCACGTGAAGCCGTCGCGCGCGACCAGCGCGCTCGCCGCCGGCGGCCCCCAGCTGCCGGCGGCGTACGGGCGCGGCGGCGTCGGGTCGCGCGCCCACGCGTCGAGCACCGGCTCGACCCAGCGCCAGGCCTGCTCCTGCTCGTCGCTGCGCACGAACAGGTTCAGCCGCCCGGCGATCGCGTCGAGCAGCAGCCGCTCGTAGGCGCCCACGCGCTGCGTCGGGAACGCCTTGTCGAAGTCGAGGTCGAGCTTGACGGGGCTGAGCACCTCGCCGATCGCACCGCTCGGCCCGTTGCCCTTGGCGGCGAGCAGGTGCAGCTCGAGCCCGTCCTCGGGCTGCAGCTTGATCACGAGCTTGTTCGCGCCGCTGGCGCCGGGGAAGATCGGGTGCGGCACCGGGCGGAAGTTGACGACGATGTGCGCGTCGCGCGCGGCCAGCCGCTTGCCGGTGCGCAGGTAGAACGGCACGCCGGCCCAGCGCCAGTTCTGCACCTCGGTGCGCAGCGCGACGAAGGTCTCGCAGCGGCTGTCGGGCGGCACCTTGACCTCGTCGAGGTAGCCCGGCACCGGCCGCCCGTCGACCGTGCCGGCCTTGTACTGGCCGCGCACGACGTCGCGCGCGACCGACTCGGCGCCGAACGGCTTCAGGCACTTGAGCACCTTGAGCTTCTCGTCGCGGATCGCGTCGGCGTCGCCGCTGGCCGGCGGCTCCATCGCGATCATCGTCAGCAGCTGCAGCGCGTGGTTCTGCACCATGTCGCGCAGCGCGCCGGTGCGGTCGTAGAAGTCGCCGCGCGTGCCCACGCCGATGGCCTCGGCGATCGTGATCTGGATGTTGGCGATGCTCTCGCGCCGCCACAGCGGCTCGAACAGCGCGTTGCCGAAGCGCAGCGCGGTGAGGTTCTGCACCGCCGGCTTGCCGAGGTAGTGGTCGATGCGCAGCGCCTGGCGCTCGTTGAACGACGCGCGCACGACGCGGTTGATCTCCTGCGCACTGGCCAGGTCGTGGCCGAGCGGCTTTTCGAGCACGACACGCACGTGCGGCCCGTTGAGCCCCACCGCGCCGAGCTGCGCGCAGATCTGCGGGAACAGGTGCGGGCTGGTGGCGAGGAACAGCACGACGGTGTCGGCACCGCGCGCATCGAGCCACTGCTTGAGCCCCGCATAGTCCTGCGGCTGCGCGAGGTCCATGCGGCGGTAGTGCAGCAGCTGCGCGAAGCGCGCGAACTCGTCGTCGCTCGGGCGCTTGGCGCTGTCGACCTCGGCGAAGCGCTCGTGGATCAGTGCGCGGTACTCGTCGTCGCTGCGCGCGTCGCGCGCCACCGCGAGGATGCGCCCGCCGGCCGGCAGCGTGCCGTGCCGCCACGCCTGGAACAGCGCCGGCATCAGCTTGCGCCACGTGAGGTCGCCCGTGCCGCCGAACAGGACGAGGTCGAAGGACATCGCAGGTCGCCGCCGCGCGTCCGTGCACGCTGCAGCCGTAACTTTGTTTCATGGATCATGATGCATGGGTTTCCACGGCGGGTCAACGCGCTACCATCGACCCACCGTCACCGGGGCGCGTGCCGGGCGCGCCGTTCGCGATGAACCAGCTCGACCAGCTCAAGCAGTACACCACCGTCGTCGCCGACACCGGCAACTTCCGCCAGCTCGCGCAGTTCGCGCCGCGCGACGCGACGACGAACCCGTCGCTGATCGTCAAGGCCGTGCAGGACCCGGCGTACGCGCCGCTGCTCGCGGAGGTCGTCGCGGCGCACCGCGGCAAGCCGCTCGACGCGGTGGTCGACGCGCTGCTCGTGCGCTTCGGCGTCGAGATCCTGAAGGTCGTCCCCGGGCGCGTCAGCACCGAGGTCGACGCGCGGCTGAGCTTCGACACGGCGGCGACGATCGTGCGCGCGCAGCGGCTGATGCGCCTGTACGAGCGTGCCGGCGTCGCGCGCGAGCGCGTGCTGATCAAGATCGCCGCCACGTGGGAAGGCATCCAGGCCGCGCGCGCGCTCGAGCACGAGGGCATCCACTGCAACCTGACGCTGCTGTTCTCGCTGCCGCAGGCGGTGGCCTGTGCCGATGCCGGCGTCACGCTGATCTCGCCGTTCGTCGGGCGCATCTACGACTGGCACAAGAAGGCCGCCGGCGCCGCGTGGGACGAGGCGGCGCACGCCGGCGCGAACGACCCCGGCGTGCAGTCGGTGACGCAGATCTGGACCTACTACAAGCACTTCGACATCGCCACCGAGGTGATGGGCGCGAGCTTCCGCAACGTCGGCCAGATCGCCGCGCTCGCCGGCTGCGACCTGCTGACGATCAGCCCCGAGCTGCTCGCGCAGCTGCAGGCCAGCGACGCGCCGCTGCCGCGCCGCCTCGATGTCGAGGCCGCGCGTCGCGCGCCGCTGCACGCGCTGACGTTCAACGAGCCGGCGTTGCGCTGGGCGCTCAACGCCGACGCGATGGCGTGCGAGAAGCTCGCCGAGGGCATCCGCCTGTTCGCCGCCGACGCCGAGAAGCTCGACGCGATGATCGAGTCGCACCGCCGGCCATGACACGCTGCGACCGCACCACCGCATGGGCAGCGCTCGCCGGCCACCACGAGGCGCACGGGCGCGACTTCGACCTGCGCGACGCGTTCGCGCGCGACGCGCAGCGCTTCGAGCGCTTCGCGCTGCAGGCGCCCGAGGTCTTCGCCGACCTGTCGAAGAACCGCTGGGACCTGGCCACGCGCACGCTGCTGCTCGAGCTCGCGCGCGAGTGCGGCGTGGCCGCCCGCCGCGACGCGATGTTCGCCGGCGAGCCGATCAACACGACCGAAGGCCGCGCGGTGCTGCACACCGCGCTGCGTGCGCCGAAGGGCGCGGCGAGCCCGTTCAATGCCGAGGTGCACGCCGTGCTCGACGCGATGCTCGCGTTCGCCGACGGCGTGCGTCACCCCGAGCGCGGCATCACCGACGTCGTCAACATCGGCATCGGCGGCAGCGACCTCGGCCCGCAGATGGCGGTGCTGGCGCTCGACGCCTTCGTGCACCCGGACATCCGCTTCCACTTCGTCAGCAACGTCGACGGCCACGACATCGAGCCGGTGCTGCGCCGGCTGGACCCGCGGCGCACGCTGTTCGTGATCGCGAGCAAGACGTTCACGACGCAGGAGACGATGGCCAACGCGCACGTCGCGCGCGACTGGTTCCTGTCGCAGCACGGCCAGCACCTCGAGCGGCACTTCGTCGCGACGACGACCAACGTCGAGGCCGCGGCGAGGTTCGGCATCGACACCACGTTCGGCTTCTGGGACTGGGTCGGCGGGCGCTACTCGCTGTGGAGCGCGATCGGGCTGCCGCTGGCGATCGCGATCGGCAGCGACGCGTTTCGCGAACTGCTGGCCGGCGCACACGCGATGGACCGCCACTTCGCCGAGGCGCCGCCCGAGGCCAACCTGCCGCTGCAGCTCGGGCTGCTCGACGTTTGGTACCGCAACTTCCACCGCTTCACGAGCCGCTGCGTCGCGCCGTACCACCAGGGCCTGCGGCGCCTGCCGGCGTACCTGCAGCAGCTCGAGATGGAGAGCAACGGCAAGGGCGTCGACCTCGCCGGCGAGCCGCTGCCTTATGCGACCAGCCCGGTCGTGTGGGGCGAGCCGGGCACCAACGGCCAGCACGCGTTCTTCCAGATGCTGCACCAGGGCAGCGACGTGATCCCGGTCGAGTTCGTCCTCGTCAAGACGCCGAGCCACGGCCACGGCGACCTGCACCGCAAGCTGCTGGCCAACGGGCTCGCGCAGGCGCAGGCGCTGATGCTCGGCAAGACGGTCGCGCAGGCGCTGGCCGAGAAGGCGCCGACCGCATCGCCCGCGCTCGACGCGGCCACCGTCGCGCGCCACCGCAGCTTCCCCGGCAACCGGCCGAGCACGACGCTGCTGCTCGACGCGCTGACGCCGCGCTCGCTCGGTGCGCTGATCGCACTGTACGAGCACCGCGTCTTCACCAGCGGCGCCGTGTGGGGGATCAACAGCTTCGACCAGTGGGGCGTCGAGCTCGGCAAGGCGCTGGCCGGCGACCTGCTGCCGCGGCTCGAGGGCGGCGGCGACACCCGCGGGCTCGACGGCTCGACGGCCGGTCTGCTGCAGCGCTTGATGGCCTCGCGCTGACGCGGACCCGGCCTCGCGCGGCGCGGCGCCTGACGCGCGTCAAGCCGCCTTGGCCGAGATCAAGTCCGAAAGCGAACTGGCGTGGGCGCGTGGCTCACTTCCCGCTGCACGCGCGCGGCGAACGCCTAGGCTCGGGGGTATCACCGTCACCTGCGGCCCACGTGCGGCACGACCTTCGATGCCCTTCGATCCGACCCCGCCCCGCCCTGTCTTGGCCGTCGCGCTGGCCGTCGCACTGTCTGCCTGCGGCGGGGGCGGCGGCTCCGCGCCGCCACCGGCGCCCGTCAGCGCTGCGGTCACCGTCGAGGGTGGCGAGCCGCAGGCCGCGTCCGGCGTGCGCGTCTACCCGGCCGCCGCCGCGCCGCAGAAGCTGTCGGCATGGCGCGTCGTCGCCAGCGACGGCGCCACGCTCGCGCTCGGCGATCGCGTCGTGCCGTATGCGCTGAACACGCCGCTGTTCTCGGACTACGCGCACAAGCTGCGCACGCTGTGGGTGCCGCCCGGTACGCAGATCGAGCGCACCGCCAGCGGCCCGCTGCAGTTCCCGATCGGCGCCGTCGTCACGAAGACGTTCTACTACCCGAAGGCGGCGGCGCAGACGCCTGGCGCGCTGGGCGCGCGGCGCATCGAACAGGCCGAAGGCGGCGAAACGATCGACCTCGCGACGCACCACCTCGTCGAGACGCGGCTGATGGTGCGCCAGGAGGACGGCACCTGGGGCGCCGTGACCTACGTCTGGGACGCCGACCAGCGCGACGCGACGCCGGTGCGCAGCGGTCAGGCGATCGCGGTCGAACTCGTCGCCGATGCCGGCGCGCGCACACCGTTCACCTACCAGGTGCCGACCGACCGCCAGTGCGTCGATTGCCACGCGACCAACGCCACGACGCGCCGCTTCGAACCGATCGGCCCACAGGCGCGCCACCTGAACCGCCGCTACGCCTACGCCGGCGGCAGCGTCAACCAGCTCGAGCACCTGAGCGCGCTGGGCCTGCTGGCCGGCGACGCGACCGGGGCGCCGGCGACGACAGTGTGGAACGACGCCGCGGCCAGCATCGAGGCGCGTGCACGCGCCTACCTCGACGTGAACTGCGCGTCGTGCCACAACCCCGTTGGCCGCGCCGCAGCCACCGGGCTGTGGCTGGGCGCCGACGTGGTCGCGCCGACGTCGCTCGGCGTGTGCAAGCCGCCGGTCGGCGGCGCGCAGTACCGCCGCTTCGCGTACGACGTCCAGCCCGGCGATCCCGACGCGTCGTTCCTCTACCACCGCCTGACGAGCTACCGGCCCAACAGCGAGCCGCCGCGCGTCGCGATGCCCGAACTCGGCCGCCACGTCTTCGACGCCGAAGGCAACGCGCTGATCCGGGCGTGGATCGCGGCGATGCCGCCCGTCTGCCCCTGACGCGCGCGGCGCCCCGCGCGGCACCACAATCGGCGCGGCATGAGCCGCCTGCGCCACCCCGCTGACCGCCGCGCACCCGCGCCTCGCGCCGGGCGCATCGTCGCGCTGGGCCTGGCCGTCTTGCTGGGCGGGTGCGCCGCCGTCGCGCCGCGTGGGGGCCCGCCCGACCGCTGCGCCGTCGAGCCCGCCGGCGTCGAGGCCGCCGAGCCGGCGCGTGCGGTCGCCGCGCTGCCCGGCGCGCCCGAAGTGGCCACCGGCTACGTGCGCAAGCCGCTCGTGCGCGCGTCGTCGTACGTCGCCGTCACCGCGCACCCGCTGGCCACGCGCACCGCGTGCCAGGTGCTGGCCGGCGGCGGCACGGCCGCCGACGCGGCGGTCGCCGCGCAATGGGTGCTCGCCGTCGTCGAGCCGCAGTCGTCGGGACTCGGCGGCGGCGGTTTCCTGCTGCACTGGGACGCCGCGCGGCGGGCCGTGACGGCCTGGGACGGCCGCGAGACGGCGCCCGCCGCGAGCACGCCCGACGACCTGCGCTGGATCGGCGCCGACGAGCGCGTGCCGCCGCGGCCGAACGCGCGCGACAGCGGCCGCTCGGTCGGTGTGCCGGGGCTGGTGCACCTGCTCGCTGCCATCCACGCTGAACATGGCCGGCGGCCGTGGCGCGAGCTGCTGGCGCCGGCGATCGCGCTGGCCGACGAGGGCTTCGCGGTGAGCCCGCGGCTGGCCGCTTCGATCGCCGCGTCGGCCGACGCGCTGGCGCGCGACGCGCACGCGCGCGGCGTGTTCCTGCACGCCGACGGCCGCCCGCTCGCCGCCGGCGACCGCCTCGTGCAGCGCGCGCTCGCGGCGACGCTGCGCACGCTCGCCGACGACGGGCCCGACGCGTTCTACCGCGGTTCACTCGCGCGCGACGTCGTCGACGCGGTGGCCGAGACGCGCGGCGGCGCCGTCACGCCCGGGCGCATGACGCTCGCCGATCTGGCCGCCTACCGCAGCGTGCGGCGCGACGCGCTGTGCGCGCCGTACCGCGCGCACGTCGTGTGCGGCATGCCGCCGCCGTCGTCGGGCGGGCTCGCGGTGGCGCAGGCGCTCGGCGTGCTCGAGACCTTCGACCTCGCGGCGCTGCGGCCCGCCGCCGTCGACGCCGACGGCGGCCGCCCCGACCCGCTAGGCGTGCACCTCGTGACGGACGCGCTGCGCCTGGCCTTCGCCGACCGCAACCGCTACGTCGCCGACACCGACTTCGTGCCGCTGCCGGGCGCCGGCGTCGAGTCGCTGCTCGACCGCGACTACCTGCGCCGCCGCGCCGCACGGCTCGATCCCGCGCGGTCGATCGGCACCGCGCCGCCGGGCGAGTTCGGCGCGCCGGCACCGGGGCGCGACGCCGGCGCGCCGCGCGGCGGCACGACGCACCTGACGGTCGTCGACCGCGACGGCAATGCCGTCGTGCTGACGAGCAGCATCGAGTCGGCGTTCGGCAGCCGCCGCATGACGCGCGGCGGCATGCTGCTGAACAACCAGCTCACCGACTTCGCGCCGGCGCCCGTCGACGCGCAGGGCCGCCCGCTCGCGAACCGGCTCGAGCCCGGCAAGCGCCCGCGCAGCTCGATGGCGCCGACGCTCGTCTTCACGCCCGACGCGCAGGGTCGCCCGGCGGCGTTCGCGATGGCCACCGGCTCGCCCGGCGGCGCGACGATCATCGCCCACGTGCTGAAGTCGCTCGTCGGCGTGCTCGACTGGGGGCTCGACGCGCGGCAGGCCGCGGCCCTCGTCGCGTTCGTCGCCTTCGACGGGCCGACGACGATCGTCGGCGCCGAACACCCGCTCGTCGAGGCGCGCGACGGCGGTGCCGCCGACCCGCTGGTGGCCGCGCTGCGCTCGCGCGGCCACGACGTGCGGCTGGCCGCGCAGTCGAGCGGGCTGGCCATCGTCGTGCGGCGCTGCGATGCGGCGCGCTGCGTCTACGAGGCCGGCGCCGACCCGCGGCGCGAGGGGGTGGCCGCGGGCGAGTGACGCGTCTGCGCGACAGGGCTGACGCGCCGGCGGCAGCTCCGTCGCGTCGCCGCGCTAGCGCTCGTCGTCGGCCGCGCGCGCGACGTCGGGCATGCCGCTGGGCTGCCACGTCACGCCGTGGCGGCGCAGGTAGTCGCGGATCAGCTGCCGCACGACTTGCGACGGCGTCACGTCCTGCTGGGCGCACAGCTGCTCGAAGGCTTTCTTCTTCGCCGGGTCGATCAGGACGGTCAGGCGCGCAGTTTTCAGTTCCATAAGCCCCTCAAAGGTGCATTTGATTATAATAAGATGTGATTAAAAGGCACATTCCAGCACGCAGCAGCGTGTCCAGCACAGCACGCATGTCGAAGCCGTCCGCGCATCGTCTTTCGCCCGCCGCGCGACCAT
Source organism: Azohydromonas sediminis (assembly GCF_003574675.1). GTDB lineage: Bacteria > Pseudomonadota > Gammaproteobacteria > Burkholderiales > Burkholderiaceae_C > Calidifontimicrobium > Calidifontimicrobium sediminis. The sequence goes on from NZ_QOAZ01000011.1 coordinate 91,804, forward strand.
GGAGACACGATGAGCCGTGACGCGGGTGCGCCGGCCAGTGCGCGCGATGCCTCGCGCCACGCCGAGCCGTGGGTCTACGAGGCCGGCGGCAAGCGCGTGCTGCACTTCAGCATCAGCGCGATCCAGAGCCGCGTCGACCTGCGCCATCCCGACCGGCTCGACCTCGAGTACACGCGGCTGATGATGGGCTTCCTGCTGTGGCAGCCCCGGCCCGAGCGCATCGCGATGATCGGCCTGGGCGGCGGCTCGCTCGCGCGCTTCTGCCACCGCCACCTGCCGCAGGCGCACCTGCGCGTCGTCGAGAACAACCCGCACGTCATCGCGCTGCGCGAGCGCTTCGAGGTGCCGCCGGACGGCGAGCGCTTCAGCGTGATCGAGGCCGAAGGCGCCTCGTTCGTGCGCTTCGTGCCGAAGCGCTTCGACGTGCTGCTCGTCGACGGCTACGACATCGACGGCCTGCCGCCGAGCCTGGGCACGCAGCGGTTCTTCGGGCACTGCGCGCAGGCCCTGCACCCGGGCGGCCTGTTCGTAATGAACCTGTGTGCGCCCTCGACGCGCAAGGCGCAGGTGATCGAGCGTATCCGGCGCGCCTTCGGCGGCAAGGCCCTGTGCGTCGACGACAGCGAGGCCCTCAACAGCATCGTGCTGGCCACGAACGGCCACACGTTGTCGACGCGGCCGGCCGACGCGCCGGCGCGCCCGGCGGGGTTCGATGCGGCCGCCTGGGCCTCGTTGCGCGGCGCGATGGCACGGGTGCGTGCCGCCTGGCATCGGGAGTTCGGATGATCGCTTTGCTCGAAGCCCACCGCGCGGGCCTGTATGCGCGCCACCAGTGGCTGCCGAACGTGATTGCGGGGGTCATCGTCGGCGTCGTCGCGCTGCCGCTGGCGATGGCGTTCGCGATCGCCTCCGGCGCGCGGCCCGAGCAGGGGCTGTACACCGCGATCATCGGCGGCGGGCTGGTGTCGATCCTCGGCGGCAGCCGGCTGCAGATCGCCGGCCCGACCGGCGCGTTCATCGCGATCCTCGCCGGCGTCACCGCGAAGTACGGCATCGCCGGGCTGCAGCTGGCCACGCTGATGGCCGGCGTGATGCTCGTGCTGATGGGTGTGGCGCGCATGGGCGGCGTCATCAAGTTCATCCCGGCGCCGGTCATCGTCGGCTTCACCGCCGGCATCGGCGTGATCATCTTCGTCGGCCAGTGGCGCTACTTCCTCGGCCTGCCGGCGGTCGAGGGCGAGCACTTCCACGAGAAGCTGTGGCACCTCGTGCAGGTGCTGCCGCAGGCGCACGCGGCCACCACGGGCATCGCGCTGCTGAGCCTGGCGCTGGTCATCTACGCGAACCGGGTGCCCGGCCTCAAGCGCGTGCCCGGCCCGCTGGTGGCGATGGTCGTGGCCACGCTGCTGCAGAGTCTGGTCGGACTGCCCGGCGTCGCGACGATCGGCAGCGCGTTCGGCGGCATCCCCACCGGGCTGCCGAGCCTGACGCTGCCCGAGCTGTCGATGGCGCAGGTCGTCACGCTGATCGGCCCGGCGTTCACGATCGCGATGCTGGGCGCGATCGAGTCGCTGCTGTCGGCCGTCGTCGCCGACGGCATGGCCGGCACGAAGCACGACTCGAACCAGGAGCTGATCGGCCAGGGCATCGCCAACATTGCCGCACCGCTGTTCGGTGGCTTCGCCGCCACCGGCGCGATTGCACGCACCGCGACCAACATCCGCAACGGCGCCACCAGCCCGCTGGCCGGCATCGTGCACGCCCTGACCCTCGTCGCGGTGCTGCTGTTCCTGGCCCCGCTCGCGGCCAGCGTGCCGCTCGCGGCGCTGGCGGCGATCCTCTTCGTCGTCGCGTGGAACATGAGCGAGGTCAAGCACTTCGCGCACATCCTGAAGACGGCGCCGACGGCCGACCGCGCGATCCTCGTGATCACGTTCTTGCTGACCGTCTTCGCCGACCTCGTCGTCGCGGTCAACGTCGGCGTGATCCTGGCGATCCTGCACTTCCTGCGCCGCATGGCCGAGGTCGTCGAGACGCAGCCGGTCGACGCGCAGGAACTGGCCGCCGAGCTGAAGCAGCACGGCCTCGAGCACCTGCCCAGCGGCGTGATGGTCTACGAGATCGCCGGGCCGATGTTCTTCGGCGCGGTCGAGAACTTCGAGCGCGCGCTGCTGCAGACGCACACCGACCCGCAGACGCTGATCATCCGCCTGCGCCGCGTGCCGTTCATGGACATCACCGGCATCCAGACGCTCGACGAGGTCACGGCCAAGCTGCGCCAGCGCGGCGTGCGGGTGATCCTGTGCGAGGCCAACGCGCGCGTGCACGCCAAACTCAGGCGCGCCGGCGTGCTCGGCGGCGATACCGGCGAGGGCCACGAGGAACGCTACGCCGAGCATTTCGCCGACGCGCTGCGCCTCGCGCGGCTCGACGCCGTCGTCGCCGACGCCGGGCACGGCGGGCTCGCCGGCATCGCCGGCCGCTTCATCGAGACGAGCCGCCGCTACCTCGGCGCCGGGGACGCGCCATGAGCGGGGCGCTGCGAACACACCACGACGCCGACCGTGGTGGTCACAGCCGGGCGCCGCGTGCGCTGCGGCTGGCGAAGTCGGCCCATCGGCCGTTCGATCCTGCAACGACCGTCACCCTCCAGGAGCACGCCATGACCTCACGTCGCCAGTTCATCCAGTTGCTGCCCATCGCGGCCGGCGCGCTCGCCGCCGCCCGCCCCGCCTTCGCGCAGGCGCCGATGGTCGACGAGAAGAGCCCTCAGGCCACCGCCGTGGGCTACGTGGCCGACGCGACGAAAGTCGACCCGGCCAAGCAGAAGAAGTACGCCGCCGGGCAGGCGTGCGCGAACTGCGCGCTGTTCCAGGGCAAGGCCGGCGACGCCAGCGGCGGCTGCGGCATCTTCCCCGGCAAGCAGGTGTCGGCCAAGGGCTGGTGCAGCGCCTACGCGAAGAAGGCCTGATCTCCACGCTGCCCTCCGACCTGCCCGCTGCGGACGCACCGCAGCGGGCGCCGAGCGCGAGATCGCGCCCGGGGTCGCGGCCGATCGCGATGCGCGCGTTGCCGGTGACGGCCGCTGCCGCGCGGCGCGACGCGGCCGTGATCTGTCGCGTCAGCCGGTGGCGCATGCGTCGGCCGCCGGCAGGAAGCGACGCGCCAGCAGCACCCAGTACGCGCCGCCGACTGCGACGTTGTCGTCGGCGAAGTCGTACCCAGGGTGGTGCACCATGCAGCTGCCGGGGCCGTCGCCGTTGCCGATCAGCAGGTAGCTGCCCGGCACGCGCTCGAGCATGAACGCGAAGTCCTCGCTGCCGGTGAGTGCGGGTGCGTCGCGGCGCACGTGGCCTGGCCCGACGAGTTCCTCGGCGACGCCGGCGGCGAATGCGGTCTGCGCGGCGTCGTTGACGAGCACCGCGTAGCCGCGGCGCCAGTCGACCTCGGCGCGCACGCCGAAGCTCGTCGCCTGGGCGTCGGCGAGCTCGCGGATGCGCGCCTCCAGCAGCCGGCGCACGCCGGCGTCGAGCGCACGCACGCTGAGCTCCAGCCGCGCGGTGTGCGGGATCACGTTGTTGGCCTCGCCGGCGTGCAGCGCGCCGACCGTGACGACGGCGGTGTGCTGCGGGTCGACGTTGCGCGAGACGATGGTCTGCAGCGCCATCACGAGGCTCGCCGCGGCGACCACCGGGTCGGCGGCGCGGTGCGGCATCGCGCCGTGGCCGCCGGTGCCGTGCAGCGTGATCGTCGCGTAGTCGCTCGACGCCATCGCCGCGCCCGCGCGCAGCCACAGGTGCCCCAGCGGCACGCCGGGCATGTTGTGCATCGCGAACACGGCGTCGACCGGGTGGCGCTCGAACAGGCCGTCGGCCATCATCCGCAGCGCGCCGCCGCCGCCTTCCTCGGCGGGCTGGAAGATCAGCACCAGCGTGCCGTCGAAGCCGCCGTGCTCGGCCAGGTGCTTCGCGGCGGCGAGCAGCATCGCGGTGTGGCCGTCGTGGCCGCAGGCGTGCATCAGGCCCGCGCGCTGGCTTTTCCACGGCCGGTCACTGGCCTCGTCGATCGGCAGCGCATCCATGTCGGCGCGCAGGCCCAGCCGCCGCGGCGAGGTGCCCCGGCGCAGCACGCCGACGACGCCGGTGCCGCCGACGCCGCGCTCGACCGCGTAGCCCCAGGCCTCGAGGTGGTCGGCCACGAGCGCCGCGGTGCGGTGCTCGTCGAACGCGAGTTCGGGGTGGCGGTGGATCTGCCGGCGGATCGCGACGAACTCGGCGGCGTCGCGCTGCATCGCCGCGAGGACGGGGTGCGTCATCGCGTGGCCCGCGGTGTCACTGCGCCTCGAGCTTGATGCTCTTCGCGATCGCGCGGAAGCGCGCCGTCTGCGCCTGGTACTCCTGCGCCGCCTGCGCCAGCGACAGCGGCGCCGGCACGCGGCCGCCGATCTTCTCGAGCTGCGCGCGCACCTCGGGGTCGGCCATCGTCGCGCTCAGCGCCTTGTGCAGGGCCTCGACGACCGGCTCGGGCGTGTCCCTGCGCACGAAGTAGCCGGTCCAGGTGTTGAACGCGAAGTCCTTGATCGAGGCGCTATCGTTGATCGACGGGTAGCGGCGCAGGAACTCGGCCTCGACCTGGCCCTTGGGCGCGAGCGTCGCGAGCACCTTGAGCCGCCCCTGGTCGGCCAGCGCGATCGTCGAGTCGCCGACGACGAGGAACGACACGTCGACCTGGTCGCCACCGAGGTCTGTCAGCAGCGGCGCCATGCCCTTGTACGGGACGTGCGTCATCTCGGCGCCGATGACCTGCGCGAAGTGCGCGCCGATCACGTGGTACAGCGAGCCGACGCCGACGCTGCCGTAGGTCAGCGGCTTGCCGGCGGCGGCCTGCCGGCGCGCGAGCGCGACGAGTTCGTCGACGTTGGCCGCCGGCAGCCCCTTGCGCGCCAGCACGGCGAGCGGGAACGTGCCGATCATCTGCACGAAGCGGAAGTCCTCGGCCTTGTAGCGCACCGTGGGCAGCACCATCGGCGTGAGGATCAGCTCGTTCGGCGATCCCTGGTACAGGTAGCCGCCGTCGGCGGGCGCGCCGAGCACTTTCTGCGCGCCGAGCGACCCGCCCGCGCCGCCGAGGTTCTCGACGATCACCATCTGGCCCAGCGCCTTGCCGAGCGGGCGCTCGACGACGCGCGCGATCGCGTCGGACAGCCCGCCGGCCGGGTACGGCACCATCAGGTTCACCGGCGTGAGCGCCTGTGCGGCCACGAGCGCGGGTGCCGCGAGGCGGGCCCCGGCCAGGCCCAGCGCGACGAGGGCCTTCAGTGCAGTGGATCGTTTCATCGCGTGTGTCTCCGTGCGCCGGTCAAAACCGGCGAGATGTAGTGAATGAAAGAGTCATACGTTGAAGGCTTAGCCAGCTACGGCGGCCCCGAGTCATGCG
>NZ_QOAZ01000110.1 GCF_003574675.1 Azohydromonas sediminis
CCCACCCCGTGATAGCCAGGAGACGCCGCCCTACTGCACACAGCCTCAGAGCGTCATAGCTTGGGCCTGACCCTTCCCACCGTGGAGCCGGATCGAGTAACCGGCATGGCCTTCAACCGAGGGCCGAAACCTGAGCCGCGTGACAGGCGGTTGAGGTTTTCAACAGGAGAGACAGCATGGACGAACAACTCGAAATCCCCGGCGCGCGGCCGATGAAGTGCAAGGTCCCGCAGAAACGCGCACACAGGCTGCTGCTGGACACCGGCGGACATGCAGCGCTTGCGGTGGCACAACGTGAGCTGGAAAAGATGCGCGAACAGCATCCAGGCGTAGCTGGCCTGACGCTGGCAATCGCAGTCGTAGCCCGACACGCGGCGGAATTGCAAATGAATTCATCGCGCGAGGTGCTGATCCATGCGGCCCAGGCCGGGATGCCCATTGAGCAACACGCCATTGCATTGGCGTTCGACGATGACGGCTTGTATCTGCAGGCATCGGCTGGGAAGTTCGAAGGCGAGTAACCCCACCCCGCCCCTACACCCCATGGGCTGGATTGCTTTGATGGGCGGCGGCGTGTTGGGGAGCAGG
>NZ_QOAZ01000111.1 GCF_003574675.1 Azohydromonas sediminis
CAACGCTGTCGCGTTGCCCACCGCGCAGGCCTTCGCCCACAAGCTCCACAGCCTCCCACCACCATCTACATGAACCTGGAACTCAACGAAGACCAGGTTCTATCGGGGCGACAACAATTCTGACGCGGGGGGCAGGGCAGCGCACACCCATCCTGGCCTACGCCGTGGAATCGGGTGGCAAGAAGTTCCTCAACCCGGCGCTTCTGGCTCGCCGCGGCGACGAGATGCGGGTGAAGCTGATCAATCACATGGATCAACCGACGGTCATTCACTGGCATGGCCTGGGTGTCGACTCTCGCAACGACGGCAATGGCCTCAACGTCGTGGCGCCGGGCCAGCAGATGGACTACGCCTTCACCGTGCAGGACCGGTCGTCGATGTACTGGTACCACCCCCATGCGCACGGCTTCATTCCCCAGCAGGCCTACCACGGGCTTGCCAGCCTGCTCTTTGTAGAAGACGAAGATGAAGCCACCCTGCGCAAGGAATTGGTCGGACCTGCGAAATTCACATCAACGCCGGTTGTGGGCGACGACGGACGCCGGCGACGTCGCGCGAGGGCGGCCAGAGCTTGCCGACGTGCGCA
>NZ_QOAZ01000112.1 GCF_003574675.1 Azohydromonas sediminis
GCAGGCAGGAACGTCATGTCCCAGCACCACAGCTGCCGCGGCGCGGTGGCCACGTGCGTGGTCGGCGGGCGGCTGTGGCGTGGCGCCTTGGCGCGGCCTCGATGACGCGTCTGTGCGTGCGCGCGCAGCACGCGCTGGAACGATGACTCGCTGGCGATGTACACGCCTTCGTCGGCCAGCGCCGGCACGATGCGCGCCGGGGGCATGTGCGCAAAGCGCGGCTCGTTGGCCACGTGCAGGATCTGCTCGCGCTCCTCGGGCGTGAGCGCGTGCGCCGGTGTCGGGCGCACGGCCGCGGGCCTGCCGTCGCCCGAGACGAGCCCGCCGTGGGCCTTCCAGCGCTGCAGCGTGCGCACGTCGATGCCGCCGACCTCGCAGGCCAGGCGCAGCCGCGCGCCGGCCCGGTGGGCCACTTCGATGTCTCGGGCCAGGCTCTGGCGATCTTCGAGGCCGATCATTCGTCCCCGCCCTTGTTGAAGATCGCCTCGACTTTTTTTGACAGCACCAGCAGCGCCGCCGTCTCGGCCAGGGCCCGGTCCTTGCGCCGCAGCTCACGCTCGAGCTCCTTGATGCGCCGGCGGTC
>NZ_QOAZ01000113.1 GCF_003574675.1 Azohydromonas sediminis
TGTGCCCTGCCGCGTCGTCGGCACCTCGCGGCGCCTTCGCATACTCCGTTTACCCGCTTTGGGGACTGGAGACGGTTTCCCGCGCCACGCGCTGTAGATCACTGCACGCGGCTATTGCTCACCCTCAGTTTTTAAGGAGCCGTTTCGTGGTGACCGCCGATCCGCTCACCCTGTCGCTGCGTTTTGCTGCGATGGGTGTAACTGTAGCGATTGCTACTGATGTTGTAAATAGCAAATGCTACTTGTTGTGGGTTTGCGGTTACGTATGCGAATACGTAGTCCAGCGCAGGCGTAAAAAAACCGCCTCAAGGGCGGTTGGTGGTGGAGCACCAAGCAAGGGGTAACGCCCGAGTTGGGCGAGTGGGCAAAATGGATCCCACAAAAGCAAGGGCCCCACCGAAGTGAGGCCCGATTTGTCGCTGCGGCGAATTGCAATCTTCTGTACGCAGAGGCCTTCCGAGGAAGGACTTAAGCCCGATGCTTTGTGGCAGAGCGGGTGATTTATTGTGCCTTTTTACAGGTGGTCTGTCAATTTATCTAACCCCATTCCGTGTAGGACACAAGCCAT
>NZ_QOAZ01000114.1 GCF_003574675.1 Azohydromonas sediminis
CTGGTATCTTCGACCGGTTCAACCTTCGTGAGTAAATCACTACAATCTACGCCGGCGCACCTTCTCCCGAAGTTACGGTGCTATTTTGCCTAGTTCCTTCACCCGAGTTCTCTCAAGCGCCTGAGTATTCTCTACCTGACCACCTGTGTCGGTTTATAGTACGGTTTAGTATAACCTGAAGCTTAGTGGCTTTTCCTGGAAGCGTGGTATCGGTTACTTCAGTTCCGTAGAACCTCGTCATCACTTCTCGGTGTTGAATGGTGTTCCGGATTTGCCTAAAACACCCACCTACCGGCTTAAACGCACATCCAACAGTGCGATAACCTAACCTTCTCCGTCCCCACATCGCAGTTATACCAAGTACGGGAATATTAACCCGTTTCCCATCGACTACGCTTTTCAGCCTCGCCTTAGGGGCCGACTCACCCTGCCCCGATTAACGTTGGACAGGAACCCTTGGTCTTCCGGCGAACGAGTTTTTCACTCGTTTTATCGTTACTTATGTCAGCATTCGCACTTCTGATACGTCCAGCAAACCTCTCGATTCACCTTCGTCCGCTTACAG
>NZ_QOAZ01000115.1 GCF_003574675.1 Azohydromonas sediminis
AGCCGCGCCAGCTCGCGTCCACTGCCCACGCCTTCGAGCGTGGCGTACAGCCACAGCGCAAACAGGATGCGCGGGTCGATCGCCGCGCGTCCGGCGTTGCTGCCGCGCGCCTTGATCGCATCGGTCAGCCGGCTCAGGTCCTGCCGCTCGACGTAGCCCCATACCAGCCGCGCTCGGTGATCCTCGCCCAGCAGCGACTCCAGGTCCGATGCTCGCAGTTCGATCTGCTTGCGGTTGGGCTGCAGCAGCCGCGGCGGCTGCGCGCGCAGCGCAACGGCTCGCGCTTGCGCGGCGGCCTGCGCTGCTTGCTCATCGACGGGCGCCAAGTCCTCGAACAAAACCCCAGCCACGCTGTCTTGGTGCGTCGGATCGCTCATGCCCAACAGCAAGCCAGAGACATGCCAGCACGAGGGCAGCGGACGAAAAACTCTCACGCTCTCACACGAAGTCGTCGTTGCGGGCCGTGACCGCTGCGCAGGTTCAGATCTCGCTGCCCGTGCAGGGCGTGCTGCGCGATGTCCGCCACGCCTTCCTGGGCCTGTGCATCGACGCCGGCCAGAAG
>NZ_QOAZ01000116.1 GCF_003574675.1 Azohydromonas sediminis
GCTTCCACACACCGAAGCTGATGAACCCCACGGCTGCCTCCACGCCTGGCGTGTTGCGAGACACGGTGATCGTGAACTCCACACCCGGACGCAGGGGCAGGTCTTTGAGGGTGAAGTACGTTCCGCGCTTCAGCTCGCCAAACAGGTACTCGAACTCGCCGAAGGCCTGCTCCCACAGATCAACGGAGATGGGGGGCACCAGATCCACACCGCCCAGCTTTGCAGTGATGTCGAGGTGGTCCCCTTCGATTCCGTAGATCGCCAGCCCCGTCACGAAGTCGAGCTTCATGACATAGGTCAAGCTGGTGGGCTTGCGCGCCTTTGTGAACAGGTACTTGTCAAAAGGCGCCATCCGGTTGGTGGGCGCGCCTTCGTCCTTGAGCCAGTACCCCGCCGAGCGCGTATCGCTGGGCGCGTAGGTGTTCTGCGGCGCCGAGGAAACGGCCTGCACGCACTCATAGGTGTAGTCACCGTCCACGCGCCGGTCTTTGAGCACGTAGTTGGTGCCCGACACCCATGCCACCTCCCCCGCCGCAGTGTCAACGGCAGGGATGGTG
>NZ_QOAZ01000117.1 GCF_003574675.1 Azohydromonas sediminis
GCGAAGGTCAAGTAGTTCGTTTAGAGAAACTTGAAATCGCAACTGGTGAGAAAGTTGAATTTGACTCAGTGTTAATGGTCGTTAACGGTGAAGATGTTAAAATTGGTGCACCAGTAGTTGCTGGCGCAAAAGTAGTGGCTGAAGTTGTAGCGCAAGGTCGTGGCGATAAAGTTAAAATCGTTAAGTTCCGTCGTCGTAAACACAGCCGTAAACAACAAGGTCATCGTCAGTGGTTCACAGAAGTGAAAATCACTGGGATTCAAGCATAATTTCAGAGGAGATCAAGTAGATGGCAACTAAAAAAGCTGGTGGTTCAACTCGTAACGGTCGTGATTCTGAAGCTAAACGCCTTGGTGTTAAACGTTTCGGTGGCGAATCTGTATTAGCAGGTAGCATCATCGTTCGTCAGCGCGGTACTAAATTCCACGCTGGTAACAACGTTGGTATGGGTAAAGACCACACTTTATTCGCAACTGCTGACGGTAAAGTTAAATTTGAAGTGAAAGGCGAGAAAAATCGCAAATACGTAGGCATCGTTGCTGAGTAATTCATTTCG
>NZ_QOAZ01000118.1 GCF_003574675.1 Azohydromonas sediminis
GTAAAATCCAAGTGATTTTAAATGGCAATCAATTTAGTTTAATAACCCAACAAATAAAGCTCGGCGATAAAATTAGAGTTTACGGATTTATCCACACTCACAAAGACTATAACGGTTTAAGCCAATTAGTCGTTCATGCCGAACATATTGAATTTATAGATCAGGAGAAGCCAAATGGCACGTTATTTCCGTCGTCGTAAGTTCTGCCGTTTCACAGCGGAAAATGTTGTTGAGATCGATTACAAAGATATCGCTACATTAAAGAACTACATTTCTGAAAGCGGCAAGATTGTTCCTAGCCGTATCACTGGTACTCGTGCGAAGTATCAACGTCAATTAGCTCGCGCAATCAAACGCGCTCGTTACTTAGCGTTACTTCCATACACTGACAACCATCAGTAATAGAGAGGTCGAGTACAATGCAAGTTATTTTATTAGATAAAGTTGCTCACTTAGGTTCTGTGGGCGACCAAGTAACTGTTAAATCAGGTTTTGCACGTAACTTCTTAATCCCACAAGGTAAAGCGGTTATGGCAACAGCAGCAAAC
>NZ_QOAZ01000119.1 GCF_003574675.1 Azohydromonas sediminis
CGGATGCGGTGAATAAAAATAGCCGAGTAGTGAATAATACCGCTCGTCGTCAAGGTAATTATTTGGCGAAATTCGGCTATGATATTACCGATAAACAGCGTATCGGCTTAAGTTTCCGTCAAGAGTCGTTTTATGGTGCGGGACAAGATCGTTTCGAGATGATTTTTAATAGCCGCCCGGTAAATGCGAACACGACCAAACGTACCTACAACCTTGAGTATGATGCGAAAGACATCGGCTTTGCTCGAGACGTTAAAGCGAATGTGTTCCATATTTTAGGGACGGATAAGCGAGAAGATTATCAGCAAAATAAATTAACCGGTTATCAACGTAGTTCTAAAACCAAAACAACGGGGGCTAATTTAGGCTTTACCAGCGAATTTGGCGGAGAGCATCTGTTTAAATATGGTGTGAATCTGCGTAAAGAGCAGACAGGTAGTCAGAATTCGTTCGGCAATATTAAAGGCGAACAAAAATTCGAATACGGATTATATGCCGAAGGGATTTGGTCTTTAGGTAAAGTGCTGACCTTAACCACAGG
>NZ_QOAZ01000012.1 GCF_003574675.1 Azohydromonas sediminis
CGCCGCACCCTCGTCCCAGCGCACGTGCATGCGCCCGCCCAGCGTGTCCACCACCTGCGGCGCGCCGGCCGCCACTTCGGCCGCCAGGGCCACCTCGCGCATGCGTTGTTTGCTCTCACCCATCGGGTGAGTGTGCCAAGACCCGTCAAAGCCGCGCCAGTGCTCGCTTAGCGCGCGATGACGGACGGTGAACTGCTGGATTCAGGGTCAGTCGAGCACGACCTCGGTGCGCACCGCACCGGCGCGGTCGCAGCGCGCCGACAGCGGCAGCCGCGTGCCGGCCGGCGCGCGCACGATCCACTCGGCCACCGCGCGGTCGGCGGTCAGCTCACGGTTCGGCAGAAACGCGAGCAGCGAGTTCTTCGGCGCGTGGCCGGCGAGGTGCGGCCCCTCGACACGCGGCTTGCCGGCCACGAGCGACACCGCCGGCGCGCGGCCCGCGTCGGGCAGGTGGATCTCGAACACGACGCCACGCACCGTCTTGCGGTCGAGCGCGCGCTGCGTGACGTGGCTCGGCAGGTAGCCCGCGTTGGCCACCGCGAAGCGCACGCGCCACGTGTCGTCGCCGAGGCGCTGCACCTCGGTGCGCAGCAGCTCGAGCTTCGGCAGGCTGAGCGCGAGCTGCGTCAGCCACGCCGGGAAGCGCGCCGCCTCGCGCTCGCGCAGCGCCGGCGGCGGGTTGCGCCAGAAGTTCATCTTGTCCCAGCCGCCGATCTCGACCTCGCCGAGCTGCGGGTGGTGGAACGGCGTCCAGTCGACATAGGCCTGGCCGCCGCAGTGCTCGTCGCTCCACTTCAGTAGCTTGAGGTCGTCGGCCACCGGGTGGTCGCGGTACCACTCGATCCATTGATAGTCGGTGATTCCGGCTTCCTTGTTCGGCGCCCAGATCTCGACCGTCCAGAACAGCGCGCCGAGGTGCTCGTAGACCCAGTCCTGCGTGCCGGTGATGATCTCCTTCGGGTGGTACTTGAACTCGTGGAAGATGCTGATCGCCGGGTAGCCGGTGAGCTTCGCGCCGATGTCCGACAGGCGCTTGTACATCCACAGGTCCTCGGGCGTCATGTCGTCGTCGGACTGCGTGCCCATCGGCCGCAGGATGACGCCGCTGTGCGTGTGGAAGCTCACCGCGGCGCCGATGTTGCGGTGCGCGACGAAGAAGTCGACCATCGCGCGCACCTCGGGCTCGCTCACCGGGTACGGCCCGGCGCCCGGCTGCTCGAACTCCTGCCGCCAGTACGCGGGGAAGTTGCGGTTGAGGTCCAGGCCCTCCCTGTCTTTGTTCGCGGTGATCGTCAAGCCGTCGAAGTTCTTCAGCGTGCCCTCCGGAATGACGCGGTAGTAGGTGCCGCCGACCTCGCCGGGCTCGCGCGGCACCATCAGCCGCGGCTCGTCGGGGTGGCACTTGTAGGGCCCGTGCGGGTCGCGGATGCGCATGCTGAGGATGCGCCCGTCGCCGTCGACGTCTTCGATCGTCAGCCCGTCGACCGGCGCCTCGTCGTACGGGTACGGCCGCGTCGAGCTGCGGATGTGGCGCGGGCGCTCGGCGAGCGCGAGCTCGGCGCCGTCGGGGTTCAGCCGCGGACACAGGTAGACCGCGCGCGTGTCGAGCAGCTGCGTGACCTGCGCATCGCTGCCGTAGCGCGTGACGAGCTGGTGCAGCCAGTACAGACACGCGGTGCACGCCGTCAGCTCGGCGGCGTGGATGTTGCCGTCGACCCAGAACGCGGGTTTGTCGGTGTCGGCGCCGGTGGCGGCGTTCGTGACGGTGACGAGCCAGATCTCGCGCCCTTCCCAGCTCCTGCCGATCGAGCGCACCGCGACGAGGTCGGGCCGCGCGGCGGCGTAGCCGTGCAGCAGGCGGGTCAGCTCGTCGTGGCGCGGGAAGAGCGAGAAGTCGGGGATCGGCAGCGGCATCGGCGGCGGGCAAGACGGCGGTCGGCGCGATTCTCGGCCAGCGACGGCGGCGGCACGCCCGGCCGCGACGACGCAGAATCGAGGCGTTGCCAAGGATTCGCATCGATGCCACTGCATTGCGCCATGCGCCACATCGCCGCCGCGGGTCGGCTGCCCGCGTCGACGCGGGGGCTGCGCGCCAACGTCGTCGCGCCGGGCCGTGACGCCGCCACCGGGCGCGCGCCCGCTCACGCCACCGCCGGGCGCATGCCGGCGCTTCGGCGCGCGCTGCAGCCCGGTACCGGCGCACAGACCACGGCCGGCGGCTGACGCGTGCGGGCGATGCGACGCACGGCCGTTTCGATCGCCGCCTGGCTCGGCACGCTGGTCGCCGTGCTGGTCGCCGCACTGGCGTCGTCGCCGGCACGCGCCGACGACGGCGACGGCTGGACGCACGGCTACGCCGCGTTCGGCGCGCCGAAGTACCCGCCCGACTTCACGCACTTCGAGTACGTCGACCCGAATGCGCCCAAGGGCGGCACGCTGTACCTGCGCAACCCCGACCGGCGCACCAGCTTCGACAAGTTCAACCCGTTCACGACGCGCGGCAACGCGCCCGCGGGACTGTCGATCTTCATGTTCGAGCCGCTGGCCGTGATGTCGGGCGACGAGCCGCAGACGATGTACGGGCTGCTCGCGCAGTCGATGCGCGTCGCGCCCGACCGCTCGTCGGTCACGTTCCGCCTGCACCCGCAGGCACGCTTCACGAACGGCGACCCGGTGACGGCCGCCGACGTGCAGCACAGCTTCGCGATGCAGTCGGGGCCTCATGCGGCGCCGGGGCTGCGCGCGGTGCTCGCCGTCGTCGAGCGCGCGGCGGTGCTCGACGAGCGCACGATCCGCTTCGACCTGAAGGAGCGCACCGCCGACGCCGTGTTCACCGTCGGCACGCTGCGCGTGTTCTCGCGCAAGTGGGGCGCGCAGCCGGACGGCACGCCACGCCGCTTCGACGAGATCGTCAGCGAGCACCCGATCACCAGCGGCCCGTACACGATCGCGCGCGCCGACGGCGGTCGGCGCATCGAGTTCGTGCGCGACCCGAACTACTGGGCGCGCGACCTGCCGGTGCGCCGCGGCTTCTTCAACTTCGACCGCGTCGTCTACCGCTACTACCGCGACGCCGCGATCGCACGCGAGGCGTTCAAGGCCGGCGAGTTCGATATCCTGCGCGAGTACTCGTCGCGCGCGTGGGTGCGCCAGCACGTCGGGCCGAAGTGGGACGACGGGCGCATCGTCAAGGACCCCTTCGAGACGCAGGTCGGCCAGGGGATGCAGTCATACCAGCTGAACCTGCGCCGCCCCAAGTTCCAGGACCTGCGCGTGCGCCGCGCACTCGACCTGACCTACGACTTCGACACGCTCAACCGGCTGAAGGCCTTCAGGCGCGTCGAGAGCGTGTTCAGCAACTCCGACTTCGCCGCGCAGGGCGAGCCGAGCGCGGCCGAGCGCGCACTGCTCGAGCCGTTTCGCGCCGAGCTGCCGCCCGAGGTGTTCGGGCCGGCGTACCGCGCCCCGACGACCGGCGGCGAGCCGGCGCGGCTGCGCGCCAACCTGCTGCGCGCGCGCGCGCTGCTGCAGGAGGCCGGCTGGACGCTCGCCCCCGACGGCAAGCTGCGCAACGCCGCCGGCGAAGCCTTCGTGATCGAATACCTCTCGCCGAGCGAGGGCGCGCGCATCCCCGACTGGGAGCTGAACCTCAAGAAGCTCGGCATCGAGCTGAAGGTGCGCAGCGTCGACTTCGCGCTGTACCGCCGCCGGCTCGAGACCTTCGACTTCGACATGATCACGATCGTCGAGTCCGACTTCCAGCTGCCCAACGCGTCCGACCTCGTCAACAGCTACGGCAGCAAGGCTGCCGACGAGCCGGGCAGCAGCAACTTCCGCGGCGTGAAGAGCCGCGCGGCCGACGCCTTGCTGCAGGCGATGGCCCGCGCCACGACGCTCGACGAGCTGCGCACCGCCGCGCGTGCGTTCGACCGCATCGTGATGTGGAGCGCGTGGCAGGTGCCCGACCTGTACGCCGCCGACGAGAAGGCGAGCTACTGGAACCGCTTCGGCAAGCCCCGCGTGCGGCCGAAGTACTTCACCGTCGAGAGCGCGCTGTCGGACAACCCGGCGTGGGCCGTGACGACCTGGTGGGTCGACGACTCGCTGCCCGGCAGCCGGCGCAAGTAGGCGGCCGCGAGAGGACCCG
The DNA here is from genome assembly GCF_003574675.1 of Azohydromonas sediminis. Taxonomy (GTDB): domain Bacteria; phylum Pseudomonadota; class Gammaproteobacteria; order Burkholderiales; family Burkholderiaceae_C; genus Calidifontimicrobium; species Calidifontimicrobium sediminis. The sequence continues at coordinate 4,148 of NZ_QOAZ01000012.1, forward strand.
ATGCTCGGCTACATCGTCAAGCGCATCCTGCTGATGGTGCCGACGCTGCTCGGCGCGCTGACGATCACGTTCGTCGTGATCCAGTTCGTGCCTGGCGGACCGATCGAGCAGATCCTGGCCGAGGCGCGCACCGCCGGCGGCGGCGAGGGCGGCGTGTACCGCGCCGGGCGCGACAGCGACGCAAAGCAGATCGAGGAGCTGAAGAAGCTGTACGGCTTCGACAAGCCGGCGCACGTGCGCTACGTCGAGATGCTCGGCGCGTTCCTGCGCTTCGACCTTGGCCGCAGCTTCCTGCACAACAAGCCGGTGTGGGACCTGATCAAGGAGAAGCTGCCGGTGTCGATCAGCCTCGGGCTGTGGACCTTCGTGATCTCGTACCTGATCTCGCTGCCGCTGGGCATCGCGAAGGCGGTGCGAGAGGGCACGCGCTTCGACGCGCTGACCTCGCTCGTCGTGCTGGTGGGCTTCGCGATCCCCGGCTTCGTGCTCGGCGTGCTGCTGATCGTGCTGTTCGCCGGCGGCACCTACCTCGAGTGGTTCCCGCTGCGCGGGCTGACCTCCGACGACTGGCACGAGCTGAGCTGGCCGATGCGCATCGTCGACTACCTGTGGCACCTCGCGCTGCCGCTGACCTGCTTCGTGATCGGCAGCTTCGCGGTGACGACGCTGCTGACGAAGAACACCTTCGTCGAAGAGATGCGCAAGCAGTACGTGCTGGTCGCGCGCGCGAAGGGGCTCTCGGAGAAGCGCGTGCTGTGGAAGCACGTGTTCCGCAACGCGCTGATCCCGCTCGTCACCGGCTTTCCGGCTGCGTTCGTCGGCGCGTTCTTCGCCGGCTCGGTGCTGATCGAGACGCTGTTCTCGCTCGACGGGCTGGGGCTGCTCGGCTTCGAGTCGGTGACGCGGCGCGACTACCCCGTCGTGCTCGGCTCGCTGTACCTGTTCACGCTGATCGCGCTGGTCGTCAAGCTGGTGTCGGACGTGCTGTACGTCGTCATCGACCCGCGCGTGCAGTTCGGCTCGGTCGGCCGCTGAGCAGCCCCCGATGAGCGCCGTGCTGCCCCCCGTCGCGACACCCGAGCCCGGCGCCCCGCCGCGGCCGGCGCTCCAGCCGATGTCGCCGAACCAGCGTGCGTGGGCGCGCTTCAGGCGCAACCGCCTCGGCGTCGTTTCGCTGTGGGTGTTCGTCGCGATGCTCGTCGTCGCGACCTTCGCCGAGCTGATCAGCAACGACCGCCCGCTCGTCGCGCGCTACGAGGGCACGACGTATTTCCCGCTGTTCAAGAACCACCCCGAGACGACGTTCGGCGGCGACTTCGGCACCCCCACCGACTGGACCGACCCGTTCATCGCCGAGCAGTTCGCGAAGCCCGGCCACTGGGCTGTCTTCACGCTCAACCGCCACGGCGCCGACAGCAGCAATTACTTCACCAAGAAGATCGACCCCGCGCCGCCGTCGGCCGACAACTGGCTCGGCACCGACAGCAACGGCCGCGACATGGTCGCGCGGCTGCTGTACGGCTTCCGCGTCAGCATCTGGTTCGCGATCGCGCTGACCGTCACCGGCACGCTGCTGGGCATCGCCGCCGGCGCACTGATGGGCTACTTCGGCGGGCGCATCGACCTGACGCTGCAGCGGCTGATCGAGATCTGGGCCGCGGTGCCCGAGCTGTACCTGCTGATCATCTTCGCCAGCATCTTCGAGCCGTCGCTGCTGCTGCTGCTCGTGCTGCTGAGCCTGTGGGGCTGGATGGGGCTGTCGGACTACGTGCGCGCCGAATTCCTGCGCAACCGCGCGCTCGAGTTCGTCAAGGCCGCGCGCGCGCTCGGCCTGACCGACGGCCAGATCATCTGGCGCCACGTGCTGCCGAACTCGCTGACGCCGGTCATCACGTTCCTGCCGTTCCGCATGAGCGGCGCGATCGTCGCGCTGACCTCGCTCGACTTCCTCGGCCTGGGCGTGCCGCCGTCGGTGCCGTCGCTCGGCGACCTGCTGCGCCAGGGCAAGGCCAACCTCGACGGGTGGTGGATCATCGTGCCGACCTTCGTACTGCTCGTGCTGACGATGCTGCTGCTGACCTTCATCGGCGACGCGCTGCGCGACGCGTTCGACACGCGCAAGTCGTGACGCGCACCGGCCCCACCGGCGGCGCGCGCGCGTCGCGCCCGCCCGCATGACGCCCGCACCGCCGGCGGCTACCGCCCGCGCCGAGCGCCTGCTCGCGGTGACCGGCGTCGCCGCCGTCGCGGTGCCGGCGCTGATCGCGTTCAACCTGCCGCCGTCGTCGACCTTCTTCAACCAGGCCACGGCGTTCGGCCTGTGGGGGCTGTTCGTCGCCGCGGCGGCGTGGCGCGTGCGCACCGACGTCGCCGCGGCACTGCGCGCGACGTGGCCGCTGTGGGCGGTGCTCGCCGCGATCGGCGCTTTCGCGCTCGCCGGCTGGCTCGCGGGCCCGCTGCCGGCCAGCCTCGTGCTCGCGCCGCTGGGCGTGCTCGCCGCGGCCGCGGTCACTCTCGTCGCCGCCGCGGCCGGTGCGTTGCAGCCGGCGGCAGTGCGCGCGTTCGCGCTCGGCCTCGTCGCGGCCGGCGCACTGAGCGCGCTCGTCGCGATGGTGCAGGTGTTCGCGCCGGACTGGGCCGACGGCGAGTGGATCGCGCGTTCGACGCTGCCCGGCCGCGCGGTCGGCAACCTGCGCCAGCCGAACCACCTCGCGACGCTGCTGCTGTGGGCGGCGATCGCGCTGGTGCCCTTCGTCGACCGCGCGCGCGGCGCGCGCACCGTCGCGCTGGCCGCGCTGGTGTGGGCGGTGCTCGTCGTCGCGACGCAGCTCACCGGCTCGCGCACCGGGCTGCTCGGCGTCGGGCTGCTCGCGCTGTGGTGTCTCGTCGACCGGCGGCTGGGCCGGCGTGCACGTGCGCTGCTGGGGACGGCGCCGCTGCTGTACGCGCTGGCGTGGGCCGTGGCGGCGCTCGCCGCGCAGCAGGGCTGGGGCACGTTCGGCACCGCGACGCGCGCCGCGCAGGCCGACCCGTCGAGCTCGCGCTTCGCGATCTGGTCGGACACGCTGGCGCTGATCGCCGCGCAGCCGTGGACCGGGGTCGGCTTCGAGCGCTTCAACTTCGCGTGGACGCTGACGCCGTTCCCGCAACGGCCGGTCGCCTACTTCGACCACACGCACAACCTGCCGCTGCAGTTCGCCGTCGAGTTCGGTGTGCCGACTGCTGTCGCGCTGACGGCGCTGCTCGCGATCGCGCTCGCGCGCGCGTGGCGCGCCGCGCGCACCGGGCGCGACGGCGTCTGGCGGCGCGCGTTCGTCGCGCTGATCGTGCTCGTCGGCACGCACAGCCTGCTCGAGTATCCGCTGTGGTACGCCCACTTCCTGCTGCCGGCCGCGTGGGCGTGGGGGGCCTGCCTGGCACCGGTGCCGGGCGGGTCCGACGACACAGCGCCGCGGCGCCTGGGCCTCGTCGTCGCCGGGCTCGCGATGGCGCTCGCGGCGCTGGCGGCCACCGCCGACTACCTGCGCGTGGCGCGCATCTTCACGGCGTCGGCCGGCGCGGCGCCGCTCGCGCAGCGCATCGCCAGCGGCCAGGCGAGCCCGCTGTTCGGCCACCACGCCGACTACGCCGCGGCGACGACGGCACAGCGGCCGTCGCAGGCGCTGCCGGCGTTCGAGCGCGCGGCGTACCACCTGCTCGACGCACGGCTGCTCGGCGCGTGGGCGCGCGCGCTCGACGAGGCCGGCGACAGCGAGCGCGCGCGCCACGTCGCCGCGCGTCTGCGCGAGTTCCGCCGCCCTGAAGCACAGGCCTTCTTCAAGGACTGCGACGCGGTGCCGGCGGGCGCGCCGGTGCCGTTCCCGTGCGCGGCACCGACGCGGCCGCTGACGTGGCGCGACTTCGAGCGCTGAAGCGCCGCGGCTCAGCCGGCCGCGACCCAGTGCCCCGACTTGCCGCCGCGCTTCTCGAGCAGGCGCACGCCGTCGATGACCATGCCGCGGTCGACGGCCTTGCACATGTCGTAGACGGTCAGCAGGCCGACCTGCACCGCCGTGAGCGCCTCCATCTCGACGCCGGTGCGCCCGAGCGTCTCGACCTGCGCGGTGCAGTGCACCGCGTGCTGCGCCTCGTCGAGCTCGAACTCGACGGCGACCTTGGTCAGCGCCAGCGGGTGGCACAGCGGGATCAGGTCGGCAGTGCGCTTGGCGCCCTGGATCGCCGCGATGCGCGCGACGCCGATCACGTCGCCCTTCTTCGCGCTGCCGCTCTTCACGAGCTCGAAGGTCGCCGGCTGCATGCGGATCGTGCCGGTCGCGCGCGCGACGCGGTGCGTCGCGTCCTTCGCGGCGACGTCGACCATGTGCGCCTGGCCGTGGGCGTCGAAGTGCGTCAGCGGTGAAGTCATGGAAACCTGCGGGCAACGTGGCGGTGCGATGATTGTCGGCCCTGCGCGCTGAACCGGCACTGCGGCGCGCGCTCCAAGCGCATGCGCCACCTCGCCGCCTTCCGTTGAAAAAGTCCCTCGTCCACCTCGTCGCTGCCGCGCTCGTCGCGTCCGGCTGGCCTGCGGCCGCGCCGGCGCAGGTGCGGCTGCCCGCGCTCGGCGACGCCGTCGCCGACGACTTTCCCGTCAGCACCGAGCGCCGGCTGGGCGAGCAGATCATGCGCGAGGTGCGGCGCGACGCGGCCTACCTCGACGATGCGCTGCTGCTCGACTACCTGCAGTCGCTGTGGGCGCCGCTGGTGGCCGCGGCGCGCGCGCGCGGCGACATCGGCGCCGACATCGACGCCGCGTTTGCGTGGCAGGTCTTCCTCGTCAGCGACCGCGCCGTCAACGCGTTCGCGCTGCCCGGCGGCCACGTCGGCGTGCACCTCGGCCTGATCGCGATGACGGCGCAGCGCGACGAACTGGCGTCGGTACTCGCGCACGAGCTCGCGCACGTGACGCAGCGCCACATCGCGCGGCGCATCGCGAGCTCGCAGCGCATGAGCGTCGTCGGCATGACGGCGATCCTGCTCGGGCTGATCGCCGCCAGCCGCGCCGGCAGCGCCGACGCGGCGCAGGCGGCCGTCGTCGGCGGGCAGGCGGCGATGGTGCAGCAGCAGCTGAACTACTCGCGCGAGATGGAGCGCGAGGCCGACCGCATCGGCTGGGGCGTGTTCATCGACGCCGGCTACGAGCCGCAGGGCATGGCCTTCATGTTCGAGCGCCTCGCGCAGGCGTCGCGCCTCGTCGACGACAACAGCTTCCCGTACCTGCGCACGCACCCGCTGACGGTCGAGCGCATCGGCGAGGCGCGCTCCCGGCTCGAGGCGGCGCCTGCAAGGCGCGCGCCGCCGCCGAACGTGTTCGAGCACCCGCTGATGCAGGCGCGCGCGCGCGTACTGATGGACACCGGCGTGCAGGCGCTGCGCCGCGTGCAGGCGCAGGTGGCGCCCGTCGACGCCGGCGTGCCCGAGCGGCTCGCGGTGCACTACGGGCAGGCGCTCGCGTCGCTGCGCCTGAACGAGCCGGCCGCGGCCGAGCGCGCGCTGGCCGACGCGCGTGCGCTGCTGCGCGCGAGCCCGCGGCTCGACGCGCACGACGTGCGCGCGGCGCGCGCGCTCGACCTGCTCGACGCCGAGGTGCGCGTCGCCCGCGGCGATGCCGCCGGCGCCGTTGCGCTGCTCGACCGCGACGGCGCCCCGTCGCGGCCGGTGCTGCTGCAGCGCGCGCACGCGGCACTGGCCGCGCATCGCGCCGGCGCGCCGCCGGCCATGCTGCGCGCGAGCGTCGAGGCGTTGCAAACCTGGGTCGCCGAGCGGCGCGACGACTCCGCCGCGTGGTCGCTCCTGGCGCAGGGCGCGGCGCTGCTCGGCCAGCCGCTGCGCGCGGTGCGCGCCGAAGCCGAAGTGCAGGCCGCCCTCGGCGACCTGCCCGGCGCGATCGACCGCCTGCGCGCCGGCCAGCGGCTTGCGCGCGAAGGCGGCACCGCCGACTTCATCGAGCTGTCGGTGATCGACGCGCGGCTGCGCGAGCTGCAGGCCGAGCTGCGCGCCCGCCAGTCCGAACAGCAGCGCGGGGGCTGAGCGCCGCGGCTCCAAGCCCGCCTGCGCGGGCTTGGACGGCGCGAAGGGGCCGAGCTGTGCGAGGCCCAGGGACAGGCGCCGCGTCTCCAAGCCCCGGCCCGCGGCACGAAAGCGGTCGAGCCGGCCGATCAGTGCTGGCGGCCGAACAGCTGCTCGAGCGCGGCGTCGATGACGAGCGCGCACAGGCTGTAGATCACCGAGCCGATCAGCGCCGCGCCGAACCCGGCGACGTTGAAGTTGTCGAGCAGCGCCGCGGCGGCCCAGAACATCAGTGCGTTGACGACGAACAGGAACAGCCCGAGCGTGACGAGCGTGATCGGCAGCGTCAGCAGCACCAGCACCGGACGCACCAGCGTGTTCAGCAGGCCGAGCACGAGGGCGGCCCACAGCGCCGACGTGTAGCTCGTGACCTGCACGCCGGGGTACAGCGACGCGACGAGCAGCAGCGCGCACGCGAGCAGGAACCATCGAAGCAGCAGCAGCATGGACCCAGCATAGCAGTCGCCCGGCGCGCACCGCCGCAGCGTGCGCCGCGGCCGAGTGACGCCTCGCCGCGACACACGGCCTTGCCCGGCGGCAGAACGTGTGTTTTCAGAGGGAAGACGCCTTCTCAACACATGACGGCAGCATTACCATTCGCGCCGCAGGGCAGATGCGAGAAACGAGGGCTCATGCGGTCCTCGCCCACTCCCGGCACATCAGCAACCACATGATGGAGAAGATCCAAATGGCAACTGCGAAGAAAGCCCCGGCGAAGAAAGCGCCGGCCAAGAAGGCGGTCGCGAAGAAGGCGCCGGCGAAGAAGGTCGCCGCGAAGAAGGCCCCGGCCAAGAAGGTCGCCGCGAAGAAGGCGCCAGCCAAGAAGGCGGCCGCCAAGAAGGCCCCAGCCAAGAAGCGCACGCCGAATGCCGCGTTCATGAAGGCGATGACGCCAAGCGACGCGCTGGCCGCGATCATCGGCAAGGGCCCGTACCCCCGCACCGAGGTGACCAAGCGCGTGTGGGACTACATCAAGAAGAACAAGCTGCAGGACGCGGTCAACAAGCGCATGATCAACGCCGACGAGAAGCTCAAGGAGATCTTCAAGAAGGCGCAGGCGTCGATGTTCGAGATGACGAAGATGATCAACGCCCACCTGAAGTGACGGTGGGCCGTGGCCGCCGCGGCGGCCGCGAGCGACGAAGCCGGTGCCCCGCACCGGCTTTTTTCATTCCGGCAGGCCGAACAGCCGCGCGCCGTTGCCCCAGCCGATGCGTCGCGCGACCTCCAGTGGCAGCTCGCCGAGCCAGCGGCGCGCCTCGCCCATCTGCGCCTCGTAGTACTGCCAGCGCGCGTTGACCCAGGTATCGGAGCCGACGAGGAAACGCTCGGGGAACTCGAGCATCAGCGCACGCCACGCGGGCGCGAGCCGCCCGTCGACGACGAGCCCCGGGCGGTACGACAGCTCGCCGATCAGCGTCGGGTGGCGTTGCAGCAGCTCGCGCACGCGCTCGACGGGCACGCCGCCGATGCCGGTGTGGGCCCAGATCAGCCGCGCGTTCGGCGCGTGCGCGAACAGCTTCTCGACGGCGACGTCGTCGCAGTGCGCGAGCACGACGAGGCCGCGCGCCTGCGCGAGCTGCATCAGTTCGCGCGCGATCGGGCCGTCGGCGTTGGCGCTGTCGTAAAGGTGAAACTCGCCGAGGCCGCGATACAGGCCGGCGACCGTGCCGGCCGCGAGCTCGGCGTCGACCATGCGCGCGATCGCCGGGTCGCGGAACCACGACGCGTAGTCGGCACGGTCGCGGTACAGGCGCACGAACGGCACGACGCTGACACCGGCCGCGCGCGTCGCGTCGGTGGCTGCGGCGAGCGACTTCGTGCCGTCGTTGGGCCGGCTGTTGGCGATGATGGCGCGCACGCCGCTGCGCTGCATGCGCGCGAGCACGTCGGGCAGCGGGTGGGGCTCGCGCGCGTCGTCGTTGTAGTGCAGGTGCGCGTCGAACAGCGGGCCGTCGTACGGCGCGGCGAGGCCGGTCGCGGCCGCCGCGGCGAGTGCAAGCGCGGCGACGACGCGGCTGCCACGTCGGGCGTGCATCGCTGCCTCAGCCAATGTGGCGGCGCAGGAACGCGAGCGTGCGCTCGCGCGCGAGCCGCGCCGCCTCGGCGTCGAAGCTCGCGCGCTCGTCGCAGTTGAAGCCGTGCAGCGCGTCGTAGACGTGCACCTCGACCTCGGGCCGCTGCTCGCGCAGCGCCTCGACGCCGGACAGCGGGATGTGCGCGTCGCGCGCGCCGAAGTGCGCGAGCACCGGGCAGCGCGGTGCGAGCGCGGCGTGCTCGGGAATGCCGCCGCCGTAGTACGGCACCGCGGCGGCGAGGCCGTCGAGCCGGGCCGCGGCGAGCCAGGTCAGCAGCCCGCCCCAGCAGTAGCCGACCATGCCGACGCGACCGGCGCGCGCGGCGTGCGCGACCGCGGCGGCGAGGTCGAGCAGCGGCCGCTCGTTGCCGCAGGCCTCCTTCAGCGCGCGCCCGCGCTGGATGGCGGCGTCGTCGTAGCCGAGCTCGACGCCGCGCTCGACGCGGTCGAACAGCGCCGGCGCCACGGCGAGGTAGCCGTCGGCGGCGTAGCCCTCGGCGACGCGGCGGACGTGGCCGTTCAGGCCGAAGATCTCCTGCACGACGACCAGCCCGCCGCGCGGCGCGCCCGCAGGCGCAGCGACCCAGGCAGCGAAGCGGTGGCCGTCGGCGGCCTGCAGCGTGATCGATTCGGGCATAGCGGTCTCCGGGAATGGATCAATCAGGGCGTGAGTCGCCGCGCAAGCGGCGCTCGACGAAGTCGAGCCGGTCCTGGCCCCAGAACATCTCGCCGTCGACGACGTAGCTCGGCGCACCGAACACGCCGGCGTCGATCGCGCGCTGCGTGTAGGCGTCGTACTGCTGGTGCACGCGCTGCGTGTGCGCGTCGTCGAGCCGCGCGGGGCTCAGCCCCTGCTCGCGCAGCAGCTCGCCGAGCACGGCCTCGTCGGCGATGTGGCGCTCCTCGGCCCACACGGCGCGCAGCACGGCACCGGCGAAACGCATCGCGGCGTCGGTGCCGTCCCTGAGGTCGACGGCGATGATCAGCCGCGCCGCGTCGTCGCCCGAGACCGGGAAGTAGCGCGGCTCGGGCACCAGCGGCAGGTTCAGCCAGCGGCTGAAGCGCTTCAGCTCGAGCAGGCGGTACGCCTGGCGCTGCGGTGCGCGCTTGGCCAGCGGCAGCCCGCCGCTGGACGGGAACACGCGCCCGCCCAGGTCCACCGGCATCACGCGGACGGCCGCGCCGGCGGCGCGCGCGAGGTCCCAGAAGCGCTGGTGGCCGAGGTAGCACCACGGCGAGTTCGGGGCGAGGTAGTAGTCGACGACGAGTGGCATGCGCGGTCCCTCCGGCCGTCGCCGCGGTGGGCGAGGCGCCGCACCTTACCCGATGTGGCGCCACCGCGTGCGCGGCGGGGGCGGCTACGCGGCGGCCAGCTTCGCGGCGAGGAAGCGCCCGGTGTGGCTCGCCGCGCAGGCGGCCACGTCCTCGGGCGTGCCGACCGCCACCACCCGCCCGCCGCCGGCGCCGCCCTCGGGACCCATGTCGACGATCCAGTCGGCGGTCTTGATGACGTCGAGGTTGTGCTCGATGACGACGATCGTGTTGCCGGCATCGCGCAGCTGGTGCAGCACCTTCAGCAGCAGCTCGATGTCGGCGAAGTGCAACCCCGTCGTCGGCTCGTCGAGGATGTACAGCGTGCGGCCGGTGTCGCGCTTCGACAGTTCGAGCGCGAGCTTGACGCGCTGCGCCTCGCCGCCCGACAGCGTCGTCGCGCTCTGCCCGAGCTGCACGTAGCCCAGGCCCACGTCGAGCAGCGTGCGCAGCTTGCGCGCGATCGCCGGCACCGCGGCGAAGAAGTCGTGCGCCTCCTCGACCGTCATCGCGAGCACGTCGCGGATGTTGCGCCCCTTGTAGACGATCTCGAGCGTCTCGCGGTTGTAGCGCGCGCCGCCGCAGGTGTCGCACGGCACGTAGACGTCGGGCAGGAAGTGCATCTCGACCTTGGTCACGCCGTCGCCCTGGCAGGCCTCGCAGCGGCCCCCGCCGGCCGACGCCGGGACGTTGAAGCTGAAGCGCCCGGGTCCGTAGCCGCGCTCGCGCGCGGTGGGCACCTCGGCGAACAGCTCGCGGATCGGCGTGAACACGCCCGTGTAGGTGGCCGGGTTGCTGCGCGGCGTGCGCCCGATCGGGCTCTGGTCGACGTCGATGACCTTGTCGAACGCGTCGAGGCCCTCGATCTCGTCGTGCGGCGCCGGCTCGAGGTGGCTCTGGTAGAGCTTCCTCGCCACCGCGGCGTACAGCGTGTCGTTGACGAGCGTCGACTTGCCCGAGCCCGACACGCCGGTCACGCAGGTGAACAGCCCGACCGGAATCTCGACGGTGACGCCCTTCAGGTTGTGGCCGCGCGCGCCGACGATGCGCAGCACGCGCGGGTCGGTCTGCGCCGCGAGCGTCGCGCGCCGCCGCGGCACCGCGATGCGCGCGGTGTGCGCGAGGTAGCGCCCGGTCAGCGAGTCGGGGTTCGCGGCCACCTCGGCCGGCGTGCCCTGCGCGACGACACGCCCGCCGTGCACGCCGGCGCCCGGGCCCATGTCGATCACGTGGTCGGCGGCGCGGATCATGTCCTCGTCGTGCTCGACGACGAGCACCGAGTTGCCGAGGTCGCGCAGGTGGCGCAGCGTCGCGATCAGGCGCTCGCTGTCGCGCTGGTGCAGCCCGATGCTCGGCTCGTCGAGCACGTACATCACGCCCGTGAGCCCCGAGCCGATCTGGCTCGCGAGCCGGATGCGCTGCGCCTCGCCGCCCGACAGCGTGTCGGCGCTGCGCTCGAGGTGGAGGTAGTCGAGCCCAACGTCGACGAGGAACTTCAGCCGCGCGCGGATCTCGCGCAGCACCGGCGCCGCGATGCCGGCCTGCGCGCCGTGCAGCCGCAGCGCGTCGAAGTACGCCAGCGCGTCGGCGAGCGTCGCGCGCTCGACCTCGTAGATCGGCTTGCGCTCGCCGTCGGCGCCGCGCAGGAACACGTGGCGCGCCTCGCGCCGCAGCCGCGTGCCGGCGCACGCCGGGCACGGCCGGGCGGCCTGGTAGCGCGCGAGCTCCTCGCGCACGGTGGGCGAGTCGGTCTCGCGAAAGCGCCGCTCGAAGTTCGGGATGATCCCTTCGAACGGATGGCGGCGCCTGACCGTGCGCACGCGCCCGCCCGCCCCCTCGGCACGGTAGGTGAACTCGATGTCGGTGTCGCCCGACCCGTAGAGCACCACCTGTCGGTGCGCGGGCGCGAGCTGCTCGAACGGCGTCTCGACGTCGAAGCCGTAGTGCTTCGCGACGCTCTCGAGCAGCGCGTGCGTGTAGGCGTTGCGCCGGTCCCAGCCCTTGACCGCGCCGCCGGCCAGCGACAGGCTGGGGAAGGCGACGACGCGCTCGGGGTCGAACACGGTGACGCTGCCCAGACCGTCGCACTGCGGGCACGCGCCCACCGGCGAGTTGAAGCTGAACAGCCGCGGCTCGAGCTCGGGCAGCGCGTAGCTGCACCGCGGGCAGCCGAAACGGCGGCTGAACACGTGTTCGTCGCCGCGGTCGAGGTCGAGCGCGAGCGCACGCCCGTCGGCCAGCGCGAGCGCGGCCTCGAAGCTCTCGGCCAGCCGCTGGCGCAGCGCGGCGTCGCCGGCGCGCGTGCGCACACGGTCGACGACGACGTCGATGTCGTGCTTCTCGCCCTTCTTCAGCGCCGGCAGCGCGTCGGCCTCGACGACACTGCCGTCGACGCGAAAGCGCACGTAGCCGCGCGACTGCCAGTCGGCGAACAGCTCGGCGAACTCGCCCTTGCGCTCGCGCACGACGGGCGCCAGCACCGCGAGCCGCGTGCCCTCGGGCAGCGCGAGCACCGCATCGACCATCTGCGCGACGCTCTGCGCGGCGAGCGGCAGGTCGTGGTCGGGGCAGTACGGCGTGCCGGCGCGCGCGTACAGCAGGCGCAGGTAGTCGTGGATCTCGGTGACGGTACCCACCGTCGAGCGCGGGTTGTGGCTGGTGGCCTTCTGCTCGATCGCGATCGCCGGCGCCAGCCCCTCGATGACGTCGACGTCGGGCTTGTCCATCAGCTGCAGGAACTGCCGCGCGTAGGCGCTCAGGCTCTCGACGTAGCGCCGCTGCCCCTCGGCGTACAGCGTATCGAACGCGAGGCTGGACTTGCCCGAGCCCGACAGCCCGGTGATCACGACGAGCGCGTGCTTCGGGATGTCGAGGTCGACGTTCTTCAGGTTGTGCGTGCGCGCGCCGCGCACGCGGATCAGCGACGACGGCGGCGGGAGGGCGGAGGTGGCCATGCGCGCGAGACAGCGAACCGGCCATGATAGCGAGCGCCCCGCGCGAGGACGGGCCCGCCCGCCTTCGCGCCGCAGGCCGCGCGCCGGGCCGCGACATCAGCGACGACGGCAGGCCGATCGACCGCCACGCCGGGCGCGCAGCGGCCAGCAACGGCACAAGCCAAGCGCCGACAATATGGCTGCATGCGCATGCAGCATTGCACGAGGAGCCCGGCATGAGCCTGTTCACCCCCCTGTCGCGCCGCCGCTGGCTGCTCGGCGCCGCGGCCGTCGGTGCCACCGCGGCCGCCGAGTGGCTGCCCGGTGCGCCGCTGGCCACGCTTGCGCGCGCGGCCGACGGATTCAAGGACTTCTTCGAAGGCCCGCCGGTCAAGGACTACCCGCTGCGCCGCATCAGCCAGCGCGTGTGGATGGTGTGGACGCCCGACGGCTTCCCGACGCCCGAGAACCAGGGAATGATGTCCAACGTCGTGTTCGTCGTCACCCGCGACGGCGTCGTCGTGCTCGACAGCGGCGGCTCGCTGCAAATCGGCCAGATGGCGATCCGGCGCATCCGCACCGTGACCGACAAGCCGGTGGTGGCCGTCTTCAACTCGCACTACCACGGCGACCACTGGCTCGGCAACCACGCGTTCCGCGACGCATTCGGCGCGTCGCTGCCGATCTACGCGCTGCCGGCGTGCATCGACGAGATCGCCGGCGTGCAGGGCAACCTGTGGCGTTCGCTGCTCGAGCGCTGGACCAACGGCGCGACGCTGGGCACGCAGGTCGTCGTGCCGAACCGCCCGGTGGCGCACGGGCAGGAGTTGCGCTTCGGCGACACGACGCTGCGGCTGCACCACTACGGCGTCGCGCACACGCCGTGCGACCTGTGCGTCGAGATCGTCGAGGACCGCGTGACCTATGTCGGCGACGTCGCGATGCACCGCCGCATCGCGAACATGGACGACGGCAGCTACCTCGGCACGTTCCGCACCTTCGACGCGCTCGAGAAGCACACGAAGAGCCAGATCTGGGTGCCCGGCCACGGCGACGCCGGGCCGAACCTGCTGCGCGAGAACCGCGAGCTTTTCGAAGGCATCTACCGGCCGTGCGAGCAGGCGGTCAAGAACGGCGTCGCGCTCGAGCAGGCCAAGGCACTCGTGCTCGCCGACCCGCGGGTCAAGAAATACGCCGCGGTCACGCAGGGCTTCGAGTCGAACATCGGCAAGTACACCAGCCTCGCCTACCTCGAGGCCGAGAAGGAGGCGTTCTAGCCGCACGGGGCCGCGGCCCCGGCTGAGCGCCGCCGTGCACACCCGGCGCGCCGGCCGCGCCGCCGGGCCGGCCGTGTCGGCCGCTACGCGCCGAACGCCGCGGCCGGCAGGGTCGCGCCGACCGGGTCGAACCACGCCAGCCGCCCGTGCAGGCGCACGACCTCGCCAACGATCGTCAGGCACGGTGAACGCAGCCCGGCCGCCGCGACCTTCTGCGGCAGGTCGGCGAGCGTGCCGGTGACGACACGCTGCTCGGGCAGCGTGCCCTGCTGCACGACGGCCGCCGGCATGTCGGCGCGCTGGCCGTGCGCGAGCAGCTGTGCACAGATCGACGGCAGCGCCGACAGGCCCATGTAGATCACGACCGTCTGGCGCTCGCGCACCAGCGCCGGCCAGTCGAGCTCGGCACTGCCGTCCTTCAGGTGGCCGGTGACGAACAGGCACGACTGCGCGTGGTCGCGGTGCGTCAGCGGGATGCCGGCATAGCTCGACACGCCGCACGCCGCGGTGACGCCGGGCACGACCTCGAACTCGATGCCCTCGGCGGCGAGCGTCTCGATCTCCTCGCCGCCGCGGCCGAAGATGAACGGGTCGCCGCCCTTGAGCCGCACGACGCGCTTGCCCTCGCGCGCCAGCCGCACGAGCAGCGCATTGATCTCGCGCTGCGGCATGCTGTGCTGGCTGCTGCGCTTGCCGGCGTACAGGCGTTCGGCGTGCGGCGCGACGAAGTCGAGCACCTCGGGCGCGACGAGCGCGTCGTAGACGACGGCGTCGGCGTCGCGCAGCAGCCGCACCGCGCGCAGCGTCAGCAGCTCGGGGTCGCCGGGGCCGGCGCCGACGAGCGCGACGCGCCCGCGCGCGGGCGACGGCGTGCGCGCCGGGTGGCGGATCCAGTCGGGCAGGTCGACCATCGTGTTCATCGCTGTCGTCTCCGTGGGCACCGTCGTGCAGCCTCAGCCGCCGCAGCGCGAGCAGCCGCCGCTGCCGCAGCCGCGCGCCGGCGGCGCCTCGTCGGCGGGGGGAATGAAGATGAAGCGCCGCTCGCCCGGCTCGAGCTCGACCCAGTCGAGCGTCGTGCCCCGCAGCAGCGGGCGGCTCGCGGCCGCGACGACGACCGTCAGACCGTCGAACTCGAGCGCCTCGTCCTCGTCGTGGGTGTCGTCGAAGCCCATGCCGTACTCGATCGAACCGTCGTCGGCGCGCCGCGCCGCGACGCGCAGCGCCATGCCCACCGCACGGCCCTGCAGCGCGGCGCTGCGGATCTGTTCGAGGGCGGCGTCGGTCACGGTCAGCATCGGCAGGCTCCAGAAGCGTGTGGGTTCACGCGGCGAGCGCCAGGCCCGGCGCGGCGGCGGTCGCGCGGCAGCGGCGCACGAAATCGACGAAGCGCGGCGCCCAGTCGCTTCCGGCGCCGGTGCGCAGGTGGCTGTACGACGCGACGAGGTGGCCGACGACGACGCCGTCGCACGCCCCGTCGACGCCGTGGCCGCGCTGCACGCGGTACGCGAAGGCAGTGTGCGGTGCGAGGCCGTCGAGCCTCGAGTGGTGGAACTCGTGGCCGTGCAGCACGGTGCCCGAGGCCAGCCCCCACGGTTGCTCGGCAAGGGCTTCGAGACGCACGTAGCCGCGGCCGACGGGCTTCGCGTGCATCGTCACGTCGCCCGGGATCGCGCCGACCATCTCGGCGCAGCGATCACCCCAGCGGATCGAGCGCGCGAGGTACATCAGCCCGCCGCACTCGGCGTAGGTGGGCAAGCCGGCGGCGATCGCGTCGCGCAGCGCACGGCGCAGCGCGACGTTGGCCTCGAGCTCGGCCATGAACACCTCGGGGAAGCCGCCGCCGACGAACAGCCCGTCGACGGCGGGCAGCGACGTGTCGTGCAGCGTGTCGATCGGCACCAGGCACGCGCCCGCCGCTTCGAGCGCCGCCAGGTCGTCGGCGTAATAGAAGCCGAACGCGCGGTCGCGCGCGATGGCGATGCGCACGTCGGCGCGCGGGGTGGCCGCGGGCCGACGCGGCGCAGGCCCCGCCCACGTCGGCGCCGAGGCGGCGACGGCGCGCACGCGGTCGAGGTCGACGCCGTCGGCGACGAGGGTCGCGATCTGTGCGACGCGCTCGGCGGCGCCGTCGAACTCGGCGTCGGGCGTGAGGCCGAGGTGGCGCTCGGGCAGCACGAGGCGCTCGTCGCGCGCAATCGCGCCGAGCACCGGCACGTCGGTGTACGCCTCGAGTGCGGCGCGCAGCTTGGACTCGTGGCGCGCGCCGCCGACCTGGTTCAGGATCACGCCGGCGATGCGCACGCCACGGTCGAAGGCCTGGAAGCCGAGCACGAGTGGCGCGACGCCGCGCGTCATGCCGCGCGCATCGAGCACGAGCACGACCGGCGCGCCGAGCTGCTTGGCCAGCGCCGCGTTGCTGTTGCTGCCGTCGAGTGCGAGCCCGTCGTGCAACCCCTTGTTGCCCTCGATCAGCGCGAGGTCGCAGCCGGCGGCTGCGTCGGCGAACGTCGCGCCGATCGCCGCAGGCGTCTGCAGGTGCGGGTCGAGGTTGACGCAGGCGCGGCCGGCCGCGCGCGTCAGCCACATCGGGTCGATGTAGTCGGGCCCCTTCTTGAACGGCTGCACCGCGACGCCGCGCGCCGCGAGCGCCGCGGCGAGCCCGATCGCGACCGTGGTCTTGCCCGACGACTTGTGCGCCGCCGAAATGAACAGGCGCGGCAGCGGCGTCACGACGACGCGCCCTCCGTCGCAGGCGCCGCCTTCGCGGGCGGTGCGACGTCGTCCTGCGGCAGGAAATCGAGCACGCGCACGCCCACCGTCGTCAGCACGAACGCCGCGCCGACGCCGCCGAAGCCGAGCAGCCACTCGGGCAGGCGGGGCACGTAGTGCTCGACGGCGCCGTCGGCAAACGGGCTCGTCACGACGTGGCCGGGGAAGATCTCGAGCGGGAACGCCTGCCCGCCGATGATGAACACGAACAGCCACGCGAAGGCGCCGAGCACGACGAGCGCAGCGGCCACCAGCAGGCTGCTGCCGTCGGGCTTGGGCCTGAACAGCAGCGCCTGCGGCGCGAGCGAGCCGACGAGCACGTAGCCGACCCAGAACAGCAGCGCGAACGTGCCGCCGCCGTCGCGGCCGAACAGGATGAAGGCCTCGAACGCGCCCTGGCGCGCGAAGTACAGGTTCGTCAGGTGGTACACCGCCACCAGGTACAGCGACGCGGCGATGAACACGCCGAGCAGGCGCGCCAGGCGGCGCTGGATCTCGGCCGGCAGCGTGATGCGGTTCCACGCGTACATCGTCGACTGCACGACGAGGAACACCGCCAGGC
Source organism: Azohydromonas sediminis (assembly GCF_003574675.1). GTDB lineage: Bacteria > Pseudomonadota > Gammaproteobacteria > Burkholderiales > Burkholderiaceae_C > Calidifontimicrobium > Calidifontimicrobium sediminis. The sequence continues at coordinate 21,185 of NZ_QOAZ01000012.1, forward strand.
CCCAGCCGAACGACAGCACGATGAACAGTGGCGCGAGCAGCGCCGACTGGTAGGCCTGGCGCGCGACGAGGAAGCCGAAGATCGAGCCGGTGCCGGTGGTCAGCACGAAGCGCCACACCAGCGCGGCGATGCCCGCCGGCTTTGACCAGCGGTTCATGCGGCGCTCGAACATCGTCCACAGGTACAGCGCGACGATCGCCGCCATGCCCGAGTACAGGAACACGTTCCAGGCGAACACCGACTTGAAGTTGTAGTGCGTCGCCGCGACGATCACGCGCTCGGGGCGGCCGAGGTCGAGCATCAGCACCATCAGGCCGCCGGCCAGCAGCGCCAGGCTCAGCAGCCCCGACAGCGGCGCGCGCTTCTTGTAGACCGTGTGGCCGAACACCGAGCCGATCGACGCGACGTTGAGCACGCCCGATGCAGCGACGATCATGAAGATCGCGAACACGTGCGGCAGACCCCAGACGACCTGGTTCGTCATGCCGGTGACGACGTGGCCGTGCACCTCCATGTAGTGCGCGGCGCCGAGCCCGATCGCGGTGACGAGGCCGCCGGCGAGCACCAGCAGCCAGAAGCGGCGCGCGTCGTCGCGCGCTTCGGCGAGCGCCGTCATGACGTGATCCCCTGGTAGCGCACGCCCGGGTCGAGCCGCAGGTCGGCGCGCAACTGCACGCTCGCGACCTCGCGCAGGCGCTTCGAGATCGCGCTGTCAGGATCGTTGAGGTCGCCGAACAGGATCGCGCCGTGGCCGGCCTTCGTGCACGCCTCGGCGCACGCGGTCGTCGTGCCGCCGGCGTCGATGCGGTGCACGCACAGCGTGCAGCTCTCGACGCAGCCCTTGCCGCGCGGCACGTCGGGCTTCTGGTTGGTCAGCGGCTCGTGCACGAACGAGCGCGCCTTGTACGGGCAGGCCATCATGCAGTAGCGGCAGCCGATGCAGATGTGGCGGTCGACGAGCACGATGCCGTCGGCGCGCTTGAACGACGCGCCGGTCGGGCACACGTCGACGCACGGCGGCGACGCGCAGTGCTGGCACATCACCGGTGCCGAGCTGACGCGCCCGGTCTTGATCTCCTTGATCTCGACCTTGCGGATCCACTGCGCCGAGGTCGGCGTCGGCCGCGGGTCGAGCCCGTTCTCGGCGTTGCAGGCGTCGACGCAGTCGGTGCAGCCGCTGGCGCACTTCGTCGTGTCGATCAGCAGACCCCAGCGCACCTTCGGGTTGGCGCCCGCAGTGGGGCCGTCGGCGCCGGCGGCGCGCGCGACCTCGATCAGCCGGACACCGGGGGCGACCATCACGCCGGCCAGTCCAGCGGCGGCGACGCCGAAGAAGCCGCGCCGCGTGGCCTTGGCGGCATCGCGGGCCGCGGCAGGGGCGTGCTCGTGTTCGCTCATGGTTTCAGCAGCTGCAAGGTGGCGGCGTCGACCGCGGCGATGCCGCCGTCGAGCTGGCGCGCCTGCGCCCCGAGGCGCATCACGGCCGCCGCGTTCGGCCCCACCGGCACGATCGGGTGGAACGCGGTGGGCGCCGGCTTCGTCGCGTGGCACTCGAAGCAGTCGATGCGCACCGCGGTGTAGCTGTGGCAGCTGATGCAGAAATTGGTTTCGGCGGCGGCGACGCTGCCAGTCGTCGGGCTCGCGTGGCACGCGATGCAGGCCTTCAGGCTCGCCTTCGCGCCGCGGATGCCGCCGTGGACCGTCTCGTCGCGCTGGTGCTTGAGCATCGCCGGGTGCTCGCGGCGCATCGTCGCCGGGTCGGCGATGCACTGGGTGCCGGGCTTCGCCGGCTCGATCACCGGCTTGGGCGTGCGGCCGCTGCCCTGAGCCAGCGCGGCGGTGGCGGCTGCACCCAGCGCCAGCGACAGGATCCCCAACCGCCACGCCGCGGTGGTCCAAGCGGCCGCCGCGGATCCGGCTTCGCCGGTCCGCTGGCGGCGCCCCCCCGGGGGGGAGGCGCCGAAGGCGCTGCGGGGGGGGGCCATCACTCCCCGAGACCCATCTGGATGTACCCGGTCGGGCACACGTCGTGGCAGATGTGGCAGCCGATGCACTTCGTGTAGTCGGTGTCGACGTAGCGGCCCGTCGTCGCCTGCGACTTCTTGACCTTGAACACCGCGGTCTGCGGGCAGTAGACGACGCAGTTGTCGCACTCGAAGCACAGCCCGCAGCTCATGCAGCGCTTGGCCTCGGCGATCGCCTCGGCCTCGGTCAGCGGCAGCACGCGCTCGTCGAAGTTGTTCAGTGCCTGCTCGGCGGTCAACGTGACGATCTTGCGCTTGTGGCGCGGCGTGTACTGGAAGTGACCGAGGAACAGCTCCTCGTGCGGGATCACGTAGCGGTCGGAGCGGTTGTCGAAGTTGTGGATCGCGACGTTGGTGCTGTCGGTGCCGCGGATCGGCTCGTGCACCTCCGACAGCACGAGCCCCTTCTCGATCAGCTTGCGCTGGATGTCCCAGGTGTGGACATCGATCTTCGGCCGCTTGTCGAGCGGCTCGCCGGCGAGGTAGCGGTCGATGCCGTCGGCGACGATCGCGCCGTGGCCGATCGCGGTCGTCAGCAGGTGCGGGCGCACGACGTCGCCGCCGACGAACATGCCCTTGTGGCCCTGGACCTGGTAGTTCTTGTCGGCGCTGATGCCGCCCTTGCCGTTGTTCAGCGCCTCGAGGCCGGTGAAGTCCACCGCCTGGCCGATCGCCGAGACGATCAGGTCGGCCGGGATGTCCTCCTCGGTGCCTTCGATCATCTTGATCTCGAGCCGGCCGCCCTTGATCGACGCCTCGCAGCGCGCGACGCGCAGCGCGGTGGCGCGCCCGTCGGGGCCGCGCACGACGGCCACCGGCGCGAGCCCGCCGCGGATCGCGATGCCTTCGGCGAGCGCGTGCTCGACCTCGTGCTTGCTCGCCTGCATCTTGTCGACGGCGAAGATCGACGTCAGCGTCACTTCGGCGCCCTGGCGCGCCGACACCGACGCGACGTCGTGCGCGACGTGGCCGGCGATCGCCATCTCGGGGCGGTCCTTCTCGTGGACCTGCTCGATGTGGCCGAGGCGGCGCGCGACGGTGGCGACGTCGATCGACGTGTCACCGCCGCCGACGACGACGACGCGCTTGCCGACGTGGCGCAGTCGGCCGTCGTTGAACGCCTTCAGGAATGCGGTGGCGGTGACGCAGTTCGGCGCGTCGGCGCCTTCGACCGGCAGCGGGCGGCCGCTTTGCGCACCGAGGCCGAGGAAGACGGCGTCGAACTCGGCCTGGATCTGCTCGAGCGTGATGTCGGTGCCGATGCGCGTGTTCAGGCGCGCCTCGACGCCGAGGTCGAGGATGCGCTGGATCTCGGCGTCGAGCACCCGCCTCGGCGTGCGGAAGCCCGGGATGCCGTAGCGCATCATGCCGCCGAGCTCGGCGCGTTCGTCGAAGATCGTCACCGAGTGGCCCTTGCGCGCGAGCTGGTACGCCGCCGACAGCCCGGCCGGGCCGCCGCCGATCACGGCGACCTTCTTGCCCGTGAGCTTCTCGGGCTTCGGGAACTGCAGGTTGTTCGCGATCGCGTACTCGCCGAGGAAGTGCTCGACCGAGTTGATGCCGACGAAATCCTCGACCTCGTTGCGGTTGCACCCGGACTCGCACGGCGCCGGGCACACGCGGCCCATCACGGACGGCAGCGGGTTGGCCTCGGTCAGGCGCCGCCACGCGTACTCCTGCCACGGCACGCCGGCCGGCGGCTTCTCGATGCCCCGCACGATGTTCAGGTAGCCGCGGATGTCCTCGCCGGACGGGCACGACGCCTGGCACGGCGGCGTGCTCTGGATGTACGTCGGGCACTTGTGCGAGTGGTCGGCGTCGAAGATCTGCTCCTGCCAGCGCTTGATCTTGTGGTCGCCGTCCTTGAAGCGGCGGAAGGTCAGCGGCTTGACGTCGGTGGTCTCGGTTGCGGCAGACATCGCGGGTCTCCTGGGGAATCGTGTGCGGCGGCGGCGCCGGTCAGCGGGCGTCGCCGAGCCGGATGGCCTTGCTGACGAGCTGGTGCACGCCGCCGACCATGCTCATGTCGAAGCCGTAGTACGGCAGCACCTTCGTGAACTGCGCCTTGCAGATCGCGCAGATCGTGGCCATGAAGTTGACGCCGTGCTGGTCGACGACGTTCTTCAGTGCCTCCATGCGCGGCAGCGCGCCCTTGACGCGCAGTTCGATCAAGTCGTCGGTCAGCAAGCCGCCACCGCCGCCGCAGCAGAACGTGGCCTCGCCGATGGTGCCCGGCGCCATGTCGTGGAAGTGGTTCGCGACCGCCTTGATGATCTCGCGCGGGATCACGAACTGGCCGCCTGGTATGTCGCCCATGCGCGAGGCGCGCGCGACGTTGCACGAGTCGTGGAACGTGATGATGCGGTCGTCGTTCTTTTCCTTGTCGAACTTGAGCGCACCGCGCTGGATCAGGTCGTGGGTCAGCTCGCAGATGTGCGTCGGCTGCTTGTAGCGTGGGTCGAGCTGCTGCTGCAGCTCGATCGCGAACGGGTCCTTGCCGCCGGCGCCGACGCCGATCAGCGTGTTCCAGAAGCTGTAGGCCACGCGCCACGCGTGGCCGCACTCGCCGACGACGATGCGCTTGACGCCGAGCTCCAGCGCCGCCTCGCGGATGCGCATCGCGATCTTGCGCAGCTGCTCGTAGTTGCCGATGAACATGCCGAAGTTGCCGGCCTCGCTGGCCTTGCTCGACAGCGTCCAGCTGATGCCGGCGGCGTGGAACACCTTGCCGTAGCCGATCAGGCTCTCGACGTGCGGCTCGGCGAAGAAGTCGGCCGACGGCGTGACCAGCAGCACCTCGGCGCCCTTGGCGTCGATCGGGTAGCGCACGTCGACGCCGGTGTCTGTCTTGACGTCCTCTTCCAGGCCCTCGAGCGTGTTCTCGAGCGCGGGGCCCGGCAGCCCGAGGTTGTTGCCGATCTTGTGGACCTTGCCGATGATCTCGTTGCTGTACTTCTGCCCGAGGCCGACCGAGTCCATGATCTCGCGCGCGGCCATCGTGACCTCGGCGGTGTCGATGCCGTACGGGCAGAACACGCTGCAGCGGCGGCACTCGGAGCACTGGTGGTAGTAGCTGTACCACTCGTCGAGCACCTCGCGCGTGAGGTCGACAGCGCCCACCAGCTTCGGGAACAGCTTGCCGGCGAGCGTAAAGTAGCGCCGGTAGACCTTGCGCATCAGGTCCTGGCGCGCCACCGGCATGTTCTTCGGGTCGCCGGTGCCGAGGAAGTAGTGGCACTTGTCGGAGCACGCGCCGCAGTGCACGCAGGCGTCCATGTAGACCTGCAGCGAGCGGTACTTGCCGAGCAGCTCGCCCATCTTCGCGATCGCTCGCTGCTCCCAGCCCTCGGTCAGCTCGCCGGGGAACCCGATATTGCCCTGGATCTGCGGCGACGCGACGAACGGCTTGGTGTGCGCCATCGCGCCCTCGGCCACCAGCGGGATGACCGGGTAGGGCTTCAGTTCGGGAGTCTGGAACGCCGCGGTGGCCACGCCACTGCCCTCACTTGTCGAGCGCGGCCGCCCACGACGCCACGTGGCGCGCCTCGCGCGGGTTGTCGACCTGGTAACGCGTCGGGCTGAACAGCAGCCCCGGCGCGTGCAGCAGCTTGCTGATCGGGAACACGATCAGAAGCACCGCCACCAGCGCCAGGTGCAGCAGCAGCAGCGGGTCGGCCGGCAGCGGCTGCACGTCGAAGCGCATCAGCCCGAGCGTGAACGCCTTCAGCGCGACGATGTCGGTGTGCGCGACGAAGCGCATCCCGAGTCCCGACAGGCCGATCGCGATTAGCAGCGCCAGGTGCAGGTGGTCCGACGGCGTCGAGATGTAGTGCACCCGGTCGACGAGGAAACGCCTCGCCCACAGCCCCGCCAGGCCTGCGACCATCGTGAAACCGGCGTAGGTGCCGAACGGCTGCACCCACACGATCGGCTCCCACACCGGCTGCTGGAAGTAGCGCACGTGGCGCAGGATCACGAGCAGCAGCGAGACGTGGAACAGCCAGCCGAAGGCCCAGGTCCACTTGTTGGACTTGAACAGGCTCTCGAAGAGGGCGACCTCGCGCACCATGCGCAGCGCCGCGCCGCCGCCCGTCGTCGGCGCCGGCGTCGTCGGGATCTTCAGCGGCGCCGGCGTCGTCGCGTAGCGCCGGATCTTCAGCGCCAGGCCGACGACGAACAGCGCCGTCGCTGCGTAGAAGACGACCGCGTAGGCCCAGCCGAGCGCCGTCATCGCGTGGGTCCTGCCGGTGACGGCGCCCGTCGGCCCGTCAGACGCAGCCGGTGGGCTTGGGCAGGCCGGCGATCTTGCACGCCTGCTTCGCCGGGCCGTACGGGAACAGCTCGTAGAGGTACTTGCTGTTGCCCTTCTCTTCGCCGAGCTGCTTGCCGATGGCCTTCGTCAGCACGCGCACCGCGGGGGCGATCTGGTACTCGTCGTAGTACTGGCGCAGGAAGTTGACGACTTCCCAGTGGTTGGGTGTCATCTCGACGTTTTCCTGCTTGGCGATCGCGGCGGCCACGTCCTCGTTCCAGTCGGACAGGTTGACCAGGTAGCCTTCCTCGTCGGTCTCGATGGTGTGGCCGTTGACTTCGATCGACATCTCGTTCTCCTCGTGCGTCGGGTGAAGGGGTTGGCTCGCGCTTCAGAGCCAGGACTGGTTCGTGGGGTGCTCGGCGACGAGGTCGACGAAGCCGGCGTAGTCCACCGTGGCCACGCCGTCGATCAGGCGGCCGGCGACGCCGCGCGCCTCGAGGTCGGGCGCGAGCGCGACGACCTTCAGCCGCTTCGTGGCGGCCGCCAGCCCGCTCGCCACGGCCATGCCGGTGGTGGCAGCGTAGACGCCGTCCTCGACCAGCAGCAGCGTGTGGCCGTCCTTGGCCAGCCGCAGGCAGCTCGCGAGGGCCGTCGTCTGCGCGGGGGACTTGTTGACGATGTGCAGCATCGGGGTTCCTCGGTCAGAACGACAGCACGACGTCCTGCGCGGCCATCAGGTCGGCCATCTCGGCGCTCGACAGCACCGTGACGTCGACGAGCAGGTCGTCCTCGGTCAGGCCGCGCGCGTCCATCGACTCGCGCTCGACATACAGCTTCTCGATGTCGTAGCCCTCGAGCGCGCGGTACGTCTTGCTGTGGTTCTTGATGCCGATGGCCTTCGTGTCCTGGCCCTTGACGAGCTGGTAGACGCCGTCGTCGACGAACACGAGACTGACGTCCTGGTCGAACGTGGCCGTGATCAGCACGACCTCGAGGCTCTCGAGCGCATAGATCGTGCCGTACGGGGCCTTGCGGTTGACGAACATGAACTTCTTCATCGTCAGTCTCCGAAGGTCACCGTGCGGTCGCTCTTGATGCCGCCGTCGACGAGCTGGCCGAGCCCGCTGATGCGAAAGCCCGGCGCGAGCACCTCGTCCTTGATGCCGCGGCGCAGTGCGGCGGCGACGCACACGACGAGGTCGACGCCATGCTGCTCCTTCAGCGCCGACCAGCGGTTGACGATGTGGCGGTCGTCCTGCGGCGGCTCGGTGAGCCGCGTCGCGTTGTAGACGCCGTCGTGGTAGAAGAAGATGCGCATCACCTCGTGGCCCTTGGCGATCGCGGCGGCGGCGAACTGGTACGCGGTGTCGCTCGCCTGGTGCGTGTACGGGCCTTCACTGACCAGCAGGGTGAATTTCATCGGGTGCCGCGCCGGTTCAGAAGCGGATGTGCGTCGACGCGTTCAGGTTGGCACGCGAGCCGCGCCAGTCGTCGATCAGGTACTTGGTGAACGGCAGGTCGCACTTCTCGAAGAAGCGCGGCCAGCCGATGCGCTCGACCCAGTCGCTCAGGCGCTCCCACGAGCGCGCGTCGGCCTTGTAGGTGTAGAGGATCTTCTTGACGATCGCCGACGCTTCCGGCCAGCGCGGCGGGTTGTTCGGGATGCCGGCGGCGACCATCTTCATGAAGGTCGGTTTGCCGCGCGCGTTGGAGTTCTTGCCGCCGACCCAGATGGCCAGCTTCGAGTGCTCGGGGTCGTTGATCTGCATCGGCGGGCACGGGGGGTAGCAGGCGCCGCAGCAGATGCACTTCTTCTCGTCGACCTCGAGGCTCGGCTTGCCGTTGACCAGCGCCGGGCGGATCGCCGCCACCGGGCAGCGCGCCACCACCGCCGGGCGCTCGCAGACGTTGGCCACGAGGTCGTGGTTGATCTTCGGCGGCTTGGTGTGCTGCACGATGATCGCGATGTCGGCCTGGCCGCCGCAGTTGATCTCGCAGCACGAGGTCGACAGGTGCACGCGGTTGGGCATCTCCTCGCGCCGGAACTCGTCGTAGAGCTCGTCCATCAGCGCCTTGACGACACCCGAGGCATCGGTGCCCGGGATGTCGCAATGCAGCCAGCCCTGCGTGTGCGCGATCATCGACACCGAGTTGCCGGTGCCGCCGACCGGGAAGCCGTTCTCCTCGAGCGCACTGATCAGCGGCGCGACCTTGTTCGGGTCGGCGACCATGAACTCGATGTTGCTGCGGATCGTGAAGCGTACGTAGCCGTCGGCGTAGGTGTCGGCGATGTCGCACAGCTTGCGGATCGTGTAGACGTCCATCTGCCGCTGCGTGCCGGCACGCACCGTCCACACCTCGTCGCCGCTGTGCGAGACGTGGTGCAGCACACCGGGGCGCGGGCGGTCGTGGTAGCGCCAGTTGCCGTAGTTCTTCAGCAACGTGGGGTGCATGTACTGCTTGTTGTCGGGAGCGCCGCTCTCGATCGGGGTGCGATGGGCCATGGTGCGTGTTCCGCGATGGATTCAGCGGGGTCCCGCCGCCGCGCCGGCGACGGCGGGTGCCAGGCGGCGGCTCAGGCCGCTGCCTTCTTCTTGGCGTTGATCTTTGCCACTTCCTCGTCCCAGCCGTCGGTGCGCACGTAGGGGTTCGTGCGCGGGTTCGAGACCATGTTCGGGTCGATGTCGACGCCGATGCCCTCGAGGAAGTTGACGAGGCCGATGCGCTCGATCATCTCGCCGGTGCGCTCGTGTTCGAGCGCGTTCTCGGCGAAGAAGTCGATCACGCGCTGCGCGAGGTCGACGAGGTTGTCGAAGTCCTCGTCGCTCTTCATCGGCATGAACGGCACGACGACGGTGCCCATCAGGTCGCCGATCTTGAGCGTGCGCTTGCCGCCGACGAGCACCGTCACGCCGGTGTCGGTGCCGCGCGCGAGCGCGCCCGTCATCACGTTGATGCAGTGCATGCAGCGCACGCAGTCGCCGTTGTCGATCTCGAGCGCATGCGTGTCGCTGACCTTGACGCTGCTGATCTTCTCGCCCTGGCGCAGGTCCTTGACTTCCTTGAGCTGGATCGCCTTCGTCGGGCAGCGCGCGACGACGTCGTTGACGAGCTCGTTCATGCCGTGCTTGTCGAACCACTTGCGCGCCAGTTCCTCATCGGTGCGCATGTTGTCGCGCCACGTGCCGATGACGGCCATGTCGGCACGCTGGATCGAGTTCATGCAGTCGTTCGGGCAGCCGCTGAACTTGAACTTGAATTTGTACGGCAGCGCCGGGCGGTGGATGTCGTCGACGAAGGTGTTGATGACCGTGCGGTGCGCGCGGCCCTCGTCGTAGCAGCTCTGCTCGCAGCGCGCGGCGCCGACGCAGCTCATCGACGTGCGCACCGCGGGGCCGGCGCCGCCGAGGTCGAAGCCGAGCTCGTTGAGCTCGTCGAACGCCTCCTGCACCTTGGCGGTCGTCGCGCCCTGGAACATGATGTCGCCCGACTGGCCGTGGAACGCGATCAGGCCGGTGCCGTGCTTCTCCCAGATGTCGCACATCTTGCGCAGCACGTCGGTCGTGTAGTGCATGCCCGGCGGCGGCTGCACGCGCAGCGTGTGCAGCTCGGCGGCGTCGGGGAACAGCGGCTCGCCCTTGTCGTTCTTCAGCTCGGTGAAGCGCGGGATCACGCCGCCGCCGTAGCCGAACACGCCGACGGTGCCACCCTTCCAGTAGCCCTTCTTCGTCTGGTACGACGTCTCGAGCGTGCCCAGCAGGTCGACGACGTAGTCCTTGTCTTTCGCGAGTCGCTTCAGGCCGGTGACGAAACTGGGCCACGGACCGGTCTCGAGCGCGTCGAGCATCGGCGTGTCGTGCATCTTCTTGGCCATGCTTGTCTCCTGGGTGGCCGGCGCCGGTCCTGCAGCGCTGTCCCGCCTCGGCGGGCGGTTGATCGAAGGTCGGCAAATGCTATGGGCGCCGTGGTGCGCAGCGCTATCACCCGCGTCGGTAGCGACGATAGACCCGATTGGGCAGACCGACACTACCCGGATGGGCTATGCGGCGATCCCCCGTGCCGGGTATGGACGCCGCCGGGCGTGGCCGCGCTCAATGCACGCTTCGGCTCGACCGCCTTGCGCTGCGATGACCCGCCTGACCCCGATTGCGAAGCTCCGCGTGCCGCTGGGCGGGCAGGACATCGAGCTGCAGCAGGTCGACCACGACGCCGGCGGCATGAGCCTGCTGCGCACGCGCATCCGCGAGAAGAGCCGCTTCACGGTCTTCGACGTCGACCCGCTGACGGCGCGCGCCTGGGGCGAGGCGCTGCTGGCGTGGGCGCGCGCGCAGCCCGGCGCGGGCGACGCGGGCGATGGCGATGCATGAGGCGGGAGCCGCCGTGATCGACGACGCCGAGCTGCCGCCGTCGACGATGGTCGACGCCGTGTTCCCGCTCGAGGGGCGCACGCTGCCGCGCGACTACCGGCTCGCACTGGCCGACGCACTCGATGCGGCCGCGCCGTGGCTGCGCGACCTGCCCGGCGCCGGCCTGCACCCGGTCAACGTCGCCGACACGGCCGGTGGCGACGTGCTGCTGTCGCAGCGCGCGCGTCTGGTGCTGCGTGTGCCACGCACGCACGCCGACGCGCTGCATGCGCTGGCCGGACGCGAGCTCGACGTCGACGGGCACCGCGTGCGCCTGGGCGCACCGCACCTGCGCGAGCTGCTGCCGCACAACACGCTGTACGCGCACTTCGTCGCCGCCGACCTCGACGAAGGCACGGGCGGCGACGACGAAGCGGCGTTCCTCGCCGCCGTCAACGCCGAGCTCGACGCGCTCGGTGCGGCGTGCCGGCGCATCTGCGGCCAGCGCCAGCGCATCCGCGGCGGCGACGGCGTGCTCGTGGGCTTCAGCCTGATGCTGCACGGGCTCGCGGCCGCCGACGCGCTGCGCGTGCTCGAAGCCGGTGTCGGCCCGCACCGGCGGCTCGGCGCGGGCCTGTTCGTGCCGCACCGCTCGGCCGCGGCGGTGGGCAGCTGAACCGGTCACGATCCGTCCGACCCTGAACCACGACAGGAGACATTCGACATGGGGTATGTCGTCAACGGCACCGAACTGGAAACCGACGAGCAGGGCTACCTGATCGAGCCCGATTTCGGCGACGAGGTCGTGCGCGTGATCGCCGCGGCCGAAGGCATCACGCTGACCGACGACCACTGGAAGGTCGTCGAGTACCTGCGCAACGAGTACCGCGAGCACGGCCACACGCCGAACTTCCGCCACATGCTCAAGGGCGTCGCCGAGATCCTGCCGGGCTGCGACAGCAAGGCGCTGTACGACCTGTTCCCGCTGGGGCCGGCCAAGCAGGGCGCGAAGGTCGCGGGGCTGCCGCAGCCTTACGGCAAAGGCGGGTACTGATGGCTCCCCCCCGAAGCGCCTTCGGCGCTCCCCCCCAGGGGGGCGCCGCCAGCGGGCCGGCGAAGCCGGACCCGCGGCGGCCGCTGGACGGGCGCTTCGCTTCGCTTGCGGTCTGCGTGCGCGCAAGCTCTGTCGGAGGGTTCGCCCCGTGGCGATGCGGCTGAAGACGCACTGGTTCAAGCCCGAGCAGCCGAAGTCGGCCGAGCAGCGCGCGAGCGCGATCGCGTTCATCGTCTGGCGCGTCGCGCGGCAGATGCTCGACCGCATGCGCAAGGCCGGGTTCGACATCGACGTCGGGCCGCCGTACTTCGCGTTCCTGCGCGAGGTGCTGGTGTTCCTGATCCAGTGCGCCGACCGCATCGCCTACGCGCGCCAGGCCGGCGACGAGCGCGCCGCGTTCACGACGGCGCTCGTGCTGCGCACCGCCGACTTCCTCGAGGAGAACGAGGGCGACCTGCTCGGCCCGGTGGCGCCCGGCACGGCGAGCTACCGCGAGCGCTTCATCGACCTGTTCAACGAGGTCGCGCCGCACTACGCCGAGTTCGGCTACGGCGACGACGGGCCCGACTTCGGCTTTCGCCGCTACCTCGGCAGCCGCATCGAGCCGCTGCTGCCGCCCAAGGACCGCCCGTGGGTGCTCGACCAGGTGATGGACATCGAGGCGCCCGAGGCCGTCGCGCTCGTCGAGCGCGGCATGGCCGGTGTCTATTCGACCGAGAAGCGCGCGCGCCGCGCCTCGGCGCTCGGAGCCGACTGATGACGACGGTCACCTCGGTGCGCACCGCCACCGCGAGCCCGTTCGACCTCGCGGACGAGGTCGCGTACCGCCGCTGGCGCGCCGCGAAGCTCGCTGCCGCGCCGCGCGACGTCGACGAACTGATCGTCGACGTCGCCGACCCGTTCGCGCTGACCCCGCGCGAGCGCGATGCGCTGCTCGAGCGCTGCGCCCGCGCGAACATGGCCGTCTACCGCGGCCCGGCGAGCGCGGCCGACGCGTCGCTGCCGCGCGCGCTCGGGCGCCAGCTCGGGCTCGAGCGGCTCGACGCCAACTGGCTCGCCGAGGAAGACGGCATCTCGCACATCACCGTCAGCGACCGCAGCGACGGCGACGGCGGGCGCGGCGGCTTCATCCCGTACACCGACCGCGCGATCCGCTGGCACACCGACGGCTACTACCACCCGGCCGGCCGGCGCATCCGCGGCATGATCCTGCACTGCGTGCGCCCGGCCGCCGAGGGCGGCGTCAACGCGCTGCTCGACCACGAATGGGTCTACATCGCGCTGCGCGACGCCGACCCCGCGCACATCGCCGCGCTGATGGCCGACGACGCGATGACCATCCCTGCGCGCGAAGACGCCGTCGGCGGCGTCGCCCGCGCGGCGCAGTCGGGGCCCGTGTTCTCCGTCGACGACGACGGCGCGCTGCACATGCGCTACACCGCGCGCACGCGCAGCATCGTCTGGAAAGACGACCCGGCCACGCGCGCCGCGGTGGCCGCGCTCGAGGCGGTCCTCGCCAGCGACGCGGCACCGGTGCTGCGGCTCAAGCTCGAGGCCGGGATGGGCATCGTCGCCAACAACGTGCTGCACGAGCGCACCGCATTCGTCGACGACCCGGCGCGCCCGCGGCTGCTGTACCGCGCCCGCTACCTCGACCGCGTGGCGCCGCGCGCCGCGCGCGGAGACGCCGCATGGCGCAATGGGTGACCGTCTGGCGCGCCGCGCAGCTCGTCGGCGTCTCGCGCGGCGTGCTGCAGCAGCGCATCCGCGACGGCGCGCTGCAGCTCAGCGACGACGGCCGCGTGTCCACCGACGCGCTGCTCGCGCTGTACCCGCAGGCGCGGCTCGAGGAGTCGGGGCTGCTCGAACGCGTCGCGCGCATCAAGGACGAGGCGTTCGGGCGCCGCGTGCGCGAGCGGCTGCTGCCGAGCCAGGAGGTGCTCGCGCAGCGGCTGTTCGCGCAGACGCAGGAGCTCGCCGACGTGCGCCGCCACCTCGAGCGCTACCACGCGCTGGTGATGGAGCTGCGCGAGACGGTGCGCGACGGCGACGACGCGCGCTGGCAGCGGCTGCAGCAGCAAATCGAGCGCGGGCTGGCACGCGTGCTCGCCACCGAGACCGTCGACGTGCTCGATGTGATGGATGACATGCTCAAGGTGATGTCGGCGCAGGTCACGCTCAGGCCCAGCGGCCACGAGTTCACCGTCGAGGGCCGCGACACGCTGCTGCAGGCCGGGCTGCGCGCCGGGCTCAAGCTCAACTACGGCTGCGGCAACGGCAGCTGCGGCATGTGCAAGGTGCGCGTGATCGCCGGCGAGGTCGCCAAGGTGCAGCACTGCGACTACGCGCTGTCGGAAGCCGAGCGCGCCCAGGGCTACACGCTGATGTGCGCACACACCGCGGCCAGCAGCGAGCTCGTGCTCGAGACGCTGGAGGCCCGCGGCCCGCAGGACATCGCGGCGCAGCAGATCACGACCACCGTGCGCGCCGTCACCGCGCTCGCGCCCGACACGCGGCTGCTGCACCTGCAGACGCCGCGCACGAACCGGCTGCGCTTCCTCGCCGGGCAGTCGGTGACGCTGGGCATCGCGGGCGCCGGCGGCGACGACGTGCACGCGACCCACCCGGTGGCCAGCTGCCCGTGCGACGACCGCAACCTGCACTTCTACGTCGCGCGCGACGACGGCGACGCGTTCGCGCGCGCGCTGTTCGCCGGCACCGTCAAGCCGGGCCAGCCGGTCACGGTGTGGGGGCCGCTCGGCACGTTCGTGCTCGCGGAGAGCCCGCGCCCGCTCGTCTTCGCCGCCTGCGACACGGGCTTCGCGCCGGTCAAGAGCCTGATCGAGCACGCGCTCGCGCTCGACGCGGCGCCGTCGATCTCGCTGTTCTGGCTCGCGACGCGGCCCGACGGCCACTTCATGGCCAACCAGTGCCGCGCGTGGTCCGAGGCGCTCGACGCGTTCGAGGTCACGCTGTCGCGGCACGACGACGCGCGCGAAGGCGCGCGCGAGATGGCGCACGCGATGCGCGCCGACCTGTTCGACATCGACTGCGACTTCTACCTCGCCGGCCCCGAGGCCTTCGTCGCCACGCTCGATGCGCAGCTCGCCGGCGCCGGCGTGCCCGCCGCGCAGCGCTTCGTCGAGGTCGTCTGACGATGGATCCGCAGGCCACGCTCGGCGGCGACTGCAGCGGCGGCGAGTCGTTCGCGCTGCGCGTGATCGGCCACAGCATGGCGCCCGAGTTCAACGACGGCGACATCGTGATCGTCGAGCCCGACGGCCTCGCGCGCGACGGCTCGTTCGTGCTCGCGTTGCACGACGGCGAGTGGATCTTCCGCCAGCTGCGCGGCGACGGCACGCGCTGGTGGCTGCACGCGCTCGACCCCGCATGGCCCGACTTGCCGATCCCCGGCCTCGAGGCCGTGCGCGGGGTGATCATCCAGAAGGCGCTGCCGGGACGCCGGCGCGCGTCGAAACGCTACGTCTGACCCCGCTGCGAAGCCCTCCACGATGCCCTACTACGTCTACCGTGTCGGCACGCTCGGCGTGCTGACCATGCTCGCCGAGTTCGCGTCGTTCCGCGACGCGTCGGCGCACGCGAAGGCGGTGCGCGCCGCCGACGCGCCCGGCACCGCCGGACGCGTGAAAGTGATGTTCGCCGACAACGAGCTCGCCGCCGAGGACCTGCTCGGCCAGGTGCGCGAAGCGCCGCCGAGCATCGCCGACGACGACTGACGCGATGGCCGCCGGCGCCGCCACCGACGACCGCCCCGGTGCCTGCTGCGCCGGACCGACCGCGTGCGTGTTCACGAAGGCCGTGCTCGCGCGCGAGGTCGGCTGCGAGCTCGCGCGGCGGCAGGCGGTGGGCGAGCGCGACCTCGTGACCTGTGCATCGCCGGTGGCGCACACCAACTGCACGACGCTGGCGGCGCTGCTGCGCGAGCGCGCGACGTTCGCGCTGCGGCTGCCGCCGCACGGCGCGCCGCTCGTCCACGCGAAGGCGCTGCAGCTGCAGTGCGGCGGCGTGCGCGCGCTGCAGCGCGCGCTGGGCGACGCGCCTTCGACCGATGCGCCCACCACGCCGCCCGACGTGCACCGTCTCGTCGAGCTCGCGCACGCGCGCTGGGGCAGCCTGATGGACGCACCGTGGGGCGAGATCGTGCCGGCGCTGGCCACGTGGCAGCCGCGGCGCCGCCACCGGCCGGGGGCGCGATGACGGCGCGCGACGTCGCGGCGCTCGCCGCCGCGGTGCAGACCAACTGCCACATCGCCGACGCGCGCCACGCGGCCGACCCGACGCTGTGCAGCTACCTGCTGCAGATGCGCGAGCTGTACCGCTGGGAACAGCGCCTGCCGCTGGGCGCGCCGCTCGCGCGCGACGCGGTGGGCGCCTGGCTCGCGCAGCGCGAGGGCGAGTGGGCGCAGCTCGACGGCCGCGA
Organism: Azohydromonas sediminis; assembly: GCF_003574675.1. GTDB lineage: Bacteria > Pseudomonadota > Gammaproteobacteria > Burkholderiales > Burkholderiaceae_C > Calidifontimicrobium > Calidifontimicrobium sediminis. The sequence continues at coordinate 37,305 of NZ_QOAZ01000012.1, forward strand.
CTTCGTCGCGCTGCCGTCGCCGGGAGGCGATGACCGCATCGATCCCTTCGACGTCGAGACGCTCGCCGGCCCGCTGGCCGCCGAGGGGCTCGCGTATGGCGCCGCACTGGCGGCGCGCGACCGCCCGGCGTTCTTCCTCGCCGAGCTGCTCGAGGCGCGCGAGCTCGACGACGGGCTGGCGCTGCAGGTGTGCGGCCGCGAGCTCGCACGCGGGCTGTTCGCACCGCCGGCGGCACTGGTCGGGCACACCGTCGTGCTGCGCCGCGAGTCGTTCGCGCGCTGGATGTGGGAGAAGTTCGAAGCGTTCGGCCTCCGGCGCGCCGACGGCGCGTTCAAGCGCGTCGTCGATGCCTACGGCCTCGACGCCGACTTCGCCGCCGCGCTGCCGCGCCTGCTCGACGAGCAGGCCGAGACGCTGCTGCTGCACGAGCTCGGCGAGTGGCGCGTCGCGCAGCGCGTCGAACCGCGATGGGCGGCGATGCGGCTGGCGCTGCCCGACCGCCGCAGCGACTTGCAGGTGCGCGCGGTGCGCGACCTGGTCGCCGACCTCGAGACGACGCTGCCGGCGCTGATCGCGCGCGGCGACGCGCCGTCGATGCACTTCTTCTTCGCCACCTTCGACGGCCTGCGCGCCGTGCTATGCCCCGCGCTGCCGCGCGCTTATGCGGCGTGGCACGCCGGCGACGGCGGGCAACGGCTGCGCGACACCTGTGCCGCCGCGCTGTCGCACTTCGCGGCACTGGCCGACGAGGTGCTCGCTCTGCACGCGCGCGACGGTGCGGCCGCCGGCGCGGCGGTCGCCGCGCGACTGGCGCGGCCGGACGCGGTCTTCGAGCGCTGACGTGCACCGGCCGGCTCGCGCGCGCCGGCGTCAGGCGTCGCGCTCGGCGCGCCAGGTGATGTACTTCAGCGTCGCCGCCGAGCCGGCGATGATGCCGGCCAGCGCGATGAACGAGCCGATCGCCAGCGTCGAGACACCGCTGAGGCCCTGGCCGACGGTGCAGCCCATCGCGGTGACGCCGCCGAAGCCCATCAGCACGGCGCCGATCAGCTGGTTGCGCAGGTCGTCGAACGACGCGAAACCCTCCCAGCGAAACGTCTTCGACGCGAGCGCCCACGCGAGCGAGCCGGCGATCACGCCCAGCGCGGTCGCGATGCCGAACGTCACGCGCAGCGACTTGTCGGTCCACAGCATCAGCAGCTCGAGCGTGTACGCGGTCGGTGCGACGAAGCTCATCGACTCGAGCGTGCGCGTGTTGGTCGCGAAGTAGACGTTCTCGAGCGTCTCGGGGTTCTCGCCGAAGCCGAGGTGGCCGGTGAGGTACCAGCCCGCGACGACGACCGCGCCGATCCCGAGCCCGGCGCTCCACTGCGTCGCATTGGCGCGAAAGCGCTTGTCGGCGAACGCGAACGCCGCCAGCGCGAGGCCGACGGCCCACAGCGTGGCCATCAGCGCCGTCTTGGCCTCGATCCCGGTGATCTTGGCGACGAGCGAGGCCAGGCTCTGGTCGCTGAGGCCCATCTTGCCGAGGTCCAACGACACCGGGTCGAGGACGCTCGCGCGCCACTGGCCGAACAGGCCCTTGAGCGTCATGTACGCCGAGATCGCGAGGAAGGTCAGCACCACCAGCGAGCGCACGCTGCCGCCGCCGACGCGGATCAGGTTCTTGTTCGCGCAGCCGCCGGCCAGCGACATGCCGATGCCGAACAGCACGCCGCCGACCAGCAGCGACAGCCAGCTCAGCGTCGTACGCTGGTAGATCGTCTTCGGCACGTCGATCAGCCCGGCGTGGAACAGCAGGTTGGTGCCGACGATGGCCACCGCGATCGCCAGCAGCCACATGCGCATGCGGCCCCAGTGGCCCATGTTGACGACGTCCGACACCGCGCCCATCGTGCAGAAGTTGCTGCGGTTGGCGATGGCGCCGAACACGAACGCGAGGCCGAAGCCCCCCCACACCACCAGGCCGGACGGATCGGCTGCCGCCTCAGTGCTCATCGAAGACCTCCTCCTGTCGGGCCGGCGCGCGGCGCGCCGGCGATCGTCACGAGTCTAGTGGCCGCTGCCGCCGGCCACGCGCAGCATCGTGTCGCGGATCGCGTCGGGCGCGCGCACGATGCCCATGAACTGGCCCATCCCCAGCGCCGGCCACGCCAGCGCGATGCGGTAGCGCGCGTACGGCGAGTAGACCTTGCCCCCGACGACATAGATCTCGTACGGCAGCGCCGCGACGTGGTCGGCGCCGATCTTGCCGGCCCACCAGCCCTCGCCGGTGTCGGCGTCGTTGAGCGCGACGCCGAACACTGCGAGCTGCTGCTGCGGCAGCACGACTTCGTAGACCTTCGCGGTCGCGCCGACGCCGCGCGCGAGGTTGGCCTGCACCGTGCGCAACGCCTCGTCGAACGTCGCGAACGCATTGAGCTCGCTGTTGGCCGAGTCGAGGCGCTCCATGCCGAACATGTAGCGATAGTTCGCGAGGTCGCCCTCGGGGACGTCGCCGCCGAAGCCGGCACCGGTGCCGAGCGCGCGCTCGAGCCGCGCCTGCGCGGCGCGCACCGCCGGCTCGGCGGCGGCGTAGCCGTCGCGCAGGTAGGCCCGCGCCCAATAGCCGGGGTTGACGTAGCTGACGGTGCCGTCGCTCTTGACGCCCACGCGCAGCGCGGCGCCGAGCACGGCCGGGCCGCCCGCGCGCGCGACCGCCTGCAGCAGCTCGGGATCGGCGACGACGACGCTTGCGTGCTGCGGCAGGCCGCGCGGGCGGTGCGTGCCGAGCACCGCGAAGCCCTGCGCCTTGAGCTTGCGCTCGACCTGCGCGAGCTGCGCCGACAGGTCCGCGCCGTCGACGCGGTCACCGTAGACGTAGGGACTCAGCGCGTGGCTGGCGGCGGCCAGCGCCCACAGCGCGAGGGCGGTCAACGTCGAGCGCCACATCGCGGCCTCAGATGTACAGGCACACGTCGGACTCGCCGGCGAACTTCATGAACGTCGCCGCGCCGCCGTACTCGATGCCGTCGATGAAGTCGCTCTTGCTGAACTCGAACAGGTCCACCGTCATCTGGCAGGCGACGAACTTGACGTCGGCCTCCAGGCACAGCGAGCGCAGCTCCTCGAGCGACGCGACGCCCTTGGACTTCATCTTGTTCTTCATCATCATCGTCGCCATCGACTCCATGCCCGGCAGCACCTGCACGAGCACGGGCATCGGCACCGGCATCGGCATCGCCGGGTTCGCGAGCGGGCTGATCTTGATGTGGTCGAGGTTCCTGCGCAGCAGCTGCAGGCCGTAGAACGTGAAGAAGATCTGCACGTCCCACCCGAGCGAGGCGGCCGTCGACGACAGGATCAGCGGCGGGTAGGCCCAGTCGAGCGTGCCCTTGGTGGCGATGATCGCCATTTTCTTGGTAGCCATCGAAGCTCCGGAACGGTCAGGGAGGAAAGTGCACGGACGTGCGCACCCGCCCGCCGCGGTGCGTGGCGCCGCGGCGGTGAACGCGTCGGTCGGTGAGGATCAGGCCTTGCGCAGGAAGAAGACGTACTTGCCGCCTTCTTGCGTCGACGACAGCAGCGCGTTGCCGGTCTGCTCGGCGAACGCGGCCATGTCGCACACCGAGCCCGGGTCGGTCGCGACCACGCGCAGCACCTGCCCGGAAGCCATGTCGGCGAGCGACTTCTTCGTCTTGACGATCGGCAACGGGCACGACAGGCCCGAGGCGTCGAATTCCTTGTCGTAGTTCATGCGTCTGTCTCCTAGCGCCGGCCTGCGGGCCGTGTCGAGTCCGCAGCCGCCGGCCGCGGCGACGCCGCGGTGCCCGCGCGGTCGCAGCACGCTGCGGCTATTACGGACGAAGGGCGCGCCACCGTCTATTACCGCAATGGGTGACCGTTCATAGCCCACATGGGTAGCAGGGTTGTCGCCGATCGACGCCCCATGCCAAGACCTTCTAGAAGGGAATGTCGTCGTCCATGTCGTCGAAGCCGGTCGACGACTTCTGCGGCGCCGACTTGCTCGGCGCCGGCCGTGCGGGCGGGGTGCTGCGCGCCGGCGCGGCGGCGGCATCGTCGCCACCCATGCCCTCGCGGCCGCCGAGCAGCTGCATCGTCTCGGCGACGATCTCGGTCGTGTAGCGGTCGTTGCCGTCCTTGTCCTGCCACTTGCGCGTCTTCAGCCGGCCCTCGATGTAGACCGGGCGGCCCTTGCGCAGGTACTCGCCGGCGATCTCGGCCTGGCGGTCGTACAGCACGACGGAGTGCCACTCGGTCTCTTCCTGGCGCTCGCCGGTGTCACGGTTCTTCCAGTTGCGCGTCGTGGCCAGCCGCAGGTTGCACACGGCCGCGCCGCTGGGCGTGTAGCGCACCTCGGGGTCCTTGCCGAGGTTGCCGATCAGGATGACTTTGTTGACGCTGGCCATGGGTGCCTCCGCCGCGGTGGGGTTCGAGGCGGAACATTGTGCCGCAGCGCTGCGCGGGACCGGGGGCCGGCACGCCGCCTGCTAAGGTGGGGGTGATGAACGAGCCCGACGCGTCGCACCAGCCCGACTTCTGGCGCAACCTGCGCCAGCAGATCGTCGCCGGGCGACCGTGGGTCGACCGCGCGGTGGTGATCGCCTGCGCGGTGGCCACCGGGCTGGTGGTGGTGGCGTTCACGCTGCTGTCGGAAGCGGCGAGCGACGCGTTCGCGCACGCGCGCGCGGCCGACGGGCCGCTCGGCGGCTGGGGCGCCTGGCTCGCGCTGGCGTGGACGCCGGCGTTGACGGTGGCCGTGCTGTGGTTCACGCGCCGCTTCGTGCCCACCGCGATGGGCTCGGGCATCCCGCAGGTGATGGCCGCGCTCGACGACGGCGCGAGCGAGGCGCGCCGCGGCGCGCTGGTGTCGCTGCGCGTGTCGCTGCACAAGATCGGGCTCGTCTCGGGCGGGCTGCTCGCGGGGCTGTCGATCGGCCGCGAGGGACCGACGGTGCAGGTCGGCGCCGGCGTGATGCTGCACGCGCGGCGCTGGCTGTCGCCGGGGGCCGGCATCGACGCGCACGACCTGATGGTCGCCGGCGCCGCAGCCGGCATCGCGGCGGCGTTCAACACGCCGCTGGGCGGCGTCATATTCGCGCTCGAGCAGCTCACGCGGCGGCGGCACCTGTCGCACAGCTCGCTCGTCATCGCGGCCATCGTCACTGCCGGTCTCGTCGCGGTGTCGGTGTTCGGCAACGTGACCTACTTCGGCAAGCTCGCCGTGCAGCCGCTCGACGGGGGGCTGTTCGTCCCCGGGCTGCTGGTCGCGCTGGCCACCGGGCTGGCGGGCGGCCTGTTCTCGCGCCTGATCGTCGTGTCGATGCAAGGGGGTGCCGACCGCTTCAGCCGCTGGCGGCGCGCGCACCCGCTGCGCTTCGCCGCCGGCTGCGCGTTCGGCGTTGCCGTGATCGGGCTGGTGACGAACGGTGCCACCGCCGGCGCCGGCGCGACGACGACGCGCGCGCTGCTCGAAGGCCAGCAGGATCTGCCGGCGATCTACACGCTGCTCAAGTTCTGTGCGACGTGGCTGTCGGCGTGGACCGGCGTGCCGGGCGGCGTGTTCGCGCCGTCGCTGGCGATCGGCGCGGGCATCGGCCACGACGTCGCGCTGCTCGCCGGCGTCGGCGCCGAGCGTGCGATCCCGCTGATCGCGCTGGGCATGGTCGGCTTCCTCGCCGCGACGACGCAGGGGCCGATCACCGCGTTCATCATCGTGATGGAGATGGTCGCCGGCCACGCGATGGTGCTCAGCCTGATGGCCACTGCGCTGCTGGCCAGCGGCATCTCGCGGCTGATCACGCGGCCGATGTACCTCGAGCTGGCCGCGCTGCTGATGCCGCCGCCGCAGGCGCAGCCGTCGGCGGCCGGCGGGGCCGGGGACGCGCGCCAGCCCGCCGCGGCCCCGTAACATGCCTCTTTCCGCCGCCGCCCCGATGTCCGCCATCCTCGCCACCGCCCCACCCCCCGCGCTGCAGGTACTGCACGAGGTGTTCGGCTACCCGGCGTTCCGCGGACCGCAGCAGGCCATCGTCGAGCACGTGGCCGGCGGCGGCGACGCGCTGGTGCTGATGCCCACCGGCGGCGGCAAGAGCCTGTGCTACCAGGTGCCGGCGATCGTGCGCCACCGCGCCGGCCGCGGCGTCGCCGTCGTCGTGAGCCCGCTGATCGCGCTGATGCACGACCAGGTCGGCGCGCTCGAAGAGGCCGGCGTGCACGCCGCGTTCCTGAACTCGACGCTCGCGCCCGACGAGGCGCAGGCCGTCGAGCGCGAACTGCGCAGCGGCCGGCTCGTGCTGCTGTACGCCGCACCCGAGCGCGTGCTGACGCCGCGCTTCCTCGCGATGCTCGACGCGCTGCACGAGGGTGGCAGGCTGTCGCTGTTCGCGATCGACGAGGCACACTGCGTCAGCCAGTGGGGGCACGACTTCCGCGAGGAGTACCTGGGGCTGTCGGTGCTCGCCGAGCGCTACCCGGGCGTGCCGCGCGTCGCGCTGACCGCGACCGCCGACGCCATCACGCGCGCCGACATCGTCGAGCGGCTGCAGCTGCAGGGCGCGCGCACCTTCGTCAGCAGCTTCGACCGCCCGAACATCCGCTACACGATCGTCGAGAAGGACGACCCGCGGCGTCAGCTGCTGCGCTTCCTGCGCGACGAGCACGACGGCGACGCCGGCATCGTCTACTGCGGTAGCCGGCGCAAGGTCGAGGAGGTGGCCGCGTGGCTCGAGGGCGAGGGCATCGCCGCGCTGCCGTACCACGCCGGGCTCGACGCCGACGTGCGCCGCGCGCACCAGGACCGCTTCCTGCGCGAAGACGGGCTCGTGATGGTCGCGACGATCGCGTTCGGCATGGGCATCGACAAGCCCGACGTGCGCTTCGTCGCGCACCTGGACCTGCCGAAGAACATCGAGGCCTACTACCAGGAGACCGGCCGCGCCGGCCGCGACGGGCTGAGCGCCGACGCGTGGATGACCTACGGCCTGGCCGACGTCGTGCAGCAGCGGCGCATGATCGACGAGAGCGGCGCCGACGACGAGTTCAAGCGCCTGCAGCGCGACAAGCTCGACGCGCTGCTCGCGCTCGCCGAGGCGACCGACTGCCGGCGCGTGCGGCTGCTCGCGTACTTCGGCGAGGCGAGCCAGCCGTGCGGCAACTGCGACAACTGCCTCGCTCCGCCCGAGACGTGGGATGCGACCGAGGCGGCGCGCAAGGCGCTGTCGTGCGTCTACCGCTTCGCGCAGCACGGCCGCGGCTTCGGCCCCGACGCGTTCGGCGCCGGCCACCTCATCGACGTGCTGCGCGGCAAGGCCACCGACAAAGTGCGCCAGCACGGCCACGAGCGGCTGTCGACGTTCGGCATCGGCGCCGACCTGAGCGAGGCGCAGTGGCGCGCCGTGCTGCGCCAGCTGATCGCGCTCGGCCACCTGCGCGCCGAAGGCGAGTACCACACGCTCGCGCTGACCGCGTCGAGCCGCGCGGTGCTGCGCGGCGAGGTCTTGCTGCGGCTGCGCCGGCCGAGCGCGCTCGCGCCGCGCGCGAAGGCGGCGCGTCGTGCGGCCAAGACGCATGCACCACCGCTGCCGCTCGACGCGCCGGCGCTCGCGCGCTTCGCCGCGCTGAAGGCCTGGCGCGCCGAAGTCGCGCGCGAGCACGGGCTGCCCGCCTACGTGATCTTCCACGACGCGACGCTGGCCGAGATGGCCCGCGAGGCGCCGGCCACCCTCGACGCTCTGGCCGGCATCAGCGGCGTCGGCGCAAAGAAGCTCGACGCCTACGGGCACGAGATCCTGCACGTGCTCGCCGCCGGCGGCTGAGGCGTCCGCCGGCCGCCGAGCGCGAGCACGCGGGCGATTCAGCGCGAGCCGCCGTCGGCGCGTTCGCCGACCGCGCGCGACTCGACGGCGAACACCGCCGCCTCGACACGCGAGCTCAGGTTGAGCTTCGCGAGGATGTGGCGCACGTGCAGCTTGACGGTGTCGTGGCTGATGTCGAGCGCGCGCGCGATCGCCTTGTTGCTCTGCCCGCGGGCGAGGTGTTCGAGGATCTCGCGCTCGCGCTCGGTCAGCGACGCGAGCATTCCGGCGCGGTCGGTCGGCCGGCCGCCGCCGGGCTGTTGCAGCATCTGCGCGAGCTTGAACGTCATCGCCGGTGCCACCGTCAGCTCGCCGCGCGCGGCGCGGCCGATCGCGGCGATCACCTCGTCGGGCTCCATGTCCTTGAGCAGGTAGCCACGCACGCCGGCGCGCAGCGCCGCCGCGAGGTCGGCCTCGGAGTCGCTCATCGTCAGGATCAGCGCCGGCGTGTCGATGCCCTCGGCGCGCAAGCGGCGCAGCAGCGTCAGGCCGTCGGTGCCGGGCATGCGCAGGTCGAGCACGAGCAGGTCGGGCTTTTGCTCGCGCAGCACCGGCAGCACCTCGTCGGCAGTCGCCGCGGCGGCGAGCACCTGCATCTTGCCGCGGTGGGTCAGCAGGTCGGTCAGCCCGCTGCGGCACAGCGAGTGGTCGTCGACGAGCACGATGCGCAGCGGTGCCGTCGTCATGCCGTCGTCCTCGCGTCGGCGCCGGCACGCGGAAACGCCAGCCGCACGCGCGTGCCGCCGCCGGCGCGCTGCCCGATCTCGAGCTGGCCGCCGAGGCGGCGCGCGCGCTCACCCATGATCATCAGCCCGTGGTGCGTCGGCCCGGCCGCTGTGGCGTCGTCGGCCGCGCGCGGGCCGGTGCCGTCGTCCTCGACGACGATCTCGACGAGCCCGTCGCGCGCGTCGACCGACAGCCACGCGTGGCGCGCTTGGGCGTGCTGCGCGACGTTGGCCAGCGCCTCCTGCACGACGTGGAACGCCTGCGCCTCCTGTTCGGTGCTGAGCTCGAGCGCGCCGGCGCGGTTGGCGTAGGCGAGCGCGACGCCGGTGCGCGCCGGAAACTGCCGCGCGCAGTCGGCCAGCGCGTGCAGCAGGCCCTTCGGGTCGACCGGCGCGCGGTAGTGCGTGAGGATCTCGCGCAGGCTCGCGTGCGCCTGCGTGACGGCGCCGCGCACGTCGGCGACGTACTTCAGCGCCTGTGCGCGCTCGTCGCCCTCGATGGCCTGCTGCAGCAGCGGCAGGCGCATCTTCACGAAGGTCAGCGTCTGCGCGACCGAGTCGTGCACCTCGGCCGCCATCAGCTGGCGCTCGGCGAGCACGGTCGCGCGCAGGTGCTCGCGCTCGAGGCGCAGGTGGTCGAGCGCGAGGCCGAGCAGGTCGCCGACGGCGCGCAGCACCGTCTGCACGCCGTCGTCGGGACGCACCGCGGTCTCGAAGAACAGGTTGTAGACGCCGAGCATGCGGCCGCGGTGCGCGAGCGGCACCGCCAGCACGTGCGCGCACGCGCCGCCCGCCGCGCCGCTGGCGCGCACGCCGTGCAGCTTGCAGTCGCCGGCGGCTTCGCTCCACGCGAGCTGCTGGCCGTGGGTGGCCACGCCGCACACGCCGCAGTGGCGGTCGACGAGTGCCTCGGCCTGCGCGACCTCGGGCGCCAGACCGAGGTGACCGACCAGTCGCAGCCGCCGCGTCTCGTCGCAGAACACGCGCACCGCACCGGCCTGGGCGCCGGCCAGCGTGACGATCGGCAGCAGGAAGCGGTGCAGCAGCGCCTCGACGTCGTGGCCGGCGCCGAGGTCGGCCGTGATCTCGGCCAGCAGGCTGGCATCGGGCGGACGCTGCGCATCGGCGCTGCCGCCGCTCGTGCGGTCTAAAGAGGAGATCATCGAGGCTGGCGCGCCTGTGACTGGGGTGGCTGGGAATGGCGCATTGGAACCGGTCCGCGCCGGTTTTGCCATCGGGCGCGACCCGATACCCCCCGGCCTACCTCGGCCGCCACCTTCCCCCGCTGCTCGCGCGTCGACTCGCCGGTCGCGCGGCAGCCAGGCCGTGGCGCCGACGCGGCCGCTTGCGCGCTGGCCGTGACCGGCGGCGGTCATCCCCCAGATGGGTTACACGCCATTACCCGTCCCGGCTATAGACGCTGCAATGCCCCCTTTTGCCTAATGGCGACAGGAGACACCCCCGGCTGCCCCCCCGGCGGTCGGGGCCACGCATGCCGGCCCCGCGTCGGCCGCATGAACGACAACGAATGGCGCCGACCCCGCTGCACGACCCGACCGCGCCGCCGATTCCCGGCGCCAAGACCGAGACGCGCAACACCACGTGCTACATGTGCGCGTGCCGCTGCGGCATCCGCGTGCACCTGCGCGACAGGCCGAACGGCCCCGAGGTGCGCTACATCGAAGGCAACCCCGAGCACCCGCTGAACCAGGGCGTGATCTGCGCCAAGGGCAGCTCGGGGATCATGAAGCAGTACTCGCCGGCGCGCCTGACGCAGCCGCTGCTGCGCCGCCCGGGCACCGAGCGCGGCGCGGCGCAGTACGACGCGATCTCGTGGGAGCAGGCGTTCGCGCTGCTGACCGAGCGCCTCGCGAAGATCCGCGCGACCGACCCGAAGCAGTTCGCCCTGTTCACCGGGCGCGACCAGATGCAGGCGCTCACGGGCCTGTTCGCGCGCCAGTTCGGCACGCCGAACTACGCCGCGCACGGCGGTTTCTGCTCGGTGAACATGGCCGCCGGGATGATCTACACGATCGGCGGCTCGTTCTGGGAGTTCGGCGGCCCCGACCTCGACCGCGCGAAGCTGTTCGTGATGATCGGCACCGCCGAGGACCACCACAGCAACCCGCTGAAGATCGCGATCAGCAAGTTCAAGCGCGCGGGCGGGCGCTTCGTGTCGATCAACCCGGTGCGCACCGGTTACTCGGCGATCGCCGACGAGTGGGTGCCGATCAGGCCGGGCACCGACGGCGCGCTGCTGCTCGCGCTGATCCACGAGATCGTCGCGCTCGGCCTGTACGACCGCGACTTCATCGCGCGCTACACCAACGCCGGCCAGCTCGTGAACCAGGACGCGGCGAGCGACGCGTTCGGCATGATGCTGCGCAACCCCGACGGCGACGTCGTCAACCCGCTGCGCCCGCACAATTTCTACTGGTGGGACCGCCACACGGGCAAGCCGGTGGCCGACCACACCGAAGGCGCCGACCCGGCGCTGCTCGGCCGCTTCACGATGCCCGACGGCACGCCCGCGGTGCCCGCCTTCCAGCTGCTCGTCGACCGCGTCAAGGACTGCACGCCCGAGTGGGCCGCCGGCATCACCGGCATCCCGGCGGCGACGATCCGGCGGCTGGCGCACGAGATCGGCATCACGGCGCGCGACCAGCGCATCGAGCTGCCGATCGCGTGGACCGACTGCTGGGGCCAGCGCCACAAGTCGGTGATCGGCCGGCCCGTCGCGTTCCACGCGATGCGCGGGCTGGCCGCGCACAGCAACGGCTTCCACACGATCCGCTCGCTCGCGATCCTGATGAGCCTGCTCGGCACGATCGACCGCCCGGGGGGCTTTCGCCACAAGGCGCCGTACCCGCGCGCCGTGCCGCCGAACGCACGACCGCCGAAGGGCCCGCAGGCCGTGCAGCCGAACAAGCCGCTCGACGGCGCGCCGCTGGGCTGGCCCGAGAGCCCCGACGACCTGTTCGTCGACGAGCGCGGCGAGCCGGTGCGCATCGACAAGGGCTTCAGCTGGGAGCACCCGCTGTCGGCGCACGGGCTGATGCACAACGTCATCACCAACGCCTGGCGCGGCGACCCGTACCCGATCGACACGCTGCTGATCTTCATGGCCAACATGGCGTGGAACTCGACGATGAACACGTCCGAGGTCCGCAAGATGCTGAACGACAAGCGGCCCGACGGCGAGTACAAGATCCCGTTCCTCGTCGTGTGCGACGCGTTCCAGTCGGAGATGACGGCGTTCGCCGACCTGATCCTGCCCGACACGACGTACCTCGAGCGGCACGACTGCATGTCGATCCTCGACCGCCCGATCAGCGAGTTCGACGGTCCGGTCGACGCGGTGCGCGTCCCGGTGCTGCCGCCGCTGGGGCAGTGCAAGCCGTTCCAGGAGGTGCTCGTCGAGCTCGCGAGCCGGCTGAAGCTGCCGGCGTTCACGAACGCCGACGGCAGCCGCAAGTTCAAGGACTACCCCGACTTCATCGTCAACTACGAGACCGCGCCCGGCTCGGGCATCGGCTTCCTCGCCGGCTGGCGCGGCAAGGACGGCAGCCAGTCGATGCGCGGCGAGCCGAACCCGCGCCAGTGGGAGATGTACGCGCAGAACCACTGCGTCCATCACCACGTGCTGCCGCCCGAGGCGCAGTACATGCGCAACTGGAACCGCGACTACATGGCGTGGGCGCAGAAGAACGGCCTGCGGCGCGACAACGACCCGATCGTCATCCACCTGTACTCCGAGTTCCTGCACAGCTTCCGCCTCGCGGCGCAGGGCCGGCGCGCCGGCAAGCAGCCGCCCGCGCGGCTGCGCGAGCGCGTGGCGACCTACTTCGACGCGCTGCCGTTCTGGTACGAGCCTCTGGAGGCGAAGGCGACCGACCTCGCGCGCTACCCGCTCAACGCCGTGACGCAGCGGCCGATGGCGATGTACCACTCGTGGGACTCGCAGAACGCCTGGCTGCGCCAGATCCACACCCACAACTACCTCTACGTCAATCCGGTCACGGCGCGCACCGCGGGGGTGGCCGACGGCGGCTGGATGTGGGTCGAGTCGCCCTGGGGCAAGGTGCGCTGCATGTGCCGCCACTCCGAGGCCGTCGAGCCCGGCACGGTGTGGACGTGGAACGCGATCGGCAAGTCGGCCGGCGCGTGGTCGCTGGCCGACGACGCCAACGAGTCGCGGCGCGGCTTCCTGCTCAACCACCTGATCAGCGAGGAGCTGCCCGTCGCGCAGGGCGGCGCGGTGTCGAACTCGGACCCGATCACCGGCCAGGCCGCGTGGTACGACGTGCGCGTGCGCATCTACCCGGCGCAGCCCGACGAGCCGGCAACGACGTGGCCGCAGTTCGAGCCGATGCCGCGGCTGCCGGGCATGCCGATCGAGCCGCCGAAGGCGCGCGCGTGGATGGCGGGGGGCGAGAAGTGACGCAGCTCCTGTCTCAGGAGGGCAAGCTGTGACCCAGCTTGCGTTGGTGATCGACCTCAACGTCTGCGTCGGCTGCCACGCCTGCGTGACGAGCTGCAAGCAGTGGAACACGTCAGGCGCGGCCGGCCCGCTCGTTGACCTCGACCCCTACGGCGCCGACCCGAGCGGCACCTTCTTCAACCGCGTGATGACGTTCGAGGTCGGCGAATACCCGAACACGCAGACGGTGCACTTCCCGAAGAGCTGCCTGCACTGCGAGGATCCGCCGTGCGTGCCGGTGTGCCCGACCGGCGCGAGCTACAAGCGCGCCGAGGACGGCATCGTGCTCGTCGACTACGACAAGTGCATCGGCTGCAAGTACTGCAGCTGGGCCTGCCCCTACGGCGCGCGCGAGCTCGACGAGCAGCGCAAGGTGATGACCAAGTGCACGCTGTGCGTCGACCGCGTCACCGACACGACGCTGCCGCTGGCCGAGCGCAAGCCGGCATGCGTGCTCGCGTGCCCCCCGGGGGCGCGCCTCTTCGGCGACATCCACGACCCGGCCTCCGACGCGGCCAAGGCGATCGCCGAGCGCGGCGGCTACGCGCTGATGCCCGAATGGGGCACGAAGCCGGCCAACCACTACCTGCCACGCCGGCGCACCGAGATCACGATCCACCCCGAGAACCTGCAGCGCGTCGACAATCCGCTGCAGGTCGACGGCCTGCAGCCGGCGTCGCCCGCCGGCCCCGGCCGCGAAGACTTCGCCACCTGACATGCAACCGGCGTTTTCCGTCATCTTCCTGACGACGCTGATCGGCGCGGCGCAGGGCCTGTTCCTCGCGCTGTTCGCCGCCGAGCTCGCCGGCTTCGGCACGGGCGACGGGCAGGCGCGCTTCCTCGCGTTCGGCGGCGTCGTGGCCGTCGTGCTGACCGGGCTGGGCCTCGCCGCGTCGTTCTTCCACCTCGGCCGGCCCGAGCGCGCGTGGCGCGCCGCGGCGATGTGGCGCACGTCGTGGTTGTCGCGCGAAGTCATCGTGCTGCCGGCCTTCGGCGGCCTCGCGCTCGCGTGGGCGGCGGCGCACGCGCTCGGCCTGCCGGCCACGCGCGCGCTCGGCGCTGCTGCGGCGCTCGCGGCGCTGGCACTGTTCGTCTGCACCGCGATGATCTACGCGTCGGTGCGCTTCATCCAGGAGTGGGCGAGTGCGCTGACCGTCGTCAACTACCTCGTGCTCGGCTGCGCATCGGGGCTCACGCTGGCATCGGCGCTGGCGGCGGCGCAAGCGCCGGCACTGGCGCGGCCGTTCGCGCTCGCGGCACTGGCGCTGACGCTCGCGGGGCTCGTCACGCGCGGCGCGTCGCTGGTGCGCAACGCGCGGCTGAAGCCGAAGTCGACGCTGCAGACCGCGATCGGCGTCAAACACCCGCGCGTCGTGCAGCGCTCGATGGGCTTCATGGGCGGCTCGTTCAACACCCGCGAGTTCTTTCACGGCCGGACCCCCGCCGTGCTGGCCAACGTCAAGTGGGCCTTCGTCGCGCTGGCGTTCGTGCTGCCGCTGGCGCTGCTGGCACTCGGCCTGGGCAGCGCGTCGGCGACGTGGTTCGCGCTCGCGTTCGCGGTGCAGTACGTGGGCCTGCTGGCCGAGCGCTGGTTCTTCTTCGCGCAGGCCAACCACCCGCAGAACCTGTACTACCAGGTGGTCGGCTGAATGCGTGACCTGCGCTGCGCCGTCGCCCCGCTGCGGCCCGTGTTCGCCGCGGCCGTGCTCGCCGCCGCCGCGCTGCCGGCGCATGCGGCCTCCGCGGCAGCGCCGGGGACTCCGTGGTGGGTCTGGCCGCTGGCGCTGTTCGTCGCGTGCTTTCTGATGGGCATCGTCGCAGTGCCGGCGGGCATCGGCGGCGGCACGCTGTTCGTGCCGATCGTCGGCGGCTTCTTCCCGTTCCACCTCGACTTCGTGCGCGGCGCCGGGCTGCTCGTCGCGCTGGCCAGCGCGCTGGCGGCGGCGCCGACGCTGATGCGCAGCGGACTGGCGAGCGTGCGCCTGGCACTGCCGCTGGCGCTGCTCGCGTCGGCGAGCTCGATCGCGGGCGCGCTGCTCGGGCTGGCGCTGCCGGTGGCGGTGGTGCAGACGGCGCTGGGCGTCATCGTGCTGGGCATCGTCGCGCTGATGTTCCTGGCCAAGAAGAGCGAGTTCCCGCACGTGGAGCGGCCCGACGCGCTCGGCCGTGCGCTGCAGCTGCACGGTGTCTTCACCGACGGCGCCACCGGGCGGCGCGTCGAGTGGCAGGTGCACCGCACGCCGCTGGGGCTGGTCGTGTTCCTCGGCATCGGCGTGCTCGCCGGCATGTTCGGCATCGGCGCCGGCTGGGCCAACGTGCCGGCGCTGAACCTGCTGATGGGCGCGCCGCTGAAGGTCTCGGCCGGCACGTCGGGGCTGGTGCTGTCGCTCGTCGACTCGTCGGCGGCGTGGGTCTACGTCAACAAGGGCGCGGTGTTGCCGATGATCGCGGTGCCGTCGGTGGTCGGCATGATGCTCGGCGCCAAGATCGGCGCGCGGCTGCTGACGGTGCTCAAGGCGTCGGTGATCCGCAAGATGGTGATCGCGCTGCTGCTGTTCGCCGGCGTGCGCGCGCTGCTCAAGGGACTGGGGGTGTGGCCGTGAGTGCCGCGTCGCCGGGCAGCGGGCAGCCGCCCGAGCAGGTCCTGTACGCGCGGCTGCTCGACGCGGGCACGCGCATCGGGCTGGCCGTGCTCGTCGCCGCGTTCGTCGCCTATGCGTTCGGGTTCGTCACGCCGCACGTGCCGCTCGAACGCCTGCCCGAGGTCTGGACGCTGCCGGTGTCGCAGTTCCTCGAGGCCACGGGGCTGCCCGCCGGCTGGCAGTGGGTGCGCTTCGCGCACCGCGGCGACGTCGCGAACCTGGTCGGCATCGCGGTGCTGGCCGGCTGCTCGCTGTTGGCGCTCATTGCGCTGGTGGGGCTGTACCTGCGCCGTGGCGAGCGGCTGTACGCCGCGATCTGCGCGGCCGAAATCGCCGTCGTCGTGCTCGCCGCCTCCGGCGTGCTGACGGCCGGGCACTGACGCGCCGCGGAGGGCACGCGATGGGCCACGTCTTCGAGCGCCTGCTGCTGGCGACCGAGCACACCGAGTTCGACGTCGGTGCCGAGCGCATCGCGCTGCAGCTCGCGGCGCGCTGCGGCGTGCCGCTGGCCGCGGTGCTGCCGGTGGTCAGCAACGCCGAGTACGAGCTGGTGGCCCCCGAACTCGCCGAGCGCGCCGACGCCGAAGCGGCGGCCAAGTGCCGCGACCTCGAGGCGGCCGCGCGCGCCGCCGGGGTCGAGATCGCGCTGCGCGTGCGCCGCGGGCTCGAGCCGTCGCTCGAGATCGTAGAGGAGGCGCGCGAACTCGGCAGCGACCTCATCGTCGCGCGCCGGCGCGGCCGCCGCGGCTTCCTCGCGAACCTGCTGCTCGGCAGCATGGTCGGCGAAGTCGTGGCGCACGCGCCCTGCAGCGTGCTGCTCGTGCCGCGTGCGGCGGCGATGTGGTCGCGGCGCGTGCTGGTGGCGCTGGATCCCGGCGCGCCCGGCGCGCTGCGGCAGACGCTGACCGACATCGCGGTCGGGCTCGCGCAGGAGTGCGCGCTGCCGCTGCACGTGACCTGCGTCGTCGACGGCGGCGCGACGGCGCAGCACACCGCCGCCGCCGAAGTCGTCGCGCACGCGCGTGCGCAGGCGCAGGCGCGCGGCGTCGACGCCGACGGCGCCGTGCGCAGCGGCCGGCCCTACGAGCAGATCGTCGCCGCGGCCGACGCCACCGGCGCCGACCTCGTCGTCGTCGGCCGCCACGGCGGCGCGGTGGCGACCCGCGCATGGCTCGGCGGCACGGCGCAGAAAGTCATCGGGCTGGCCGAGCGGCCGGTGCTGGTGGGAGTCCCGAAGGAAACGCAGGCATGAGCGACGCACTGAACTATCTCGTCAAGGCCCGCCCCGACGCGGTCGGCCACTACTTCGCGTTCCTGAAGGCGTGCGGCAAGCACCTCGACCCGAAGACGCGCGACCTGATCTCGATCATCACCAAGGTGCACGCGCAGACCGAGCGCGGCTTCAAGCAGTACCTCGGACGTGCGCTGCGCGACGGCGTCACGCCGATGGAGGTGCTCGACGCGCTGCTGATGGCGTTCCCGGCGCTCGGGCTGGCGAAGATCGTGTGGGCGGTCGACATCATCCTCGCGATGGACCTGCCCGAGTTCCAGCCCGCCGCGCTCGGCGCCGAGGGCACCTGGCACGACGTGATGCCGACCAAGGGCGTCAAGGCCGGCAGCGTGCAGCGCGTCGACTGCGACGGCCGCGGGCTGTTCGTCTACAAGGACGCCAAGGGCTGGCGCGTCTACGACAGCCGCTGCCCGCACCAGACGACCAACATCCCGCACCTGGCGCTGCAGGGCACGACGCTGACCTGCCCGAAGCACCAGTGGCAGTTCGACATCCGCAGCGGCGAGTGCATCGCCAAGGGCACGAGCCCGCTGCGCCAGTGGCCGACCAAGGTCGAGAAGGGCCGGCTCTATGCCCGCTGGTGAGCCCGCCGGCCCATTCATTCGCTTCCCCCCACCCCCCGGAGACGAGGAGACACGACGATGAGAACGACGAGGCATTCGATCGGGACCCCGCTGCGCGCGGCCGCGTTCGCGGCGGCGCTCGCGTGCGCGCTGCCGGCGCTGGCGACGAACGGCATGAACATGGAAGGCTACGGCCCGATCTCGACCGCGATGGGGGGTGCCTCGCAGGCGATCGACCACGGCACGGCGGCGCTCGCGCAGAACCCGGCGACACTCGCGCTGATGGGTCAGGGCGCACGCCTGGACGTCGCCCTCGGCGTGCTCGGACCTCACATCGAAAGCAGTGTCGGGCCGTTCTCGGCCAAGTCCGGCGGCACCTCGTATGTGATGCCCGCCCTCGGCTACGTGCGGCGCAACGGCGACATGGTCTACGGCCTGGGCGTGTTCGCCCAGGGCGGCATGGGCACCGAGTACAAGGCCGATTCGTTCCTCGCTGCCAGATCGGGCGAGCCGGTGCGCTCCGAACTCGGCGTCGGCCGCGTGCTGCTGCCGCTCGCCTACCAGGTGACGCCCGAGCTGGCGCTCGGCGGCACGCTCGACCTGATGTGGGCCGGGCTCGACATGCGGTTCGCGGCACGCGGCAGCGACCTCGTGCCGCTGGTGACCGGCGGTGACGGTTCGCTCTATGCGGGCCTGGCCAGCCTGGCCGACGCGTCGTGGGCGCGCATCGACTTCTCCGACTCGAGCGACTTCACCGGCAAGGCCAAGGCCATGGGCTGGGCCGCGAAGCTCGGCCTCGTCTACAAGGCGCGGCCCGACCTGACGCTGGGTGCCTCGTACCAGATCCAGTCGCGGCTCAACGACATGAAGACCTCGTCGTCCGGCGCGACCCTGAGCGCCGACGGCGGCATCGTGATCCCTGGGCGTATCACGGTGGTGGACTTCCAGTGGCCGTCGATGCTGGCGGCCGGCTTCGGCTGGCAGGCCACGCCGTCGCTGCTGATCGCCGCCGATGTCAAGCGGGTCAACTGGTCCGACGTGATGAAGGACTTCAAGTTCAAGTTCGACAACGCGAGCGGTTCGGTCAGCTTCGCGATTCCGCAGAACTGGAAGGACCAGACGATCTTCAGCGTGGGCATCGCCTATGCCGTCAACGGTCAGCTGACGCTGCGCGGGGGCGTCAACCTGGCCGACAACCCGGTCCCCGACGCGACGGTGAACCCGCTGTTCCCGGCCACCGTCGACAAGCACTACACCGTCGGCCTCGGCTACAAGTTCTCGCCGGCCAGCGAGTTCAACGGCTCGTTGACCGTCGCGCCGACCAATACCGTGACCAACACGAACACCGGCATCGAGATCTCGCACCGACAGCTGAACGTCCAGCTGATGTACACGCACCGCTTCTGACGCGATCCCGCCGGCGGGCCCGCCGCCGGCAGGGTAAAAAGCGGGCCTCACATACCCTAATGGGTATGTGGTACAGTCCGGTCCAGATCGACACTCCGGACCATGAACGTGTACCGCCCGCCCCTGATCGCCCTCGCCGCGGCCGCCGTCGTGGCGGCCGCCCCGTGGATCGCCGTCGCCGCCGGCCCGGTGCCCACCGTCGCCGTCGCGACGGGCACCGCCGCCGCCGGCTTCGAGCTCGACGGCGCGCTCGAGCCGCTGCGCCAGAGCACGGTGGCCGCCCAGGTCGCCGGCAACGTCACGCAGCTACTCGTCAAGGCCGGCGACCGCGTCACGGCCGGCCAGGTGCTCGCTCGCATCGACGACCGCGACACCGCCGCCGGCGTCGCGCAGGCCGACGCCGGCGTCGCCCAGGCCGAGGCCGCGTTCCGCAACGCGAAGGTCCACGCCGAGCGCACGCGCGAGCTGCGCGCGCAGCAGTTCGTCAGCCAGGCCGCGCTCGACGTCGCCGAGACGCAGTTCAAGGCCGCCGAAGCCTCGCTGCGCCAGGCGCAGGCGGCGCGCTCGCAGGCGGCGCTGGCGCGCGGCTTCACCGCGGTGACGGCGCCGTTCGCCGGCGTCGTGCTCGCGACGCACCTCGAAGCCGGCGACCTCGCCGCGCCCGGGCGCCCGGTGGCCACCGTCTACGTGCCCGGCGCGCTGCGCGCCGTCGTGCAGGTGCCCGGCTCGCGGCTGCCGCTGGCGCGCGCGGCGCAGCGCGTCGAGGTGCTGCTGCCCGGCGCGACGCAGTGGATCGCGCCGGCCAAGGTCACGCCGCTGCCGTCGGCCGACGCGGTGTCGCAGACCGTCGAGTGGCGGCTCGACCTGCCCGCCGACGCCGCCGCCGGCCAGCTGCCGGGGGCGACGGTGCGCGTGCGCTTCGCGGCGCCGTCCGCACCCGCCGCCGCCGATGCGGTGCCCACCGTGCCGGCCACGGCGCTGCTCAAGCGCGGCGAGCTGACCGCCGTCTACGTCGTGCAGGGCGATCGCTTCGTGCTGCGCGCGGTGCGCACCGGCGCCCCGGTGGGCGAGCAGGTGCAGGTGCTCGCCGGGCTGAAGGCCGGCGACCGCGTGGCCACCGACCCGGTGCGCGCCGGCCTGGCCGGCGCGACGCCGGCACCGTGAGGGGCGCGCGATGACGACGGAGCTGAAAGCCGCCGCCGACGCGGCCGGCGAACCGGGCGCGCCGATGGGCGTGTCGGGCCGCCTCGCCCGCGCATTCCAGGCCAACGCGATCACGCCGCTGCTGGCGCTCGTCGCGCTGCTGGTCGGCCTGTTCGCGGTGCTCGTGACGCCGCGCGAGGAAGAGCCGCAGATCAACGTCACGATGGCCAACGTGCTGATCCCGTTCCCCGGGGCCAGCAGCGCCGACGTGCAGAACATGGTCGCGCGCCCGGCCGAGCAGGTGCTCAGCCAGATCCACGGCATCGAGCACACCTATTCGGTCTCGCGCCCGGGCGTGGCGGTGCTGACGGTGCAGTTCCAGGTCGGCGTGCCGCGCACCGAGGCGCTGGTGCGGCTGTACGACGTGCTCAACGCCAACCAGGACTGGCTGCCTGGGGGGCTGGGCACGCTGCCGCCGATCGTGCGCCCGAAGGGCATCGACGACGTGCCGGTGCTCGCGGTGACGCTGTGGGCCGACGACGCGCGCAGCGCCGAGGAGCTCGAGCGCGTCGCGCACACCGTCGAAGCCGAGCTCAAGCGCGTGCGCGGCAGCCGCGAGGTGCAGACCATCGGCGGGCCCGGGCGCGTCGTGCAGGTCACGCTCGACCCGAGCCGGCTGCGCCAGCGCGGCATCGACGTCGTGCGGCTGCGCGAAACGCTGGCCGCCGCCAACTTCGGGATGCCCGCGGGCCAGGTGATGGGCGCGGCCGGTCAGGCGATGACGGTCGAGACGGGCGAGTTCCTGCGCTCGGCCGACGAGGTCGGCGACCTCGTCGTCGGCGTGCACGCCGGCAAGCCGGTGTACCTGCGCGAAGTCGCGCGCGTCGAGCCCGGCGCGGCGCAGCCGCAGCGCTACGTGTGGTTCACGCCCGGGGCGGCGCCGGCCGAGGCGCAGCCCGGCGGCCACGCCGTCGGGCCGGCCGGCACCGCGTACCCGGCAGTCACGATCACCGTGACGAAGAAGCCGGGCGAGAACGCGGTCGACGTCGCCGCGGCGGCGACGCAGCGCCTCGACGAGCTGCGCAACACCGTGATTCCCGACGGCATCCGCGCCACCGTGACGCGCGACTACGGCGCCACCGCGGCCGAGAAGGCCAACAAGCTGATCCAGAAGCTCGCGTTCGCGACCGGCTCGGTGATCATCCTCGTCGGCCTGGCGCTCGGCCGCCGCGAGGCGGTGATCGTCGGCGCGGCAGTGATCCTGACGCTGACGGCGACGCTGTTCGCGAGCTGGGCCTGGGGCTTCACGCTCAACCGCGTGAGCCTGTTCGCGCTGATCTTCTCGATCGGCATCTTGGTGGACGACGCGATCGTGGTGGTCGAGAACATCCACCGCCACCAGCAGCTGACGCCGGGCAGGCCGCTGGCCGAGATCATCCCGCTGGCGGTCGACGAGGTGGGCGGACCGACGATCCTCGCGACGCTGACCGTCATCGCCGCGCTGCTGCCGATGGCCTTCGTCACCGGGCTGATGGGCCCGTACATGGCGCCGATCCCGATCAACGCCAGCATGGGCATGGCGCTGTCGCTGGCGATCGCGTTCACCGTGACGCCGTGGCTCGCGCTGAAGCTGATGAAGTCGCACGGCCACGCCGCGCACGACGCCGGCGCCGACCACGCGCCGAAGGGGCTGGCCGGCAAGCTGTCGCGCCTGTTCACCGCGCTGCTGATGCCGCTGCTCGACAGTGCGCGCAAGCGCTGGCTGCTCGCCGCCGGCATCGTCGCCGCGCTCGCGCTGTCGGTGGGGCTGGCCGCGGTGCAGTGGGTCGTGCTGAAGATGCTGCCGTTCGACAACAAGAGCGAGTTCCAGGTCGTCGTCGACATGCCGGCCGGCACGCCGCTCGAGGACACCGCCGCCGCGCTGCACGACATGGCCGCCTTCCTCGCCCGGCAACCCGAGGTGCGCGACCTGCAGGGCTACGCCGGCACCGCGAGCCCGATCACGTTCAACGGCCTGGTGCGCCAGTACTACATGCGCGCCGACGCCGAGCAGGGCGACCTGCAGGTCAACCTCGTCGACAAGGCGCACCGCCACGAGCAGAGCCACGCGATCGCGCAGCGGCTGCGCCCCGAGCTCGAGAAGATCGCCGCCGCGCACGGCGCGCGCATCAAGGTCGTCGAGGTGCCGCCGGGCCCACCGGTGATGAGCCCGCTGGTGGCCGAGGTCTACGGCCCCGACGAGGCCGGCCGCCAGGCGCTCGCGCGCCGCATCGAGCAGGCCTTCCACGCGACGCCCGACATCGTCGCCGTCGACACCACGCTGAAGGAGGACGCACCGCGCGCCTTCCTGCGCGTGCAGCGCCAGCGCGCCGAGTCGCTCGGCATCCCGGTGGCGGTGGTCGCGCAGACGGTGCACGGCGCACTGTCGGGCGCCGACGCCGCGTGGCTGCACGATGGCCAGAGCAAGTACCCGGTGCCGGTGCGGCTGCAGCTGCCGCGCGAGGCGCAGGTGGGGCTGGACGCGCTGCTCGCGCTGCCGCTGCGCGCGGCCAACGGCCAGCTCGTGCCGCTGTCGGAGCTCGTGCGCGTCGAAAAGGGCGTCATCGACAAGCCGCTGTACACGAAGGACCTGCAGCACGTGAGCTACGTCTTCGGCGACGTCGGCGCCGGCGGCCGCACGCCCGACTCGCCGCTGTACGGCCTGTTCGGCATCCGCAGCCGCCTGGCGGAAGCGGCGCTGCCGGGCACGACGCTGGGCGAGTACTGGATCCGCCAGCCGAGCGACCCATACCGCGAATACGCGATCAAGTGGGACGGCGAGTGGCAGGTCACCTACGAGACCTTCCGCGACATGGGTGCCGCCTACGCGGTGGGGCTCGTGCTGATCTACCTGCTGGTGGTCGCGCAGTTCCGCAACTACGGCGTGCCGCTGGTCATCATGGCGCCGATCCCGCTGACGATCATCGGCGTGATGCCCGGCCACGCGCTGCTGGGCGCCAACTTCACCGCGACGTCGATGATCGGGATGATCGCGCTGGCCGGCATCATCGTGCGCAACTCGATCCTGCTGGTCGACTTCATCGACCTGCAGGTGAAGGAAGGCGTGCCGTTCAAGCAGGCGGTCGTCAACTCGGCCGCGGTGCGCGCGCAGCCGATTGCGCTGACGGCGCTGGCCGCGATGATCGGCGCCTTCTTCATCCTCGACGACCCGATCTTCAACGGGCTGGCGATCTCGCTGATCTTCGGCATCCTGGTGTCGACGCTGCTGACGCTCGTCGTGATCCCGGTCCTGTACTACGCGGCGTACCGGCGCCGCTTCGAAAGCCCGGTGCTTCCCTCGTGAACCCCAAGGAGTGAACCCATGACCGTCGAACGCTACATCCGCATCTTCGCGGGCCTGTTCATCATGCTGTCGCTGGCGATGGGCGTCGAAGGCTCGCCGCTGTTCGTCAGCAAGTGGTGGCTGGCCTTTACCGCCTTCGTCGGCTTCAACCTGTTCCAGTTCGGCTTCACCAACTTCTGCCCGCTCGGGCTGATCCTGAAGAAGCTCGGCGTGCCGGAATCGAAAGCCGGCGCCGCCTGCGCGAGCTGAGCCAAGGAGCGCGACAATGGCCGCCTCGACCGACTATCCAGACGACCGGGGTTGCGCCATGTCCATGCTGACCGACGAGAAGAGCCGTACCGACCTGCTCAACCGCCTCAAGCGCGCCGAAGGCCAGCTGCGCGGCATCCAGCGCATGATCGAGGAAGGCCAGGCCTGCCTCGACATCGCGAGCCAGATGGCCGCGGTGCGCAAGGCGCTCGACGCGACCTACGTGCGCATGACGGTGTGCTTCATGGAGCAGGAGCTCGCCACGCGCGTCGGCGACGGGCGCCGTGGCGAGTTGCACGCCGTGCTCGACGACGTGCAGACGCTGCTCGGCAAGGTGCGCTGACGCCGCGGCCGACGGAGCCGGCATGAGCGACAAGAGCGTCACCGTGCGCCTGACGCAGGCGCACGACTACCAGTTCGACGTGCACTTCGGCGACGGCGTGCCGCCGCTGCGCAGCGACGAGCCGCCGCCGCTCGGCCAGGGCGCCGGCCCGTCGCCGATGCAGCTGCTCGCCGCCGCGGTGGGCAACTGCCTGTCGGACTCGCTGCTGTTCGCGCTGCGCAAGTTCAAGCAGCAGCCCGAGCCGATCACGACCGAGGTCAGCGCCGAGGTCGGCCGCAACGCCGAAGGACGGCTGCGCGTGCTCGGCATGCGCGCCGTGCTGACGCTGGGCGTGCCGGCCGACGCGCTCGAGCACCTCGACCGCGTGCTGGCTCAGTTCGAGGCGTTTTGCACCGTCACGCAGAGCGTCGGCCAGGGCATCCCGATCACGGTGCAGGTCTTCGACGCCCACGGCGCCCGGCTGAAGTAGCCCCTGGGCGGCTGATCGCCGCCCCTTCGGCACCCGGGCGGCAGCGCGCCGCCCCTTCGGCACCCCGGCGGCTGCTCGTTGTCCCTTCGGGTTTGCCGCGTGAACGCCGCGCTGTTCGACCGATGGCCGTCACACACCGGCGCTATGGTCGGGACACCCCCTGCTCGGGTGGCGCTGACACCGGCCGTGTCAACCGCTGGCACGCCTCGTGCGTGGTGGGTGTGTGCAGCCACTTTCAGGGGTGTGCGTGTCGGCGTTCGAATTCGGCTCCCGGCGTCTGAGTTGCGGCATCGTGATCGTCAACGAGGCCGCCGAGCTGCTGCTGTGCCACGTCACCGGCCAGGACCACTGGGACCTGCCGAAGGGTGGCGCCCACACCGGCGAGTCGCCGCGCGAGGCGGCGCTGCGCGAAACGCGCGAGGAGACGGGCCTCGCGCTGGCCGACGCCGCGCTGCTCGACCTCGGCCGCTTCGCTTACACGGCGCGCACCGACTTGCACCTGTTCGCGACGCTGCAGCCGCGGCTCGACCCGCAGGGCCTGCGCTGCGAGAGCCGCTTCACGTGCCCGACGAGCGGGCGCAAGCTGCCCGAGATGGACGCCTTCGGCTGGTTCGCGTTCGACGCGGTCGCGGTGCAGTGCCGGCCGAAGCTCGCCTCGGTGCTCGTCAGCCGCGTCGACCTGCCGCGCGTGCTGCAGCAGTTGCGCCGCCACGCGCCGGTGGCCGCCTGAGCGCCGCCGCACCGGTGCCCCGCACGGGGCGCCTCGTCGGGGCAGGCGTCGCCACGGCAGCGCGGCGCCGCCGCCCGCGAGCGCGCGGCGTCAGAACCCGCCGGGCGGCTGCCAGCCGGCCGTGCCCATCGCCGGCACGCGTAGCGGCGGCAGAGGCGGTGCGGCCAGTGCCGCTCGCTCCTGCACCTCGCGCGCGAGCGCGGCCTTGACGACCTGCGCCAGCGCGCCGAGCTGCTCGGCGTAGGCGCCGAGGACGTCGTCGAGCGAGACGACGCCCACCAGCTGCCCCTGCGCGCCAGACACCAGCAGCCGGCGCACGCCGTGCTGCTGCATCTGCGCGACGGCGTCGGCCAAGCTGGCGTCCTCGGGCACCGCGACCAGCGGCCCGCGCACGAGCGCGCCGACGCGCACGGCGCCGGCGTCGAGCCCGCGCGCGAGCGCCTCGACGGCCAGGTCGCGGTCGGTGACGACACCGGCGACGGCGTCGCCGTCGGGCGTCGCGTGCGTGACGACGAGCGCGCCGACGTGGTGTTCGCGCAGGCGGCGCGCCGCGTCGGTGAGCGTGGCCCCGGCGTCGACGGTGACGACGGTGCGGGTGCAGATCGAGGCGATCGTCATGGCGGGTTCCTCCAGGGCGTGCGGTACGGCAAGTATGTGCGCGCCGCGCGGCCCGCCGGCGTGGAGTGGCGTCACTACCGGCGCCGAGAGTGCGGCCCCTAAGATGCCCGCGCATCGCGGCGCGGGAGACACCTCGTGTACGACTACCTCATCGTCGGCGGCGGCTCCGCCGGCTGTGTGCTCGCCGGGCGCCTGAGCGAGGACGCCGATGCGAGCGTGTGCCTGATCGAGGCCGGCCCGCGCGACGACAGCGTGCTGATCCACTGCCCCGCCGGCCTCGCGGTGCTGGCGCAGACCGGCGGTGCGAACTGGGCCTTCGAGACGGTGCCGCAACCGGGGCTGGGCGGTCGGCGCGGCTACCAGCCGCGCGGCAAGGTGCTCGGCGGGTCGAGCTCGATCAACGCGATGATCTATCTGCGCGGCCAGCGCGAGGACTACGACGCGTGGGCCGCCGCCGGCAACCCCGGCTGGGGCTGGGACGACGTGCTGCCGTACTTCCGCAAGGCAGAACACAACGAGCGCGGTGCCGACGCGTTCCACGCCACCGGCGGACCGCTGAACGTCGCCGACCTGCGCAGCCCGAACCGCTTCGCGCAACGCTTCGTCGAGGCCGCGCAGCAGGCCGGGTACCCGCTGAACCCCGATTTCAACGGCGCCGGGCAGGAAGGCTTCGGCCTGTACCAGGTCACGCACCGCGACGGCGAGCGCTGCAGCGCCGCCAAGGCCTACCTGACGCCGCACCTCGGCCGCACGAACCTGCACGTGCGCACCGGTGTGCAGGCGTTGCGCGTCGTCTTCGAGGGGCGCCGCGCCGTCGGCGTCGAGGTGCGCGAAGGCGGCCAGGTGCGCACGCTGCGCGCGCGGCGCGAAGTGCTGCTCAGCGCCGGCGCGCTGCAGTCGCCGCAGCTGCTGATGCTGTCGGGCATCGGGCCCGGTGCCGCGCTCCAGCGCCACGGCATCGCCGTCGTGCACGACCTGCCCGGCGTCGGCGCGAACCTGCACGACCACCCCGACGTCGTGCTCGGCTACGACGCGCCGCACCTGACCGAGCTGTTCGGCATCTCGCTGGCCGGCGCGGTGCGCGCCGTCAGGGGCATCGTCGAGTGGCGGCGCCGGCGCACCGGCATGCTGACGACCAACTTCGCCGAGGCCGGCGGCTTCGTGCGCAGCCGCCCCGACGTCGCGACGCCCGACCTACAGCTGCACTTCGTGGTCGGCAAGCTCGTCGACCACGGGCGCAAGACGGTGTTCGGCCACGGCTACTCGTGCCACGTGTGCCTGCTGCGCCCGGCCAGCCGCGGCAGCGTCTCGCTGGCCAGTGCCGACCCGCTGGCCGCGCCGCGCATCGACCCGAACTTCCTCGCCGAGCGCGGCGACGTCGACGCGCTGGTGCGCGGCGTCAAGATCACGCGCGAGATCCTCGCGCAGCCGGCCCTGGCCGCGCATGGCGCGCGCGAGTTCGCGACGTCGGCCGCGGCGCGCGACGACGCGCAGATCGAGCAGTTCGTGCGCCGCCACGCCGACACGATCTACCACCCGGTGGGCACCTGCCGCATGGGCCCAGGGCCGGGCGACGTCGTCGACGCGCAGCTGCGCGTGCACGGCGTGCAGGCGCTGCGCGTCGTCGACGCGTCGGTGATGCCGACCATCGTCAGCGGCAACACCAATGCGCCGACGATCATGATCGCAGAGAAGGCGGCCGACCTGATCCGCGCGGCGGCGAAGGCGGCGCCGCTCTGACGCGCGACATGGTGCCGCGCACGGCGGGCTACCGCTGTGGCGGCCCGTGCCACGGCCCGTGCGCCGGCCAGTACGCCTGCCACGCGACGATGGCCTGCGACGCCGCCTGCCGCAGCGCCGCGGAGGGTGTCGCCAGCGCCGCGAGCAGCGCTTTGGCCGTGTGCGGCACGTTGACGGGGCCGCCGGTGTCGGCATCCCAGGTCGCGATCCACGCGGCGAGCTTGCGCCGCTGCCCCGGCTCGCCGGGTGGACGCAGGCTCACGCGTGGCAGGCCGAAGGCCAGCGCGACGATGCGCGCGTGCAGGCTGCTTGCACACACCGCCCGCGCGCCGGCGACGATGGCGCACGTCTGCCACAGGTGCAGCGACTCGAACACGCGCACGCCGGCGGTCGGCAGCCGCGCGGCCAGCCGCTGCAGCACGCCGAGGTCGTCGTGCCACGGCGCGGCGCCGGCGCGCCACAGCACGACGCCGAGGCCCGTGGCGGCCTGCACCGCGCGCAGCTGCGCGGCCAGCACGTCGAGCGTCGCGTCGTCGCCGAAGGCCGCGCTCGCCTGCAAGGCGACGTAGCCGCCGGCGAACGCGGCGGTGGCGCGCTGCACGTCGCCTGCTCGCATGTGCGCGGCGATGCGCGCGCCGAACGCCTGCGCGACGAGCACCGCCGGGTCGGGCACGAGCGCGCACTCGACGCCGGCGTCGTGCAGCGCACGCTGCGTGACACGGTCGCGCACGCTCCGCGCGTCGGCCGCGCGCAGCTTGGCGACGACTTCGGCGCGCATCGCCGGCGCGCAGCGCGCCAGGTCGACACCGCCGACGCCGGCGACGACGAGGTGATCGACGTGCGGCAGCGCCCCGCGCGCGAGCAGGTACGGCGCGCGATCGTCGCGGCCGAGCGCGTCGCGCACCCAGCGCCGGCGCGTCGACGGGCGGCGCGCGAGCCACGCCAGCGTCGGCTGCACCTGCCCGGGCGGCAGCAGCATCACCGCGGCCTGCCACGCGGTGCAGGTCAGCAGCTCGCCACCAAGCTGCAGCACGCGCACCGGACGCTCGCCGACCTCGGCCGCGACTTCGGCCAGCGCGTGCACGCGATGGCCGCCGAGCGGGCGCAAGTCGCGCGAGGCCAGCCCGGCGAAGATCGGCGCCTCGCCGGGCTGCAGCGCCTGCGCGAGGTGCGCGAACAGCAGGTCGCCGAGGTTGTGGCGGTCGAACGCGCCGAAGACGACGAGCGACGCCGGTGAGCGCGCCGGGCCGGCACCGCCCGGCGCGCCGGCCGCGCCGCCGGGCGGCAGGCGGTCGTGCGGGTCGTCGCGGGGGCGACGGCAGCGGTTCACCGGCGGCGCGGTTCGGGGGGTCGGGACGGCGGGGCGCCGGCGCGTGCTCAGAAATCGGTACTGACGGTCTCGCGCGTGAACGCCGTCGTGTAGTCGATCAGCGCATCCAATGCCTTGGCGGCGCCGGGCTCGTCGCCGTCGGCGATGGCCTTGGCCAGTACGCCGTGCAGCGAGGCCATCGACTCGATGTCCCCCGCTTGCCGGTGGTGCAGGAACCAGAACCGCCGCGACAGGCCGTGCATCAGTCCCATCGCGCCGGCAGCGAACTCGTTGCGGGCCACGCGCACCGACAGGTCGTTGAACGCCTTGTCGGCGCGCATGAAGCGCGTCTGATCCTTGGTCTTCGCCGCGGTCATGAACTCGCGCGCGAGATCGGCGAACTGCTTGCGTTCGGCCTCGGTCGCACGGCGCGCGGCGAAGCGCGCGACGAGGCGCTCGACCTCGCGGCGCACTTCGAGCAGGCGCAGCTGCCGCTTGATGTCGAGCTCGGACACGAGCACGCCGCGACGCGGCAGGATCTGCACGAGGTGCTCGCGCGCCAGGCGCTGCAGCGCTTCGCGCACCGGGGTTCGCCCGATGCCCAGCCGCGCCGACAGCTCCGCCTCGCTGATCGCCGCCCCGGGCCTCAGCTCGAGCTGGACGATCATCTCCTCGATGCGCTCGTAGGCCTGTGTCGTCAGACTCGGTGACGGCGCGTGGTCACGTCGGGCCGCATCGGTCGCGCGCTTGACGGCCCGGCCGGCAGCGCTGCTGCGGCCCGAGGCCGATTTTCGAGCGAGGCCTTGCGTTGGCCGGTCCGCGATTTTTCTGGTCATCGACGCCTGCACCCGGAAAGTTCGCCGTGGAACGCGTGGCGCACGATGCGGGCGTAGTCGTCGGCCACGGCCCCGCCGGGCCAGGCCTTCGCCAACCGCTTCACCGCCAGTCCATCCGCCACCAGCCGTGGCAGGTCCTCCTCAGCGACCCCGAACGCTACCAGATCGGTGGCGATGCCGACGCGGCGGACCAGCTCGCGCGTGAGCACGGGCGCCGAGCGCGCCAGCGCGAGGCGGTCAGCGCCCTGCGCGCCGGCCAGCCGTGCGATCTCGGCCAGCTCGTCGCGCCGGACGTCGACCAGCGCGTCCATCACGTAGGGCAGCATGACGGCGTTGGTGCTGCCGTGGCTCGCGTGGGTCAACCCGGCGAGCGCATACGCCAGGCCGTGGACCGCGTTCAGGCCTGCCGTCGCGTACGACATCGCGGCATACAGGCTGGCCCGCGCCATGCCCCGGCGGGCCTGCCGGTCCTGCGGGTGCTCGAAGGCCGTGGCGAGGTGGCGGAACACGAGCGCCGTCGCCTCGCGGGCGAACATGACGGTGAGTTCGCTGCGCCCGCTGTAGCCGGGATCCGGGTCGCCCTCCACGTCGAAGTCGACGGCGTCCTTCGTCAGCCACGACTCGATCGCGTGCGTCAGCGCGTCGAGGCCCGCATCGGCGGTCACGCGCGCGGGGCACGTGAGCGTCAGTTCGGGGTCGACGACGGCGACGGCCGGCCGCAAGCCGTTGGCCATCAGCGCGACCTTCGTCGCGCTGCCCGGCTGCACGAGGATTGCGCCCGGCGTGATCTCCGAGCCGGTGCCCGCGGTGGTGGGCACGGCCACGAGCGGCAGCGGCGCGACGGGCCAGTCGGCGTGGCCGACCAGTTCGCCGACGGGCCGCGCGTTCGGGATCGTGACCGACAGCGCCTTGGCCAGGTCGATGTTGCTGCCGCCTCCCCACGCGATCAGGTGGTCGGGCGCCACACCCTCGCGGGCGACCCACTGTGTCGCCTCGTCGACCAGCGTCGTCGACGGGTCCGGCGCACCGCCGTCGAACACGTGCACCGCGACGCCGTGGCCCCGCAGCGCGGCGAGCAGCCCGCCGAACTCGGCGCTGTGCTGGACGAACCAGCGGTCGGTGACCACGAGGGCGCGCCGCCAGCCGAGGCGACGGCACAGCGGGGCGATGCGAAAGCGCGCGCCGTCGGCGCACAGCACGCGCGGTGGCGTGCACAGGGTGATCGGGTTGTCGGGACTTAGGGTCATGACGGATGCGTGGTCGTCGCCACGTTGAGAGACTTGCTGTACATCACTGACATACTACTGGCATGTTTGTGGGCAGCACAAGTCGCATCGCTGCGAGCCTCGAGCTTCGGCAGGCCGGCGCCGGCGCGCCGCTGGTGCTGATCCACGGCATCCAGGGCACCGCCGATGCGTGGTCACCCGTGCTGCCCCACCTGCTGCGGCGCCGTTGCGTCGCGCCGAACCTCCCCGGCCGCGGCCTGTCGCCGCGCTGGACGGCCGCCGAGACGCGCACGCACGACGCCTACTACCACATCGACCACTACGCCGACCTCGTGCACGCGCTGCTGCACGATCTGCGCAGCCGTCACGACGGGCCGCTCGCGCTGGCGGGCTGGAGCATGGGGGTCAGCGTGATCCTCTCGCTGCTGGCGCGCCACGGGCAGGCCGGGATCGACCGCATCGTGCTGGTCTCGGGCACGGCCTGCGCCGTACCGGGCGCCGTGTGGTTTCGCGGC
This sequence comes from Azohydromonas sediminis, assembly GCF_003574675.1. Classification (GTDB taxonomy): domain Bacteria; phylum Pseudomonadota; class Gammaproteobacteria; order Burkholderiales; family Burkholderiaceae_C; genus Calidifontimicrobium; species Calidifontimicrobium sediminis. The sequence continues at coordinate 68,791 of NZ_QOAZ01000012.1, forward strand.
GAGTCGGCGCGGGAGGTCGCCGAGGAAGCGCACGCGCGGGCGCGGCGGCTGGGACTGACCGCCGTCGCCGACGCCGATGCGGTCGCCGCGAGCTGGGCCTCGGTGCGTGCCGCAGACCTGCGTGCCGCCGCGCAGGCCGTCACCGTGCCCGCGCTCGTCATCCACGGCGAGGCCGACGACCAGTGCCCGCTGGCGCACGGCCTGTGGCTGGCGAACCACCTGCGCGCGAGCCGGTGGATGCCGCTGCCCGGCGTCGGACACGCCGCGCTGTCGCAGGCGACGACCGCCGTCGGCGAGGCGATGCGCGCCTTTCTCGAGGCTTGACACCGTTCGCCACGACTTCTACGATGCCACTGATATGTCAGTCGCATGTCATGGAGGCACGAATCATGATGACCGAAAAGCAGCGCCGCTTCCGTGAGCAGTACAAGGGCCGCATCAGCCCGTTCTACAACGGGTTCGTGCACACCGGCGTGATGTTCGCGGTGGGCATCGGGGCGATCTGGTACTGCCTGAACCAGCTCGACAACGCCACCTGGGAGTGGCTGCTCGTGGTGCCGGTGTTCCTCGCCGGCAACTTCATCGAGTGGGCCATGCACAAGTACGTGATGCACCGCCGCATCGACGTGTTCGCGCTGCGGGCCATCTACGAGCGCCACACGCGGGAGCACCACCAGTACTTCACCGACAACGACATCACGATCGACTCGCCGCGGGAGTTCCGCATCGTGTTCTTCCCGTGGCGCGTCCTCATCGTGCTCGGCGTCGCCGGAACGATCCTCGGCTGGATCGCCGCGCAGATCTTCAATCCCAACGCCGGCTACATCCTCTATATCACGATGGTCGGGCACTACCTCGTGTACGAGGTCTTCCACCTGTGCTGCCACGTGAAGGACAACTGGTTCGTGCGCCACATGCCGTTCATCAACACGATCCGGCGCCACCACACCGCGCACCACAACCAGGGAATCATGATGCACAAGAACATGAACCTGACCTTCCCCATCTTCGACTGGATCATGGGGACGAGCGACCTGAACCGCGGCCTGATCGGCACGCTGTTCAACGGCTACGACGAGACCTACATCAAGCCCGAGTTGAAACCCATCGTCGCGCGCTTCCGCAACAGCGACACCCAGGAGCAGCGCGTCACGCTCGATGGCCCGGTCCTCACCCCCGAGGAAAAGCAGGCGCTGGCCTGAGCCCTTCCAACCCTCCAGGAGACACACCATGAAACGACGCCACCTCATCGGCACCGGCGTGGCCGGGCTCGGCATGCTCGCAACCGTCGGCGCGCAGGCGCAGACGGGACCCACCTACAACTGGAAGATGGCCACCGGCTGGGCGGGCGGCCCGCTGATGGACATCGGCGCGAAGGCGTTCGCCGAACGCATGGAACTCCTGTCCGGAGGGCGCTTCAAGATCCAGACCTTCCCGGGCGGCGCGCTCGGCAACGCGCTGAAGGTTCCGGAGACCGTCAAGAACGGACTCGCCGAGTGCGGCCACACCTGGATCGGCTACGACTGGGGCAAGGATCCGACGACGGCGCTGTTCGGCGGCTACGCCGGCAGCTTCGACGCCGAGCGCATGCTGCACTGGCTGTACGAGGCCGGCGGCGCCGAGATGCAGCGCGAGTTCCGCGAAGAGGTCGACGGCGTGATCTCGTTCCCGCTGTTCATGCGCACCGCGGAGGTCTTCCTTCACTCGCGCCGCCCGGTGCGCACGCTGGCCGACCTCAAGGGGCTGAAGCTGCGCACCGCCGGGGCCTGGCTCGAGATGGCGAAGGACCTCGGCGCGGCCCCGGTCACCACCGCCGGCGGCGACGTGTTCCCGATGCTCGAGCGCGGCGCCATCGACGCGACCGAGTGGGGCACCCTGTGGGAAAACATCTCGCCGGGCTTCTTCAAGGTCGCCAAGTTCCTGAGCTACCCCGGCGTGCACCAGCCCTGCGCGCCGTTCGAGCTCGTCATCAACAAGGGCGTGTGGGACAAGATGCCGGCCAACGACCGCCGCCTCGTCGAAGTCGTCGCCAAGCTGGTCACGTTCGAGAGCTGGGCGCGGATTGGCGCCGAAGATGCGAAGGCGTTCGACTTCTACAAGAAGAACGGCGTGACGATGATCGAGCTGGACGACGAGGTTCAGTTCGCGACCCGCAAGCTCGGGCTCGAGTGGGCGGCGAAGACCGCGCAGGAGGGCAAGTTCAAGTGGTTCGCGCGGGTGCACAAGAGCCAGCAGGACTTCGACCTCGCCTGGCGTGACGCCGACAGCTGGCGCAAGGTCAAGGTGCAGAGGGCCTGAGCGTCTCATGTGGCGCGCGCCCGCGCAGGCGCGCGCCACTGCCGCGGGACGCCACGGCCCGCTGACCACAGGGGACATCCGTGAATCACTTCATCGGCCATGCCGAACGGCTGGTCGTGGGCATCGGCACGTTCGCCGCGCTGCTCCTCGTGCCGCTGGTGCTGGCCACCACCTGGGAGGTCGTGGCGCGGTATGCGTTCGGCGCGCCGACGATCTGGGCCTACGAGATCGGCTACACGCTCACCGGCGCGCACTTCCTCCTGGCGCTGGCGTACACCCTGCGCCAGGGTGAGCACATCCGCATCGACGTCTTCAGCGGCAAGATGCCGCGAAGGCTGCGCCACGCCGTCGACGCCGTCGTCTACGCCCTCGTACTGCCGATCCTGATCTGGCTGGTCGCGACGCTGTGGCGGTACATGAGCGAGGGCTACGCGCGCGGCGAGACGTCCGGCCAGTCGGCGCTCAACCTGCCGGTGTGGCCGTTCCGGCTCGTTTTCTGCGTCGCCTTCGCGACGCTGTGCCTGCAGGTGCTGTGCGAGCTGCTGAAGTCGCTCGCCGCGCTGGCGCAACCGCGGCGGCCGTCGTGATGGAGTACCTGCCGTTCCTGATGCTGCCCGTCGCGTTCGGGCTGATGTTCCTCGGCGTGCAGGTCGCGTTCGCAATGCTGCTGACCGCGACGCTGTTCGGTCTCGTCACCTTCGGCGCGGCGGTCGTCCATCAGTTCGTCGAGAAGATCGACGACCTCGCGTCCAACTTCGTCTTCGCCGCGATCCCGCTGTTCGTCTTCATGGGCGCGGTGCTCGAGAAGTCGGGCATCGCCGACCGGCTCTTCGAGGCGGTGCACATCTGGACGCGGCGCCTGCCCGGCGGGCTGGCGATCGCGACGGTGGTGATGTGCATCATCTTCGCCGCCTCGAGCGGCGTCATCGGCGCGACCGAGTCGATCGTGGGCCTGCTGACGATCCCGATCATGCTGCGCTACGGCTACGACAAGCGGCTGATCAGCGGCGTCATCTGCGCGGGCGGTTCGCTGGGCACGATCATCCCGCCGTCGGTCGTCGTCATCGTGATGGGGCCGCTGGCCAACGTGTCGGTCGGCGACCTGATGTACGGCATGGTGCTGCCTGGGCTGCTGCTGGCCGGCCTGTACCTCGTCTACATCCTGGCGCTGTGCATCGTCAAGCCCGGGCACGGGCCGCGGATCCCGCGCGAGCCCGACGAGCCGGGGCTGGGTCAAAAGCTCGCGATCACGGCCCGCAACCTCGTGCCGCCGCTGGCGATGATCGTCGCGGTGCTGGGCTCCATCCTCGGCGGCGTGGCCTCGCCGACGGAGGCGGCGAGCATCGGCTGCGTGTGCGCGGTGCTGCTCACGGTGATGTACGGCCGCTTCACGTGGCCGGGGATGTACGACGCACTGCTGAAGACGGTGCGCGTGACGGCGATGATCATGGCCGTGCTGCTCGGCGGGACGCTGTTCACCGGCGTGTTCGTCGGCAGCGGCGGCATCGGGCTGGCCAGCACGCTGATCGGCGAGATGAACCTGGGGCCGTGGGCGCTGCTGCTCCTGCTGCTGCTGGTGCTGTTCATCGCCGGCTTCTTCCTCGACTGGATCTCGATCGTCCTGATCTTCCTGCCGATCTTCACGCCGCTGGTCACGGCCGCCGGCTTCGATCCGGTGTGGTTCTGCATCCTGTTCCTCATCATGATCCAGACCAGCTACCTGACGCCGCCGCTGGCACCCGCGATCTTCTACCTGCGCGCCGTCGCCCCGCCGGAGATCACGATGCGGCACATGTATGCGGGCATGGTGCCGTTCATCGGCCTGCAGGTGATCGTGCTCGCCGCGACGCTGTACTGGCCGCCCCTGGTGACGTGGCTGCCGCAGCTCGCGCTGCAGCTGCGCTGACGACGAGCCGGCCGTGGCGCCGCGAGCACGCAAGCCCGCACAGGACGCATCATGAAGCCCACCCGCGACCCCTTCGCCCTGTTTCTCGGCGCGCACGACGCGATCCGCGACGCGCTGGCACAGCTCGAGCAGCTCGCGGCATGGCCCGCCGAGATGCCCTACGGCGACGAGCAGCGGGCGTCGGCGCGCGACCTGCTCGGCGTGTTCGAGCAGGTCATCGTGCCGCACCATCGCGAGGAGGAGCGCGAGTTCTGGCCGCTCGTCGCACGCGCGGACGCCACCGCCGAACAGCGCGAAAGCGTCTTGGGCCTCGCGCAGCGCCTGCAGGCCGAGCACGAGGCGCTCGAGCGGTTGTGGACGCAGGCGACCCGCTCGCTGCACGGCATCGCGGCCGGCCAGCGGGAGGGGGTGGACGCGCAGGCGCTGCGCCGCCTCGTCGAGGCCTATCGACAGCACGCCCAGCTCGAGGACGAGGTGCTGGTGCCGCTCGCGCGATGCCTGCTCTCCCCCGACGCGCAGGACCGTCTCGCGATCGCGGTCCTGCTGTCGCGGCTGCCGGCCGCGAAGTGGGGCATGCTGTGAGCGGCCATCGGCCGCCCGAGCCGCCCGGACCCGGGGTCAGACGCCGAGTCGGCGCGCGAGGTCGACGAAGTCGTCGGCGACGAGATCGAACTCGCCGTCGCTCCACGGCTCCATCGCCGCCCCCGCGCCGCGCTCGAGCGGGCGCGGTACGTAGGCCGTCATCAGGCCGGCGGCGCGTGCCGCGCTCAGGTCGCTCGGGTGCGCCGCGACCATCAGCACCTGCGACGGCGGCAGGTCGAGCAGGCGGCACGCACCGAGATAGACCTCGCGGTCGGGCTTGTAGTGGCCGAACAGCTCGGCGCTGAAGATCGCATCCCACGGCAGCCCGGCGTGCCGCGCCATGTCGACGAGCAGCCGCACGTTCCCGTTCGACAGCGTCGCGACCGGAAACCGCGCCTTCAGCCGCGTCAGTCCCTCGACGCTGTCGGGCCAGGGGTCGAGGCGGTGCCAGACGCGGTTGAACTCGGCGGCTTCGGCATCGTCGAGCACGATGCCGCGGGCCGCGAGCAGCCGGTCGAGGATGCGCCGGTGCAAACCGTCGAGGTTGGTCCACGGCAGCGCGCCGCGGCGCACCTCGCCCATCGCCACCGGATAGCCGGCGCGCCATTCGTCGGCGAACGCGGCCCAGTCGACGTCGAGGCCGCGGTCACGCGGCTGCACGCCGTGCTGCGCGCGTCGCTCGGCGCCGCGGCCTCGCCAGCGACGTGCCCGCGTGCGACTTCTACGCCGCGACGTTCGAGCGGCTGTTCCGCGCGCTGGTGCACCCGCGCGCGAGCGTCGCCGAGACCGCCTGCGAGGCCTGCGGCGACGACGCGTGCCGCTTCGAGGTGCGGTGGTGAGCCGGGCCGCACCCGGCGCGCGGTGCAAGGGGGTGGGCGGCCTAGAATCCCGGATCCGCCCGCCACGGCGGGCGCTCTAGCCCTGCCGCCGATGACCCTCTCCGCCCTCACCGCGCTGTCCCCGCTGGACGGCCGCTACGCCGCCAAGCTTGCGGCGCTGCGCCCGCTGCTGTCGGAGTTCGGCCTGATGCACCGCCGCGTGCAGGTCGAGGTCGAGTGGTTCATCGCGCTGTCGGACGCCGGCTTCGCCGAGTTCAAGCCGCTGTCGGAGGCCGCGCGCGGGCTGCTGCGCGGGCTGGTGGTGCGCTTCTCGGAGGCCGACGCGCAGGCGATCAAGGACATCGAGAAGACGACGAACCACGACGTCAAGGCCGTCGAGTACTGGCTGAAGTCGCGCTTCGACAGCCACGCCGAACTGAAGGCCGCCGGCGAGTTCGTGCACTTCGCCTGCACCAGCGAGGACATCAACAACACGGCGCACGCGCTGATGCTCGATGCCGCGCGCCGCCAGGTGCTGCTGCCCGCGCTCGACGGCGTGGTCGACCGCTTGCGCGCGATGGCGCACGCGTTCGCCGACGTGCCGATGCTGTCGCGCACGCACGGCCAGACCGCCAGCCCGACGACGGTGGGCAAGGAGATCGCCAACGTCGTCGCGCGCCTGGCCACCGCGCGCGAGCGCATCGCCGGCGTGCGGCTGCTCGCGAAGATGAACGGCGCGGTGGGCAACTACAACGCGCACCTCGCGGCGTGGCCCGACTTCGACTGGGAGCGCTTCGCGCGCCACGTCGTCGAGGACCGTCTGGGGCTGGCGTTCAACCCGTACACGATCCAGATCGAGCCGCACGACTCGATGGCCGAACTGTTCGACGCCATCACGCGCTGCGACACGATCCTCGTCGACTGGTGCCGCGACGCGTGGGGCTACATCTCGCTGGGCTACTTCCGGCAGAAGCTCAAGCCCGGCGAGGTCGGCTCGTCGACGATGCCGCACAAGGTCAACCCGATCGACTTCGAGAACGCCGAGGGCAACTTCGGGCTGGCCAACGCGCTGCTCGCGCACCTGAGCCAGAAGCTGCCGATCTCGCGCTTCCAGCGCGACCTCACCGACAGCACGGTGCTGCGCAACATGGGCGTCGCGCTCGGCTACGCGGTGCTCGGGCTGGACTCGCTCGCGCGCGGGCTCGACAAGCTCGAGCTCGACCGTGCGGCGCTGGCGGCCGACCTCGACGCGGCCTGGGAGGTGCTGGCCGAGGCGATCCAGACCGTGATGCGCCGCCACGGACTGCCCGAGCCGTACGAGCGGCTGAAGGCGCTCACGCGCGGGCAGGCCGTCACGCGCGAGACGATCGCCGCGTTCATCGACGGCCTCACCGACCTGCCGGCGGCCGAGCGCGAGCGTCTGAAGGCGATGACGCCGGCGTCGTACACCGGCGCCGCGGCCGCACTGGCACGCCGCATCTGAACGCGCGCCGCCGCGGCGGCGACGGACCGCGGTGACCCTGTACAGTTGACCGGCGTGAACTTCGTCGAGGCCCTGCGGGCCGCCACCCATCGCCACGACTCGATGCTGTGCGTCGGGCTCGACCCCGAGCCGTCGAGGTTTCCGCACGCATGGCGCGGCGACGCGGCGCGCATCTTCGACTTCTGCGCGGCGATCGTCGACGCGACGCGCGACCTCGTCTGCGCCTTCAAGCCGCAGATCGCCTACTTCGCGGCACACCGCGCCGAGGACCAGCTCGAGCGGCTCGTCGCGCACATCCACGCGGTGGCGCCCGGCGTGCCGGTGATCCTCGACGCCAAGCGCGGCGACATCGGCGCGACCGCCGAGCAGTACGCGCGCGAGGCCTTTGAGCGCTACGCCGCCGACGCCGTGACGCTGTCGCCGTTCATGGGCTTCGACTCGCTCGAGCCGTTCCTGCGCTGGGACGGCAAGGGCGCGATCCTGCTGTGCCGCACCTCGAACCCCGGCGGCGACGACCTGCAGGCGCAGCGGCTCGACGGCGGCGAGCGCGTCTACGAGCGCGTCGCGCGACTGGCCGCGGGCCCGTGGAACCGCAACGGCCAGCTCGGCCTCGTCGTCGGCGCCACCTACCCGGCCGAGATCGCGCGCGTGCGCGAGCTCGCGCCGGCGCTGCCGCTGCTGATTCCGGGCGTCGGCGCGCAGGGCGGCGACGCCGAGGCCACCGTGCGCGCCGGCTGGCGGCCTGGCGGGCCGATCGTCGTCAACTCGTCGCGCGCGATCCTGTACGCCGACGCGAGCGCCGACTTCGCCGCTGCCGCGCGCGAGGCGGCGTGCCGCACCCGCGATGCGCTGAACCGCGCGCGCGCGGCCGACGGCGTGTGACATTGCGCACGGCCCACCGCCTGTCGCGCCACCCCCGTTTCAGTTTGTTGCGGTCGCCGTCGATAAGCGCAGACACCGTGCTGCCGCGCGAACACGACGACGCGCCGGGGGCCGATCCGGCCCCGGCGCCCGCCGCACTCGCGCTCACCGACTTGACTTCCGCCGACACCCTCGATCCGCGACAGCAGGTCAGCGCCACGATCGCCCGCTACTTCTTCGGGACGGTCGCGGCGGGTGCGCTCGTGGGTGTCGTGATCCAGCTGCTCGCCGGCCCCGTCGCAGGCCACTGGAACTACGGGCTCGCCGCCGCGTTCGGCGCGCTCGCGCTCGGCAGCGCCTGGGCCACGCAGCTGCGCGACCGTCACGTGCCGCTGGCGTTGGCCGCCGTCGCGATCGGCGTCGTCAGCCTCGTGACCGCGGGCACCGTGCTGCACCAGTGGGGACTGTCGAGCGTCGCGCTGGGCGTCTTCGGCCTCGTCGTGGCGGCGCTGACCGCGGTGACGACGGTCGGCGCCGGGCTCGCGGTCGCGGCGTGGTGCGTGCTGCTGCTGCTCGCGCTGGCCGCCGGCGAACAGATGGGCTGGATCGCCGGACCGCCGGCCGCCGGCAAGCCGATCGAGTGGCGGCTCGCGTTACAGCTGCTGATGGTCGGCGGCGGCGTCGCTTGCGGACTGCTGGTGGCGCACGTGATTTCGCTTTATGTGCGCGCGAGCCAGGCGCGCGAGCAGCGGTTCGTCGGCCTGCTCGGCATCGCGGCCGACGCGTACTGGGAGCTCGACGCGCACTACGCGCTGACGCACGTCGCGCACCGCCAGCCCGACGGCAGCTTCATCGCCGACGAGCAGCCGCCGCTGGCGCCGCCGTGGGAGCTGCCGTGCCTGCTGTTCGACGACGACACGCTCGATGCGCTGCGCGCCGACGTCGAGGCGCGCGAGCCGTTTCGTGACCGCACGCTGCGCTGGCGCGACGGCGCGACGCTGCGCCACCTGAGCGTCAGCGGCGAGCCGCGCTTCGACCACCGCGGCGTGTTCCTCGGCTACTGGGGTGTGGCGCGCGACGTCACCGCCGAAGTCGCCGCACGCACCGCGCTGACGATCACCGAGACGCGCTACCGCGAGCTGTTCCGCCGCCTGCCGACGCCGCTCGTGCTGCACCGGCGCGGGCGCATCCTCGACGCGAACCCCGCCGCGGTGGCACTGTTCAGCTACCGCGACCTGCCGTCGATGCTGGGCCACCACCTCGACGCGCACACCGAGCCCGGACCGGCGCGCGAGGCGATGCGCGCGGCGCTGCGGCAGATGGAGTCGATGCCGGTCGGCCAGGCGATGGAGCCCACCGAGCTGCACGTCGTCTCGCTCGACGGGCAGCACATCCTCGTGCAGGCCAGTGCGGTGCGCGTGGCCGCAGCCGACGGGCCGGCGACGCTGGCGATCCTCGTCGACGAGACCGAGCGTGCGTCGACCGAGGCCGCGGTGCGCCGCTCCGAGGCGCTGCTGTCGCACCTGGTGGCCACCAGCCCCGACGTCGTCACGCTCACGGACCTGACGACGGGGCGCTACGTGATGGTCAACGAGTCGTTCGAACAGGTCACCGGCTACACGCGCGAGGAAGTGATCGGCCGCAGCGCGCTCGAGATCGGCATCTGGGCCGACCCCACCGAGCGCGATCACCTCGTGCGCGCACTGCAGGCCGACGGCGCGCAGCGCAACTGGCCGTGCACCTTCGTGACGAAGGACGGGCGCCGCGCACAGATGGTCGTCTCGGCGGCGCGCTTCGAGATGGACGGGCGCGACTACGTCGTGCTGAGCGCGCGCGACGTGACCGCCGTCGAGCGCGCGCGCCTCGAGCGCGAGGCCATCGTCGCCAACGCGTCGATCGGCATCGCGCTGACGCGCGACCAGACGTTCCAGCTCGTCAACCCGGCGTTCGAGGAGATGCTCGGCTGGCCGCCGGGCTCGCTCGTGGGCCAGCCGGCGCGCGTCGTGTGGCCGAGCGACGAGGAGTACGAACGCATCGGCCGCGAGTACGGCCCGGCGCTCGGGCGCGGCGAACGCGTCGAGATCGAGGCCGAGGTCGTGCGCCGCGATGGCAGCCGCATCGTCTGCCGCATGCTCGCGCGCGCCGTCGACCCGAAACACCCGAGCCAGGGCGGCACGGTGTGGATCACCGAGGACGTGACCGAGCAGCGCCAGCTGATGCAGGCGCTGGCCAAGGCGCGCGACGACGCCGAGGCGGCCAACCGCGCGAAGAGCGCGTTCCTGGCCAACACGAGCCACGAGATCCGCACGCCGCTCAACGCGCTGCTGAACCTGACGCAGATGGCGCGCCGCCCCGACATCGACGACGCGCAGCGGCGTCACTACCTCGACCTGATCGCCGACAGCGCCGAGGCGCTCGCGCCGGTGATCTCCGACATCCTCGACCTGTCGAAGATCGAGGCCGGCAAGCTCGACGTCGAGCACGTGCCGTTCGACCTGCACCAGCTGCTGCACACGCTGCAGCGCGGCTACGCCAAGCTCGCCGAGGGCTACGGGCTCGCGCTGACGCTCGACATCGACGACGACGTGCCGCAGGCCGTCGTCGGCGACCCGACGCGCGTGCGCCAGATCCTGCAGAACTACGTCAGCAACGCGCTGAAGTTCACGCCGCGCGGCGGCAGCGTGCGCGTGGCGGCGCACCGGCTGGGCGGCGGCGGGCGCCCGCGCGTGCTATTCGAGGTGCACGACACCGGCCCCGGCATCGACCCGGCGGTGCAGTCGCGGCTGTTCGCGCCGTTCATGCAGGCCGACCAGTCGACGACGCGGCGCTTCGGCGGCACCGGGCTCGGGCTGTCGATCTGCCGCGAACTCGCGCGGCTGATGGGCGGCGAGGTCGGCGTCGACAGCCGCCTCGGCGAAGGCAGCCGCTTCTGGGCCGAGTTGCCGCTCGAGCTCGCGCCCGAGGCCACGCCGCTGACCGGCTTCGGCACGCTCGAGGAGCGGCCCCTGGCCGGCGCGCGCGTGCTCGTCGTCGAGGACAACGAGCTGAACCAGCTGATCGCCGCCGAGATGCTGCGCCAGTGGGGCATCGAAGTCGCCACGGCGGCCAACGGACGCCTCGCGCTCGAGGCCGTCGAGCGCGCGCACGCCGCCGGCCGCCCGTTCGACGCGGTGCTGATGGATCTGCAGATGCCCGAGATGGACGGCTACGAGGCCGCGCGCCGGCTGCGCCAGCGCGCCGACACGCGGCAGTTGCCGATCATCGCGTTCACCGCGGCCGCGCTGGCCGCCGAGCGCGACAAGGCGCTCGAGGCCGGCATGAACGACTTCACCCCGAAGCCCGCCGACCGCACGCGGCTGTTCGAGGTGCTGCGGCGCTGGCTGCGGCGGTGACGGTGCGCACCGGCGCGCAGCGGCGGCTGGCGCGGCAAAGCCGCCGCGCCAGGCCTCAGCCGCGCCTGGGCGGGAACAGCGACAGCTGCTGTGGCGCGCGCGACACTGCGAGCACCGGCGTGCGCGCGGCCGGCGTCGCCGCGTGACGCGCCCCGGCGGCGCCGGGACGCAGCGCAGCGCGCGGCGGCGTCAGCGCCGGGCGTGGGGGGGCCAGCGGGCGGCGCTCCAACGCGTCAACCCCCTGCAGCCACGCGCACCGCGGCGCTGGGCTGCAGCGGCGTGATGAAGCCCGGCTGCGGCTCGCCGGCGGTCGCGGCAGGCGCCGGAACCTGCAGCCAGCGTCCGACCGCCCGTGCGCTGCGGCGCGCGGCGCTCGCCGACACGCGCAGCAGCGACGACACCCCGCCGTGGCAACGTGGGGCGGCGGGGCGGGGCGGGCGGCGCAGGACGGTCGGCGACAGGGGCATGGCGGTCGGTCCTCGTTGCAATCTCGTATCGGCACGGGGCATCTTCCATGCCAGCGTGCCAACGTGCAGCGGCGTGCACGATGTCACGCCGCCGCGTCACCGGTGTGACCGATTTCGGCCACCGCGGCGCGGCGCGACGGCCGGCAGTGACGAAATCCGTCAGCCGACGGCCGCATGCGCCGTCGCCGCACAATGCGGCGCGTCGAACTCTGCGTTGCCGTCTGCGCACACGATGCAGCGTCTGCTGATCAGCCTCGGCGTCGTCCTGCTCGTCCTCGGGCTGCTGTGGCCCTGGCTCGGCCGCGTGCCGTGGGGGCGGCTGCCGGGCGACATCCACATCGAGCGCGACGGGTTCCACTTCTTCGCGCCGATCACGACGGGGCTCGTGATCTCGCTCGTCGTCTCGCTGCTGATCTGGTGGTGGCGCCGCTGAGCGGCGCGTTCACGCCCGCGCGGGCACGCCGCGCGGCACCGCCGCGAGCAGCTGCTGCGTGTACGGGTGGCGCGGTGCGGCCAGCACCTCGGCCGCGCCGGCCTGTTCGACGACGGCGCCGTCCTTCATCACCAGCACCTCGTCGCTCATGAAGCGCACGACGGCGAGGTCGTGGCTGATGAAGACGTAGGCCAGCGCGAGCTCGTCCTGCAGGTCGCGCAGCAGGTTCAGCACCTGCGCCTGCACGCTGACGTCGAGCGCGCTGACGGCCTCGTCGAGCACGATCACCTCGGGCTCGAGCGCGAGGCAGCGCGCGATCGCGATGCGCTGGCGCTGGCCGCCGCTGAACTCGTGCGGGTACTTGCCGAACGCGCGCCCGGTCACCCCGACCTGGTCGAGCAGCGCACGCGCGCGCCGCTCGCGCTCGGCGGTGTCGCGGCCGAGGCCGTGGATCGCCATCGGCTCGACGAGCGCCTGACCGACCGTGAAGCGCGGATTCAGGCTCGCGTACGGGTTCTGGAACACGATCTGCAGCCGACGGCGCATCGCGAGCCGCTCGCGCGCGTCGAGCCGCTGCACGTCTCGCCCGTCGAGCAGCACCTGCCCGCGCTGCGGCCCCGAACGCGGCTCGTGCAGCTGCAGCAGCGCCAGCCCCATCGTCGTCTTGCCCGAGCCCGACTCGCCGACGACACCCAGCGTGTGGCCGCGCCGCAGACGGAAGCTGACGTCGCGCACGGCCGCGAACTCGCGCCGCCCGAACAGGCCCTCGCGCGCCGTGAAGCTCTTGGCCAGCGCGCGCACCTCGAGCACGACGGGGGCGTGCGGGTCCTTCGGCCGCGCCGCGCGCGCCGTCTCGCGGCCGGCCCCGCCGTCGTCGACGACGCGCAGGCGCGGCGGCGGGTCGTGCAGCGGCGGGCGGCACGCGAGCAGCGCCTTCGTGTACGCGTCCTGCGGCGCGGCGAACACGCGCGCCACCGGGCCCTGCTCGCGCACGACACCGTGGCGCATCACGACGACGTGGTCGGCGATCTCGCCGACCACGCCGAGGTCGTGACTGATGAACAGCACGCTCATGCGGTGGCGCCGGCGCAGCGCGGCGAGCAGCTCGAGGATCTGGCGCTGCACCGTCACGTCGAGCGCCGTCGTCGGCTCGTCGGCGATCAGCAGCCGCGGCTCGCCCGCCAGCGCCATCGCGATCATCACGCGCTGCTGCTGCCCGCCCGACAGCTCGTGCGGGTACGCCGCCAGCCGCCGCCGCGGCTCGGCGATGCCGACCTCGGCGAGCAGCGCCAGCGCGCGCTCGCGCGCCTGCCGCCGCGTCAGCCCGAGGTGGCGGCGCAGCGGCTCGGTGAGCTGGTCGCCGATGCTCAGCACCGGGTTCAGCGACGACATCGGGTCCTGGAACACGCAGGCGATCTCGCGCCCGCGCAGCGCGCGCGTCGCCGCCGGCGGCTCGCGCAGCAGGTCGTGCCCGCGCCAGACGATGCGCCCGCGGCGCTCGGCGTTGGGCGGCAGCAGGTCGACGACGGCCATCGCCGTCACGCTCTTGCCGCTGCCCGACTCGCCGACCAGCGCCAGCGTCGCGTCCTCGGGCACGTCGAAGCTCACGCCGCGCACGGCGTCGGCGTGGGTGGCGCCGCTGCCGTCGCGGCCGACGCGGAACGACACACGCAGGTCATCGATCGACAGCAGCGGCGCGCTCACGCGGCCCCCCGCAGCTTCGGGTCGAGCGCGTCGCGCAGCGCGTCGGTGGCCAGCGAGAACGCGGTGACGAACACCGCCATGAACAGTGTCGCCGCGGCGAGCTGCCACCAGTGGCCCAGCAGCAGCTCGGTCTGTGCTTCGGCGAGCATCGTGCCCCAGCTGACCTGGTCGAGCGGCACGCCCAGGCCGAGGTAGCTCAGGATCACCTCGGCCTTGATGAAACCGACGACGAGGATCGACAGCTGCACGAGGATCACGTGGCTGACGTTGGGCAGGATGTGGCGGAACATCCGGCTCGCGGCGCTCGCGCCGATGGCCTGTGCGGCGCGCACGTACTCGCGCACCACGTGCTTCATGAACTCGGCGCGCACGAGCCGGTACACGCCGGTCCAGCCGGTCAGGCCGAGGATCAGCACGACGGTGTCGACGCCGCGGCCGAACACCGCGGCGAACGCGAACACGAGCAGGATGCCCGGCACCGCGGTGAACACGTTGTAGACCCACTCGAGCAGGTCACCGACCTTGCCGCCGAAGAAGCCGGCGCAGGCACCGAGCAGCGTGCCGATCACGGTGGCGACGACGGCCGCCGCGACGCCGACGGCCACCGAGACCTCGGTGCCCTTGACGGCTTTGGCGAGCACGTCGCGCCCGAGGCGGTCGCCGCCGAGCGGCAGCGTCGCGCGCTTCGGCGCCTCGTCGACGCGGTACTGCGCGGCGCGCTCGTCCCACTCGCGGTAGCGCGGCGCGAGCGGGTCGATCGCCGACAGGTCGGCGCGCGCACCGGCGCTCGCGGCGGCGTCGGGCGCCGCGTCGGCCGCGCGCGCACCGACGAACGCCGGCGGCGCGCTCGGCACGCCGACCTCGCGCTGCCAGTCGGCCGCGACCCAGCCCACCACCGACGCGACGATCAGCAGCCCGAACGCGAGCACGACGCCCACCGACGCGACGCCGACGCGGTCGGCCGCGAAGCGTCGCGCCGCAGTGCGCCACACGCCCTCGCAGCGCTCGGCGTCGCCGGCGGCCAGGTACGGCTCGACGACGGCGCTCACTTCAGCACCACCCGCGGGTCGGCGAGCTTGTAGAGCAGGTCGGCGACGAGGTTGATCGCCATCGTCAGCACCGCGACGTAGACCGTCACCGCCTGGATCACCGGGTAGTCGCTGCGGTTGACGGCCAGCAGCACCTCGCGCCCGAGGCCGGGGATCGAGAAGAAGACCTCGATCAGGAACGAGCCGACGAAGACGCCCGGCAACGCGAGCGCGACGTGGGTCAGGATCGGGATCAGCGCGTTGCGCAGCACGTGCTTGAGCAGCACGGTGCGCTCGGCCAGCCCCTTGGCGCGCGCAGTGCGCACGTAGTCCTGCCCGATCTCGTCGAGGAAGAAGCTGCGGTACAGCCGCGTCTGTGGCGCCAGCCCGACGGCCACCGCGAGCAGCACCGGCAGCGGCGCGTAGACCGTCAGGTTGGTCCACAGGCTGTCGCTCCAGCCCTGCACCGGGAACCAGCCGAGCCGGAAGCCGAACAGGTACTGGCCGACGATGACGTAGACGAGGAAGCTGATCGACAGCGCGACGGTGGTGGCCACCATCACGGCGCGGTCGGTCAGCGAGCCGCGCAGCACCGCGACGCCGAGCGCGATCGGGATCGCCAGCAGCGTGTCGAGCACGAGGATCGGCAGCATCACCGTCAGCGTCGCCGGCAGCCGGGTGGCGAACAGCTGCGCCACCGGCTCGTTCGTGGCCCAGCTCGTGCCCCAGTCGAAGGTCGCGACCTGCTTCAGGAACAGGCCGAGCTGCACCCACCACGGCCGGTCCAGGCCGAGCTGCGCGCGGATCGCGGCGACCTGCTCCTCGCTCGCGTTCAGGCCGCCGAGGATCTCGGCCGGGTCGCCGCCGAAGACCTTGAACAGCGCGAACACCAGCACGACGACACCGGCCAGCGTCGGCACCGTCTGCCACAGGCGGCGGATCAGGTAGGCGGCCATCGGCGTCGCGGCGGGTGGAAACGACGCGCGAGTGTAGGCGCGCCGCTAGACTGCGCGCGCAGTGCGGACGGCAGGACGGGCAGTGGCGGCGAAGCGGTGGCTGGTGGCGGTGGCGTCGGCGCTGTGCGTGGCCGCCGCGCCGGCCCAGCCGGCGGCGGCGCCCGCGCCCAAGGTGCTGCGCTACGCGTTCCCGGTGGCCGAGACGAGCTTCGACCCGGCGCAGATCACCGACCTGTACTCGCGGACGGTCGCCGCCGGCATCTTCGACGCCCCGCTCGAGTTCGAATTCCTCGCCAGCCCGGCGCGGCTGCGGCCGAACACGCTGGCCGCGATGCCCGAGGTCTCGGACGACTTCCGCACCTTCACGTTCCGCGTGCGGCCCGGCATCCACTTCGCCGACGACCCGGCTTTCGGCGGCCGGCCGCGCGAGCTGACGGCACACGACTACGTCTACTCGCTCAAGCGCCACTACGACCCACGCTGGAAGAGCGGCAACCTGTACCTGCTCGAGAACGACAAGATCCTCGGCCTGTCCGAGCTGCGCCGCGAGGCGATCGAGAAGAAGCAGCCGTTCGACTACGACCGCGAGGTCGAGGGCCTGCGCGCGCTGGACCGCTACACGTTCCAGATCCGCCTGGCCGAGCCCAAGCCGCGGTTCCTCTACCACTTCACCGACGGCTCGTTCACCGGCGCGCTGGCGCGCGAAGTCGTCGAACGCTACGGCGACCGCATCGGCGAGCACCCGGTGGGCACCGGGCCGTTTCGCCTCGCGCAGTGGCGGCGCTCGTCGCTGATCGTGCTCGAGCGCAACCCGAACTACCGCGAGGTGCGCTACGACGAGCACCCGCCGCCCGACGACGCGCGGCTGGTCGCGATCGCCGCGCAGCTCAAGGGCCGCCGGCTGCCGATGGTCGACCGCGTCGAGATCGCCATCATCGAGGAGGCGCAGCCGCGCTGGCTGTCGTTCCTCGGCGGCGAGCAGGACATCCAGGAGCTCGTGCCGCCCGAGTTCGCCGACGTCGCGCTGCCGAACAACCAGCTCGCGCCACACCTCGCACAGCGCGGCATCACGATGCTGCGCTACCCGCGCGCCGACGTCGCGCTGACCTACTTCGCGATGGAGCACCCGCTGGTGGGCGGCTATGCGCCGCACCAGGTCGCGCTGCGCCGCGCGATCGCGCTGGCGGTCGACGTCGAGCGCGAGATCCGCATCGTGCGCCGCGGGCAGGCGATCCCGGCGCAGTCGGTCATCGCGCCGCAGACCTGGGGCTACGACCCCGACTTCCGCTCCGAGATGAGCGAGCACAGCGTTGCGCGCGCGAAGGCGCTGCTCGACCTGTACGGCTGGGTCGACCGCGACGGCGACGGCTGGCGCGACCAGCCCGACGGCCGAGCGCTGGTCCTCGAGTACGCCACCAGCCCCGACCAGACCGCGCGCGCACTGGCCGAGCTGTGGCGCAAGCACATGCACGCGATCGGCGTGCGCATCGAGTTCAGGGTCGCCAAGTGGCCCGAGCAGCTCAAGGCCAGCCGCGCCGGGCAGCTGATGATGTGGGGGGTGGGCTGGAGCGCCGGTGCGCCCGACGGCGACACCTTCCTCGCGCTGGGCTACGGGCCGAACCGCGGCCAGGCCAACCACGCGCGCTTCGACCTGCCGGCGTTCAACGCGCTGTACGAGCGCCAGCGCGCGCTGCCCGACGGGCCCGAGCGGCTCGCGCTGATGACCGAAGCGAAGAAGCTGCTCGTGGCCTACATGCCGTACAAGATCCACGTGCACCGCATCGGCACCGACCTCGCGCACCCGTGGGTGATCGGCTACCACCGCCACCTGTTCGTGCGCGACTTCTGGAAGTACGTCGACGTCGACCCGGCCGAGCGCGCACGGCGGCGCGGGCGCTGACGTGCGCACCGCGGGTGCGTCCCGAGGCGGCCGTCACGAACGCCGGCTAAGCTCGCGCGCCATGTTCACACCCCGCTCGCGTCCCCCGTCGTCCGCGGCCGCTGCCGCGCTGGTCGCAGCGCTGACGCTGGCCGGCTGCGCCAGCGTCGACCGCGCCGCGCCGCTGGCCGACGTCACGCCGTTCTCGGCCCAGCGCCCCGGTAGCGACGGCGCGTCGCCGTGGCAGCCGTGGATCGTCGGCCCGGCGAAGACACCGACGCAGTACGAGTTCGTCGTCGATGCCGCGTCGCAGCGCATCGTGCTGCAGGCGCTGGCCACGCGCGCGGCATCGGGGCTCAGGCAGCGGCTCGACGTCGATCCGGCGCAGCGCCCCGTCGTCGCGTGGGAGTGGCGGCTCGCACACCCCAACCCGGTGGCCAACCTCGCCGACCGCCACCACGACGACTCGCCGGCGCGCGTGCTGCTGTTCTTCGACGGCGACGCTGCGACGCTGCCGCTGCGCGAGCGACTGCTGATGGACAAGGCCGCGCTGCTGACCGGGCAGGCGGTGCCGTTCGCGACGCTGGTCTACGCTTGGGACAACCGCCTGCCCGAGGGCAGCGTCGTGCCGCACGCGGTGACGGCGCAGGTCAAGACCGTCGTCGTCGCCCGCGGCGCCGAGCCGGGGCGGCTGATCGGCGTGGGCGTGCTGACCGACAGCGACAACACGAAGTCCGACGCGCTCGCGTGGTACGGCGACATCCGCCTGCTGCCCGCGCGCGCGACGGCATCGGCTGCCGCGAGCGCGCGATGAGCCCCGAGCCGCGCATCCTCGGCTACCTGCGCTGGCTGCGCGCGCAGCGCGGGCTCGACTTCACGGTCGACGACGAGGCCGGCTACGACGCGCTGTGGCGCTGGTCGACGACCGACCTCGACGCGTTCTGGCGCTCGATCTGGGACCACTTCGACCTGCGCTCGCCGACGCCGGTGACCACCGTGCTCGCCGACGCGCGCATGCCGGGGGCGCGCTGGTTCCCCGGCGTGCAGGTCAACTATGCGCAGCAGGTGATGCGCCACGCCGACGCGGCGCACGCCGCCGGCCACCCGGCGATCGTCCACGCCGACGAGGCGATGCTCGCGCGCGGCGAACTCGGCGAGGTGTCGTGGCCCGAGCTGCGCCGCCAGGTCGCGTCGCTGGCGGCGCGGCTGCGCGCGATGGGCGTCGCGCCGGGCGACCGCGTCGTCGCGGTGCTGCCGAACACGCCGCAGACGGTCGTCGCGTTCCTCGCGTGCGCGAGCGTCGGCGCGGTGTGGTCGGTCTGTTCGCCCGACATGGGGCCGGTGGCGGTGCTCGACCGCTTCCGGCAGATCGAGCCGAAAGTACTGATCGCCAGCGACGGCTACGTGTTCGGCGGCGTCGCGCACGACCGCCGGCCGCTGCTGCACCAGCTGCTCGCCCAGCTGCCGACGCTCACCGACGTCGTCGTCTGGCCGCGGCTCGACGCCGGCACCGACGCGCAGGCCTTCGCCGGCGCGCGGCGCCGTGCCCACGACTGGGGTGCACTGGTCGCCGACGACGTGCCCTTCGAACCCGCGTGGCTGCCGTTCGACCACCCGCTGTGGATCGTCTACTCGAGCGGCACCACCGGGCTGCCGAAGGCCATCGTGCACGGCCACGGCGGCGTGATGCTCGAAGCGCTCAAGCTCGGCGTGCTGCACAACGACGTCGGCGCCAGCGTCGACACCGGCGATCGCTTCCACTGGTACAGCTCGACCGGCTGGATCATGTGGAACTGCCAGGTCGGCGGCCTGCTCGGCGGCACGACGATCTGCCTGTTCGACGGCAGCCCCGCCGGTCCGCAAGGCGCGCCCGACTGGACGACGCTGTGGCGCTTCGCCGGCCTCGCCGGCGCGACGTTCTTCGGCGCCGGTGCGGCGTTCTATGCGTCGTGCCTGAAGGCCGACGTGAAGCCGCAGCACGCAGCCGACCTGTCGCGGCTGCGCGCGGTGGGCTCGACCGGCTCGCCGCTGGCGGTCGAGGGCTACCGCTGGATCTGGGAGCGGCTGCCGCGCGTCGACGGCGAGCGCATCTGGCTGACGTCGATCTCGGGCGGCACCGACTTCGCCGGGGCCTTCATCGCCGGGCTGCGCACGCTGCCGGTGGTCGAGGGCGAGATGCAGTGCCGCTGCCTCGGCGCCGCGGTCGAGGCCTGGGACGAGCAGGGACGCGCGCTCGTCGACGAGGTCGGCGAGCTGGTGTGCACGAAGCCAATGCCGTCGATGCCGCTGTATCTGTGGAACGACCCGGACGGTTCCCGGTTGCACGACAGCTACTTCGACACCTACCCCGGCGTGTGGCGGCACGGCGACTGGATCCGTATCACGCCGCGCGGCGGCGCGATCATCTACGGCCGCAGCGACGCGACGATCAACCGCCACGGCATCCGCATGGGCACCGCCGAGCTGTACCGCGCGGTCGAGGCGCTGCCCGAGGTGCTCGACAGCCTCGTCGTCGACCTCGAATACCTCGGCCGCGAGAGCTACATGCCGCTGTTCGTCGTGCTGCGCGACGGCGTCGTGCTCGACGCCGCGCTGGAAAAGCGCATCCGCGACGAGATCCGGACCGCGCTGTCGCCGCGCCACGTGCCCAGCGAGATCGTGCAGGTCAAGGCGATCCCGCGGACGCTCTCGGGCAAGAAGATGGAGTTGCCGGTCAAGAAGCTGCTGCTCGGCGCCGATCCGGCGAAGGTGATGAACCGCGACGCGATGGCCAACGCCGACTGCGTCGACTGGTACGTCGAGTTCGCGCGCCGGCGCGCCGCCGCCGCCGGCTGATCAGCGCTGCGCCAGCGCGACGATCGCCGACGCGGGCACCGCGCCCGACTGGCGCGCGACTTCGCGCCCGCCCTGCAGCTTGACCAGCGTCGGGATGCTGCGGATGCCGAAGCGCCCCGCGGTGCGCTGCGCCTCGTCGCTGTTGACCTTGACGAGCACGGCGCGCCCCTTGAGCTGGCGCGCGGCCTGCTCGAACTGCGGCGCCATCATGCGGCACGGGCCGCACCACGGCGCCCAGAAGTCGACCAGCACCGGCAGGTCGGTAGCCTTGACGAAGGCGTCGAAGTTGCGGTCGTCGAGCTCGACCGGGTGGCCGTCGAGCAGCGCGTGGCCGCACTTGCCGCACACCGGGTCGTCGGCCAGGCGTGCGGTGGGGATGCGGTTGGTCGCGCCGCAGCGGGCGCAGGAAACGTGGGCGGTGGGCTGGTCCATGGGCTCAAGATGGCGCCCCGCGCGCCGAATCCAAGGGGGCCCGGCCACCGCGCGTCGACCGCCCCGGTTTTGCAGCCGTCGAGCGGCGCCACGCGCGCGACGGTGTGCCGCGCGCCACGTGCATTCGTGCCTCGCCGCCTGCGGCGACAGCCTCGACACTGCAGCCCGCCCCTCGCCGTACCGATCCGATGCCCTTCGCCGACACCCAACCGCACCCGCTGCCGCCAGCCCCGTCCGACCGCGGCGACGACGCCGGCGTCACCGTGCCCGGCTCGCTCGACGCGCTGTGGGAACACCTGCACGCGGCGCCGACGCCGCGCGCGCGCCGGCTCGGCGAGGCGCTGATCCAGCGCGGCCTGATCACGCCCGAGACGCTGACGCGCGCGCTGCAGGCCCAGGCCCGCGTGCGCCCGCACCGCCTGCTCGGCCAGCTGCTCGTCGACGCCGGCGCGCTGACACCGCCGGTGCTCAACATGGCGCTGGCGCGCTGGCTCGGCGTGCCGGTGGTCGATCCGCGGCGCCTGACGCCCGAGCCCGACGCGCTCGCGCGCATCCCGGCCGCCGAGGCCGAGCGCGAGGGCGTGCTGCCGCTGATGCTGCGCGACGACACGCTCGTCGTCGCGGTGCCCGACCCGTGGGACACGCGGCTGCTCGACGAGCTGCGCTTCATCGCGCAGCTGCGCGTGCAGCCGGTGATCGCGGTGCCCGGCACGCTGGCCGCCGCGGTCGCGCGCGCGTACCGCGACGCGCCGGCCGCGCGGGCGCCGGCCGCACCGGTCGCGACGCCGCGCAGCGCGCGCGAGCTGGCGGCCGAACTCGCGCAGTCGGCGTCGGCCGAGGTCGACAGCGACGCGGCCGTCGTCTCCGAGTCCGACAACACGCTGGTGCGGCTGGTCAACCGCATGATCGCCGACGCGATCGAGCAGCGCGCCTCCGACATCCACATCGAGACCGCCGACGCGCCGCGGCCGGTGCGCATCCGCCTGCGCGTCGACGGCGACCTCGTGCGCTACCTCGAGCTGCCGGCGCGCTACCGCTACGCGCTCGTGGCACGGCTGAAGATCATGGCCAGCCTCGACATCTCGGAGCACCGCAAGCCGCAGGACGGCAAGATCGACTTCGCGCGCTTCGGCGGCCCGCACGTCGAGCTGCGCATGGTCACGGTGCCCACCGTGCACGGGCTCGAGGACGTCGTGCTGCGGCTGCTGTCGGGCCTGAAGCCGCTGCCGCTCGACGCGATCGGGCTGTCGGAGGGCAACCTCGCGGCGCTGCGCTCGGTGATGGCCAAGCCCTACGGGCTGATCCTGATCTGCGGGCCCACCGGCAGCGGCAAGACGACGACGCTGCACTCGGTGCTGCGCGAGCTCAACACCGAGCAGCGCAAGATCTGGACCGCCGAGGACCCCGTCGAGATCACGCAGGAGGGCCTGCGCCAGGTGCAGGTCAACGCGCGCATCGGCTGGACCTTCGCCGCCGCGATGCGCACCTTCCTGCGCGCCGACCCCGACGTCATCATGATCGGCGAGATGCGCGACGAGGAGACCGCGCGCATCGCCGTCGAGGCGTCGCTCACGGGCCATCTCGTGATGAGCACGCTGCACACCAACAGCGCGCCCGAGAGCATCACGCGGCTGCTCGAGATCGGGCTCGACCCGTTCACGTTCTCCGACTCGCTGCTGGCGATCCTCGCGCAGCGCCTCGTGCGCCGGCTGTGCACCGCGTGCCGGGTGCGCGAGGCGCTCGACGACGACGGCGCGCTGCTCCTGGCGCGCCAGTACCTCGACAGCGGCAGCGCCGGCGGCCTCGACGAGGCGGCGCTGGTCGCGCGCTGGCGCCGGCAGCACGGCGACGCGCAGGGCCGGCTGTACCAGTACCGCCGCCACGGCTGCGCACGCTGCGACGGCAGCGGCTACCACGGGCGTCTCGGGCTGCACGAGCTGATGCTCGCCGACGACGCCGCGCGCGAGCTGATCCGCCACCGTGCGCCGGCCGCGCAGCTGCACGCCGCCGCGCTGGCCGCCGGCATGGTCACGCTGCGCCAGGACGGCATCGAGAAGATGCTCGCCGGGCTCACCGACCTCGCCGAAGTGCTCGCCGCGAGCAACCAGTAGCCGCTGCGCTAGGCTCGCGGCATGGACGTCGTGCTCGCCGGCGATCTCGACGCCGCCGAACGGCGGCGCTGGCACGCCGCGCTCGCGCCGGCGCTGGCCGCGCGGTGCCCGGGCGTGCGGCTGTGGGACGAGCACGACGCGTTCGACCCGGCGGCGATCGAAGCCGCCGTCGTCGCGAACCCGGCGCCGGGCACGCTCGCCGCGTGGCCGAACCTGAAGCTCGTGCACTCGCTGTGGGCCGGCGTCGACCGGCTGCTCGCCGACGCGGCGCTGCCGGCACGCGTGCCGCTCGTGCGCATGGTCGACCCGGCGATGAACGACGCGATGGCGCAGACCGTGGTGTGGGCCGTGCTCGCGCTGCACCGCGGCTTCTTCGCCTATGCGCGCCGGCAGCGCGAGCGGCAGTGGCGGGTGCACGCGCAGCGCCGCGCCGACGAGGTCACGGTGACGCTGCTCGGGCTCGGGCAGATGGGTCTGGCCGCCGCGCGGCGGCTGATGCCGCTGGGCTACCGCGTGCAGGCGTGGACGCTGCATGCGCACCCTGCGGCCGACGACGGCATCGTGCGCGCAGCCGGCCGCGACGCGCTCGAGCCGCTGCTGCGCACGAGCGACGTCGTGGTCAACCTGCTGCCGCTGACGCCGGCCACGCGCGGGCTGATCGACGCGCGCTTCCTCGCCGCGCTGCCGAAGGGCGCCGGGCTCGTCAACGTCGCGCGCGGCGCCCACGTCGTCGACGCCGACCTGCTCGCCGCGCTCGACAGCGGGCACCTGCGCGACGCCGTGCTCGACGTGTTCGCGACCGAGCCGCTGCCGCCCGGGCACCCGTACTGGACGCACCCGCGCGTGACGCTGCTGCCGCACGCGGCCGCGCTGACCGACGAACGCAGCGCCGCAGACGTCGTCGCCGCCAACCTCGCCGCGTGGCGCGCCGGGCGCGCGCCGCAGGCGCTGCCGGGCTGGGTCGACCACGCGCGCGGCTACTGAGGCGCGCGGCTCAGAGGCTGAGAGGCAATTGATCGCCGCAGACGCCCGTCGGGTTGGCGTCAGGGCCAGAGGAACGAACGTCACGCGGCGCTGCTGCGCGGGTG